>NZ_JBHVQT010000008.1:0-530173 GCF_042886315.1 Streptomyces sp. NPDC058001
CGCTCCCTCAACCCCGAAAGATCATCGTGTCCAACGGCCACGGTCCTCGCAACTCCCACAGATCGCGGGTGTTGCGAGGACCATTAGAACCCAAGCCGGCGGGAGGGGCCCAGACCCGTGTCCGGGGCGCGGGCCCGGTGGCTCAGGTGTCGTCGTCGTTCCGGGCGCGGCTGGGCTGGACCCGCTTCGGTTCGCCCGGCATCTTCGGGTACTCGGGCGGATAGGGCAGATCGCCGAGCCCGTGGTCGTGTTCGTCGCGGCGGGCGAGTTCGAGGAGCGAGTCGAGCGAGAACCGGTGCGCGTCCATGTCGGCGTGCACATCGCCGACGTCGCGGTAGCGGACCGGCATGGTCGCGATGTCGAAGTCCTCGGGCACCGCGTCGTCCACCTCGTCCCAGAGCAGCGGCGCGGAGACGGGGGCGTGCGGGCGGGGGCGTACGGAGTAGGCGGAGGCGATGGTGCGGTCGCGTGCGGTCTGGTTGTAGTCGACGAAGATGCGCTCGCCGCGCTCCTCCTTCCACCAGGCGATGGTGACGCGGCCCGGCATCCGGCGTTCCAGCTCGCGTCCGCAGGCGATGGCGGCGCGGCGGACCTGGGTGAAGGTCCAGCGCGGCTCGATCGGTACGAAGACATGCAGGCCGCGTCCGCCGGAGGTCTTGGGCCAGCCGCGCAGTCCGTGCTCCTCCAGGATCGCCCGGAGTTCATGGGCGGCGCGTACCGCGTCCTTGAAGTCGGTGCCGGGCTGCGGATCGAGGTCGAGCCGGAGTTCGTCGGGGCGGTCGGTGTCGTCGCGCCGCACGGGCCAGGGATGGAAGGTGAAGGTGCCGAACTGGGCGGCCCAGAGCACGGCGGCGACCTCGGTGGGGCACATCTCGTCGGCGAAGCGGCCACTGGGGAAGGTGATGTGGGCCGTGGGGATCCACTTCGGCATGTTCTTGGGGGCGCGCTTCTGGAAGAAGGACTCGCCGCCGAGACCCTCGGGGTAGCGCTCCAGTGTGGTGGGCCGGTCGCGCAGGGCGCGCAGGATGCCCTCGCCGACCGCGATGTAGTAGCGGGCGAGGTCCAGCTTGGTGAACCCACGCTCCGGGAAGTAGACCTTCTCCGGGCTGGACAGACGCACGGTCCGCCCGCCCACTTCCAGCTCGATCGCCGCACCGTGGCTGCTCGCACCCATGACGGTCACAGTAGGCGAGGCCCCCATACACCGCATATCGGACGGCGATATACGGCATATCAGGCCGTCGCACAGCGGGCCGATCCTCGTGGTACCCGGCAGAATCGGGCTATGAAACTGCCGGTGATGCCGCCCGTGAAGCCGATGCTCGCCAAGTCCGTGGCGAGCATCCCGCCGGGCATGCAGTACGAGGCGAAGTGGGACGGGTTCCGGGCGATCGTCTTCCGGGACGGCCCCGAGATCGAGCTGGGCAGCCGTACGGGCAAGCCGCTGACCCGCTACTTCCCCGAGTTGGTCACGGCGCTCGGCGAGCGGCTGCCGCAGCGGTGTGTGGTGGACGGCGAGATCGTGATCGCCCGTGAGGGGCGGCTCGACTTCGACGCGCTCACCGAGCGGATCCATCCGGCCGCGTCCCGGGTCCGGACACTCGCGGAGCGCACCCCGGCCTCCTTCGTCGCCTTCGACCTGCTGGCCCTGGGCGACGAGAGCCTGCTGGACGCCCCGCTGACGGACCGGCGCACCCGTCTGGCCGAGGCGCTGCGCGGAGTGACGCCGCCGGTGCATCTGGCGCCCGCGACGACGGACCGCGATGTGGCGCGGAGCTGGTTCGAGCAGTACGAGGGCGCGGGCCTGGACGGGGTCGTCGCGAAACCGCTCGAACTGCGCTACCGGCAGAACGAGCGCCTGATGTTCAAGGTCAAGCACGAACGGACGGCGGACTGCGTGGTCGCCGGCTACCGCTTCCACAAGACGGGCCCGATTGTCGGCTCGCTGCTCCTCGGGCTGCACGACGACCGGGGCGCGCTCCAGCACGTCGGGGTCTGCGCCGCCTTCTCGATGACGCGACGGGCGGAGCTGATCGAGGAGTTGGAGCCGCTGCGGATGGAGTCGGCGGCCGGGCATCCATGGGCCGCGTGGACGGACGAGACGGCGCACGAGTCGGCGCGGCTGCCGGGCGCGCCGAGCCGCTGGTCGGGCAAGAAGGACCTGTCGTGGGTGCCGCTGCGTCCGGAGCGGGTGGCCGAGGTGGCGTACGACCACATGGAGAACGGGGCACGGTTCCGGCACACGGCGCGCTTCCGCCGCTGGCGCCCGGACCGGGCACCGGAGAGCTGCACGTTCGGGCAGTTGGAGGAGCCGGTGCGCTATGACCTGGCGGAGATCCTGGGCACCGGGCACTGACCGGCTCCCTTGCCGGATCCCGACGTACGCTTGAACACACAAGCGAATTACGGGGACTTCGGGGACACGGGGGTGCAGGTCGTATGAGACCGTCCGCGCACATACGGTACGGCGTCCGCATACGGTACGGCGCCGCCGTCGCGGTCACGGTGGCCGCCCTGGTGTCGGCGTGCACCGTGCACAGCGAGACCCCGCCACCCAGGGCCGACGCCTCCCCGTCCCGCACATCCGTGTCACCGAGCCCCGACGCCAGCCCCACGCCGACCGCACCGCCGGTACTCGCCGTGAAGATCGACAATGTGGGTCCGGCCCGCCCGCAGACCGGCATCGACGCGGCGGACATCGTGTACGCGGAGCAGGTGGAGGCCGGTCTGAGCCGGCTGATGGCGGTGTTCGCGACCCGGCTGCCCCAGGCCGTGGGGCCGGTGCGCAGCGCGCGGGAGACCGATCTCGAACTGCTCGGCCAGTTCCACGATCCGACACTGGCCTTCTCCGGCGCGCAGTCGAAGCTGTTGCCGCTGATCGACAAGGCGCCGCTGCGGCCCGTCCCGCCGGAGAAGGCGGTGTCGGCCTACTACCGGGGTATGGGCAAGCCCGCCCCGCACAATCTCTATCTCCGCCCGGACAAGGTGATGGACAAGGCGGCGGGCGCGGCGGCCCTCGCGCAGACCGGGTTCCGCACGGGTCCCGCGCCCACGGGCGGCAAGGCGGTGAAGCAGCGGACCGTGAAGTTCCCTGCCGCGCGCTTCACGTTCACCTGGTCCGCCGATCGCGGGCGCTGGCTGGTCTCGATGGACGGCACCCGGGCCCGCACCACCGACGGCAAGGACCTGGCGCCCGCGACGGTGGTCGTGCAGCACGTGACGGTACGGAAGTCCGCGTTCCATGACTTCCTCGGCAACAACTCCCCGTACAGCGAGACGGTCGGCTCGGGCACCGCCGAGGTGCTGCGCGACGGCCGGTCCTACGAGGTCCGGTGGAGCCGTCCGAGCGCGGACGAGGGCACCGAGTTCACGACTGCGGACGGCACTCCGGTGAACTTCGCCCCGGGGCAGGTGTGGGTGGTGCTGGCCAAGGCGTGACCCCCGGGCCTCCCGCGACCTTCCCTGAACCTTCGCTCAGGCGCCCTTCGCGGCGAGCGGTTCGGCCGGGTTGCGCAGGTCCTCGGCGGCGTCCGCGACCTTGCGGATCAGCGTCAAGAACTGGGCCCGCTCATCCTCTGTGAGCGGTGCCAGGAACACCTGGTTCATCCTGGCCGTCCGCACCGTCAGCTTGCGATGTGTACGGATGCCCTCGTCGGTCAGCCGCAGCAGGAAACGGCGGCCGTCCTGCGGGTCCCGCACCTTGTCGAGGAGCCCGCGCCTTTCGAGCCTGCTGATCACCTCGGCGATCGTCGAGCGGTCGAGGCCGACCCGCTCCCCCACCGTCCGCTGATCGAGACCCGGCTCAACAACGAGGGTGTTGAGGACGGCGAACTGCGGGGACGTGATCTCCTCCGAGACCATCGTGTTCCACAGCAGATGGTGCGCCTGCTGGAGACGCCGGGCCAGATGCCCGGGGTGGGTGCCCAGATCCACCGCGCCCATAAAGGTCCTCCGCTCCCCGTGACGCCGGTGATCCCGACGCTGCCGATCCGCTGATTTCGTCGGCACACTGAACAATACCGAGCGAGGGTAGCGAGTATTGACGGCTGCACACGTAGATGGCAACGTGACCAGCACTTCAGAAAATAGTCAGTGCGCTGACTATCTGATGTCGGGCACGGAGACGGGATGGGGCGTCGCACATGGACAAGGTGGTGGGTTCGGCCGCCGAAGCGGTGGCGGACGTGGGCGCGGGCGCGTCGCTCGCGGTCGGCGGCTTCGGACTCTCGGGCGTACCGAACGTCCTGATCCGCGCCCTCTTCGAGCGGGGCATCGGCGGCCTGAAGGTGGTGTCGAACAACTGCGGGGCGATGGGCTCCGGGCTCGCGGTGCTGCTCGCGGCCGGCCGGATCGCCCGGGTGACCGGGTCCTACATCGGCGCCAACAAAGAGTTCGCGCGGCAGTACCTCGCCGGTGAGCTGGAGGTCGAGATGATCCCGCAGGGCACGCTCGCGGAGCGGCTGCGGGCGGGCGGCGCGGGCATTCCGGCGTTCTTCACCCCGGCGGGCGTCGGCACCCAGGTCGCCGACGGTGGACTCCCCTGGCGCTACGACGGCCGGGGCGGGGTGTCCGTGGCGTCCCCACCGAAGGAGGTCCGGGTCTTCGACGGCGTCGAGTACGTGATGGAGCGGGGCATCCGCACCGACTTCGCCCTGGTACGCGCGGCCCGTGGCGACCGGCACGGGAACCTGGTGTTCGCGAAGTCGTCCCGCAACTTCAACCCGCTCGCCGCGATGGCCGGTCGCGTGACGATCGCGGAGGTCGAGGAGCTGGTGGAGCCGGGCGCGATCGATCCGGACCAGGTGCATCTGCCGGGCGTGTTCGTGCGGCGCGTGGTCGCGCTGACGCCGGAGCAGGCGGCGGACAAGGGGATCGAGAACAGGACGGTGAGCGCGTGATGGCGTGGACGCGTGAGGAGATGGCGGCGCGTGCGGCACGCGAGTTGCGCGACGGGCAGTACGTGAACCTGGGGATCGGGCTGCCGACGCTGATCCCGAACCATCTGCCGCCGGGCGTCGAAGTGGTCCTGGAGTCCGAGAACGGCATCCTCGGCACCGGCCCGTACCCGGGCGAGGACGAGGTGGACCCGGATCTGATCAACGCGGGCAAGGAGACCGTCACGGTCCTGCCCGGGGCGTCGTTCTTCGACTCGGCGCTGTCGTTCTCGATGATCCGGGGCGGCCATATCGATGTGGCGGTGCTCGGCGCCATGCAGGTGTCGGCGCGCGGCGACCTCGCCAACTGGGCCGTACCCGGCAAGCTGATCACCGGGATCGGCGGTGCGATGGACCTCGTCCACGGCGCCCGGACGGTCCTGGCCGTGATGACGCACACCGCCAAGGACGGCAGCCCGAAACTTGTCGAGGAGTGCGATCTGCCGCTGACCGGGCGGGCCTGTGTGGACCGGGTGATCACCGACCTCGGTGTCCTCGACGTCACCGAGGACGGGCTGTTGCTGATCGAGACGGCGCCCGACGTGAGCGCCGACGAGGTGCGGGAGCGGACCGGGGCCAAGGTCCGTTTCGCGGAAGGGATCGCGTGATGAGCGCGCCGGTGACACCCACCCAGCAGGACATGGACGTCGGGATCGCCGACGCCCAGGACGCGTACGACAAGGCCCGCGCGGCGGGCGCCCCCGCGCGGCACCATCCACCGCGCGACTACGCCCCGTACCGCAGCTCCCTGTTGCGGCATCCCCGGCAGCCGCTGGTCGTCGTGGGCGGCGGGGACCCGGAGACCGTGGAGCTGTCGGGGCCCGTGTTCGGCGCGACCGACATCACCGGGACCGACAGCGACCTCACCGCGCAGCACCAGGGCGAACCGCTCGGCGAGCGCATCACCGTCACCGGACGGCTCATGGACCGCGACGGACGCCCGGTGCGCGCACAGCTCGTCGAGATCTGGCAGGCCAACGCCTCAGGGCGATACGCGCATCTGCGCGACCAGCACCCGGCGCCGCTCGATCCGAACTTCACCGGCGTCGGCCGCACCCTCACCGACGACGCCGGCCGCTACTCCTTCACCACGGTCAAGCCGGGCGCCTATCCGTGGCGCAACCACGACAACGCCTGGCGGCCCGCGCACATCCACTTCTCGGTGTTCGGATCGGCGTTCACGCAGCGGCTCATCACGCAGATGTACTTCCCGAACGACCCCCTCTTCCCCTACGACCCGATCCTGCGGTCCGTGACCGACACGGCGGCCCGTGACCGGCTGGTCGCCGCCTACCGCCACGACCTGTCGCGCTCGGAGTTCTCGCTCGGCTACGAGTGGGACATCGTCCTCGACGGACCGTCCGCCACCTGGATCGAGGAAGGCCGCTGACTGCCATGACCGAGCGACTGACCGGGCCCGGCGAGCGTCTACTCCCCACCCCAGCACAGACCGTCGGCCCCTTCTACGGCTATGCGCTGCCCTTCCCGGAGGGCGAGCAGATCGCGCCCAAGGGACACCCCGACACGATCACCGTGCACGGGTACGTCCTCGACGGCGCCGGTGATCCGGTGCCGGACGCGCTGCTTGAGTTCTGGCAGGCGGACCCGGACGGCTCCCTGAAGGGCGCCCCCGGATCGCTGCGCCGGGACACCGTGACCGGCGGCTACCTCGGCCGCAACGGCACCGACTTCACGGGATTCGGGCGGGTGGCCACGGACGCGGACGGCCACTTCGCGCTGTTCACCCTGGAGCCGGGACCGACCGGGGACGAGGTGGGGCTGCCGTATCTCGCCGTGTGCGTGTTCGCGCGGGGGCTGCTGCACCACC
The DNA here is from genome assembly GCF_042886315.1 of Streptomyces sp. NPDC058001. NCBI lineage: Bacteria > Bacillati > Actinomycetota > Actinomycetes > Kitasatosporales > Streptomycetaceae > Streptomyces > Streptomyces sp. NPDC058001. The sequence goes on from NZ_JBHVQT010000008.1 coordinate 6,763, forward strand.
TCTTCACCCGCGTGTACCTGGCGGACGGCCCCGATCCGCTCCTGGACGCACTGCCGGACGAACGGCGGGCCACGCTGGTCGCACGGCCGGGACCGCACCGGACGTACCGTTTCGACATCCGCCTTCAGGGCGAGGGCGAAACGGTCTTCCTGGAGTTTCCGTGACATTCGTGGAATCCGACGTGGGGCTGCTGGCTCCCGGACGGGCCGGTTCGGCCGCCGAGGCCGCGACCGGTGACGGCGCCTTCCTGCGGGCACTGCTCGACGCCGAGGCCGCGCTCACCCGGGCCCAGGCCACGGTCGGACTCGCACCCGCGGAGGCCGCCCTCGCGCTGACGGCGGCGGCCGACGACACGGCCCGCTTCGACGTACGGGACCTCGCGCTGCGGGCCCGCGCCGGCGGCAACCCGGTGATCCCGCTGGTCGCGGATCTGACGGCGGCGGTGCCCGAGGAGTACGGGCCCTACGTCCACCGGGGGGCGACGAGTCAGGACATCCTCGACACCGCGATGATGCTCGTCGCGTCCCGGACCCTGGACCTGGTCCTCGCGGACCTGTCCCACACGGAGACCGCGCTCGCCCGCCTGGCGACGACACACCGGAACACCGTGATGCCGGGCCGCACCCTCACCCAACACGCCGTCCCGACCACCTTCGGCCTGAAGGCAGCGGGCTGGCGCTGGCTGACCCTGGACGCGAGGGACCGATTGCGGGGGGTGAGGGATGGGTTGCCGGCGCAATTGGGCGGAGCGGCGGGAACGCTGGCGGCCTTCCAGGTGTACGCCGGTTGTGGGCAGGCGTCCCGCAGGGCGGGACAGGTGGGCACAACCCCATGGGACCGGCTCCCCGCGGTCTACGCCCACGAACTCACCCTGAAAGAACCGAAGTTGCCGTGGCACACACTCCGCACCCCCGTAGCCGACCTCACCGGCGCCCTGACGTTCACCGCAGGCGCCCTCGGCAAACTCGCGGTGGACATACTCACCCTGACCCGCACGGAAATCGCGGAAATCACCGAAGGCACCGGCGGCGGATCGTCGGCCATGCCCCACAAGGCGAACCCGGTCCACGCCACCCTGATCGCCGCGTCGGCCCGCCGCGCCCCCGGACTCGCCGCCACGCTGTACGGTTCCGTCGCCGCCGAGGACGAACGGCCCGCCGGTGCCTGGCACGCCGAGTGGGAACCGTTGCGGGACCTGCTCCGGCTGGTCGGCGGGGCGGCGCACCACTCCGTGGCACTCACCGGCGGCCTTCAGGTGCACGCGAGCACGATGCGGGCGCACCTCGACCTCACCCATGGGCTGATCGTCTCCGAGCGGCTGTCCGCCGAACTCGCGCCCCGCATCGGCCGGTCACGGGCGAAGGCGCTCCTCACGGACGCGGCCCGCCGCGCCACAGCTGAGGGCCGCGCGCTCGCGGACGTACTGGCCGACGAGCCCGACCTCGCGGAACTCGGCCTGGATCTCGCCGAGTTGACCGACCCGACCGCCTATACGGGTTCCGCCGGAGCCCTTACCGATCGCGCCTTGGAGCGCTCATGACCGACACGACCCTGCTCCACCACCGCGCGGAAGGCCCGGCGACCGCTCCCCCGCTGATCCTCGGCCCGTCCCTGGGCACCTCGCTCGCCCTGTGGGACGCGGTGGCCCCCGAACTCTCCACCAGGCACCGGGTGATCCGCTGGGACCTGCCCGGCCATGGCGGCTCTCCCGCCGAACTGATCGGACCCGGTGCCACGGTCGCCGATCTGGCGGAACTGGTACTGACTCTCGCGGACGCGCTGGGCATCGACCGGTTCTCGTACGCGGGGGTCTCCCTCGGCGGCGCGGTGGGGCTGCATCTGGCGGTGCGTCACCCCGAACGGGTCGAGCGGCTCGCGGTGTTGTGCTCGTCGGCGCACTTCGGTGCCCCAGAGCCGTGGCGGGAGCGGGCGGCGCTGGTACGGCGTGAGGGTACGGGTCCGGTCGCGGAGACGGCGTCCGCGCGGTGGTTCACTCCGGGGTTCACGGTGCCCGCACTGGTCGAGGACAACCGGCGGGCCGATCCGGAGGCGTACGCGGCGTGTTGCGACGCGCTGGCCGCCTTCGACATCCGCGACGCGCTGCCGACGATCGTCGCGCCGACGCTGCTGGTCGCGGGGCGCGAGGATCCGGCGACTCCGCCTGCCCATCTGCGGGAGATCGCCGACGCGGTGCCCGGTGCGACGCTCACCGAGTTGGCGGGCGCCTCGCATCTGGCACCGGCCGAGCGCCCGGGGGCCGTACTCGCCGCGCTGCGGGGGCACTTCGACGGGGAGCCGGGGCAAGGGATCGCGGTACGGCGCGCGGTGCTCGGTGACGCGCATGTGGACCGGGCGCAGGCGAGTACGGACGCGTTCACGGTCGGCTTCCAGGACTTCATCTCACGGTACGCGTGGGGGGAGATCTGGACCGATCCGACGCTGTCGCGCCGGGAGCGCAGCATGATCACGCTGACGGCTCTGGTCGCCCACGGCCATCTGGACGAACTGGCGATGCACCTCCGCGCGGCCCGTCGCAACGGACTGACCCCCGACGAGATCGCCGCCGTCCTCATGCAGACAGCGGTGTACTGCGGCGTACCGGCGGCCAACGCGGCCTTCGCGGTGGCCCGCAGGACACTGAACGACGAGCCCGGCACCTGACCGACCCAGGCCGCACTGTGTCCCGCACTCTGTGTCGCGCCAAGAACACTTTCCCGCCGCCACGGCGAACAGCCCACCACGGCGAGTGTCCGGCGGAATCCGCGACAGCCGCAGCCCCTTCCCGGCAGGGACGATCCCCGGGCGGGCGGGGGCCCGGGTCAAGTCCCGGTTTCGTCCCGGCAGGGATCGGCAGGGATCAGCGGAGGCCCCGGCCCGTCGCCAGGACCTCTTCCGCGCGTGCCACGACGCCGTCCGCTCCGCAGGACCGCGCCAGCGTCAGACCCCGGGTGAGTTCCGGGACGGACCTGGCCGCGATGCCGTAGTCGACGCGGGCCACGGCGTGTTCGTAGGCGCAGGGTGACGCCTCCAGATAGGCCGCGGCCTGGGCGTACAGCGTGACCGAGCGCTGACCGGTCTCCAGGGCGGCGGCGCACCGCAATGCCTCCCCTATGGCCGTGTCGGTGCCGAACCTTTCCGCCTGGGCACGGGCGTCCGCGGCGAGCGAGGCCGCCCGGCCGGGATCGTCCTTGGCGAGGGCGCGGGCCAGATCCCCGGCCCACGGCGCCATGATCGTGTTGTGCCGGCCACGGGCCGCCGCCGCCTTCTCGGCCGCCTCCAACTCGTTCACGCCCTCCTTGACCCGCCCGGCCTCGATCAGCAACCGGCCGCGTACCGAGTGGACGTCGGGCATGACGACCGTCGACGGGTACGGCGGCGCGAAGGAGTACCGGTCGGCGACCTCCAGGGCCTGGTCGACATGGCCACGGGCGAGCAGGGTGTCGATGAGCATGCACGCCGCGTCCCAGTGCATCGGCAGTCCGCGCCCGACCCGGTCGGCGAGCCGCAGCGCTTCCCGCAGATAGCCCTCCGCCTCGCTGAGCCGCCCGCGTCTGCGGTGCACGAATCCGACGAACGCCTGGGCGAGCGCGAGATGACCACCGCTCCAGCCCGCCGCCTGGTACGCCCGCAGCGCCCCCGTGAACAGGCTCTGCGCACGGTCGAGTCGGTCCGCGAAGGTGTACGAGGCGCCGAGCATCACGAGGAGTTCGAAGCCCCACTCGGTGTCGGTCCAACCGAGTCCGGGCGCGAGACTGCCGTTGACGAGGGAACGGTCGCAGAGTTCGACGACCTCCTCGGCATTCTCGCCCCGGTTCATGGCGTCGTACGCGCGCAGTATCAGCAGGGCGCGCTCGGAGTTGTCGCGTCCGGTGAGCGGTCCGGCGAGCGTGGCGAGGCTGCGGGACCGGCCGGGCGAGTCCTCCTCACCGGCGTGGATGCCTTCCCACATGTAGTGCATGGCCGTGAGCCGCAGCCGCGCGGGTCCCACCGGCAGCCGCTCGGCCTCGGCGTCGACCGCGCGGACGGCCTCCTCCAACTCGCCGTTGTGGACGAGTGCCTGGGAGAGTCGGCAGACGGCGTCCACGCGGGTGTCGCCTTCGAGTCCCGGGGTCGCGAGGGCGTCGCGGAGATGTCCGATGGTGGTGGCGGGCGAGGTCAGCAGCGTGGCGCAGCCGAGTTCGTACAGCACCCGCGCCTGGACCTCCGGCAACGGCGGCTCCTCCAGGGCCCGTTCGAGACAGCGCCGGGCCGCGTCAGGGGCGCCGACGGCGAGGTGTTCGCGGGCGGCCACCCGCATCTGCTCGACGAGTTCGGGATCGTCGTCCGGGTGGACTTCGAGGAGATGCCGGGATGCCGCGGCGGCTCCCAGCCCGGTCCGGGTGACCTCCGCGGCGGCCACACCGTGGAACGCGGTACGGGTGGCGATCGGGATCGACTCGTACACAGCGTCGGCGATCAGCGGGTGCACGAACTCCAGTTCGCCGTCGCCGGTGAGGCCGTCGCCGGTGGCCTGCGCGGTGTCGCCGGCCGCGGTGAGGATACGGGCGGTCCGCAGCACCTGCGCGTAGTGCTCGGCCTCCTCCTTCGACAGGCCGGCGAGTCTGGCGGCCAGGGCGAGCGAGATCCGGGTGCCGAGGATGGCGGCGGCCCAGGCGAGCCGGGTCGCCTTGATGCCGAGCCCTTCGAGCCGGGCGACCAACCCGAGGCCGCGTGCCGACTTGTTGAGGGCGCGCAGTTCGGCGGCGGACGTCTCGACCGGTTGGAGCCCGCTGTCCTGGACCTTGGCGAGGAGTTCCACGGTCTCGTACGGATTGCCGCCGGTGACCGCCCACACCTCACGGCAGAACGGCGCGTCGGCCTGCTCGCCGAGCGTGGCGCGGGTGAGTCCGGCCGCCGCGTCCGGAGTGAAGGCGCGCAGCGTGGAACTGGGCCGGGCCGCGGCGCCGATCCGCTGGAGGAAGTGGGCGCTCTCCGGCGCGGCCTCGCCCTGCCGGTGCGCGACCACGACGAACACCGAGAGGTCGTCGAGGCGTTCGGCGAAGGCGGCGAGCCAGCGCAGGGACTCCTGGTCGGCCCAGTGGGCGTCGTCGATGAGCAGCACGAGCGGCCACTGGATCTCGGCGAGCCGTCGGACGGCGACGACCAGACCTTCGCAGACGCCCTGCGGGTCGGCCTGCCCCTCGCCCGGCTCGGCTATGCCGAGCGCGGGTCCCGCGATGTCGTACCAGCCGCCGAGGTAGTCGCGGGCCTCGCCGGGCGAGAGCGTCAGCAGCGCGGGTTGCAGCAACTGCCGTACGACGTTGAACGGTACGGAGGTGACGGTCGCGCCGCCGCGTGCCGACCACACCGTGCAACGGCCTTCGGACATACGGCGGACCTGGGCGAGCAGCGCGGTCTTGCCGATGCCCGCCTCGCCGGAGAAGACCAGCAGGCTGCCCGGTGAACCGGGGTCCGCGCAGAGCAGATCCACGGCTTCCGTGGCGGCGGCGATCTCTGCATCACGCTCCCACAGCGAAGCCACGACGCCCCGCGTCGGCCGTCCCTGCGTCATCCCGCAACCTCCCGAGGTCGCTCAATCGACGTACGGACCTTGAGATTAGCTGGCCGGATGCCCGATGCGGGTGGGGTCGGGCGAGGTCTTCCCGAGTTGGGTGAAGTGACTTGCGGTGACGCGCGCAAGACGCTAAGGCATAGGTCGGCCGTCCCTTTCATGGGGCTCTCATGGGGATTTCAGGCACGTCTCCTACTGTTACGGCATGACCCAGGTGACTCCTCCCGGCTGGTATCCCGACCCCGGCCAGACAAGTGAAGGACCGCCCACCGAGCGCTGGTGGGACGGCAGTGTGTGGACGGAACAGACCCGAGCCGCCGGGTCCAACGCCGTGTGGGGTCCGCCGGCGTATCCGCCCGGCGCCCCGGCCCCGGACCAGCGGCGTAAGAAGAAGGCACGCGCGGCGATAGGCGCGGTCGTGGCGCTGGTCGTCCTGGCCGGCATAGGCGGCGGGGTGTACGCCCTGACGGCGGGCGACGACGGAAGCGACGGCAAGGACCGTGCGGCGGTGGAGCCTTCGCCCGACGCGTCGTCTCCCGGCGGCCGGGGCGACACACCCCGGGAGCCGGGCACACCGGGCACACCGCCCCCGTCCGGTATGCCGTCGGTGCCGCCGAGCGAGGACGGTTTCGCGACCGACGCGGCGAGCGGCATCAGTCTGCCGGTGCCGGACGGCTGGACCGGACAGTCGGGCTATGTCGGCGCCGAGGTGTCCACGGGCCAGTACAAGTGCCCGGGTGACACGTCCACGCAGTGTGTGCGCGGCGGGGTGTTCTCGGCTCCGGCGGCGGCGCTCAAGCTGACGCAGACGACGTCGGAGGCGGTGGCCAAGGCGGACATCGAGAAGAACGCCGAGGAGTCCTACGGCGGTGAGGCGTACGGAAAGATCAGCTCGCACGACGAGTTGGAGTCGAAGGCCGTGACGGTCGCGGGCGCCAAGGGCTATCTGGTCCGCTGGAAGGTCGTCACGAGCACGGGCGACGACGGGTATGTGGAGTCGCTGGCCTTCCCGTCCCCCACGAACAAGGAGCGGATCGTGCTGGTCCGTTCCGGCTTCGACGTCAGCGACAAGGCGCCGAAGCTGTCCGTGATGGACGAGATCAGGGAGGGCATCAAGAAGGCACCGGCGGGCGCGGGCAACGGTCAGGAAGCCTGAAGCCCGAAGCAGGAGTGCCGGCTTCTGGACGGTGACACGGCGGACCGGGCGGGCTCCCCTTCTGTGAAGAGGGTCCGCCCGGTCCGGGTGGCGCGCCGCCCCCGTCCCCACGGTGCGGCGCGGGCAGGCCGCCGTCCGGTCATCCCGTTTCGACGGCGGCCTGTCGTTCAGGTGCCCCCGAGGGGCAGGTGCCCTTGGGGGGTGCGGTGAGTCCGAGTGCGGGCAGTACCGACGCCTCGACGAAGCGGGCCATGTATTCCCCGTCCGCGTAACGGCCCTCAAGGACCGGCCGGGCCCGCAGGACGCCGAACAGCTGGGCGGTGACGAAGGCGGCGGCCGGGTGGTCGGCGGCGATCTCACCGCGTTCGACGGCCCGGCACAGCATCGCGTCGATCGCCGTGACCTCCGGGTCGACCAGGGCCTCGCGCAGGGCCCGCTTCAGCTCCGGGTCGTGCAGGACGGCATGCCCGACCGCGTGCAGGAGTTGGGTGTCGTCGCCCGACCGGTCACCGGCCGCGAGCGCGGCGGCCCGAAGGTCACCGGCGAGGCTGCCGGTGTCGATGTCGACGAAACGCGCGCACCGGTTCGAGCGAAGCGCCGCGGCGACGAACTGCGGCTTGGTCTTCCACTGCCGGTAGAGCGTGGACTTGCTGCACCGTGAGCGGGCGGCGACGCCCTCCATGGTCAGGGACTCGTACCCGCACTCGCGGAGCTGGTCGAGCGCGGCCTCGTAGAACTCCCGCTCCCGCTCCGGCGTGATCTTGGAGCGGCGCGACGGGACCGGTGCCTCTGCTGCCCGCGACGTCATGGCTCTTCTCCTCGCTCCGGCGGCCCCCGGCCCTATCGATACGCCAGTGTACCGGTACGCCACCGTATCGGTACACTGGCGTATCGATAGGCGTCGGTCGGGCCACCCCTCCAGGGTGAAACGGCCGACGTCTGCTCACCGCACCGCCACTCTCACGTCAGCAAAGGGGCCGGGGGATGGATTCCCGAACCGAGCCTTCCGCGCCGGAGCCGGACATACCGGATGATCCACCGGCCCCGGTCCGCACCCGCGCGGCCCGTCCCGCCCTCAACCGTCCGCCGCTCCTGCGTGAACTCCTGCTCGTCGTCGGGCTCTTCGCCGTCTACAAGGCGGGCCGGCAACTGGCGACCGGCCACACCGAAGCCGCGTTCCGCAACGCACACCATGTATGGGACGCCGAGCGGGCCCTGCGGCTGCCCGGCGAGGGCGGTGTACAGGGCGCGCTACTGCACAGCGACACGCTCGTCCACCTCGCCAACACCTATTACGCGGCCGTCCACTTCCCGGCGACAGCGCTGTTCCTGGTCTGGCTGTATCTGCGCCGCCCGAGCCACTACGTCTGGGCGCGGCGCGTCCTGGCCGTCCTCACGGCCGCCGCGCTCGTCCTGCACCTCGCCTACCCGCTGGCCCCGCCGCGCCTGCTCAAGCTGACGGGCATGGTGGACACCGGGCAGGTCTACGGGCCGACGGTGTACGGCGCGGCGCCGCACGCGGACACGATGGCGAACCAGTTCGCCGCGATGCCGTCGCTGCACGTCGGGTGGGCGCTGATGGTCGCGATCGGCCTGATCGCCGCGGTCCGTTCCCGGTGGCGGTGGCTGTGGCTGCTGCACCCGCTGCTCACGCTGCTCGTGGTCGTCGCCACGGCGAACCACTACTGGCTGGACGCGGTGGTCGCGGCCGTACTGCTCGCGGGCGCGCTGGCTGCGGTACGGCACTTCGGTACGGCGTCGCCCCGCCGGGTCCGCCTGGTGACGTCGGACACGGCGTCAAACACGGTGCCGGACGCGGTGCCGGACGCGGTGCCGGACGCGGTGCCGGACGCGGTGTCCGCCGGGGTCGTCGGCTCCGGAGCCGGGCGGTGAACGCCGCCGTCGTCGCCGTCGCGCTCTCCCTGCTGTCCGCCGTCGCGTACGCCGCCGCGGCCGTCGCCCAGGAACGCCTCGCCGCCCGGACCGCCGACACCGGCACCGGGCTGCTGCGCCTCCTCGGCACCGGCGCCTGGTGGTGGTCGGTCCTGCTGAACGCGGGCGCGGCGCTGCTGCATGTCACGGCGCTCGCCTTCGGTCCGCTCACATTGGTGCAGCCGCTCGGCGCGCTGACGCTGGTGGCGGCGGTGCCACTGGGCGCGCGGGTCGCCGGGCGGCGGGTGACCGGCGTCGAGTGGCGCGGCACCGCGTTGACGCTGCTCGGTCTGGCCGCCCTGCTGGTCACCGCGTCGGGACCGGCGCCCGACGACACCCTGTCGCTGCCCGAGGCGGTCGGCGTGGCCGGCGTGACGGCCACCCTGATCGGCCTTCTCTCGCGGCGCGGCGCCCGCCCGGGGCTGCGGCACGCGACCGCGTCCGGTTTCGCTTCGGGCGTCGCGTCCGCGCTGACGCAGACCGTGACGGTGGCCGCGACGGACCGGGCCGGGCCGCTGCTGAGCGCGCGGGTGATCGTGGTGGCGGTGCTGGTGGCGGCCTTCGCCGTGGGCGGCCTTTTCCTGTCCCAGACCGCCTACCGGGACGGGCTCGGCGCCCCGCTCGCCCTGGTCACCCTGGCCAACCCGGTCGCGGCGGCGGTCGTCGGACTGACCCTGCTCGGCGAACGTCTCCAGGGCGGGATCGCGGGACTGGCCCTCGCCGCGGTGGGTGCGGCGGCGGCGGCCCGGGGTGTGGTGATCCTGGCCCGCAGACCCCGCGAGAGCCTTCCGGGCGACCGGCCGCCGACGGCTCCCCTGATCCCGGCCCAGCCGGATTCGGACTCGTCGGCACCGCACCTCAGCCCGTCGGCCTAGCCGGACGGCGTCCGGCTCGGTCCCGGGTGCCCGAGATGCGCCGGGTTTCGACCACGCCTAGCGTGGCAGGCGTCCTCCCGGATCAAACGCGAACCAAGGAGTGATCATGGGCGACGGTGCCATGGACAAGGCAAAGGGCAAGGCCAAGGAAATGACGGGCAAGGCGACCGGCGACGACCGCATGGAAGCCGAGGGCAAGACGGACAAGGCCAAGGGCAGGGCACGCGACGCCGCCCAGAGCGGTCGCGAGAAGGCCAAGGGCGTACGCGACTCCCTCAAGCCCGACGACAAGTGACCCGGCACGCCTCGCACGTGGCGCCCGCTCTCGTTCCGTACGAGGGCGGGCGCCACGACGCTGACGGGGCCACGCCGCCTACGGCCCCAGTTCCACCCGGACCCTCAGCTCACCCTCCGACTCCTCCTCGCTGACCGTGCCGATACGGCCGGCCGCGCGGACGTCCGCCGCGATGCGGTGGAAGCGGTCGAGGGCGGGTCGCGGACCGGAGACGATCGCGTACGCGGCCTCGGCGCGCATCGACAGATGCGCCTCCGACTTGGCCTTGCGGACGGCGGCGATCACCTCGGACGCGGTGGCGAGCAGCCCGGCGTCCGACTCATCGGCATCCGGTCCATCGTCACCGGCACCCTTGTCGCCCGGCCAAGGGGCCCGGTGGACGGAACCGTCCGACCACCACGACCAGACCTCCTCGGTGACGAAGGGCAGGAACGGCGCGAACAGCCGGAGCAGGGTGTCGAGCGCGGTACGCAGCGCGAGCAGGGCGGAATCCCGGCCCGCCGCCTCCGAACCCCCCACCCCCGTACCGCCCGGACCGGACTCGCCAGCGTCCCCGTACGCCCGCGCCTTGACCAGTTCGACGTAGTCGTCGCAGAACCGCCAGAAGAACTGCTCGGTGCGTTCGAGGGCACGTGCGTGGTCGAAGTCCTCGAAGGCGGCGGTGGCTTCGTGGACGACGGTGGTGAGCGCGGCGAGCAGGGACCGGTCCAGGGGCGCGGTGACGGCAGCACCGGGGCCGGGTTCGCCGAGGCCGAGGACGAACCGGCCGACGTTGAGGATCTTCGTCGCGAGACGGCGGCCGATCTTCAACTGGCCGACGTCGAAGGCGGTGTCGGTGCCGAGCCGGGCGCTCGCCGCCCAGTAACGGGCCGCGTCGGACCCGTACCGGACCAGCAGGTCGGCCGGGGTGACGACGTTCCCGGCGGACTTGGACATCTTCTTGCGGTCGGGGTCGAGGATCCAGCCCGAGATGGCCGTGTGCCGCCAGGGCAGGGTGCCGTGCGCGGCATGCGAGCGGACGACCGTCGAGAACAGCCAGGTACGGATGATCTCGTGGGCCTGCGGACGGAGATCCATCGGGAAGACCCGCTCGAACAGCTCCGGGTCCCTGAGCAGGCCGCCCGCGATCTGCGGGGTGAGGGACGAGGTGGCCCAGGTGTCCATGACGTCGGGGTCGCCCGCGAACCCGCCGGGCGCGCCGCGCTGTTCCTCCTCGTACCCCGGCGGTGTGTCGCTGCTGGGGTCGACGGGCAGCGCCGACTCGTCGGGGAGCAGGGGGTGTTCGTGGTCGGGCCGGCCGTCCGCGTCGAGCGGGTACCAGACGGGGATCGGAACCCCGAAGAACCGCTGTCTGCTGACGAGCCAGTCCCCGTTGAGTCCGGTGACCCAGTTCTCGTACCGGATCCGCATGTGCGGCGGATGCCAGGTCAACTCCCGTCCCCGGGCGATGAGTCGGTCCCGGAGTTCGGCGTCACGGCCGCCGTTGCGGAGGTACCACTGCCGGGTGGTGACGATTTCGAGCGGACGGTCGCCCTTCTCGTAGAACTTGACGGCGTGGACGACCGGTCGCGGGTCGCCGAGCAGGTCGCCGCTCGCGCGGAGCATGTCGACGATGTGCTCGCGCGCGGTGTGGGCGGTCGCCCCGGCGAGCCGGGCGTAGGCCGTACGGGCCGCGTCCGTGCTGACGCCGGGCGGTGGCTCTGGGACGAAGCGACCGTCCCAGCCGATCACCGGGCGGGTGGCGAGCCGCAGTTCGCGCCACCAGACGACGTCGGTCGTGTCACCGAAGGTGCAGACCATGGCGATGCCGGTGCCCTTGTCCGGGGTCGCCAAGTGGTGAGCGAGGACGGGGACTTCGACGTCGAAGAGGGGGCTGCGGACGGTGCTCCCGACGAGGTCGGCGTACCGCTCGTCGTCCGGGTGGGCGACCAACGCGACGCAGGCGGGCAGCAGTTCGGGCCGGGTCGTGTCGACCAGGACCGGGTCGCCGCCGGGTCGGTGGAACGCGAGCCGGTGGTAGGCGCCGGGACGGTCCCGGTCCTCCAGTTCGGCCTGGGCGACCGCGGTGCGGTAGGTGACGTCCCAGAGGGTGGGCGCCTCCGCCTTGTACGCATCGTCGCGCGCGAGGTCACGCAGGAAGGCGCGCTGCGAGGTGGCCCGGGTGTCCGCGGCGATCGTGCGGTACGGGCGTGTCCAGTCGACGGACAGGCCGAGCCGCCGCCAGACCCGCGCGTACTCGGCCTCGTCCTCGGCGGTCAGCCGCTCGCACAGCTCGACGAAGGTGCGGCGCGAGACGGGGATCTGCCGCTTGCCCGGCTTCTCGGGCGGGGTGAAGTCGGGCTCGTACGGAAGGGAGGGGTCGCAGCGGACGCCGTAGTGATTCTGGACGCGGCGCTCGGTGGGCAGACCGTTGTCGTCCCAGCCGATCGGGTAGAAGACTTCCTTGCCGCGCATGCGCTGGAAGCGGGCGACGGTGTCGGTGTGCGTGTACGAGAAGACGTGCCCGATGTGCAGGGAGCCGCTGGCGGTGAGCGGCGGGGTGTCGATGGAGAAGACGTCGTCCCGGGTACGGGCCCGCTCACGGTCGAACGCGAATACGCCCCGCTCGTCCCATCGCGTCGACCACTTCTCCTCAAGCCCGTCAAGGGCCGGATTGCCGGGGACGCCCGCGGGGCGATGGGTGGGGTTCATGCCTGCCGATGCTAGCGGCGGGGGCGGGGGTGATCACGTGCTTTTCCGGCGGTGCGGGTGCGGGCGGTGCGGGTGCGGGCGATCTGGGTTCGTCGGTACGGGGCTCAGGCGTCGAAGCGGCTGCGGGATGCCTCGATGTGGCCGAGGTAGCGGTGGGTCCAGCCGCACATGCCGTCGACCGTGGCGCGCAGGGCCTGGCCGGGCTCGGTGAGGGTGTACTCGACTCGCGGCGGGACGGTGGGGTGCACCTTCCGGTCGAGCAGGCCGTAGCGCTCCAGCATGCGCAGGTTCTGGGTGAGCATCTTGTGGCTGACGCCCTCGACGTCGTCCCGCAGCTCGCTGAAGCGGAGGGTGCGCTCGCCGAGGGCCTCGATGATCAGGAACGCCCACTTGTTGGCGACGTCGGAGAAGATCTCCCGCGCCAGGGAATCGGCGCGCCGCAGGTCGGCGTCCTCGGGCGAGCCCGTGTACTTCTTGGTCACCATGAGGTTCCTCAGTCACAGAGAAGTGCGTTCTTCCAGGTCGGGGCTCACTCTCCTACGGTTCCTGAGTAACCACAAGAGAGCGGTCGCCCACTTCGCCTCAGACCCTCCTGTACCACCGGACTTCAGCTTGGCGACATATGACCCTTCCCGGAGGTTCGGTGCGCTTGGAACACTCGCTGCACTCGTGTTTCATCCGCCACCTGTCCGGACAAGAGGTCGCCCGCGTATGTCAGAACTCAACCGGCGCCGTTTCCTTCAGCTCACTGGCGGCACCGCTGCCTTCACCGCACTCTCGCAGAGCATCGACCGCGCCACCGCCATCCCGGCACGGCGCCGCACCGGCACCCTGCGCGACGTCGAGCACATCGTCGTCCTGATGCAGGAGAACCGTTCCTTCGACCACTACTTCGGCGCGCTCAACGGCGTACGCGGCTTCGGTGACCCGCGCCCCGTGACGTTGCCCAGCGGAAAATCGGTCTGGCACCAGTCCGACGGCACCAAGGAAATCCTCCCGTACCGGCCCGAGTCCGACGACCTGGGCATGGAGTTCCTCCAGGGTCTGGCGCACTCCTGGCCCGACGGCCACCAGGCCATCAACCAGGGCCGGTACGACAAGTGGATCCCCGCGAAGTCGGCCGGGACCATGGCCCATCTGACCCGCAAGGACATCCCCTTCCACTACGCGCTCGCCGACGCGTTCACCGTCTGCGACGCCTACCACTGCTCCTTCATCGGTGCCACCGACCCGAACCGCTACTACATGTGGACGGGCCACACCGGCAACGACGGCACCGGCGGCGGCCCCGTACTCGGCAACGAGGAAGCGGGCTACGGCTGGACCACGTACCCCGAGCGCCTGGAGCGGGCGGGCGTCTCCTGGAAGATCTACCAGGACATCGGCGACGGCCTGAACGCGGCCGGCCACTGGGGCTGGATCAACGACGCCTACCGGGGCAACTACGGCGACAACTCGCTGCTCTACTTCAACCAGTACCGCGACGCCGCACCCGGCGACCCGCTCCACGACAAGGCCCGTACCGGCACCGACGCCAAGAACGGCGACGGCTTCTTCGACCTGCTGCGCGCCGACGTGAAGGCCGACCGGCTGCCGCAGATCTCCTGGATCGCCGCCCCCGAAGCCTTCACCGAACACTCCAACTGGCCCTCGAACTACGGTGCTTGGTACATCTCGCAGATCCTCGACGCGCTCACGTCGAACCCCGAGGTGTGGAGCAAGACCGCGTTCTTCATCACCTACGACGAGAACGACGGCTTCTTCGACCACATCGTCCCGCCCTTCCCGCCCTCCTCCGCGAACCAGGGCCTGTCGACCGTCGACGTCAAGGCCGACCTGTACGCCGGTGGCAAGGGCTACGGCGCGGGCACCTACGGACTCGGCCCGCGCGTCCCGATGCTCGTCCTTTCCCCTTGGAGCAAGGGCGGTTACGTCTGCTCCGAGACCTTCGACCACACCTCGCTGCTCCGCTTCATGGAGGCCCGCTTCGGCGTCCACGAGCCGAATATCTCGCCGTGGCGCCGCGCCCTGTGCGGTGACCTGACCTCGGCGTTCGACTTCGCCCTTACGGATCACCGCCCGGCCCGGCTGCCCGACACCGACGCGTATCTGCCGCCGGACAACGACCGCCACCCCAGCTACCTCCTGAAGCCGCCGGCGAACCCCAGCCTCCCGAAGCAGGAACGCGGCACCCGCCCCACCCGCCCCCTGCCGTACGCGCCCCACGTCGACGGCGCGCTCGACCCCGCCACCGGCAAGTACGCGCTCACACTCACCGGCGGCGACAAGGCGGGCGCGGCCTTCCTGATCACGTCCGGCAACCGCACGGACGGCCCCTGGACCTACTCCACCGCATCGGGCAGCACCCTGACCGACGCCTGGAACTCTGCCTATTCCCAGGGCAGTTACGACCTGACGGCGCACGGCCCGAACGGCTTCCTGCGTACCTTCCAGGGCCCCGGCAAGTCGGCAGGTCCGGAGATAACGGCCCGCCATGACTCCCGCACCGGCAACCTGCGCCTGACCCTGACCAACACGGGCACGAAGACGGCCCGTCTCACCTTGTCCAACGCGTACGGTGGCCGCCCGACCACCCTCAAGGTCGCGGCCGGCGCCACGGTCACGCACACCGTGGACCTGGCGCGAAGCAGGCGCTGGTACGACCTGACCGCCGTCTCGGACCACGACACCACGTATCTGCGCCGCTTCGCGGGCCACGTGGAAACGGGCCGTCCGGGGGTGAGCGACCCCGCACTGCGCACGGACTGACCGCACGGACTGACCGGGCGGTCCGAACCGGCGGACCGGCCGGGCGCGTCACCCGCGAAAAACGGGGTGGCCAGGGCGCGTTCGCCCTGGCCACCCCGTTCCGTTCCGTTCGTCAGAGACTCGCCGGTTCGGGGTGGGGCGTGCCCAGGTAGGGGAATCCGGGCAGCAGATCGGTGTGGGGGCCGATCTCGTCGCTGGTGATCTTGCCTCCGGAGACCATGCGCAGACGGGCAGAGGTGACGTCGTCGGTGGGCTTGCGTCCGTTGGGATAGGCCGCCGGCTTCGAGCGGTCGAACCGCAGGATGTCGGGCAGGACCGTACGCAGTGCCTTCTCGGCGGCCTCGGGGTCGTAGCCACCGGTGTGCTGGAGCACCTCGGTCCACGGCTTGAGGTAGGCGTCCCGGTCGTGCGCGGGTTCGCCTTCGTAGTACGCGGTCTTGGCGCTGTTCTCGGGGTTGAAGTAGGCGGTCAGTGAGGGGTGGGCGCCCCGGTCGACCGACTTCAGCCGACCGTCCTCGTACAGGCTCACCCGGCCCCACACACCGATGACGGGGTCCGGGCCCAGCTCCGCACCGGGCATCTCCAGCGCCAGGCTGAAGACGTTCTTGTCGACGCCCCAGTCCTTGCCGGTCCACTGGAACTGCTGGGCGATTCCCTCCAGGTCGGCGAAGAAGGGGTCGCTGCGGAGTCCGGCGGCGAACAGATACGGACCGGATTCGACCACCTGGGGCTCGGCGCCGAAAGCGACCGGTTCCTCGCTGATGATCTTCTCGCCGCCCGCCCGGTGTTCGCGGGCCTCCGGGCCGGTCGCCCGGTACACACTGACGGTCTGGCGACCGTCCCGCGGCGGCGAGAACACGAAGCTGAACGCCACGTCCGCCTGGTGGTCTCCGTCGGTGTCGACGTTGATGCGGTAGACCGCGTCGGGGTGGAAGGCGGCGCCCTCCTTGGGGACGGCCGGGTGCGCGTTCAGGATCAGTACGGTGCGGTCCTCGGGCACCGTGAACGCGAACAGGTCGGTCATGTCCAGCCGGGCGTCGCCCATCGGCGAGCGCAGGTCCGGGCCACTGAGGTGATGAGACATAGCGGCAAGGCTGCATCGGAGCCCGGGACCGGACAGGGAGGCGGTGCCGCACACCGCGCCGGGTCACCCGGACGCTCAGGAACTGTGCTCCTGGCGCACGCAGGGGGCGAGGGATGGCTTCGGGCGGGCGCGTCGCCGGTTTCTACATCGGTCGCGCGCCCGCCCTCACCCGTCCGGGTCAGGACAGGTACGCCTCCAGTTCGCTCAGTTGGGCCGCCGGCCACCCCGTGTTCGCGGTGATCTGTACACGGAGATGGCGCGGGTTCGTCCCGGCGGGTACCGGGATGGTCACCGTGTTGCCGGTGGCGGGATCGAAGCGGTAGTCCTTCGACGCCACGAGGGTGCTGAAGGATGAGCCGTCCGTGCTGCCGAGTACGGACAGGGTCTGGGTGCGGGCCTGCCACGCCGTGGCGGGCGGCAGTTTCAGGACCAGGCGGCGGACCGCCTTCGCGGAGCCGAGGTCGACCGTCAGGGACTGGGGGAAGGCGTTGTTCGTGGACTCCCAGTACGAGGACGCGTTGCCGTCCACCGCTTTGCCCGGGGTGTAGACGTCCACCGAGCCGGTCGCCGTCGCCGTGCGGCCCTGTGCGAGGTTGCTGCCCGGATCCGGGTCGGGGTTGCCCGCGCCGGGCTGCGGCCAGGAGTTGCAGTCCGACCAGGTGCTGCTCCAGCCGGAGTTGCCGCCGCCGTCGGTGAGGACGAAGGAGCCGGAACCGGTCGGGTAGGGGCAGTTGTAGACACCGGCGGCGCCGACCCCGATGGCCTGCACATTGCTGAACTTGGCGGCGCCCTGCGCCTCGGCCTGGACGACGACGGTACCCACCTTGTTGACGGTGGCGCGGTCGACGGTGGTGTTCTTCGCGGCCAGACCCCGGCCGCCGCCGGAGACGAACTCGAAGGCGCTGTACGGGCTGTCGGTGATCGTGGTGTCGGTGATGTTGACCTGGGCCTCGATGGCGCTGTCGTAGGAGTCGACGCGGATCGCGCCCATCGGATGGTTCCAGTTGGGGTTGAGCGCGCCGGTGCGGATGAGGGTGTTCCCGGAGACCGTGATGGTGCCGGCCAGGGGTGAGAACGGGTCGGCGAACTTCTGGTTGGAGATGGCGATACCGCTGCCGAGCGCGTTGGTGTCGGAGATCAGGTTGTTCTTGACGCCGATGTCCCGGCCGCCGTAGATCGCGATGCCGTTGGCGAGGTTGGGCTGCGAGATGGTGTTGTTCTCGAAGCTGCTGTCGGTGTCGGCCGAGTACAGGGACCACATGGCGAGCGCGTCGTCGCCCTGGTTGCGCAGGAAGTTGTTGCGGACGCGTACGCCGCGCGCGTTGCCGTTGAGGTTGAGTCCGTCGGCGGTGGTGTCGAGGATGCGGTTGTTCTCCACGACAAGGTTGTCGTTGTTGCCCATGAGCCACAGGCCGACCTTGACGTGCTGCACCCACATGCCGGAGACGGAGGAGTTCGGGCCGAGGGTGCCGTTGACGAAGTTGTCCGGGTTGGAGTCGACGCGCTCGGTGACCTCGCCGATCACCGCGAAGTCCTTGATGTGGGTGTTGCCCGCCGAGCCCGACTGGTCGATGAAGCGGGACGAGCGCACCACCGAGTACCAGTGGCCCGCTCCCTGAAGAGTGACGTTCTCGACACCGCTGAGCGACGACGTGAGCCGGAAGGTGCCCTGCGGGATCCAGACCACACCGCCCTTGGCCGCCGCGATGGCGTCGCGGAACGCCTGCGTCGAGTCGCCCTGACCGCTGGCGTCGGCGCCCTTGTCGGTGACCGACACCGCGCCCGCGGGCTTGGTGGCGGGCCCAGCGGCCTGCTCGAAGTCGGCGACGTCGACGGTCACTTGGGACTGCGCCTCGAAGGCGACCTTGTCGCCCGCCTGGACGTTCTGCCCGAGCAGCAGACGCGCGTTGTCGAAGAGGTGGTGCGTCTTGGAGCCGACGATCCAGGGCGTGTCGACGTACGAGTACTTGGAGGTGACCGGCAGCGTCGCGCTGATCCGCTGTCCGTTGACGTACACCGCGAGCTGCCCGGACTGGCCGTCCGGGACGTTGTACGAGACGGTCACCGCGTTGGCCGCGCGGGGCACCGTGAACTCGACGCGCTGGCCCGCGTTCAGGCGTACCGCCTGGCGTCCGGACGCCTCAGAGGCGACGGTGCCCTGGGTGTAGTCGGGGCCGATCTTCGTGCCGGTCGTCGTCGCGGACTCGGCCTCGACCGAGGTGAACGGCAGGGTCGCGCCCGCCGCCGCCACCGCCGCGTGGGCGGTGGGGACGGTCGCGTAGAGCATGCCGGCGGCGAGCACGACGGCCGCGCCGGCGGCCGTCCATACGGCTCCTCGTGATGGCATATGCCTGACATGGTGCTGCATGGCTGTTCCCTTTCCGTGGGGGGATGGGGGTGGTGAGAACAGGTGCAAAGCGGCGGCCGGGCCGGGGATCAGGCCCGCAGCCAGGCCGCCGTGTCCCGGGGCAGCCGACCCTCCTCGTCCAGGGGGCCGCTGGTCAGCAGGACGCTGGTGTGGCCGGGCAGCCCGGCGGGCGCGTCGGCGAAGTTGACGACGCAGATCAGACCGTCGGTCCGGGTAAAGGCGAGGACCCCGGGCTCGGCGGGCAGCCAGGTCAGCGGCCCGTCGCCGAAGCCGGGTTCGGTACGGCGGATGGCGAGCGCCGCCCGGTACAGCGACAGCATCGAGTCCGGGTCCGCGGCCTGCCGGTCCGCGGCGTACGCCGCCCAGCCCGGAGGCTGCGGCAGCCACGGTTCGGTCTGCGCCCCGAAGCCCGCGTACGGCGCGTCGGCGGCCCAGGGCAGCGGGACCCGGCAGCCGTCCCGGCCCGGGTCGACGCCGCCGGAGCGGAAGTGCATCGGGTCCTCGATGCGGTCGAGCGGAATCTCCGCCTCGGGCAGCCCGAGTTCCTCACCCTGGTAGACGTAGACCGCACCCGGCAGCCCGAGGGAAAGAAGCGCCGCCGCGCGGGCCCTTCGGGTGCCGAGGTCCAGGTCCGTCGGCGTACCGAACCGCTTCTTGGCGAAGTCGAAGCCGGTGTCCTCGGCGCGTCCGTAGCGGGTCACCGTCCGGGTCACGTCGTGGTTGCACAGCACCCAGGTCGCCGGCGCCCCGACCGGAGCGTGGTAGGCGAGCGTGGTGTCGATGGAGGCACGCAGCTCGGCGGCGTCCCAACAGCGGGCGAGGAAGTCGAAGTTGAAGGCCGTGTGCAGTTCGTCGGGGCGCAGATAGCGCGCGAAGCGGTCCGGGTCCGGCACCCACAGCTCACCGATCAGGATCCCGTCGTACTCGTCGGCGACGGCCCGCCAGGCCCGGTACACGTCGTGCAGTTCGTCCCGGTCGACGTACGGCGTGGTGTCGTTCTCGTCCGCGTCGGGCAGGCCGGGGTCCTTGGCGACCAGCGCCGCCGAGTCGATCCGTACGCCCGCGGCGCCCCGCTCGAACCAGAAGCGCAGCAGGTCCTCGTGCTCCTGGCGGACCGCCGGGTGCGCCCAGTTGAGGTCTGGCTGCTGCGGCGTGAACAGATGCAGGTACCACTCGCCGTCCGGGACCCGGGTCCAGGTGTCCCCGGCGAACTGCGAGGGCCAGTTGTTGGGCGGCAGTTCGCCGTTCTCGCCACGCCCTGGACGGAAGTGGAACAGCTCGCGCTCCGGGCTGCCGGGGCCCGCGGCGAGTGCGGCGCGGAACCAGGCGTGCTGGTCGGACACATGGTTGGGGACGATGTCGACGATCGTACGGATGCCGAGTTCTCGGGCCTCGGAGATCAGCTTCTCCGCCTCGGCGAGGGTGCCGAAGGCGGGGTCGATGGCCCGGTAGTCGGCGACGTCGTAGCCGCCGTCCGCCATGGGTGACACGTACCAGGGGTTGAACCACAGCGCGTCCACGCCGAGTTCGGCGAGGTACGGCAGCCGGGCGCGGACGCCCGCGAGATCGCCGGTGCCGTTTCCGTCACCGTCCGCGAAGCTGCGTACATACACCTGGTAGATGGCGGCTGAGCGCCACCATGTGTCGGGGTTGGGGGCTGCCACGTGAACGTCCTTTCGGGCAGGTGGGACTCCGCCGCCGGCCCCGGACAGCGGGGCGCGTGCAAGGGGGCCGGTGGCGGAGCGCTGGGGTGAGGCAGGGCGGTCGGCCCATCGGTAAGAGGGCGGTCAGCCCTTCAGTCCTCCGGCGGTCAGGCCGCTCATGATGTTGCGCTGGAACAGCAGGAAGAGGAGCAGGGTGGGGATGGAGGCGATGGTGAGCGCGGCGATCAACTGGTTCTCGGGGACGCCGCTGGCGAGCGAGTAGATGCCGACGTTGAGGGTCTGTTTGCTCGGGTCGGGCAGCGTCAGCATCGGCCAGAGGAAGTCCTTCCAGACGCCGACCACCGCGAAGATCGACACGACGCCGAGGATCGGCCGGGAGATCGGCATCACCACGGACCGCAGGGTCCGCACCGGGGACGCCCCGTCGATGGAGGCCGCGTCGAGGAGTTCCTGCGGGATGGAGTCGAAGAAGCGTTTGAGCAGGAAGATGTTGAAGGCGTTGGTCACGGACGGCAGCCAGATCACCCAGGGCGAGTTGAGCAGATTCCGCTCGAAGATCGGCACGTCCAGGACGGTGAGGTACTGCGGTACGACCAGGACCGTCGCCGGGATCATCAGCGTGGCCAGCATCATGCCGAGGATCACATTGCCGAAGAGGGGCCGCAGCTTGGACAGGGAGTACGCGGCGGCGACATCGAACACCAGCTGGAAGGCGAGCGCGCCGAACGCGTAGTACAGGGTGTTCCCGAGGAGTTTGGCGAGGTCCATGACCCGCCAGGCGTCCTGGTAGTTGTCGGGGTGCACGCTGCCCGGGACCAGGGTCGGCGGTGACTGGACGAACTCCTGCGTGGTCTTCAGACCGCCGCTGACCATCCAGTACAGCGGTCCGAGGAAGACCAGCGTGAAGACGAGCATCACCAGGCCGAAGACGGTCCAGTAGATGACCTTGCCCCGGGTGCGGCCGAGTTGGGCCGGCGAGATCAGGGTCCTGGGGCGCATCGTGTCGGTTGCCATCGTGATCCCCCGTCAGTCTTCCTGCGCCCGGCTGAGACGCACGTACACCGCGGAGAAGCCCGCGAGCAGGACGAGCAGCACCAGACCGAGGGCCGCCGCGCCGCCGTAGTTGTTGAAGTTGAAGGCGTACTGGTAAATGAGGTAGACGACCGTCGTCGTGGAGCCCTCGGGGCCCGCGCCGTTGGTCAGCAGGAACGGCTCCGTGAAGACTTGCATCGTCGCGATGATCTGCATCAGGAACATCAGCGAGAGGATGAGCCGGGTCTGAGGGATCGTCACATGCCAGATCTTGCGCCACAGTCCGGCGCCGTCCAGTTCGGCCGCCTCGTACAGCTCGCCGGGGATGCCCTGGAGGGATGCGAGGTAGATCAGGGTGGCGCCGCCCATGTTCATCCAGGTCGCCGCGATCACCACCGAGAGCATCGCCGTGTCGGTGGACTGGAGCCACTGTTGTGCGGGAAGCCCGAAGATGTCGAGGACGCGGTTGAAGAGACCGTAGCCCGGGTCGTAGAAGTACTTGAAGAGCAGGACGGACGCCACCGGTGGGAGCATCACCGGGAGGTAGACCAGCATCCTCAAGTAGCCCTGACCGTGCCGGAATTCATTGAGCAGCACCGCCACGAGGAACGGCAGGGCGAAGCCGAGGAGCAGCGCGAGACCGGTGAACAGCAGCGTGTTGCGCCATGCCTGCCAGAAGGCGGGGTCGTTGACGACATAGCTGAGGTTCGACCAGCCGGCCCAGGTGGTCTTGCCGTCCTTCGTCTTCTGGAAGGCCAGGAAGAACTCCCTGACCATCGGGTACCAGGAGAAGAAGGAGAAGCAGAGCACGGCGCCGATCAGGAAGCCGTGCGCGGACACATTGCGCCGCAGGGCCCGCAGGAACTCCTCGCGGCCCGCGCGGGGCGAGGGGCCGGCGGGCCGGCCGGGGCGCGGCGGGGCCGCCTTGCTCGTGGACAGGGTGGGGACCGACATGGTCTCTCCTCAAAACCTTGGTGCCGACCGTGCTGCGCGGACCGTGCCGCCCGGGAGCGTGCCCGGCGGGCGGGGGCCGGACGGGTGTGGGCCCGGCCCCGCGCGCCTGCGTGACTGCTCCCCCGCGGGCGGATCGGCCTACTGGTTGGCCAGTACCTGGTTGACCTGCTTCTCCGCGGTGGAGAGCAACTTGTCGATGTCGGCGTTCTTGTTGGTGAGTACGCCGGACATCACATTGTCGAGGACCTTGTAGATCTCCTGCGCCTTCGGCGGCTCGGCCTTGCCCTGGACGGGGTTGTCCATGAAGGTCTTGAAGTTCTCGACCGGCATGGTGGCGTTGTCGGTGCGGGACTGGAGGTCCTTCGCCTTGGCGTCACCGGTGAAGAAGTTGGGCTGCGGCAGACCGACGGGCAGTTTGTCCGCCTTGGTGCGCGCCCAGTTGAACTGGCCCTGGTCCGGCGTGAGGTTCTTGAAGTTGAGCCAGGCGATGGCGGCCTTGATCTTGTCGGGCGACGAACCCTTCTTGATCATGTAGTCGTTGCCGCCGAACAGGGTGGCCTTGCCGCCGGGGATCGGGCCCATGCCGAAGTTCTCGAACTTGGCGCCGAGCTGCTGGACCATGTACGTGATGTCGTCGGGCGCGGCGAGGAACATGCCGAGCTTGTCGGAGGCGATCTGCTTCTGGAGGTCGCCCCACTTCAGCAGCTGGGTCTTGCCCATGCTGTCGTCCTTCCAGCGCATGTCCTTCAGCTGCTGGGCGACCTGCTTGCCGGTGTCGTTGTTGAACGCGGCCTTGGTGCCGTCCGGGGTCACGACATCGCCGCCGAGGCTGTACATCGCGGCGGTGAAGTGCCAGCCGCCGGTGTTCTCGGCGCTGTACTCGCCGTAGCCGGAGATGCCGTTGCCGAGTCCGGCGATCTTCTTGGCGGCGGTACGGACGTCTTCCCAGGTCGTGGGAGGCGTGTTGGGGTCGAGTCCGGCCTTCTCGAAGAGACCCCGGTTGATCAGCAGACCCATGGTGTAGTTGCTGGTGGGCAGGCCGTAGAGCTTGCCGTCCTTCTTGAGGACGTTCAGCACGTTGGGGTCGATGCTGTCGAGGGCGGGGACCGTCTTCGCTGTGACGTAGTCCGTGATGTCCGCGGCGCCGTCGTTGTCGAGGACCTGCTGAAGATCGGTGAAGTACGTGTAGAAGACGTCCGGTTGCGACTTGGCCTTGAGCTGCGCGGTGAAGCGGGCGGGCTCCTCGCACTGGCCGGGGGTCGACTTACCGTTGATGGTGACGTTCGGGTACTTCTTGTTGAACTCCTTGACGTCCTCCTTCCACTCCTTCAGTTCCGCCGCCTTCGCGGTCGGCGGCATACAGTCGATGGTCAGCGAGACCTTGGCCTTCGGGTCCAACGGGGCCGTGGCGTCGGTGGATCCGCCCTTCGATCCGTCGTCGTCGTTGTTGTCGCTGCTGCTGGTGCCGCAGGCGGCGAGGGAGGCGAGGGCGAGCGCGGCGACGACCGAGGCCGCGGAGGTGCGAGACGTACGGCGGAACCAAGTGCTTCTCATCGGTGGTCCCCTTCGGGCATGTGCGTGGAAGGCCCCACGGTTGTCGGACAACCGCAGGAAGGCCGACGCCTGAAATCATCGGCCGGGGCGCCGCACACTCAACCACCACCGACACATGTCCGCAAGATCTCGCGCCAATTTCGCAAAAGATTGACAGCCAGATGCAGGCGGGCACGGTCGGGTTGTGGACGTACCGAGGCCCCCTTGCGGGCGGTACGACACTCCGCCGACAAGGGGGCCCCTCGCACCCGCTGAACAGGGGGTGACCGTCAGTTGTACGCCGGATGCGGGGCCTGCGCGGTGGAGCCGCGGACCACCAGCTCGGGCTCGAAGAGGAGTTCACCGGGCGGTACGACACCGCCCTGGATCTGCGCGGCGAGCAGTTCGACGGCGGCACGGCCCATCGCCTCGATCGGCTGGCGCACGGTCGTCAGGGGCGGCTCGGTGCAGTTCATGAACGCCGAGTCGTCGTACCCGACGACGGAGATGTCGCTCGGCACGCCGAGGCCGCGCCTGCGGGCCGCGCGCACGGCGCCGAGGGCGAGCGGGTCGCTGGCACAGATGATGCCGGTGATGCCCTTGTCGAGCAGGCGGGCCGCCGCGGCGTGGCCACCCTCAAGAGAGAACATGGCGCGCTCCACAGCCTCTTCGGGCAGTTCCCCGCCGGCCGCGCGGGCGCACTCCTCGGCGGCGGCGAGCTTGCGCCGGGACGGCATGTGGTCCGCCGGGCCGAGGACGAGGCCGATGCGTTCGTGCCCGAGCGAGGAGAGATGGCGCCACGCCTGGTCGACGGCGACGGCGTCGTCACAGGCGACACAGGGGAAATCCAGGCGCTCTATCGACGCGTTGATGAGGACGACGGGCACCTTGCGGTCGGCGAGCTGCTGGTAGTGCCCATGCTCGGCGTCGGCCTGGGCGAACAGACCACCGGCGAAGACCACCCCGGACACCTGCTGCTGAAGCAGCAGCTCGACGTAGTCCGCCTCCGAGACGCCGCCCTTAGTCTGGGTGCACAGCACGGGGGTGAGGCCCTGCTGGGCGAGCGCCCCACCGATCACCTCTGCGAACGCCGGGAAGATCGGGTTCTGGAGTTCGGGCAGCACCAGGCCGACGAGCCGGGCCCGCTCACCGCGCAGCTGGGTCGGCCGCTCGTAGCCCAGGACGTCCAGGGCCGTGAGCACGGCCTGCCGGGTGGCCTCCGAGACGCCCGGCTTCCCGTTGAGGACCCGGCTGACCGTGGCCTCGCTGACCCCTACCTTCTTCGCCACCTGAGCAAGTCGTCGCGTCATACACGCAAGAGTAGCGCAAACCCTGCAAGCGGCTTGCGTCCTGTGTGTCCCAGCGTGACAAGGTTCTGCGGTGGTACGCAACCCTCGTGCCGTCGCCAACCGCCGTACGCCCGCGTGGCTACCGCTTCCCGATGCGTTACCGCTCTCCGGCGTATTACCGCTCCCTGAGATACGCGAGCCCCGGATGCACCGCGAGATACCCGTCCACGAGACGGCGGGCGACCGACACCGAGTCGACCAGCGGGTGCAGCGCGAACGCCTTCACGGCGGTGGCCCGTGACCCGGACGCGGCGGCGGCCATCACCTCGCGTTCGACGGCCTTGACGGCGGTCACCATACCCGTGGCGTGGTCCGGGAGCGGGGCGGCCGACAGCGGGTGCGCGCCGTTCGCGTCGACCAGGCACGGCGCCTCGATCACGGCGTCGGCGTCGAGGGCGGCGAGTGTTCCGCGATTGCGAACGTTCAGGATCAGCGTGCTGCGCTCGTCGCGTGCGATGGCCCGCATCAGTGCGAGCGCCACCTTCTCGTATCCGCCGGACTCGGTGAGCGACGCCTCGTCCCGCTCCCCCGCGCCGGCCGCCTCACGGCTCTCGGCCATGTAGGTGGCCTCGCGCTCGGCCCGTACAGCGTCCCAGGTGGCCAGAGCGGGCGCGGCCGGATCGGTCAACCCGGCGTAGAACCGGGCCTGTTGGTCGCGGAGGAAGGCGCCACGCGTCAACTCGGCCTGCTGGTAGGCACGGACGGTCTCGCGGTTGAAGTAGTAGTAGTGCAGGTACTCGTTGGGCACCGAGCCGAGGGACCGGAGCCAGTCGGCGCCGAAGAGCCGGCCCTCCTCGAAGCCGTCGAGCAGGCCCGGTTCGCTGAAGAGACGCGGGAGTTGGTCGCGGCCGTCGATGGTGAGGCCGCGCAGCCAGCCGAGGTGGTTGAGGCCGATGTAGTCGATCCCGGCGGAGTGCGGGTCGGCGGCGCCGAGCACCCGCGCGACACGGCGGCCGAGGCCCACCGGGGAGTCGCAGATGCCGATGACCCGGTCGCCGAGGTGCCGGGACATCGCCTCGGTGACCAGGCCCGCCGGGTTGGTGAAGTTGATGAACCAGGCGTCCGGCGCGAGGGCCGCCACGCGGCGCCCGATGTGGTCCGTGACGGGCAGGGTGCGCAGCCCGTACGCGATACCGCCGGCGCCGACCGTCTCCTGGCCGAGTACGCCTTCGGCGAGGGCGACGCGTTCGTCGGCGGCGCGGCCTTCGAGACCGCCGACGCGGATCGCCGAGAACACGAAGTCGGTGCCGCGCAGGGCCTCGTCGAGGTCGGTGGTGACGATGACGGCGGGCGCTTCGGGTACGCCGTCGGCCTGGTCGGCGAGGACCCGGGCGACGGCGGTGAGCCGGGCCGGGTCCGTGTCGTAGAGGACGACCCGGGTGACCCGGCCGTCCGCCCGGTCGCCGAGCAGCGCCCCGTACACGAGGGGCACCCGGAAGCCGCCGCCGCCCAGAATCGTCAGTTTCACGCGAGTACCGCCCTTACGCCTGTCTCCGCACCTTGTCAGGTGCCGCTGCCGTCACTATCGCGCAGGGGGTGACAGGCCGGGCGCAGGAGGGGGCGGCGCGGCGGTACGAGGACGGATCAGGGGTACGCGAGGCGGCGGTACGGCACGGGTCCCCCGGCGCGGCCACCCGCTCGCCGTCATGCCTTCAGGCCCGGTTCACAAGGGAGTTGGGGCCGTACGGGATCATGCGACGGTCGGCCACTCCGAACGGCGCACCGCCCCGGCCGGCCGTGGCACCCGGTGGTCCCGACCGCCGCCGAACCGCCACCGGCTCGCGCGGCGGACGCGACCGGTCCGTCGGCGACCGTCGCCCGGAGCACGGTTCGATGGCTCCCGCCCCCCGCCCCCCGCCGCGCGGCGGCGCCCCCTGGCCGGACACCTGGTTCTGCACGAAGTTCTGCACGAACCCGGTCTTCGTGGACGTCGTCCGCTGACCCCGCCCGGTCAGCCGGCGGCGGCCAGCCGGGGTGCGATCGGGGTGTTCTCCGCCGTCGGACCGATTGCCGCCGCGAACCGGTCGACGACCTGGGCCAGGGCCTGGGCGGCGTCCGGGTCCAGGGTGATGGTGTCGTCGGGGCGTACGGTGATCTGCCGGTCGAGCGTGAACCAGCCCTGCACTATGTGGTCGGCGCCCATCGAGGTCAGGACGGGCCGCAGCGCGTAGTCGATCGCGAGGACATGCGCGGTGGTGCCGCCGGTAGCGAGCGGCAGCACGGTCTTGCCCTCCAGGGCGTACTGCGGCAGCAGGTCGAGGAGGGACTTGAGCAGCCCGGAGTACGCGGCCTTGTAGACGGGGGTGCCGATCACGACGCCGTCGGCCCGCGCGAACAGGGCGGTCGTCTCGACGATCGCGGGGTGCCCGAAGTCGGCGCCGAGCAGAGCCTCCGGGGGCAAAGTGCGTACATCCAGCGGGATCACCTCGTGGCCCTGGGCCCGGATCCTGGTGTCGAGATGGCGCAGCAGCTTGGCGGTGCGGGAGGTCGCGGAGGGGCTTCCGGAGACGGACAGGACGGTGGCCATGGGCGGACCCTTCGGGGATCGGTCGTACGGAGCCGGACGTCCCGGGCGGGGCGGAGGTCGGCGCGCGCTGCACGCCGGGGGAAGGAGCGGGGCCACGCCCGTACGCCGGCGCTCGGCGGCGTAACGGGATGAGGGACGGCCGCGCGGGGCGCCCCGTCATGGGGGCGCCGGGCGACGGACCGTCAGGCGGAGCCGCGACAGAAGGAGCTGGAGACACGCGCGAGGTCGACGTGGCGTCGTCGCGTGAGGTCCAGTCGCATGGTCATGCCACCGATCAAATCAGGGACGAGTCGGACCGGTCAAGAAGACGACCGCCAACCCTCGCCCAACCCGCGGAGCGCTACGCGTCAGCTCTCGCTCGCCGGAACAGCCCGCAGATGCCCCGTACCGCGCCGTGCGCGTCGGGACGTGCGGCGGATGTCCGGGGCGCGCCTCGGCTCCCGCAGGACCAGGGTGAGCCGTGAGTACCCCATGGCCTGAAGCGTGGTGGGCGCCTCGCCGACGATGCGGCAGTGCGTGAGACCCCAGCGCGGGTCGGGGTGGCGCAGGGGGCGCAGCGACCCGTCGGGGAGGACCGCTTCGGCGCCGACCGAGCGGATCCAGTGCGGTACACCGTGCTGATAGGCGGCGTCCATGAACGGGTCGTCGGCGACGGCCGCGCGGATCGCCGTCAGCTCCTCGTCGTCGGGGTGCCGCTCGATCGCGTCCGCGAAGTACGCGAGCATCGGCAGGCACCAGCTCGCCTCGTGGTCGGCGAGGACGGTACCGGCGTCGGGGTGGAAGAGCACGAACCGCAGGAGGTTGTCGCGCGGCATCGCCGTGGGGTGCGGTCCTATGCCGGCGAACAGGGTGTCGTAGGCGCGGTTGGCGAGGAGCACGTCCCAGCGGTGGTCGATGACGACGGAGGGGAAGGAGACGGCGTCGAGGAGGGCGGCGTAGTCCTGGAGATAGGCCCGGCCCTCCGGTCTGGCGGGAGTGCTCCCCCAGGCCGGTCGGCGCCCTTCTGCCTCGAATGCCATCGGGTGGTCACCCCTCTTACGGCTCTGACGGCGAGCGCTGGTCGTGCGACACGGCGGGTGGACACGGAACACCACCCTCATACCGTGGCGATCGTGCTACCCCGGGCGGAAGCGTGTCAACTATCGTGGCATTTGACGACTGTTGACGGCTGAAATACGCCACAGTTGTGGCGAGACCTGGATGCCTCGGGCGAGAAGGGCTAGTCTCCACCCTGCCCCTTGCTCGGCGGATGACCCCGTCGTTCACCACTTCTCCGCAAGTGCTCCGCCGTAAGTGATCAACTGTGAGTGATCCGCCGTAAGGGGTCGACCCGCACGACCTGTTCGCGAGGGACCCGCTCGCGTGGGATCTGTCGTTCTAGGAGTTCTGTCGGTGACGGATGACTTCTCGGTGCCGGGTGGCGCGGCCCCGCCCGGCTCGCTGCCGGGTGTCGTCGCTCGCGTCTCCGCGCTGGCCGAACGCCTCGGCGTCCGCCACTCCGGGGTCTTCGACGTGACGCGTCTGTCGGTCGAGTCCGGTGTCCCCGAGGACGTCGTGCAGGATCTGCTGCACGGCAGGGCCGCGGGCGAACCCGATCTCCAGGCCCGCTTCCTGCAACGCTTCGACCTGCTGCGCCAGACCCGTATCAAGCCCAACGGCCGCCGGTGGACCCAGCAGGAGATCGCCGACGGCGCGGGCATGTCCCGTCAGCAGGCCGGCGCGCTCATCAACGGCGACCGGCGGCCCACGATGGAGCACTGCGCCGCCATCCAGCGCTTCTTCGGCGTCCACGCGGGGTTCCTGACCGCCGAGGACGCCGACGCGCTCGGCTTCGCGCTCCAGCTCACCGAGCAGGAACTGCTCCAGCGTCTCGCCGACCACGAGAGCGACATGGCACCCACGACCCGGGACGAGACGGACGACGCCCTGGAGCGGCTGCTCCAGGACCACGGTGTACGGGGCATCGCCTGGCGGGCGGCCCAACTGCCCACGGACAAGCACCGCGACAAGGTCACGGAGTGGCTCGACATGCTCCTGGAGAGCGTCAGGCCGTCCGGACCTTCGGCGGACTCCTGACGGGGCGGGAACGGACGAGCAGATGAGCAGGCGGTTGACGTTCTCCCTCCTGAAGGAGGGAGGTTCCTACGGCTCGCGCCGTGAGATTTCCTGTTTCATCGCCGACTGCCCGTCCGGAGAACTCCGTTGAGGTCTTACACCAGCTCCGCAGGCTTGGACCGCCCGTCCGGCGGCAAGCAGGTTGACGGCTGCGTTCACGTCCCGGTCATGGGTCATTCCGCAGCCACACGTCCAGGTACGGACGTTCAGCGGCAACTTCTCCCGCAAAGCGCCGCAGGCGTGGCACAGCCTGGACGAGGGGAACCACCGGTCCACGGCGATCACCTCGCGCCCGTACCAGGTCGCCTTGTACTCCAGCATGCTCCGGAACTGCGACCACGCCGCGTCGCTGATGGCGCGGGCGAGCTTCCGGTTCCTGATCATGTTACGCACGGTCAGATCCTCGATCACGAGCGTTTGGTTCTCACGCACGAGCCGGGTAGTGATTTTGTGGAGGTGATCGCGGCGCCGGTCGGCGATCCGGGCATGGATCCTGGCGACCTTGCGCCGGGCCTTGTCCCGGTTCGCCGATCCCGGGGCCTTCTTCGACAGGTTCCGCTGGGCCTTCGCCAGGCGGACACGGTCCTTGCGCTCATACCTGGGGTTGGTGATCTTCTCACCGGTCGAGAGGGTCAGCAGGTGGTCCAGGCCCGCGTCGATGCCGACCGCCGCATCCGTTGCCGGGAGCGGCTTGACGGCCGGGTCCTCGCACAGCAGGGAGACGAACCAGCGGCCCGCACTGTCCTGCGAGACCGTCACGGTCGAAGGCGCCGCTCCTTCCGGGAGCGGCCGGGACCAGACGATGTCCAGCGGCTCACGCATCCTGGCGAGCGTCAGCCGTCCGTCGCGGTAGCGGAAGGCGGAGGAGGTGTACTCGGCCGACCGGCGCGACTTCTTCCGCGCCTTGAAACGCGGATACCTGCCCCGCTTCTCCCAGAAGTTGACGAACGCGCCCTGCAGATGCCGAAGGCACTGCTGAAGCGGTACGGACGACACCTCAGACAGATAGGCCAGCTCCTCGGTCTTCTTCCACGCCGTCAGCATCGCCGACGTGGCGTTGTAGTTGACCCGCTCGCCCCGCTGCCAGGCCCGCGTACGGGCCTCCAGTGCCATGTTGTAGACCTTCCGCACGCACCCGAACGTGCGCGACAGCTCTGCTGCCTGCGCATCGGTCGGACGGAAGCGGTACTTGAACGCCCGCTTCACGTGACGAGTGGTCATATCTCACAAGCTAGCATGGCAACTTGTGAAAAACTCGCAGTTGGTGGTGGACGCCGATCCGCCTTGACAGCGAACCGGCTCTCCCTGCCCTGCTCCGCAGGCGCCCGTTTCCTCTCCGGCGTTAACGCCGGAGTATCCACGGAGGCAATCAGATGAACGCGCGCGAGACCTCGCGGAAGAACAGGGAGATGCGTCGGCTGTGTGGTGAGCTGATCGCCGAACTGGCCCTGGACGGCCCGGTGCCCGCCGCCGAGTTGCGTACCGCGCTGTGCGCGGCGATGAGCAGGCGCCGGGGTCGCCCGGTGAACCACCGGATGGCCGCCTTCCCGCCCGGCACCGCCAGCGGGCTCTGGCTCGACATGGCCGACCAGGACCTGATCGTCATCGAGGAACGCACGGCGCCCGACCACCAGTTGGTGATCCTCGGCCATGAGCTGTGGCACATGAACGCGGGCCACCACGGTCACCACGTGGACGGTACGGGCGTCGCCGCCCGGCTGCTCACCGACGGGGCCGACCTGGGGACGACCGTCCACACGGTCGCGGCCCGCTCGCGTTCCGACGCGGCCGAGGAGGAGGACGCCGAGAGCTTCGGGCTGCTGCTCGCCAGCAAGTGCCGTGGGTGGCTGGCCGGTTCGGCGTCGCGCGGGCCCGCGCCACGGGACGGTCTGGCCGGACGCATCGAGGCGTCCCTGGGCTATCGAGGGCCGCAAGGCTGAGGCGTGAACGGTCCCGACTACTACATCCCGGCGGCGGCGATGGGGTTCGCGCTCGCGTTCAAGCTGCCGTCGCTGCTGCGCGCCCGGCGTGATCCTCTGCTGCGGTCCGTGTGCGCGCTGCTCGCGCTCGCCAGTGCCGTCTTCTTCTTCGCGGCGCCCCCGACGATCGAGCGGGTCAACCGGATCACCGGCATCACCAATGTGTCGGCGCCGCTGGTCTACTGCCTGCTTAGCGCGTTCAGCGCGTCCTGTCTGGTCCTGATCGTCAACTGGCGCGGCGGCCCCGCCGAGGTGACCCGGCGCGTGTCGCGCCGCTGGATCGGCGGCTACACGGCGGTGGTCGTCGCCATCGCGGTGCTGTTCCTGCTCGGCGACACGCCGACCGAACGGCTCCGGGACCTCGACACGTACTACGTCCGCACGCCGTACGTCCGCGAGATGATCGTGCTGTATTTGGCGGCGCTGACCGTCGCCGGGGTCGGCATGACGGTGCTGTGTCTGCGGTGGTCGCTGCGGGTGCGGGGGTGGCTGCGGACCGGGCTCGTCGTGATCGTGGTCGGCTATCTGTTCAACCTGGCCTATCTGGCGACCAAGTTCACCGCCGTGTTCGCGCGCTGGGCGGGCGGCGACCTGGACGGTCTGAGCACCTATGCGGCACCCGTCCTCGCCTCGGTGGGCGCCCTGGTCAGTGCCGTCGGCTTCTGTCTCCCGCTGGTCGGCCGGCGCCTGACGGACCGGTGGCAGAACTGGGCCACGTACCGGCGGCTCGGCCCGCTCTGGCACGAACTGCGGACGGTCACGCCGTACGGCGCCCGGCCGGTCCGGATGTCCTGGCGGGCGTCCGCCGAACTCCTCGTCACGCGGCGCGAGTCCGACATCCACGACGGGCTGCTCGGCCTGCGTCCCTACTTCGACGCCGGGGTACGCGCCGACGCGTACTCCGCCGCCGCGACCGGTGGCGGCGATCCGGTCCGCGCGCAGGCCGTCGCCGACGCAGTGATGGTGACGGCGGCGGTACGTGCGCGTGGCGCCGATCCGGACGGCGCGGTCCTCCAGGTGGCCGGGGCGTCGGCGCCGGACATTCCGTCCGGCGAGGAGCCCCGCGATCTCGTCGGGATGTCCCTCGC
This sequence comes from Streptomyces sp. NPDC058001, assembly GCF_042886315.1. NCBI lineage: Bacteria > Bacillati > Actinomycetota > Actinomycetes > Kitasatosporales > Streptomycetaceae > Streptomyces > Streptomyces sp. NPDC058001. The sequence goes on from NZ_JBHVQT010000008.1 coordinate 39,725, forward strand.
CCTGAGCCGGTCCCCGGTCGTGGCGGCGGCCCGCGCGGCAGCTGTCGCCCGGTCCGCCGGCGCCCACGAGCCGACCCGATAACTCCGGCCGCGCGCCGAACACACCGGATTGTCAGTGGTGCCGGGCAAGCTGGTCCGTACGCATCATCCAGCGAAGCCGACCCGGGGAGACGACCGATGCCCACCGCCGTGCTGACCGACCGTGAACGCACCGCCGTCCAGGCGTATCTGCGCCTGCTCCACACCGTACGCGCGACCCTCGACGCCCCCCTCGGCGGACGCCCGCCGCTGGTGCCCGACGGAGTGCTCGCCGACGCCGAACGGGCCCTGGCCGACGCGGGACTCGTGGGGAACGAGGCGGAGTTCTTCGACCTGCTGAAGGGTTCGTGTCGCCAATCCGGGTGATCCCGAGCGCGGCAGATGTGTTCCGTGTCACGCTCTGACAGGGATCGCAGGGGGGAAGGGGGCCGTGGTGAGGGACATCAGCAGCCCGCGCCTGGTGGAGCCGCTCGCTTCGGGAGGGCTCGCGGACTCGGTCTTCCAAGTGGCCCTGGAAACCCCGGACTTCGTGCAGGTGTCGCGCCGCGTGGAGGGGCCGTCCACACAGGGGCCGTCCACACAGGAGCTGCCCGCGCAGGAGTGGTATCCGGTGACGGCGGCCGAGTTCCGGGACGACGTCCTCGCGGTCGCCAAGGGCCTGCTGGCGAACGGCATCCGCTTCGGGGACCGCGTGGCCGTGATGTCCCGCACGCGGTACGAGTGGACGCTGTTCGCGTTCGCCGTGTGGACCGTCGGCGCCCGCATCGTGCCGGTGTACCCGACGTCGTCGGCGGAGCAGGTGCGCTGGATCCTGCACGACACCCAGGTGTCGGCGGTCGTCGTGGAGAACGAGGACCACGCGATGACCGTCGGCGCCGTCTGCGACGGACTCACCCTGCTCTCGCGGATATGGCAGATGGACTCCGGCTGCGTACGCCAGCTGATGGAGGAGGGCACCGAGGTGCCGGACCTCCTGGTCAGCCGGCACCGCTCCGCCGTGCGCCCGCAGCAGATCGCCGCCATCGTCTACACCTCGGGCACCACGGGCCGCCACCCCCGGGGCTGTCTCATCACCCACCGGAACCTGGCGCACGAGTGCGACACGCTCGTCACGGGCTGGCGCTCCATCCTGACCGGCGCCGACGGCGAACGCTCTGTTCTCAGCTTCCTGCCGACCGCGCATGTGTACGGTCTGATGGTGGTGGTCGCCGCGATCCGCTGCGGTATCCGCCTCGGGCACCAGCCGGAGATGGCGCCGGAGTCGCTGCTGCCCGCGCTCGCGACCTTCCGCCCGTCCTGTCTGATCGCGGTGCCGTACATCTTCGAGCGGATCTTCCAGCAGGCCCGCAGGAACGCCGAACTCGCGGGCAAACTCGCCCTGTTCGACAAGGCGACCTCGGTCGCGGTGCGGTACGCGGAGGCGGTCGAGCGCCAGCAGCAGGGCAAGGGTCCCGGTCCCGGTGCGGCGTTGAAGATGCAGCACGCGCTGTACGACCACGCGGTGTACGCCAGGATCCGCGAGGTGCTCGGCGGCCGGGCACGGTACGCGGTGTCGGGCGGCTCCACGCTCCGGCGTCATCTGGGCCTGTTCTTCGCGGGCGCGGGGATCACGGTCTACGACGGGTACGGCCTGTCGGAGACCTCCGGCGGATGCACCGCGCAGCCCGTGGGCGCCGTCAAGTTCGGCACCGTGGGCCGTCCGCTGCCGGGCAACTCGTTGCACATCGCGGGCGACGGCGAGATCTGGGTGCACGGCGACAATGTGTTCCTGGGCTATATGAACGACCCCGAGGCGACCCGGGCCGTGTTCCGTGCCGGCTGGTTCGCCACCGGCGACCTCGGCTATCTGGACGAGGAGGGCTACCTCGTCATCACCGGCCGCAAGAAGGACATCATCATCACCAGCGGCGGCAAGAGCGTGGCCCCGCTCGCCCTGGAGGAGGAACTCCAGGACGACCCCCTGGTCTCCCAGTGCGTGGTCGTCGGCGACAACCAGCCCTTCATCGCCGCGCTGATCACCCTGGACCCGGAGGCCGTGGCGCACTGGCAGAAGCTCACCGGGCGCCCCCAGTCGCGGATCGACCAGGTGACCGACGACCGGGATCTGCGGGCGCTCATCCAGCGGGCGGTGAGCCGGGCCAACTCGGGGGTGTCCCGCGCCGAGTCCATCCGCGCCTTCCGCATCCTGCCCCGCGAGTTCAGCCTCACCAACGGGATGCTGACGCCGTCCCTGAAGCTGCGACGCCACGCGATCGTGTCGGCGTACGCACGCGAGATCAAGGATCTGTACACACAGCGCTGAATCACGCGCCGGGCCACACAGCGCTGGATCACGCGCCGGACCTGTCTCACCGCCGGGTGCATCTCACGCCGCGCATATCTCACCCCAAAGAAAAGCACTCCGCAATGAGAGTGTCACCGCGCGTCCACATGCAGATCGAGGGCAAAACGCCTCCAGCGAATCTGCACACCGATTGCCCACACCGGGCACGGAATCGAGCAAAGGTCCGAACCCCTTCTCCGGCCGTCGCGCCATTGGTGCGGGAGTGTCCTTTCTGCAAATCGGTCCGCCGCGCCGTACACCCCTCGCGGTCGGCAGATCCCGTGAAGAGGCGGCCACCAACTCGTGGACGGTCCTGCACCGGAGCGAAATGAGACGCACCGCGAGGCGGTTCGTGGCGTTCCTGGGATTGGCAGCCCGGCGCGCCGCCGTGCTTGGATCCTCGGCATGCGGGAGTCACCCGAACGGGTTTCCCGAATTCGTCGTGATGACGACCGCTGTACGCGGCGCGACACATTTCCCCCAGTCCGCCGTAACCGCTCAGGAATTTCCACACGAAGGGCACTCACATCATGAACTTCACTCCCCAGGTCGAGACCGCCGAAATCTCCGACAGCGACCTGGACAACGTGTCGGGCGGCCTCGTCGGCGGTGTCCTCACCACCGTGACCGGCACCGCCGACTCGGTTCTCCCGGTCTCGGCCACCCTGGGCACCGTCACCGGTATCGCCGAGGGCGTCACCGGCCTGAACACGGCCCCCGTCGCGGGCCTGGTCGCCGGTCTCTGAGCCGCACCGTGCGCAGTGAGTCCCGGAACCGGCAGGTTCCGGGACTCACGTCCGTTGTCAGCGATTCGGGGAAGCGTGCCGTACGCCGTTCCGCGTCCGGTCAGTAGGGAAAGCGTGCCGTGCAGTTCCGTCAGAAGGCCCTCGCCAAGCTGCAGTCCCCCGAGGAACTCGATCTGCCGGTACGGCTGGCCCGGCCGCAGGGCCGGCTCGTCCTCGCCGTCACCGTCCTGGTGATGGCCGCCGCGTCGGTCTGGGCGGTGACCGGCACGGTCTCCACCACGCTGCGCGCACCCGGCGTCCTCACACACGCGCAGGGCAGTTACGTGCTCCAGAGCCCGTACGCGGGTCAGATCACCGGCGTCCTCGCCCGCGAGGGGGCCCGGCTCGACGCCGACGCGCCCCTGGTGAAGGTCCGTACCGCGCAGGGCGAGAAGGTCGTCCGGACGATCGCGGCGGGCCGGGTCACCGGGATGGCCGTCGCGATCGGCGCCGTCGTCAGGACCGGCGCCGACGTCGCCACCGTCGAACGGGTCGAGGGCGCCGCCGACCCGCTCCTCGCGGTGCTGTACGTACCGGCGGGCAGCGCCACGACGGTCCCGGTCGGCGCGGCCGTCGATGTCACCGTCCAGTCGGTGCCGAGCAGTTCGTACGGCACCGTCCGTGGCACCGTGCAGGCGGTCGGCCGGAGCCAGCAGACCCGGCGTCAGATCACGGCGTTCCTCGGGGACGGCCAGCTCGGTGACGAGTTCTCGCGGGGCGGTGCGCCCGTCGCGATCCTGGTCCGCCTCGACCCCGTGTCCGGCACGAAGTCCGGCTACCGCTGGTCGTCCCCGAAGGGTCCCCCGTACGCGCTCGACTCGATGACCCGGGCCACCGGCGCGGTCCGGCTCGCCGAGCGGCGCCCGATCGACTGGTTGCTGCCGTGACCGGGTCGCGCGCGGCCGGACCGCGCGTCTCCGCATCCCGCTCCCGCAGGGCGCCCAAGCCCCGTAAGGCCAAGGCCGTACGGACTCCGACGGTGCTCCAGATGGAGGCCGTCGAGTGCGGTGCCGCCGCGCTGGCGATGGTCCTCGGCCACCACGGTCGGCATGTGCCGTTGGAGGAGCTGCGGATCGCCTGCGGTGTGTCGCGCGACGGATCGCGGGCGGGCAATCTGCTGAAGGCGGCGCGGAGTTACGGTCTGCGGGCCAAGGGCATGCAGATGGACACGGCCGCGCTGGCGGGACTGCCCGCGCCCGCGATCCTGTTCTGGGACTTCAACCACTACGTCGTCTATGACGGCATGGGGCGCCGCTTCGGCCGGCGCGGTGTGCACATCAACGACCCCGGCAAGGGCCGCCGTTTCGTGTCGATGGAGGACTTCGACACCAGCTTCACCGGGATCGTCCTGGTCTTCGAGCGGGACGACGACTTCCGCAAGGGCGGGCGCAGGCCGGGGGTGCTGGGCGGTATCCCGGGCCGGCTCAGCGGCACTTCGGGCACCATGCCGGCCGCCGTGCTCGCGAGTCTGCTCCTGGTCGCGGTCGGCGCGGCGGTCCCGGCGCTCAGCCGCACGTACATCGACGAGTTCCTGATCGGTGGTCAGAGTTCGCTCCTGGGCGTGCTGTTCGCGGGAATGGCCGCGATGGTGGCGCTGACCGCCGTGCTGACCTGGCTCCAGCAGGGCAATCTGCTGCGCGGCCGACTCATCTCGTCCACCCTCACCAGCGCCCGTTTCCTACGGCATCTGCTGCGCCTGCCGGTCACGTTCTTCGCGCAGCGCAGTCCGGCCGACCTGGTGCAGCGGTTGCAGTCCAACGACGCGGTCGCCGAGACCCTGGCCCGCGACCTCACGGCGGCCGGCGTGGACGCCGTCGTCGTGCTGCTCTACGCGGTGCTTCTGTGGACGTACGACCCGCAACTCACCCTCGTCGGGGTCGCGGTCGCGCTGCTGAACGTGGCGGCGATGCGCTGGGTGGTACGGCTGCGGGCCACCCGTACCCAGAAGTTGCGGGCCGATGTCGCGCGGCTGACCAACACCTCGTACACCGGGCTCCAGTTGATCGAGACGATGAAGGCGACCGGCGGGGAGCACGGCTACTTCCGGCGGTGGGCGGGGCAGCACGCGGTGACACTGGACGAGCAGCAGCGGCTCGGGGTGCCGACGGCGTGGCTGGGCGTGGTGGCGCCGACCTTGGCGACGCTGAACAGTGCGCTGATCCTGTGGATCGGTGGGCTGCGGGCGGTCGACGGGCAGATCTCGATCGGTCTGCTGGTCGCGTTCCAGGCGCTGGTCACCCGGTTCACCGCGCCGATCACGCGGCTCAACGGCGTCGCGGGCCGTATCCAGGACTTCGCCGCGGACGTGGCACGGCTCAAGGATGTCGAGAACTTCCCCGCGGACTCGCTGTACGCGCGCCCCGGCGCCGCGGCGAGTACCCGCAGGCTGGCGGGTCATGTGACGCTGGACAACATCACGTTCGGCTACAGCCCGCTCGACAAGCCGCTGCTCACCGGGTTCTCGCTGTCGGTGGGTCCGGGGCAGCAGGTCGCGCTGGTGGGCGGCTCGGGCAGCGGCAAGTCGACGGTGTCGCGGCTGATCTCGGGGCTCTACAGCCCGTGGGAGGGCACGATCCGGATCGACGGGCAGCGGATCGACGAGCTGTCCCGGGGCGCGCTCGCCGCGTCGGTGTCGTTCGTGGACCAGGACGTGTTCCTGTTCGAGGGGACCGTACGGGACAACGTCGCGCTGTGGGATCCGTCGATCCCGGACGAGGCCGTACTCGACGCGCTGCGGGACGCCGCGCTGTACGACGTGGTGGCGCGGCGGCCCGGCGGGATCCACAGCCGGGTCGAGCAGGACGGCCGGAACTTCTCCGGCGGTCAGCGTCAACGCCTGGAGATCGCAAGGGCGTTGGTGCGCGGGCCGAGTGTGCTGGTCCTGGACGAGGTGACCAGCGCGCTGGACGCCGAGACAGAACAGGTCGTCATCGACAATCTGCGGCGGCGCGGCTGTGCCTGTGTGGTCATCGCGCACCGGCTGAGCACGGTCCGGGACAGCGACGAGATCGTGGTGCTCCAGCACGGGGTGGTCGTGGAGCGGGGCCGCCACGACGAACTGCTCGCCGCCGGTGGCCCATACGCCGACTTGGTCAGGGAGCGGTGACGTGACCTCCGTACAGCCGCAGCCACAATCGGAATCACAGCCGGAGTCGCAATCGCAGCCCGCCGTGGCTGGCGCGGGCGATACCGACCTGGTGCTCGGCGCCCTGGGCGGGCTCGGCACACCCGTCGACTGCGCCGGTCTGCCGAGCCTGTCCCTGGAGGGGCCGCTGGTGCTGTGGCTCGTGCAGGAGGGCGCGATGGACCTGTTCGCGGTGGACGCGGCGGTGCGCGGGCACTGGCACTTCCTCGGCCGGCTCGAACCGGGCTCGCTGCTCCTCGGCCCGGTCGACGGCCCCGAACACACGCTGGTCGGCCGTCCGTTGCGGGGCTGTGTGCTGCGCCGGATTCCGCTGCGGGAGCTGTACCGGCCACCCGAGTACGGTGCCCCGGCGCCGGTGGCGAGTCCGCTGGAGTACGCCTTCGCGCTCGGCGTCGGCCGCACCCTCGGCATCCTCTTCGAGGCACCGCTCGACGGACGCCCCGGTGAGCCGTCGACGGCGGCCGACGTGCTGTGGATGGAGGTGCCGCCGGGCAGCGTGGCGTACGGCGGTGCGTACAGTGCCGACGCCGCCGGGGATCTGCTGGTCGACGGTGTCCTGTGGCAGGGCATGGTCGACCAGCAACACCGCCTGCTCGCCGCCCTCGACCGGTGGATCGAGCAGCTCGAACGCGTCCACGAGGACCGCGCGGCGGCCGGGATCAAGGCGGGCGAGGCGGTACGTGAGCGGGCCGACCGGACCCTGATCGACTCCATCGGACGGCCGGGGCGCCCCGGCGGCCGGCTGCCGCGCGGCGGTGAGCGGTCCCGTTCGGACGACGCGACCTACGCGGCGTGCCGACTCGTCGGCGCGGCGGCCGGGATCCGGATCGTGGAACCCGCGCGCGGCGGCGCCCTGGACGACCGCACCCCGCCGGTCGAACAGGTCGCCGTGGCGTCCCGGGTCCGTACCCGGGTGGTACGGCTCGACGGCCGCTGGTGGCGTGAGGACACCGGGTCGCTGGTGGGCCACCGGGCGGCGAGCGGGAGCCCGGTCGCGCTGCTGTGGCGGCGCGGCGGGTACGAGGCCGTGAACCCGTTGTCCGGGCGACGCACCCGGATCGGCGAGGACAACGCCGACGAGTTCGAGCCGCGCGCGCATCTGCTGTACCGGCCGCTGCCGGACCGGCGGCTCGGCCCGCTCGGGCTGATGCGGTTCAGTCTGCGCGGCACCGGGGCCGATGTGCGGCGCCTCGCGCTGAGCGGTCTGGTGACCGTCGCGTTCGGCGCGCTCGTCCCGATCGCGACGGGCCAGGTGCTCGGTACGTTCGTTCCGGACGCGGAGCGCGGGCTCATCGCGCAGGTGTGTCTCGCGGTGATGATCAGCAGTGTGGTGACTGCGGGGTTCCTGCTGCTGCAGAACTTGACGATCCTGCGGATGGAGGGCCGGATCGAGAGCACGCTCCAACCCGCCGTGTGGGACCGGCTGTTGCGGCTGCCGACGAAGTTCTTCACGGATCGGTCCACGGGTGAGCTGGCCAGTGCCGCGATGGGTGTCAGCGCGATCCGCCGGCTGCTGAGCGGGATCGGTCCGGTGGCCGTGCAGGCGTGCACCGTCGGCGTGATGAACCTGGTGCTGCTGCTGATGTACAGCGTGCCGCTCGCCCTGGCCGCGATCGGGATGCTGCTCGTGATCGCGGCCGTGTTCCTCGGGCTCGGGCTGTGGCAGGTGCGCTGGCAGCGGCGGTTGGTGGTGCTCTCCAACAAGCTGAACAACCAGGCGTTCCAGACGCTGCGCGGGCTGCCGAAGCTACGGGTCGCGGCGGCCGAGAACTACGCGTACGCCGCGTGGGCGGGCGAGTTCGCGCGCAGCCGGGAACTCCAGCAGCGCGTCGGCCGGATCAAGAACCTGACGACCGTGCTGGGCGCGCTGTATCTGCCGGCCTGTTCGCTGCTGATGTTCATGCTGCTCGCCGGTCCGGCCCGGGGTTCGATGTCGGCGGGTGCCTTCCTGACCTTCCACACCGCGATGACGATGCTGCTGACCTCGGCCACCCAGGTCACCGGGGCGCTGGTGTCGGCCGCCGCCGCGCTGCCGATGTTCGAGGAGATCAGGCCGGTGCTCGACGCGGCGCCCGAGGTGAGCGAGGGCAGTACCCGGCCGGGTGTCCTGTCCGGCGCGGTCGCGGCCCGCAAGCTGTCCTTCCGGTACGCGGACGACGGTCCGCTGGTCCTGGACGATGTGTCGTTCGAGGTGCGGCCCGGCGAGTTCGTGGCGGTCGTCGGGCCGAGCGGCTGCGGCAAGTCGACGCTGCTGCGGCTGCTCATCGGCTTCGACCGGCCGGTCACGGGCAGCGTGCTGTACGACGGGCAGGATCTCGCGGCGCTCGACCAGGGCGCGGTGCGCCGGCAGTGCGGTGTCGTCCTTCAGCACGCGCAGCCGTTCACCGGGTCGATCCTGGACTGCATCTGCGGCACGGAGCCGTTCACGCAGGAGGAGGCGTGGGAGGCGGCCGAGATGGCGGGGCTCGCCGAGGACATCCGGCGGATGCCGATGGGGCTGCACACCATCGTCGCGGGCGGGAGTGCGGTCTCCGGTGGGCAGCGTCAGCGGCTGATGATCGCGCAGGCGCTGATCCGGCGTCCGCGCATCCTCTACTTCGACGAGGCCACCAGCGCCCTCGACAACGAGGCGCAGCGCACGGTCATCGAGAGCACCCGTGCGCTGCAAGCGACGCGGATCGTCATCGCGCACCGGTTGTCGACGGTGATGGACGCGGACCGGGTGATCGTGATGGACGAGGGCCGGGTCACGGAACAGGGCCCTCCGGCGGCGCTGCTCGCGGATCCGGGGGGCCGACTGCGGGAACTGGTGCGGCGCCAGCTCACGTAGGGCGTGACTTCACACTCCGGACACTGCGGCTCGCGTAGGGCGTGACTTGACACTGCGGCTCGCGTGGGGCGTGACTTCACACTCCGGACACACGCCGGTATGCCTCCGGTGACGCTCCCTTCGTCTTCCCGCCAGAGGCGCTTGGAAGGCTTCGGCGGGTGCTGGCCATGGGTTTCACCGGTTCGTCCGGTTCCTCCGTCCCCTCCGTCGATGTACGCCGCTGTCAACTGCTCGGGCTGATCGGCTCGACGGTGCTCTCGGCGGGCGGCGCGACGGCGGGTGCCCTGCCGCTGCGGGACACCTTCGATCCCGCGTCCGGACATGCGAGCCTCGGGCTGGTCTGTGCCTACTTCGGCCTGGTCCTGCTGATCACGGCGTGGTGGCGGATGGGCCGGGCGGTACGCGGTCCGCAGCCGCCGTCGCAGGGCTCGTTGCTGCTGACCCTGGCGATCTGGGCCTCTCCCCTGCTCATCGCGCCGCCCCTGTTCAGCCGGGACGTGTACAGCTATCTCGCGCAGGGTGCGATGGCCGACGCCCACATGGACGTGTACGCGTACGGACCGGCCCAGCTCGGCGGCCCCTTCGCCTCCGAGGTGGCGCCACTGTGGCAGCACACTCCGGCGCCGTACGGACCGGTGGCGGTGGGGCTTGCCGCGTCGATAGCGGAGGTGTCGCGTTCGGAGCTGTCGGTGGGCCTGTTCGGGATGCGGCTGGTCGCGCTGCTCGGCGTGGCCCTGATGGTGGCGGCGCTGCCCGCGCTCGCCCGCCGCTGCGGTACGGATCCCCGGGCCGCGGTGTGGCTCGGCGGGCTCAACCCGCTGCTCCTGCTGCATCTGGTGGCCGGTGCCCACAACGACGCCGTGATGCTCGGACTGCTCGGTGTCGGTCTGGTGGCGGTACTCGGCGGCCGTCCGCTGCCCGGCGCGGTACTCGTCACGTTGTCCGCGCTGGTGAAGGCGCCCGCCGCGCTGGGGCTCGTCGCGGTCGCGGTGCTGTGGGCGGGGCATCTCACGGGCCGGTACCGGTGGTGGCGGGCCGGTGCGGCGACCCTCGCGGTCGGGCTCGCCACGACGGCCGCGGCGACCGCCGTCACCGGCACCGGATACGGCTGGCTCACCGCCCTGGGCACGCCCGCGTCACCGGACAACTGGTCCCTGACGAGTATCCTCGGGCGGCTCGCCGGGTCCGTCCTGGAAGGCGCGGGCAGCGAACTCGCGCCGCTCGCGTTGCCCGCGTTCCGGCTGCTCGGGCTCTGCGCCACCGGGGTCGCGGTGCTCCTCATCTGGCTACGGAGACCCCGCACCGTACCCGTGCACGCACTGGGGCTCAGTCTGCTGGCGGTGGCCTTCCTGGGCCCAGCGACCCGACCCTGGTACCTGCTCTGGGGGCTGTTCCTGATCGCCGCCGCGACACCCGACAGTCCGGTACGGCGGCTGGTCGCGGGCGGGTGCGCCGTCCTCGCGCTGATGGTGCTGCCTAGCGGATTCGCGCCCGATCAGGCGCAGTTGGTGCTCGCGGTGTCCGGTGGGGTACTGGCCGCCCTGGCACTGCTACAGGCCCGACTCACCCCGTCCTTCCCGTCGTCTTCCTTTCCGTCGTCGGCCTCGACGCTGCGTCCCGGCGGGACCCTGTCGGCGTGGCTCCGGTGACGGGGCGCACGACCGGTGGCCGTATCGCGCTGGCGGTACTCGCGGTCGCGGCGACGGGGGTCTTCCTGGTGACGGTGCCGTTGTTCCGCGAGTGGTTCGACCTGGCGGTGTACGACGGTGCGGTGGGGTACTGGGTCCATGACGGCGGCAGTCTCTACGACTTCGTGGTGCCGGGTACGCGGTACGGGTTCACGTATCCGCCGTTCGCGGCGGTGTGCATGCTGCCGATGGCGTGGGTGAACTGGCCGCTGGCCGTGATGGTCAGTGTGGCGCTGAATGTGGCGGCGTCGGCGGCCGTCCTGTATTGGCTGGTGTGGCCCGTGATCCGTCGGCAGGCGTGGTGCGGTTGGTTCGCGGTGGTGCTGGCGGTCTGTCTCTTCTTGCTCCTTGAACCGGTCCACGACACGTTCACCTTCGGTCAGGTCAATCTGATCCTGCTCGCCCTGGTGCTGGCGGATGTGCGGTTGCTGTCGACACGGTTCGCGCGGTACGCGGGGATCGGTATCGGCGTCGCGGCGGCCGTCAAGCTCACGCCGGTCGTCTTCATCGGGTACCTGCTGCTGACCCGGCGGCGCCGAGCGGCCCTTGTCGCGGCGTCGGTGGCGGTCGGCGGCACGGTGCTGGCGGCGTGGGCGGACCTGGACGCGTCGCGTTACTACTGGACGAAGGCCCTGTGGGACACGACCCGCGTGGGCGACCTGACCTACGTCTCGAACCAGTCGTGGCAGGGCGTTGTGGCCCGCTACTTCGACCCGTCCCATCCGAGCCGGGCGGTGTGGGCGGTGGGGGTCGCGGTCCTGCTGGCCGTCTGGGCGCGGCGAGTACGGGCCGCAGGGCGCGACGACAGGACGGGCGTTGCCCTGACCGGACTCCTGGCCTGCCTGATCAGCCCGATCACCTGGGTGCACCACTTGGTCTGGGCGGTCCCGGCACTGATCGCACTGACAGAGGCGGGCCTGCGACAGCCCCGCCGCCGGGGCCTGTTGCTGGCAGCGGCGGGCGCCCACGTACTCCTGTGCAGCAGCCTGGTGTGGCTGTGGCGCTTCGACTTCGCGGGGGTGACGGGTTTCCTGGGCAGCAACGCGTATGTATGGCTGTGCGCCGCATTGCTCTTGTTCCTCCCCCTGAGGGAAATGCCCAGCCGGACAGGCGCGTCAGGACCGCAGCCCGTCCAACTCCGAGCCGATCGCGCCGCGTAGGTGGGCGTGCAGAAACGGGTCGGTGTTGCCCAGGATCTCCAGCACCGACGCCGCGTGACAGGGGAACCGCGGGCGGAATCAATTGGTGGGGACGGTGTCCTTGAGGAAGTCGATCAGTAGGTCGGTGACGGCCGATGGGCGTTCCAGGTTGGGGAGATGACCTGCCCAAGGCAACTCGACGTGGTCGGCGTTGGCGAGCAGATCCGGCAGTTGGGCGGCGATCTGTCGGAAGTCCGCCAGGTCATGCGCGCCCGACACGGCGAGGCAGGGAGCCAGGATTGCCGCCAGATCGATCTCGGCCTCGATCGGCTCGAACGCCTCGGCAGCGGCGATCTGCACCTCGAAGGCGTGCCGTTGCATCCGGCGTACCGCCTCGCGGGCGGTCTCGTCGGCCTCCGGACCGAGCCAGGTCTCGACCATCAGTTCCGTCGCGCCGGCGATGTCGCCCGTCTCGATCAGTGCTTCCTCGCGGTCGCCGAGCGCGTTCAGTTCGGCGGAAGGTTCATGCCCGGGAAGGGCGGAGCAGATCAACGCGAGGGCGCTGACCCGGTCCGGCCACCGCGCGGCGATCTCCAGAGCGACGTGCCCGCCGAATGAGGACCCCACCAGTGCCGCCTGAGTGATGCCCACGGTGTTGAGGAGGGTCAGCACATCCTCGGCGTCGTTGTGAGGTCGGTCCGGCGCGGGAGTCTCACCGAAGCCCCGAAGATCACAGCGCACCAGCCGGTAACCGGCATCGATCAAGGGCAGCCACTGGGCATCCCACATCCGCCGGTCACACACCCCGGAATGCAAGAGCACCAGGGCGGGGCCGTCGCCGGCCACGTCATGAGAGAGCGTCATCCGAAAGATCCTATACAGCGCCTACGCGCACCAGGCCGTGTCCGGCCACCCCCTCACGACTTGAGCCCCGATGCCGTGATGCCCTCCACGACTGGACGTACGGGTGGGGGACGTCGGGCGGGTTCAGGGCAGGTAGGTCTTCTGCCACTCGATCGAGGACATGTTCAACGCCGCCTCGGCAAGCGCCTGGGCGGAGGCCGTCTTGAGCTTCGCGAGGCTGCTGTCGATCCAGGGCTGGACGTTCGAGTAACCCTGCTCGCGGTACTCGACGGCCTGAACCAGGCATTCGAGTTTGTCGGCGTCGTGCGCGCAGATCACTTCGAGCGAGTCACCGTTCTCGTACTCCTCCACGATCCGCTGTGCACCGGCCTTCACCGCCGGGTGCGCCGCCGACACCTGATCCGCGGTGACCTTCTCGTTGGACGCGGCTTGGAGGTAGCGCCGACCGATATGCGGGATGTCACTGACGCGGGTCTCCTGAGTGTCGTGCCAGAGACCGAGCAGCGCGGTCTTCGCCGGATCGGCGCCTTCCATCATCGCGAGCACAGAGCCGATGAGGGCGACGCGGAACGAGTGCTCGGCGATGGTCTCGGGATCCTTGACTCCGGCGATCCACCAGCCGGACCGCTTGGCCCGCTTCAACATCCCCATCTCCAGCAGGAAGCCCGCCGTACCCTTCGCCTGTTCCTGCTCTGCGTCAGCCTTGAGATGCGCAAGACGCGGGGCCGTCGCCTCGTCGCCAGTGCTCACAGCGGCTTAAGCCGCTTCAGCATGACTGCGAACGTCGGGGAGTCGTCGAACGGCTTTGACTCACTGCCCCTCTCGTACCCCCAAGATTCATATAGGGCAACGACCTTGGGGTGCGAAAGGTCAACAGTCAACGTGACCGCTTCCTCGTCCCTGCCGGCGAGGAGCCCCTCATGCAGTTTCAACGAGGCACCCGTCTTTCGCCAGCGTGTCAACACCATCAACTCTGACAGCGCGAAGGCCCGTTCCGTGGGCGCCAAGGACTCGGGCCGTTCAGAGTCCCGCCACCAACCGCCGGGGCTGAAGGGGGCTCCGTAGGCGTAGCCCACCGCCTCCCCCTCATCAAAGCCGATGACGCACACCCACCCGTCCCGGCCGCTCCAACCGTCGACAAACTGCGCGAAACGCTCCCGGGCACGGAAGGCATCTGACGAGCCCTCGTAAATCGCGTCATGGATGTCCAGAAGCAGGGTCCGGATGTCCTTCGCGTCCTCATGCCCGTAGTGCTTCAGCTCCATTGCCGTGACCTTTCGATCCAGGAAGTGATTTCGGGCGCCGCCGAGCCTGTGGCGACTACCAGATTTCGGACCTTCTCCAAAGTGTCTGTCGTCCGCTTGGAGCCCGACTCCGGCTCTAGCGTTTCGTAGGCCCTCTGCCCAGTCGCACAGGCCAGTTCCAGCTCTCCTTGGCTTGCCTGTGATACCGCAAGATCGGCCAAGGTAAGAGCCCGGTTCCGCACCAGTTCCGGGCGGATTCCCGACATTGCGCGGTGAAGAAAATACTCGGCCTTGCTGAATTGCCCCAGAGAAAGCCACACGATCGCCGAAAGCCCGTCGACTTCGCCCTGATCGTAGAAGCCGATCCACGCCGGCCGCTCCTGGTCCAGACCCCGGGAGAAGGACTTCTCCGCGGCGGCAAGGGCCTTCAGGGCATCGCTGCGCTGGTGGCTCCTGGCCAGCGCCGATGCGCTGCGCATGTGGGCGAGGGAGGCGTACACAGGATCTCGCCGGGCGATCCGCAGCGCCTTCATGGCGTCGGCCGCAGCCGCGGCCTCGACAAGGTCCCCCCGCTGATTGGCCGCCATCCCAAGGTTGTTCCACACGTGATACTGGGTCTCGCTGTCCCCGGACAGACCCGCGAAGGTGACCGCCCTGTCCAAGTGCCCGAGCGTTCGTGTCCGAGCCTTGGCGTCGATGGCGGCAAAGGCCGCGATGTTGATCACATCGGAAGCCAGAGAGTACAGCTTCTGTCGGACCCGAGGAGACGCGGTCCCCGATGCGAGAGCCGCCTGAATACGCGTCGACAGCTCTACGGCAGCATTTTCCACTGGATGCGCCCCGCCCACTCGCCAGCCGTCATCAAGGATCTGGACGTACTCACGATGAAACCAGTCTACGTCGCTCATTCCAAGACGGGTTATGGCAGGGGTCGCCGCGGCGAGAGCGGTACCGCCTGTCGATTTGATGAACGTACGACGGTGCACAGGGTCCTCCAGCAGGGCCTGGACGGTCTTACCACGCGGGATAAACCCTAAATCGGTGGCCCGGCGACCGAACACCCTCTCAAGGCAGAGCCGCTGCCTCGCGTGCGGCCACCGGGTCTTGCCTTCGAGGTAGCGCCGCACGTCCCGGTCCGTCAGGCACCCCTCCCGCCCCGTCAGTGCTTCGCTCTCAGAGTTGAGTCTGCGGGCTAACCCCGCCTGTGAAAAGCCGAGTTCATGCATAGCCTCGGCAAGCACACGGTTCTCCGACACATGTGCACGGTAGCGGCGACGCGACCTGCGACGACAGCACGAAGGTAAAAATCACCGGGTTCACGCACGCGTCGCGCGACGAACTCACCTGTTGCCGCAGATGGCCTACGGGTGGACTGGTCTTGTCGCAACCACCATTGCAGTGAAGAGGCGCCACCCCTGGCGCCCGGCTGCACGGAGGAGGGGCCAGTGATGACTGTGGCAAGTACGGGCAAGGCGACGGAGTTGGTCGAGGAATCTGAGGCCGACTACTCCCCCATCGACGTGGATGCGATCTCCTCGCGGACGGATTCCGTCCTCAGTCTGCGGATGGGGACCACGACCCGCGCCGAGATGGACCGGCACTTATCTGGAATTGCCAAGGAGTTGAACGGACTACTCGCCCAGAACTTGGGCGCCGAAGACGACAGCGAGGTACGAGAGCTGGTCCGCACGGCGACCAGGCTGATCGACCTCACAAATCGGCCGACCGCCGAAACGCCCACCTTCGGAACTTTCCTGTACCTTCGCGATGTCGCCCTTCTGACTCGTCGGTTGTTGTGGATCTATTCCGCGCGGAACGGGCTGGATGTGCCGTGAGCGTCGGAGATGACCAGATCTTCCGCGAGTTGGCCCACTACATCCATGAACACCCGTCCGAGCGCATGGCGTTGATGCCGGTCTATGACGCTGCGCTCGATCACTCGCGGCGCCGAGCCTGCACTCACGAGCAGCGCTGCCCCCTCGTCATGACGGGCGCTGTCGTGGTCGATGAGCACCATCGTGTCCTTTGCCTGCGGTACAGGGGAGGTTACGCACTCGCGGAGGCCGAGCCCGAAGAGCAGGACGAGTCTCTTCGCGAGGCGGCTCTTCGCCTTCTTGCCGAGGAGGTTGGCCTTCTCGACGTATGGACGCAGCCTGGAGCCGAAGGTCCCTTCCTGATCGACGTGACCGTGCCAGGGAAGCACCGGTACGGGCCCCGCCTCCGGGTGGGCATCCGCTACCTCTTCCGTGCCCACTCGGGCGCGGTTTTCCCCTCGGTGATCGAAATAGGGACGGCGGCCTGGGTGACCCTCGCCGAGATCGGCATCCCCTCGGTCCACAAGCGCGTGGAAAGCCATCTGATGGGAATCCGATGAGCCCTGGAGCCCAACAACTCGCCTACGTCCTAAGTGTCGTCGCCCTCGGAGGGGCAATCTTTGTGGGCATCTGGAGAGGCTGAATGTACGAGCGCAGGGCCAGGGAGTTGCCCTACATACCCCCTCCACCGGTCGGAACTGTGGGGCTCACCAGATGGCCGACCGATGTCCGCGTCGGCGACTTCATCCTTGTCGACGGTAAGTATCAGCGGGTCCGGGACATGAGGACCGTCGGCGCCACGTCGGCCCGCGTTCTGATCTTCACCGGACGCGACCCTCTGATCAGGCAGGACGCCTGGACCACTTACCGGCCTCTCGAATACCGCTGATCGCGACCCGCGCTCAGGCGTCGCGCACCCACAGCCTCGACGCCATTGGCCGTGCTTTCCACGCGAGCCGCCCTGCCGAATGGGACGAGCCGGGGCTCCATCACGGCCGACAGCCGGGACGACATCGAGCAGGCTCTCACCACATGGCAGGACGCCGGCCGTCCCGACATCGGCGCCGTTCGGCTCCAGATCACCGACAGGGTGCACACATACTCGATTGAGGACAACCCGTCGCTGCGCTGGGAGCACCGCCTCGCCTAGATCGCGACGAGACAGTCAGTCTGCTGGGCCCGCTACCCTCCTTGGGAGTGGGCGCCGAACCGTAGGGAACTGCGATGGACGACGAATCTCTGTCGGAATGGGCGGAGCGGCGTGACGCGAAAATCGGGCGCCTTCGCGCTGTACTCCTCATCTCCGGGAACGGTCCCCAGGGCTCGCACCTGAACCCGGACGCGCCCCGCGTCATCCAGCGGTGGAACGGGCATGCGTGGGAGCCCTACGGATTCGCCGCCAACCTCGCAGAGGCGAAGCGCATTCTGTATCCCGCCTCCCAGGAGCCCCCCACCCAGATACCGGTGCCGACGCCCACCCCGCTCCGCACGGGCACTGGCCGACACCGCAAGCCCAAGCCGCCGGGTCCGAACGAGCGCTGACGACCGGGATGGCCTGGCCGTCTCCGCGTCGATCTCGGTGACGGTCACGACTTCAGTCCCGATGCCGTGATGCCCTCCACGATGTAGCGCTGGGCCACCAGGAACATCACCACCAGGGGGAAGATCGCGACGACCGTTCCGGCGAAGAGGACGGGGAGGTTGATGGTCTGGGAGGTGAGGAAGGACGACAAAGCCACCTGTGCCGTCCACTTCGACGGGTCCTGGCCGATCATCAGGGGCCAGAGGAAGGAGTTCCACGCCTCGATGAAGGCGAGGGCGCCCAGGGACGCCATCATGGTGGCCGAGTTGGGGAGGATCAGCCGCCAGTAGACGCCCAGGTGGGTCAGGCCGTCCACGCGGCCCGCCTCCTCGATCTCGGCGGGGAATCCGAGGTAGAAGCTGCGGAAGAGGATCACCGCGAAGGCGTTGAACAGGCCCGGCACGATCAGACCCCACAGGGTGTTCACGCCGCCGAAGGAGCCGACGACCACGAACATCGGCAGGAAGGTCACGGCGTGCGGAATCATCAGTGTGCCGACGACCATCCCGAGGACAAGTCCCCGTCCCCGTACGTCGATACGGGCCAGCGCGTACCCCGCCATCGACGCGAACAGGGTCGACACGGGCGCCGTGATCGACGCGATCAGCAGGGAGTTGCCGAGCGAGCGCGCGAACGGCCGCTCGGTGTCCGAGAACAGATCGCGGAAGTTGGACAGGTTCAGGCTGCCGGGCAGCCACTTCCAGTCGGGTGAGGTGACCTCGGCCGTGGTCATGAAGGAGTTGCGCAGGAGGATGTAGAAGGGCGCCAGGAAGACGATCGCCAGGAGGCAGAGGACGACGTATTTCACGACCGCTCCGATCACCGGCCGCCCCGCACCCGGCACCGGCCGACCCACCGCCCGCTCCTCCGTCACCGCGCTCATGCCGCCCCCTCCTCGGCCTTGTTCCGCCCGAAGCCGAGCACCCGGCTCTGCACCACTGTGACCAGCACGATGATCAGCGTGAGCAGAAAGGCACCGGCCGAACCGACGCCGTAGTCCTGATCGTTGAGCGCGATCTCGTACAGGGAGATCAGCGGCGTACGGACCGGTTCGCTGCCGAGCGTGGCGCCGGTGGCGAAGATGTTGAAGAACTCGTCGAACGCCTGGAGCGCGGCGATCATCATCAGCAGCAGGATCGCCACCGAGGTGTTACGGAGCATCGGCAGCGTGATGTGCCGGAAGGTCTGCCAGGCATTGGCACCGTCCAGCGCGGCGGCCTCGTACAACTGGCGTGGTACGGCCTGGAGTCCGGCCAGGAAGAGGATCATGTACAGGCCGACCTGGAGCCAGAGTCGCAGGGTGATCAGGACGATCCAGTACAGCGGCGGATCCGTGGTCTGGATCCAGGGCGTCGCCTCGTCGCCGAAGAGCGCGGTGAGCGTGTTGGCGACCCCCGACGGAACCCCGCTGAACAGCGACATCTTCCACAGCAGCGAGGCAGCGACGTACGACACGGCGGCGGGCAGCAGGAAGGTCGTACGGAAGAACGCGCGGCCCCTGCCGACCCGGTTGACGAGCACCGCGAGCCCCAGCGACAGCGCGAAGGTCACCGGCACGATGAAGGCCGTGAACAGCACGATCGTGGTGAGCGAGCCACGGAACCGCTCGTCCTCCAGGAGGAAGCGGTAGTTGTCGAGGCCGACCCAGTGGCCCAGCTCGATGGTGCGGCGGGCGTCGTTGAAGCTGAGCAGGAAGGACCAGCCGATGGCGACGTACCGGAACAGCAGCAGGCCGAGCACCATCGGCGCGGTCAGGACGACGAACGCCAGTACCGCGGACCGGCGTTGGGCGCCCCACGCCCTCGGCCGACGGGGAGCCGCCGTGCTTCGGCGTACGGCCGGCGCCGGCTCGCGGGTCTTGTGCAGTACGGACATGGGCTCAGCCCAGCGACTTGGTGAGGGCGGCCTGGGACTTCTCCGCCGCGTCGCCGAGCACCTTCGCCGGGTCGGCGTTCTCGCGGACGACCTTGGTGGTCGCGGCGACGAGATCGACACCCATCGACTGGCTCCAGGTGATCGGGAAGGTCTTGCTGTACTGCTGGGATATCGCGACCGCGTCCTTCGCGGGCCCGCTCGACAGCGCCTCCGTGGCGGCGGCCACACTCCGCTGCGGCGGCACATGGAAGCCGTACTTGACGGCCCAGTCCGTCTGGAGTGCCGCCTTCTTGATCCACAGCCACTGCACGAACTTCTTCGCCTCGTCGAGCTGCTTCGACTTGGCGTTGACGAGTTCGGTCCAGCCGCCGAGCCGCGCGACGGGCTTGCCGCCCGCCTTGAACGCGGGCCACGGCACCACACCGAAGTCGTCGCCGAGCGCCTTCTTGATGCCGGGCAGCGCCCAGAGGCCGCACCACTGCATGGCGGTGGCGTTCTGGCTGATCGCGCCGGGGTCGTACCAGTCGGTGGTGAAGCCGAGCAGCAGCGACTTGTCCTGGTGCAGCCGGCGCAGCCCGCCGATCGCCTCGGCGCCGGCGGCGGACGCGTAGGTGACCTTCTCGCCCTCGATCAGTTCGCCGCCGTTGGACCACAGCAGCAGGTACGGCGCGTCACCGAGACCGTCGTTGCCGACGAACAGGCCCTTCATGTCCTTCGTGGTCAGGGACTTGGCGGCCTGGGCGAGGGCATCGAAGGTCTGCGGTGGTTCGATGCCCGCCTTCTGGAGGACGCTCTTGCGGTAGTAGAGCGTCATCACGTCGTCGATCATCTTGACGCCGTAGAGCTTGCCGTCGACGGTGACGTACTCGATGTCGGCCGGGTTGAAGTCGGACTTGGCGTCACCGTAGATGTCGTCCAGGGGCGCCAACTGGCCCTTCTTCACCATGTCGTAGCGGAAGTCGCCGATCTCGAAGATGTCGGGGCCGTCGTCGCCGAGCATCGCGGCGTTCAGTTTGGCCTCGTACTGCGAGGTGTCGGCGGCCCAGACCACCTGCACCGCGACATCCGGGTTCTCCTTGGTGTACTCGGCCGCGTACCGCTTGGCGGCCTCCTGCGTGCCCGCCTCGCCGTACTGGTGGTACCACTGCGTCAGTGTCACCTTGGCCTTTCCGCCCGCCGATCCCGACCCGCCCTGCGGATCGGAGGAACAGGCCACTGCGGTGCCGGCGACGAAGAGCATCGACATGCCTAGGAAGCCGCGCCGGGTGGGGTGCGTGTTCATCAGGGGATGTCCTCTCGGGCTGTGTCTCGTCAGCGTGATCGAACGGGTCGTGTGCTGCTGCTCGTGCTCCTGGTGCGGGGTGGTACGGCGTGCGGGTGGGTCGACGTGCGGGTGGTGCGGCCCCGGTACGGGTTCGGCGTCCGGGTCAGGCCAGGTTCAGGGTCGGGTCAGGTTCCGGGGCGGGTCAGGTGGCGAAGAGGCGCTGTATGCTCACGGCCGCCGCCCCCCGCGCCCACTCCTCGAAGGGCAGCGGACGTACCACGAGCGGACAGGCCGACGCGGCGCCGAAGACCTGCGCCCCGAAGGCCGCGCGGAGGTGTTCCTCGAAGAGGTCGTACGCGGCGACGCCCTCGCCGGAGACCACGACCCGCTCGGGTCCTGTGAGGTTGACCAGGGCGGCGATGCCGAGTCCGATGGCGTGTCCGGCCTCGGCGAACACCGCGCGCAGCGCCGGGTCGTGGGCGTGTGCGCGGTCCACCGCACCCGCCATGTCCAGCGCGGGTTCGCCGGTGACGGCGCGGGCCTTGGCGACGATGGCGCGTTCCGATGCGATGGCCTCGACGCAACCCCGGCCCCCGCACGGGCAGTCGGGCCCGTTCCGGTCGACCGGGATGTGTCCCAGCTCGCCTGCGACGCCATAACCGCCCGCCACCAGACGGCCGTTGACGACCAGACCGCAGCCGATACCCGCGCCGACGGTGGCCAGCGCGAAGTTGTCGGCGCCGACTCCCTCGCCGAACCAGTGCTCGGCGACGGTGAGGGCCTTGACGTCGTTCTCGACGGTGACGGTGAGTCCCGTGGCGCGCTGCACGAGGGCGCCGAGGTCGACATCGCGCCAGCCGAGGAACGGTGTGTAGCGGACGGTGCCGTTCGCGCTGTCCACGTCGCCGGAGATCGACAGGCCCAGGCACTGGGTGCGGTCCGCATAGCCGACGAGCATCTCCCGGGCGAGTCCCGCGATGGCGGCGACGACGTGTGCGACATCGGCCGGTCGCTCGATGGACTGCCGGGCGGCGGTGCGGATGCCGGCCCGCAAGTCGGTGACGACACCGATGAGTTCGGTCCCGGTGACCTTGATCCCGGCGAAGAACTCCCGCTCGGGGCGGATCATCAGCGGGTGCGCGGGACGTCCGGCGCCCACGGCGGTGCGCTCCTCCTGCGGGACCTCCTCCAGGTATCCGGCGGCCAGGATCGGCTTGACGGCCTTGGTGACGGCGGCCGGGGAGAGCCCAGTGAGCCGCGCCAACTCCGGCCGGGAGAGCGGGCCTCGGGTCAGGACGGTCGTGAAGACTGCGCCGGCTGCCGGTGTCGCGTTGACGCCGGGCCGCCTCGGGGTCGGCAACATGGCGGAAACGTAGGCCCAATAATTTCCTGCGTCAATATTTAAATTGACCCCGGTTCGGTCGTACGCTCGGCGCGGCACCGTCATCCGGTCGCCGCACGGCGCCGGTCACCACGGTGCCCGACGCCCTCCCACCCCAAGGAGCTTGTGTGCCCGCGGTGACCTTCGACGCGCCCTCCCGCACCTATCTGCTCACCACCCCCACCACCGCCTACGCGCTGCGCATCGACGAGGACGACACCCCGCGCACCCTGCACTGGGGCCCCCGGCTCACCCTCGCGCAGGCCGCGTCGCTGCCGCTCACCCCCGGCGAGAGCAGCAGTTTCGGCTCACGCGGCGGCGACGAACTGGGCGTCGAGGGCGGCGCCCGGTTCGGTGTCCCCTCGCTACAACTGCGGTACGCGGACGGCACGGGCGGCACCGAGTGGCGCCATCTGGGCCACGGTGTCGGTGACGGCACCCTCGACATCCGGCTCGCCGACCGGCACTATCCCGTCGAAGTCACCCTGCACTACCGGGTGTTCGGCGACAGCGAGGTGATCGAGCGCCGGGTGACCGTACGCCACACCGGCACCGGCGGCCCTGTGGAGCTGCTGCGCGCCGACTCGGCGGCCTGGTCCCTGCCGCCGCGCGCCGACTACCGGCTCAGCCACACGGTGGGCGAATGGTGCGGGGAGACCCGACTGCGCAGGGTGACGGCGCCGGTCGCCGAGACCGTGTTCACCAGCCGGCGCGGGGTCTCCAGCCATCACGCCAACCCCTGGCTGATGGCCGACGCGGGCGACGCCGACGAGACGCACGGCGAGGTGTGGTCCACGGCCCTTTCCTGGAGCGGGAGTTGGCGCATCACGGCGCAGCGGACCCCGGACGGGCTGCTGAGCTGGACGGGCGGCGCCGGACACGAGGGCACCCGGGTCACGCTGCGGTCGGGCGAGACCTGGCGGACCCCGGCGTTCAGCGGGGTGTACTCACCCGACGGCTTCGGCGGGACGAGCCGGGCCTGGCACACGCACATCGCGGCCCATGTGCTGCCCCTGCCCGACGAGTTGCGGCCGGTCGTCTACAACTCCTGGGAAGCCACCGGCTGGGACCTCACCGAACAGGGGCAGTTCGGGCTCGCGCGAGCCGCCGCCGACCTCGGTGTGGAACTGTTCGTCATGGACGACGGCTGGTTCGGGTCACGTACCAGCGACCGCGCGGGACTCGGCGACTGGCGGCCCAACCCGGCACGGTTCCCCGAGGGCCTCGCACCGCTGGCCGACGAGGTGCACCGGCTCGGGATGCGGTTCGGGCTCTGGGTGGAGCCGGAAATGGTGAACCCGGACAGCGACCTGTACCGCGAACACCCCGACTGGGTCCTGCACATGCCGCACCGCACCCGTACCCTGCTGCGCCATCAACTCGTCCTCAACTTCGCCCGTGAGGACGTCGCCGACTGGGCGCACAAATGGCTCGACCGGCTGCTGACCGAGCACGCGATCGACTTTCTGAAGTGGGACATGAACCGGGCGTTCACGGAGGCGGGCTGGCCGGGTCACCCGGATCCGGACCGGCTCTGGCACGACCATGTGCACGCCGTGTACGGGCTCATGGACCGGCTGCGCGCCGATCATCCGGGGCTGCGGATCGAGGCGTGCGCGGGCGGCGGCGGCCGGGCGGACCTCGGCATGATGGCCCGCAGCGACCAGATCTGGATCTCCGACAACACCGACGCCCTCGACCGGCTGACGATCCAGCACGGCTACAGCCAGCTGTATCCGGCGCGCACGATGTCCGCCTGGGTCACCGACAGCCCCAACACCAACACCGCCCGCACCGCCCCGCTGCGGTTCCGTTTCCACTCGGCGATGGCGGGGGCGCTCGGTATCGGCGGCGATCTGCTGCGCTGGTCCCCGGCCGAGCGCACCGAGGCCCGTGCCCTGGTCGCCCGGTACAAGGAGATCCGCCCGGTGGTGCAGTTCGGGGCGCAGTACCGGCACCCGGACGCGGTGCAGTACGCCACCGCCGACGAACATGTCGTGATCGCCTGGGGCACACCCCGGCGGCTGCGTCTGGCGGCCGTCGACGCCGGGGCCCGCTACCGGGACGACGTGAGCGGCACGGTGTACGACGGGGCGGTACTGCGCGGCACGGGCCTGCCGCTCGATCTGCCGACCGGTGACCTGCCGAGTGTGCTGGTACGGCTTGAGCGAGTCGACGGCGAGGTCAATTGACGGGTCGTCAGCCGACCGGGCGTGCCGGGAGCGGGGGGAGTGCCGTCCCGTGGACCCATGCCGCGAACAGGTCGTCCAGCGGCCCGTCCGCGTACCGCGCGGCGTGCGTGGTGAAGGCGGTCGTGGTGACGGAACCACCCCGGTGCGCCCTCGCCCAGTCGCGCAGCATCCGGAAGAAGGCCGGGTCCCCGAGTGCGGCCCGGACGGCGTGCAGGACGAGTCCGCCGCGCTCGTAAAGCCGGTCGTCGAACATCAGCTTGCGGCCCGGGTCCGCGAGCCGCAGATCGCGGGGCCGCGAGGCGAGCAACCGGTAGGCGGCGGTGGCCAGTTCGTGCGCGGTGCGTCCGCCGGAGCGCTCCGACCACAGCCACTCGGCATACTTGGCGAAGCCCTCGTTGAGCCAGATGTGCCGCCAGTCGGCGATGCTGACACTGTTGCCGAACCACTGGTGCGCCAGCTCATGGGCGACGAGCCGCTCCGAACTCCGCGTGCCGTCCACATGGTTGGTGCCGAACTGCGAGAGCCCCTGTGCCTCCACCGGGACGTCCAGCTCCTCGTCGGCGACGACGACCGCGTACTCACCGAACGGGTAGGGGCCGAAGAGTTCCTGGAACAGGTCCATCATCGCGGGCTGCCGGGCGAAGTCGCGGGAGAACTCGGTGAGCAGATGCGCGGGCAGATACGCGGTCTGCGGGACTCCGCCGGGCCCGGGGTCGCCGAGCAGCACGGTCTGGTACTTGCCGATGGACAGGCCCACCAGATAGCTGGAGGTCGGCGCGGACTGCTCGTACAGCCAGGTGGTGGTGGACGCCTTGGTGGTGCGGGTGAGCAGCCGGCCGCCGGTGACGACCGTGTACACGGACGGCGTGGTGACGGCGATCTGGTACGCGGCCTTGTCGGCGGGCCGGTCGTTGCACGGATACCAGGAGGGCGCGCCGGTCGGCTGGCTGGCGACCAGGGCGCCGTCGGTCAGTTCCTCCCAGCCGACCTCGCCGAAGGGGCTGCGGACCGGCGCCGGATTGCCCGACCAGTGCACCTCGACGGTGAAGGCGGCACCGGCGCGCAGCGGCTTGGCGGGCCGGACCCGGAGCCGGCCGCCCCGGTGCGTGTAGTGCGGGGCCCGGCCGTCCACGCGGATCCGGCTGATCCGGAAGTCGGCGAGGTTGAGCTGGAACTCGGTGAGCGGGGCGCGGCCCACTATCGCGCCGAGGCGTGCGGTGCCCGCGAGCCGGTTGGGCCCCGGCCGGTAGTCCAGGCCGAGTTCGTACCGGTGCACCCGGTACCGGGCGTCGCCGTTGGCCGGGAAGTACGGGTCCGCTGCGGGGGTCCGCTGGCCGCTCACTGCTGTGTACGCTCCCTGCGCTGTGCTCGCACGACGTGCCGGTGTGCCGCTCAGAGGCGCCACGCCTCGATCGGGTTGCCCAGCCAGCGGGTGTCGGCGGGCACGGACTCCCCGGCCATCACGAGCGACGCGGGGCCCAGAGTCGAACGCGCCCCGACGGTGCTGCCGGGCAGGACGATGCCGCCGGGTCCCAAGGTGGCACCCTCACGGAGGACCACAGTATCCGTCCGCAAGATCCGGTCATGGAAGAGGTGAGTCTGCAGGACACAGCCCCGGTTCACGGTGGCCGCGTCACCGAGCGTCACGAGGTCCGTCTCGGGCAGCCAGTAACTCTCGCACCACACGCCCCGACCGATCCGGCCACCGAGCGCGCGCAGCCAGAGCGGCATCAGCGGGGTGCCGGGGACCGATCCGATCAGCCAGGGCACGGCGAGGACCTCGACGAAGGTGTCGGCGAGTTCGTTGCGCCACACGAAGCCGCTCCACAGCGGGTGCTCGCCGGTCCGGTGCCGGCCCACCAGGAGCCATTTCGCGAGGATCGCGACGAGCGCGGCGGCGGCGCCTGCGGCGAGCAGGGTCACGCCGGACAGCAGGGCGACACCCCAGATCCCGAGCCCGCCGATCCCGAGCCCACCCGTGTCGGGACCACTCGCGCCGGAGCCGCCCGCCGTGGCCAGGGCGCACAGCGCCGCCAGCGTCAGTGCACCGAGCGCGGCCGAGCAGAACACCGGAAGCAACCGGCACAGCTCCACCAGCCCGCGCGCCCACAGCAGCCGCCGGGGCGGCTCATAGGTGCGGCTCTGGTCGCCGTCCGCCGAGGACCGGGGCAGCCGTACCGGGGGGAGACCCAGGTACGAGCTGCCCTTCTTGGCCTTCTTCGGGGTGGCCGACAGCACGCCGACGAGACCGCCGTCCGGCACGCTGCGGCCCGGCGCGGTCATCCCGGAGTTGCCGAGGAAGGCCCGGCGACCGATCTCGGCCCGCCCGATGCGCATCCAGCCGCCGCCCAGCTCGAAGGGCGCGGTGAGGGTGTCGTCGGCGAGGAACGCGCCCTCGCCGACCGTGGTGAGGCTGGGCAGCGCGAGCACCGTGGATACCTCGGCGCGGCGCCCGATCTTCATTCCGAGCAGCCGCAGCCACACCGGTGTGATCAGCCCCGCGTACAGCGGGAACAGGGTCTCGCGGGACAGGTCCATCAGCTGGCTGACGGTCCACGCCTGCCAGCCGGTCCTGCTGTGCGCGGGATGGGTGCCGGGGCGCAGCCCGATGCTCAGGAGGCGTACGGCGATCAGCAGGAGCAGGGCGTAGGCGAGGCCGAAGGCGAGTGCCGCCGGGACCACCGCGACGAGGGCGCCGCGCAGGGCGTCGCCGAATCCGGCGGCCGGTGCGACGAAGCGGCCCACGACGAGCAGCGCGGGCAGGGCGGCGAGCAGCGGCAGGGCGAGCAGGCCGATGCCGATCACGCCGTACATGGTGCGCCAGCCCGTCGAGCGCGGCGGGCGCTGCTTCGGCCAGTCACGTTTGGCCTTGCCGAGCTTGACGGCCGGGGCGCCCGCCCAGCGCTGTCCGGTGGGGATCTGCCCAACGACGGCCGAGCCGGGGGCGACCTCGGACCGCTTGCCGACCCGGGCGCCGGGGAACAGCAGGCTGCGGGTGCCGACGACGGCTCCCGCGCCGATCTTGACCGGGCCGATCTCCAGCCGGTCCCCGTCGAGCCAGTACCCGGACAGGTCGACCTCCGACTCGACGGCGCAGCCACGGCCGAGCTTGAGCATGCCGGTCACCGGGGGCAGCGAGTGCAGGTCGACATCGGGGCCGACGCGGGCGCCGAGCGCGCGGGCGTACCGCTGGAGCCAGGAGCCGGTGAGTGAGGTGGCGCCGCAGTACTCGGCGAGCCGCTCGGCCGTCCAGAGCCGCAGATGCACGGATCCGCCGCGTGGATGGCGGCCGGGTGTCACTCCGCGCAGCAGCAGCCGCGCGCCGCCCGCCGCGATGGCGAGGCGTCCGGGCGGGCTGAAGAACAGCGCGGCACCGGCGGCGACGAGCCACCAGGAGGCGGTGGGCGCCCACGGGTAGGGGCCGAGGAGAGCCAGCACATTGCCGAGGGCGAGCAGCGCCACGGTCCAGCGCAGGCCCTTCACGGTGTACAGCGGCACCAGCAGGAGCAGCTGGGCGACCTTGGCGCGGGTGGGTACGGGCGCGACGGTGCGGGCCGTGCCGTCGTCGCGCGCGGACTTCTCCAGGCGTCGGGCCAGCTTGCGGAGGGTGGGCTGCTGGTAGATGTCGAGGACGGCGGCGCCGGGGTAGCGGGTGCGCAGCCGGGTGGTGAGCTGGGCGGCGCCGAGGCTGCTGCCCCCTATGGCGAAGAAGTCGTCGGTGGCGCTGGTGACGGGGACGCCGAGGGTCTCGGTCCACTGCTCGGCGAGCCATGCCTCGGTGCCGTAGAGCTGCTCGGCGGCGCCCCCGGTCTCCACGTCGGGCAGGGGCCAGGGCAGGGCGTCCCGGTCGACCTTGCCGGAGGTGCGGGTCGGCAGGTCGGCGACGGGGGCGAGCAGCGGGACGAGCGCGGCGGGCAGCTCGGCGCGGAGCTGCTTCACGGCGGTGGCGTGGTCCCAGCCGTCCTGGGTGACGAGATAGCCGACGAGGAGCTGATTTCCGCTGCGGGCGGTGCGGACGGCAGCGGCGGCGCCCGCGACGCCGGGCAGGGCCTGGAGGGCCGCGTCGACCTCGCCGAGTTCGATCCGGCGTCCGCCGAGTTTGATCTGTTCGTCCCCGCGGCCGAGGAAGATCAGCCCCTCGGGTTCGGCCTTGACGAGGTCGCCGCTGCGGTAGGCGCGCTCCCAGCCGAGGGAGTCCAACGGGGCGTACTTCTCGGCGTCCTTCTCCGGGTCGAGGTAGCGGGCGAGGCCGACGCCGCCGATCACGAGCTGTCCGCTGCCGCCCATCGGTACGGGTTCCCCGGCCTCGTCCACGACGGCCAGTTCCCAGCCGTTGAGCGGCAGCCCGATTCTGATGGGCTCCGCGCCGGTGAGGAGCGAGGCGCAGGCGACGACGGTGGCCTCGGTCGGCCCGTACGTGTTCCACACCTCGCGGCCCTCGGTGACCAGGCGCTGCGCCAGCTCGGGCGGGCACGCCTCGCCACCGAAGATCAGCAGCCGTACGTCGCTCAGGGTGTCCGGCTCCCAGAGGGCGGCCAGGGTCGGCACGGTCGACACGACGGTGATGTCCTGCTCGACCAGCCAGGGCCCCAGGTCGGCGCCGCTGCGGACCTGGGAGCGGGGCACCGGCACCAGACAGGCGCCGTGCCGCCAGGCGAGCCACATCTCCTCGCAGGAGGCGTCGAAGGCGACGGAGAGCCCGGCCATGACCCGGTCACCGGGGCCGATCGGGTCGTCGGCGAGGAAGAGCGCGGCCTCGGCGTCCACGAACGCGGCGGCGCTGCGGTGGCTCACGGCGACGCCCTTGGGCTTGCCCGTGGAGCCGGAGGTGAAGATGATCCACGCGTCGTGCTCGGGACCGGGCCGACCTGCCGGGGCGCGGTCCGCAACGTCACCGGATGCGACGTGGATCGCACGCTCGGTGTCGATGCTTTCGCCGGCTCCGATGACGGCCCGTACCCCCGCCTCGCCGAACACCAGCTCGGCGCGCTCGTCGGGGTCCTCGGCGTCGACCGGCACATAGGCGGCGCCGGCCGCGACGACGGCGAGGATCGCCACGTACAGGTCATTGGTGCCGGACGGAACGCGCACGCCGACCCGGTCGCCGAGTCCGACCCCGGCGTCCGCGAGCCGGCGCCGGAGCATTTCCACCGCGATGGCGAGGGTCCGATACGTCAGTCGGGTGGTGCCGTCGTCCAGGGCGGGCTCGTCGGGGTACTGGCGCACCGACGCGTCGAGGATGTCGACAAGTGTGCGGGGTGAGGCGGCGGCGGACGCGGAGAAGCGGGCGGTCGCACCGAACCGCGCGCTCATCTCCTCGTCCAGGAGGACGAGTTCCTTGTTCTCCGGCGTGGTGGCCGGTGTGGTGGCTGCCATCGGGTCCTCGCGTCTCGTTCCCGGAGGATTCCGGGTCGCTGGCGGTCCCGCAGGTCTGCCTGGGGTCGTTCCGTTCCAGCACCAAACAACCCGGCCCAGTCTAATGAGGACCGAAAGATCCCTCTCTGTGAAGGGGGCCGGGCAGGGGGTGGCGTTCACCACCCGGCGGGGCGGCTGAGGCGTCCTGGTGGGGCAGGTGGTGCTCCAGATGCGGGAGGTGGTGGTCGAGACGTTCCCGTTTGGCCCGCAGATACGGCAGGTTCTCGACGCCGGGCGGGATGAGCAGCGGCACCTGCTCGGCGACCGTGATGCCGTGCCGCCGGAGCGCCTCGCGTTTGCGCGGGTTGTTCGAGAGCAGCCGTACGGAGGACACGCCGAGGTCGTGCAGGATGGCCGCCGCGACCCCGTAGTCACGGGCGTCGACCGGGAGGCCGAGTGCCAGGTTCGCGTCGACCGTGTCCAGGCCCTCCGCCTGGAGTTTCATGGCCCGGAGTTTGGCGAGCAGTCCTATCCCGCGGCCTTCGTGACCTCTGACATAGACGAGGACGCCGCGCCCTTCGGCGGCGATCGCGGCGAGCGCGGCGGAAAGCTGGTCGCCGCATTCGCAGTGCCGTGAGCCGAAGGCGTCTCCGGTCAGGCATTCGGAGTGCACCCGGGTCAGCGTCCCCTCGCCCGCGGCTTCGCCGTGCACCAGTGCCATTTGCTCTTCGCCGCGGTCATGGTCCAGATAGCCGTACGCGAGGAACTCCCCGTGCGCGGTGGACAGCCGGACCGTCACCACGCGCTCGACACCCGCCGGGGGTGTCCGCGCGCCGGTTCCGCCGTCGATCGCGCCGTCACTTCCTGTCCTGGCTCCTGTCATGGCCCGACCCTAGCCGTCAACTCACCTGTTCCGGCGGGGGAGAAACCGCCACGAATCGACAACTGGCTCTCCCTTTCGCCCTGTTCGGGAGGGGTACGGCGACGGCCCCCGGGGCACCACCCCGCCGCGTACGCTGAGGCGCACGGGACGGCAGTGGACTTCAAGGGACTTCAGGGACAGGGGGCACCCATGAGTGGCGCGGTGGGCGGAGTCCTGCCGGCGGACACCACGGAGGACGTACGGGCGCGGGGCGCTCGCGTCGCCGTGCTGCCGGTCGGCAGTTTCGAGCAGCACGGTCCCCATCTGCCGCTGGTCACGGACACCGTCATCGCCTGTGCCGTCGCGCGGGAGGCCGCCGCCGCGTATCCGGTGCTGCTGCTGCCGCCGCTGACGATCTCCTGCTCGCACGAACACGCCGCCTGGCCCGGGACGGTCAGCATCTCGGCGGCGACGCTGTACGCGGTCGTCCGGGACATCGCGGAGTCGCTGCGCCGGTCCGGTGTCGGCGCGCTGATCCTGGTGAACGGGCACGGCGGAAACTACGTCCTGCGCAACGTCGTTCAGGAATCCCACGGCGAGGGCCACCGGATGGCGCTGTTCCCGGGGTCGGCGGACTGGGACGCGGCACGCGCCAGGGCCGGGGTGGAGACCTCGGCGCACAGCGACATGCACGCGGGCGAACTGGAGACGTCGATCCTGCTGCACACCCACCCCGAACTGCTGCGCCCCGGCCACGAGTCCGCCGATGTGACCGCCGACGGCCGCAGACATCTCCTCACGCTCGGCATGGACGCCTACACCGACTCCGGTGTCATAGGCCGCCCTTCCCTGGCGACGGCGGCGAAGGGCCGGGAACTCCTGGCCGGTCTGGTGGAGTCCTTCGGCGCCTACGTGGCCCTCCTCACCGGTGACGAAGCGTGAACCGGCCGGTGGGCACGCTCACGGCGGCGGACGCCTGGGAGCGGCTGCTCGGCGTACGGTCCCTCGCGGACGCGGAGGCCGCGGGGCTGGTACGCGGGGAGGGCGGCGCCCTCCGCTGGGGACTGGACGCGTCGCCCGAGGCGGAGGTACTGGCCGACCGGTATCTGCCGCTGTGCCTGGCGGGTGCGGACTTCACCTTCGCCCAACTCGGGCAGAGCATCGACGGGTTCATAGCGACGCGTACCGGCGACGCGGACTATGTCACCGGTACGGAGGACCGGCTCCATCTGCACCGGCTGCGGGCGCTGGCGGACGCGGTCGTCGTCGGCGCGGGCACGGCGGCGGCGGACGACCCCCGGCTGACGGTACGGGCCTGCGCGGGGGCGCATCCGGTGCGAGTTGTCCTTGATCCGCGAGGTCGGGTGCCGCAAGGGTTGCGACTGTTCACGGACGGGTCGGCGCCGACGCTGTGGTTCGTGGGGGCGGGACATGAGCCCCGGGGGCCGGTACCGGTGGGTGTCGAGGTGGTGTCGGTGCCGGACGCCGACGGGTTCGCTCCGCGACGGTTGATCCGCACGCTTGCGCTGCGCGGGCTTGGGCGGGTGCTGGTGGAGGGGGGCGGGGTAACTGTTTCGCGCTTCCTGCACGAAGGGGTTCTGCGGCGGTTGTACGTGACGGTCGCGCCGGTGCTTCTCGGTGATGGTGTTCCTGGGCTTCGGTTTGCCGGTGAGCCTGTGATGCGGGATGCCCTGCGGCCGACGGTGCGGCGATTCTTGTTGGGCGAGGACACCTTGTTCGAACTGGAGTTGCCGTGAGCGTTGCGCCCACGCGGCGGAGCCGCACAATGTCACGGCCCCGCGCCCCTTTAAAGGGCGCTGCGCGCCCGCCCGGCCCGGTGCGAAAAGTGCGCGTCGTTCGTGGCTGGTCGCGCAGTTCCCCGCGCCCCTTTCGGGGCACTTCCCTGGCGGCCCGCAGGGATCATCAGTGCGGCCAGGCCCGGCAGGCTTGCCGCCATGCTCAGCACTCCGTACACCACCGCTACCGTCAGGCCCTGGGTCGCTCCCAGGCCCGCGGTGGCGAAGGACCAGGCCGTGACGCCTTCTCTGGGGCCCCAGCCCGCGATGTTCAGGGGGAGGGACATCGACAGGAGCGCGAGGATCATCAGGGGGAGCAGGACCGTGGCCGGGGCGGTGGTGCCAGCTGCTCGGGCGGCGAGGAGGAAGAGGGCGAGGTGGCCGGCCAGGGTTGCCAGAGATGTGACGAGTACGCCTGGCCAGCTTGGGCGGGCCTCCCTCAGGGTCGTGGTGAGTGCCCTACACCAGCGCGGTGCCCAGGCGACCAGTGCGCCGACCACGATCGGCAGAGCGAGTGCCGCGATGGCCAGGTGTCGGGTGGCCGTGAGTGCCGGGGACGGCAGGGTGAGCAGGATCGCCGTACCGACCGCCAACAGGGCTACTTGGCCGGCGGTTCGTTCCAGGACGACCGCGCGGACGCTCCGGCCGAGGTCTCCCGCGCCGCGCCCGTGCCGGACCGCGCGGTGTACGTCGCCGAGTACCCCGCCGGGGAGGGTGGCGTTGAGGAACAGGGCACGGTAGTAGTCGGCGACGGCCCGGCCGAGGGGCAGTGGGAGGCCCAGGGCGCGGGACACCAGGCACCAGCGCCATGCGCTGCACACGGTGGTGAACACGCCGATTCCGACGGCCCCGAGGAACGTGACGGTGTCGATCCTGCCCACGCCGTCCAGGAACGGGCCCGTACCGAGCCGCCAGATCAGTACGGCGAGGATGCCGGCGCCGACGACCGACGGGAGCCGGGACCTGATCGCCCGCGTCGTCGCCGTCATGCTCCACCGGGCCGGGGCAGTGCCAGCAGGTCGTTGTGATGCACCACCACTCTCAACTGGCCTGCCGCGCACTGCTCCTGACGTCGCATCAGGTAGCGGTCGATGTGCGGGGCGAGGTCCGGTCGTTGGTCGCGGGCCGCGCCGGTCCAGCCCTGTAGCCACTCGGAGATCAGCGCGGAGTCGTCGGGACCGAGCCGCCAGGGGCTGGGCTGGACCCGTACGGTCGCGCCGTGTGCCGCGAAGGCGTCGTACGCCGTGGTGACGGCGTCCGGGCCGAGCAGTCCGGTGCGGCGCTGGTGGGCGTTGAAGGCGTCGGTGATCTCACCGTCGAGCGGGTCGGCGGGGGTGAGGTCGACGCGGCCCGCGACGGAGAGCGCGAGGAGTGCCGGGCAGCCCGCGTCCGCGCAGGCCGTGGCGAGCCGTTCGACCTGGTCGCGGGTGAGCACGTCGAGCAGCGCGGACGCCGTGACGAGCGATGTGGTGGCGAGGGTGTCGGCGGTGAGCCGGTCGAGGTCGCCGTGGTCGGCGGCGACGGTCACCCGGCTGCCGTCGACGGCAACGCGTGGGGCGTGCGCGGTGGCCCGTACGAGCAGGTCGGGGTCGTGGTCGTGCAGGATCCAGTGCTGCGGTCCCGGCAGCCGGGGGGCGAGCCAGCGGCCCATGGAACCGGTGCCGCAGCCCAGGTCACGGATGGTCAGGCGGGGTGCTTTCGGGGTGGTCGTGGCCAGGCGGGTGCGGAGCGGTTCGAGGAGTTCGGGTGCGCGGGCGGTGGCGTCGGCGGACTCGCGGAGCGCCAGCCAGGCCGGGGGGTAGCGGGACGCGTCGGTGGTCGTCACGCGGCCCTCCGGGTGTCGCGCCGGAGCTGTTCCAGGACGCCGGAGAGGCTGAGCGCGGTGGTCGCCCATCCGTCGAGTGCGGTACGCCGTCCGCGGGCCGCCTGCTTGAGGCGGCGCCGTGTCTCGTGCTCGCCGAACCAGCGGCGCAGGGCCCTCGCGAGGGCTGTCGGGTCGCCGGGCGGGAGCAGCATGCCCGGTACCCCGCCGTCGGGTGCGCGGCCGACCGCTTCGGGCAGTCCGCCGACGTCCGTCGCGAGGACGGGGATGCCGCGCGCGAGTGCCTCGGTCACGGCCATGCCGTAGGTCTCGGCGGACGAGCTGAGGACCATCAGGTCGGCGGCGGCGTAACTGGCGCCGAGTGCGGGCCCGTTCTGGGGTCCGGCGAGCCGGACCCGGTCACCGAGTCCGTGCGCGGCGATGAGGGTGCGCAGTCCGGCGACGTATCCGGGGTCGTGGTCGAGTCCGCCGACGCAGACACAGCTCCACGGCAGGTCGGCGACGGACGCGAGCGCTTCCACGAGCCGGTGCTGTCCCTTGCGCGGGGTGACGGACGCGACGCACAGCAGCCGGGAGATCCCGTCGGTGCCGGGGGCGAGGGGCGCGATGTCGGTGCCGGGGGCGGCGACGTGCACGCGCGCGGGGGCGAGTCCGTGGTGCTCGACCAGCCGGCGGGCGGCCCAGCCGCTGGTCGCGACGGTGGCGGACACGGCCCGCAGGGTCGTACGTTCCCGGGCGTCGAGGTCGGCCGCGCGCGCGGGCGCGAGTCCCATCTCGTCGGCGAGCGGCAGATGGACGAGGACGGCGAGGCGCAGACGCGCGGCCTCGGGCACCACGATGTCGGGGACCCCGCAGGCGACGAGCCCGTCCAGGAGGACGACGCTGCCGTCCGCCAACGCGGCGAGCGTGCGGGCGAGTTCACGGCGCGCGGCCGGGGCGGGACGGGGCCAGGTGCCCGGGACGGCGTGGTCGTGGACGTGCCAGCCGAAGCCGGAAAGGTCCAGGCCGACCCGGCGGTCGTAGGTGTTGCCGCCGCTCGGCGCGGTGGGGTCGTCCACGCGTCCGGGGAGCACGAAGTGCAGGGAGCGCGCGGACATCGGGATGATGTCGGCGGGGTGCACGGGGTGGGCCCTCACAGATCACGCTCATAACTCGCCCAGGCCACATGCGACTCGTGGAGGGTGACGGTGAGACCGGTGAGTCCCTGGGCGCCCGCGCCGAGCGCCCCGGCACGCACGCGCTCGGCGAGCCGGTCGGCGATGACCTTGGCGAGGAATTCCGTGGAGGTGTTGACGCCGGCGAAGGCGGGTTCGTCATCGAGGTTGCGGTACGTGAGGTCGCCGACCACCTCGCCGAGCTGCCGGGTGGCGAGACCGATGTCGACAACGATGTTGTCGGCGTCGAGTTCGGGGCGGCGGAACGTGGCGTCCACCAGGAACGTCGCGCCGTGCAGGCGCTGTGCGGGCCCGAAGACCTCGCCGTGGAAGCTGTGGGCGACCATGAGGTGGTCGCGGACGGTGATGCTGAACAACGGATGACCCTCCAGGTGCGGCGGCGGCCGGGGCTCGCCGTTGAGTACGGCCGGTGGGTTCCGGTTGTTCAGGCCCTCTCGTACCGGACCCGGTGGCACAGCCCCGGGAGGTTCCCCGCGGCGATGGCGGCGAGGGTTCCCGGGAGGTCTTCGAAGGCGCATTCGCCGGTGATCAGGGCGTCGAACGCGGGGTCGGTGAGCAGATCGAGGGCGAGGGCGAGCCGGTGGCCGAAGGTCCGGCGGGATCGGCGGGCCGGGGAGAGGGCGCCGACCTGGCTGGCCCGTACGACCAGGCGCCGGGAGTGGAACGCCTCGCCCAGCGGAAGGCTGACCTTCCGGTCGCCGTACCAGCTCATCTCGATCACCGTGCCCTCGGGCGCGAGGAGTTCGAGGGAGCGGGTCAGTCCGGCCTCGGTGGCGCTGGCGTGCACGACGAGGTCGCAGTCACCGAGCGCGTCCCCGGGCAGCGCGAAGTCGACCCCGAGCGCCGCCGCGACGGTGGCGCGGGCGGGGTCGGCGTCGACCAACTGGACGCGGACACCGGGGAAGCGCCCCGCGAGGACGGCGACGGACGAGCCGACCATGCCCGCTCCGACCACGGCGATCCGGTCACCGACGAGGGGCGCGGCGTCCCAGAGCGCGTTGACGGCGGTCTCCACGGTCCCGGCGAGGATCGCGCGTGCGGCGGGCACCGTGTCGGGCACCGGGGTGACCGCGTCCGCCGGGACCACGTACCGGGTCTGGTGCGGGTGGAGGCAGAACACGGTACGGCCGAGCAGGTCGGCGGGGCCCTCCTCGACGGTTCCGACGCCGAGATAGCCGTACTTGACGGGCGCGGGGAAGTCGCCGTCCTGGAACGGCGCGCGCATGACGGTGTGTTGACTCACCGGCACACCGCCCCGGAAGACGAGGCTTTCGGTGCCTCTGCTGATGCCGGACCACAGGGCGCGTACCAGCACGTCTCCCGCGCCGAGGGGCGGCAGGGTGACGTCGCGGATCTCGCCGTGCCCCGGGGTTGCGAGCCAGAAGGCCCGCGCCGCGCGCTCCATCGACACCCTCCCGCACATCGAGGTGACACATCGTCCGTGCCCGGCGTCCGTGAACATCCGGGCGGCGCACGACGTACAGATCACTGCCAAGCCGCGAGCACGGTACGCGGCGTCGATCGACTCTGTCACCTGGTCGGAAAGGTGCGCGGTGGCCCTCAACCACATGTACGGCACGAACTTGATACGGCACGAGACGTCCGTGGGAGCGGGCGCGCAGGTCCTGGTCCTGGTCCTGCTCGGCGGGGCGCTAGGTCTGGGTCCGGCGGGATGGCTGACGGGTCTGGCGTTCACGGCGGTGACCTGGGCGGTCCTGACGCGGGCGGTGCACCGGACATGGCCGCGCCCGTTCGGCCCGGCGAACCGGGTCACGCTGGCGCGCGCGACGCTCGTCGGGGGTGTGACCGCGCTGGTCGCGGACTCCTTCGAGAGCCCGCCGCCGGTGACGGTCCTGGTGGCGCTGACGGCGGTGGCCCTGGTCCTGGACGCGGTGGACGGGCATGTCGCGCGCCGCACCGGAACGTCGTCACCGCTGGGCGCCCGCTTCGACATGGAGGTGGACGCGTTCCTCATCCTGGTGCTCAGCGTCTACGTCGGGGCGTCCCTGGGCGCGTGGGTGGTACTGATCGGCGCGATGCGGTACGCGTTCGTCGCGGCGGCCCGGGTGCTGCCCTGGCTGCGGTCGCCGCTGCCCCCGAGCACGGCCCGCAAGACGGTGGCCGCGCTCCAGGGCGTCGTCCTGCTGGTGACGGGCGCCGGCGTCCTCGGGCGGGGACCGGCGACCGGGCTGGTGGTCCTGGCCCTGGCGGCGCTCGTCTGGTCCTTCGGGCGGGATGTGCGGTGGCTGTGGCGGACGGGACGGGCGGCGCGATGCGCCCGCCGAGTCGGTGACGGGCGCGCCGCCGCCCAGTGACCCCCGTGCCCCGGACCCCGTCCTCCTGCCCTGGTCCCCCGGCTCACGCCCCCGCAAGGATCAGCGTCGCCCCCTTCTCCCCGATCATCATCGACGGCGCCTGTGTGTTGCCGCTGATGATGTTCGGCATGATCGAGGAGTCGATGACCCGTAGTCCGGCGAGACCGTGGACCCGGAGTTCGGGGTCCACGACGGCTAGGTCGTCGACGCCCATCTTGCAGGTGCCGACCGGGTGGTAGTCCGTCTTGGCCCAGCGCCGGATGTACGCCCGGATCTCCTCGTCGGTCTCCACGGATGCCCCCGGCAGCCGCTCCTCCTTGAGCAGTCCGGCGAAGGCCGGCGCGGCGAGCACCTCCCGCATCCGCCGGAAACCCTCCACCGCGATCTCCCGGTCGTGCGGGTCGGCCAGATAGTTCGGGTCGACGGCCGGGAGCACCGAGCGGTCCTTCGACACGAGGGTGACCGAACCCCGGCTGCGCGGGCGGACGTTGCACGCGAGGAGCGTCACGCCGTGCCCGGGGATCTTCTCGGCGGTGTGCGAGCCGTCCTTCCAGACGACGTACGCGGGCAGGAAGTGCAGTTGCAGGTCCGGCGACGGCACCTCGTCCGCGCTGCTGATGAAGGCGCCGGCCTCGGTGATCGTCGCGGTCGCGGGCCCGGTCCGGTAGAGCCCGTACTGAAGGGCGTGCCGCAGCGCCCGGTCCCAGCGGTCCTCGCCGCTGTAACTCAGCGGCTGGGCGCAGGCCCGGGTGATGTAGACCTCCAGCTGGTCGTGGAGGTTCTTGCCGACGCCGGGCAGGTCGTGGACGACGTCGACGCCGAGGGCGCGCAGTTCGTCGGCGGGTCCGATGCCGGAACGGAGCAGCAGCCAGGGCGAGTTGACGGCTCCGGCGCTGAGGATGACCTCGGCATCGGCGCGTACCGTCTCCGTCCGGCCGCCGCGCTCGTAGGTGAGCCCGACGGCGCGGCCGTTCTCCACGATCAGGCGGTCGGCGTGCGCGCCGGTCAGGACGGTGAGGTTCGGCCGGTCCTGTACGGGCCGCAGGAACGCCGTCGACGCGCTCTCGCGCACCGCCCTGCGCTGGGTGACCTGGTGGAAGAACACCCCTTCCTGGCGTGCCCCGTTGGGATCGGCGGTGTAGGGGATACCGGTCTGCTGCGCGGCCCGCAGGAAGGCGGCCGACAGCGTGTTGTGCTGGACCTGGTCGCTGACGTGGAGTTCGCCGCCGGTGCCGTGATAGGCGTCGGCGAGCCGTTCGTTGTCCTCGTGCCGGGTGAAGTACGGCAGGACGTCGTCGTACCCCCAGCCCTTGTTGCCGAGGTCGCGCCAGGTGTCGTAGTCCTCGCGGTTGCCCCGGACGTAGAGCATCGCGTTGATGGAGGTGCTGCCGCCCAGGACCCGGCCCTGCGGGAGGAAGATCCGCCGGTTGTCGAGGTGTCGCTGCGGGACGGTGTCGAACAGCCAGTTGACCTTGGTGCCCATCAGCTTGGAGAAGCCCGCAGGGATGCGCAGCAGGGGTGACCGGTCGCCGCCGCCCGCTTCCAGGAGGAGAACCCGGGTACCGGGGTCGGCGCTGAGCCGGTTGGCCAGGACGCAGCCGGCCGCGCCGGCGCCCACGATGACGTAGGTGTAGGTGGTGGGTGACATGGTGCTCGGTCCTCTCAAGAAGTGGGGGGCTGTTGCCGGGATCCGGGGTCGGGGATCCGCGATCCGGGGGCGGCCGGTCAGGTCGCGTCGAATCCGGCCACCGCGAGGAACGCCCGCATCCGGTGCGCCGCGAGCGGCGGATCGGCGAGTGCGCCGGCCTCGTCGGCGAGGGCGAAGAGCGTGCTCAGATGAATCACCGACCGGAACGTCTGGGCGCCGCCGAGCAGATGGAAGTGGTCCTGGTGCCCGTTGAGCCAGGCCAGGAACACCACGCCGGTCTTGTACGCGGAGGTCGGCGCGGCGAACAGGTGCCGGGCGAGCGGCACGGTCGGTGCGAGCAGCGCCGTGTAGCCGTCGGTGTCGCCGGCGTCGAGCCGGGCGAGCGCGGCGCGGGCCGGTGCGGCGATCGCGTCGAACACACCGAGCAGCGCACCGCTGTGGCCTTGCTCGTCGCCCCGGATCAGTTCGGGGTAGTGGAAGTCGTCGCCGGTGAGCATGCGTACGCCGGGCGGGAGTTGGCGCCGCAGGGCCACCTCGCGGTCCGCGTCGAGCAGGGAGATCTTGATGCCGCTGATCCGGTCGGCGTGCTCGGTGACGATGCCGAGGACGGTCGCGGCGGCCCGGTCGAGGTCGGCGTCGCCCCAGTACGCCGTCATGGCCGGGTCGAAGGCGTCGCCGAGCCAGTGCAGCAGGACCGGGCCTTCGAGCTGCCGCAGGACGGCTCCGTACACCTCGTGGTAGTCGTCGGCGTCCCGTGCTGCGGCGGCGAGCTGGCGGCTCGCCATGAGGACCGGGGTTCCGCCGGACTCCCTTATCCAGCCCGCCTGTTCGACATAGGCGTCGGCTATGTCGTGGAGCGTCCAGTGGCGGCCGGGGGCGAGTTGGTCGGTCATCGCGCCGCAGACCAGGGCGCCGCCGACCGCGCGGGCCTCCGCACCGGAGCGGGCGATCAGTTCGCGGGCGGCGGCCCAGTCGAGTCCGGCGCCGCGCTGCGCGGTGTCCATGGCGTCGGCGACACCGAGACCCAGGGACCAGAGGTGCCGCCGGAAGCCCAGCGTGGCGTCCCAGTCGATGCCAGGTCCGTCGATGCCGGGCCCGTCGGTGCACGGCGTTTCGGTGCCCGGCCTTTCGGTGAGCGGGTCGGCGACAACATGCGCGGCGGCGTAGGCGGTACGGGTCACGGGGGCGTCGCCGGTGAGGTCGTGGACCGGGGAGCGCTCGGCCAGGACGTGGGTGCGGGTGCCGCCGTCCGTGGGGAGCACGATGCGGGGGCCGGTCATGAGGTCACCGCCGCCGCCCGCACCGCAGTCGCGTCGGTGTCCCGGCCGCGCCAGTCGGCACCCAGGGGGCGGTCCGTGAAGATCGTCGGATCCATGAGGCGCGGCGCGACGGGCACCGGGACACGGTCGCCGAGCAGGTCCAGGACGTCCTTGTGCAGGTCCACGCCGGGGGCGATCTCGGTGAGGACCAGCCCTTCGTGGCCCAGCTCGAAGACGGCGCGCTCGGTGACGTACAGGACGCGTTGGCCCCGGCGGCGGGCCTCGGCGGCGCTGAAGGTGATCTGTTCGACCCGGTCGACGAACTTATGGTGCCGTCCCTCGGTCCGCAGGTCGAGTCGGCCGTCACCGGGCACGGCACGCAGTCCGCCCGCCGTGAAGGTGCCGCAGAACACGACCGTGGAGGCGTTCTGGGAGATGTTCACAAAGCCTCCGGTGCCGATGATCCGGCCGCCGAACTTGGACACGTTGACATTGCCTTCCCGGTCGATCTCGGCGAATCCGAGGAAGCAGATGTCGAGGCCGCCGCCGTCGTAGAAGTCGAACTGCGCGGGCTGTTCGAGGATCGCGACAGGATTGGTGGCGACACCGAAGATGACCCCGCGCGCCGGGACGCCGCCGACGAGTCCCTGCTCGATGGTGAGGGTGAAGTCGTCCACCCAGCCCTCCTCGGCGGCGACGGCCGCGACCCCGTCGGCGATCCCGACACCGAGGTTGACGACATCACCGTCCACGATCTCGCTCAGCGCGCGCCGCGCGACGACCTTGCGCTGGTCCAGCGGGAAGGGCGGCAGCGACGACAGGGCGGCCTTCGCGGCGCCCGCGAACGCCGGGTTGTACTCGTGCGTCACCACCTGCTTCTGCGCCGGGTTGACGACCACGACGTCCACGCACAGGCCGGGGACGACGACGTCACGCGGGTCGAGGGAACCGCGCTGCGCCGCGTACTTCACCTGGGCGATGACGATGCCGCCGCTGTTACGGGTGGCCTGCGCGACGGCGAGCATCTCCAGGCGGGCGGCCTCCTGTTCGCAGGTGATGTTGCCGTCCTCGTCGGCGGTGGTGCCCCGGATGAAGCAGACGTCGATCGGCAGCGCCGGATACAGCAGCCACTCGCGGCCACGGACCCGGACGACCTCCACGAGTTCCTCGGTGGTCCGGTCGTTGAGCCGGCCGCCCTCGACGCGCGGGTCGCAGAACGTGCCGATGCCGACATGGGTGAGGACGCCGGGGCGGCCCGCCGCGATGTCACGGAACAGCTGACTCATCACGCCCTGCGGGAAGTTGTACGCCTCGAACTCCCCGGCGGCGGCCATCGCGCTCATCGCCGGGGCCATGCCCCAGTTGCCCGCGACGACCCGGCGGGCGAGTCCGCGCTGGGCGAGATGGTCCATGCCGCCGCCCTCGCGGTCACCGATGCCGGTGGTGTGTACGAGGGTCAGCCCGGCCGGGTCGCCCTCCGTACGGAACCGGTGTCCCAGGGCGGCGATCAGCGTGTCGGGTTCGAGGAGACCGCCGCCGGAGCCGCCGATCGCGACCGTGTCACCGCTGCCGATCAGCGCGACGGCTTCGGCGGCGGTACGGAAGACGGGGCGTCCCCGGCGGGTGCGGTACGGGTCCTGAGTGGTCGTCATCAGGCCATCACTCCCCCACCGTTGAGATGCAGCACCTGACCCTGGAAGAGGGCGCCGTCGTCGGAGGCGAGGAACGCCACGGTCGGCGCGATCTCCTCGGGGGTCGCGAGGCGTCCGATGACGAGGTCACCGGTGCGTTCGCGCTTCCATTCCTCCGTGGCCCACGGCGTGATGAACGGGGTGTCGACCGGGCCGGGCGCGATGGCGTTGACGCGGATCGCGGGGCCGACCTCGCGGGCGAGCGCACGGGTCAGCCCGGCGACACCCGCCTTGGCGGCGCAGTAACTGGTGTAGTCCCGGGCGCCCTTGAACGCGAGCTGCGAGGAGACGTTGACGATGGCTCCCGTACCGCGGGCCAGCATCGGGCCGAGGACATGGCGGCAGCAGAGGAAGACTCCGTCGAGGTCGACGCTCAGGGTTCTGCGCCACTCGGCGAGGGAGAGATCGGCGAGGCGTCCGGGCGCCATGAATCCGGCGTTGTTGACCAGGACGTCGACCGGTCCGACCGCCTCGCGTATCTCGTCGGTCATCGCGGCGACGGAGTCCCAGTCGGTGACGTCGGCCTCGACGGCGTACGCGCTCGTGCCCGCCGCGCGCAGGTGCGCGACCCGGGCCTCGGCCTCGGTCCGCTGGCCGATGTGGTGGACGACGACGGAGGCTCCGCTGACCGCGAAGGCGTCCACGATCGCGGCACCGAGCCCGCCGAGCGCGCCGGTCACGAGCACGGTCCGGCCGCGCAGGGACGGGTGGACGGTGGTGGTGGGCGGCGCTACAGGGAACGGGGGTGTGGGGGTGGTGGCCGGCTCGTTCACGCGGTGTACCAGTCCTTTCGTCCGCCGCGATTGATCTGCACCGTCTTGCTCTCGGTGAAGAACTCCATCCCCTCGCGGCCGAATTCGGCGTGGTGTCCGCTGTCACGGCGCCCGCCGAGCGGGAGTTCGGGGTACGCGTCGGTGGACCCGTTGATCCACACGGTCCCGGTGCGCAGCCGCAGGGTGAGGTCCATCGCCTCGCGGATGTCGTTGCTCCACACGGAGGCGGCTAGCCCGTACGCGGAGGCGTTGGCGCGCGTGACGGCCTCGTCCAGGGTCGCGTAGGGCTGGACGACGGTGACCGGGCCGAACAGTTCGTCGCGGGCGGCGGTGGATTCGTCGTCGTCCGTCCACAGCACGGTCGGGTCGAGGAAGGGCCGCGCGCGGGTGCCGTCGGGCTCGGGGGTGCGGGCGCCGGCGAGGACCCGTACGCCCTGGGCGCGGGAGGTGTCGAGCGCGGCGCGCACACCGTCGAAGTGCTGCTGGGAGATGAGGGGTCCCATCTGCGTGGACTCGGACCAGGGGTCGCCGAGGACGAGTTCGTCGGCGCGCGCGGCGAGCCGTTCGGCGAGTTCGTCGGCGACGGTCGCGTCGGCGAGGATGCGGGAGCCGGCGACGCAGACCTGTCCTTGGTTGAAGAAGGCGGCGAAGGTGAGGCCCTCCACCACCTCGTCGAGGTCGGCGTGCGCGGTGACCAGGACGGGGGTCTTGCCGCCGGCCTCCAGGGCGACCCGCTTGAGCCGCTGGGACCCGGCGTGGGCGGCGATGTGCCGGCCGGTAGCGGTGGAGCCGGTGAAGCTGACCACGTCCACGTCGCGGTGGGCGACGAGCGCGGCGCCCGCCGGGCCTTCGCCGAGGACGACGGACAGCGCGTCGGGGTCGAGCCCGGCCTCCAGGAGGAGGGAGACGACGGCGAGCGAGGTGAGGGGCGTGAGCGGGCTCGGTTTGACGACGACCGTGCAGCCGGCGGCCAGCGCGGGCGGCAGTTTCTGCCCGAGGATGCCGAGGGGAAAGTTCCACGGCACGATCAGCGCGGCGACCCCGGCGGGCTCGCGGACGGTGAACGCGAACACCGACGCGTCGATGTCGCGGACGGTCCGGCCGCCGAGGTCGCGGGCGAGGCCGCCGAAGTACT
This sequence comes from Streptomyces sp. NPDC058001, assembly GCF_042886315.1. Taxonomy (NCBI): domain Bacteria; kingdom Bacillati; phylum Actinomycetota; class Actinomycetes; order Kitasatosporales; family Streptomycetaceae; genus Streptomyces; species Streptomyces sp. NPDC058001. The sequence continues at coordinate 83,721 of NZ_JBHVQT010000008.1, forward strand.
CGAAGGCGTTGGCGGTGGCGGCGACCTCGCCGCGCGCTTCCCGGATCGGCTTGCCGGTCTCCAGGACGAGCAGGTCGGCGAGTTCACCGGCGTGCGCCTCGATCAGGTGGGCGGTCCTGGCCAGGACGCGGGCGCGGTCCCGTGCGGTGGCGCGGCCCCAGGCGCCGGTGTCGAAGGCGGTACGGGCCCGTGCGACGGCGGTGTCGACGGCCGTGACGCTGCCGTCGCCGGCGCGGAACGCGGGCTGACCGGTGGCGGGGCTGATCCGGACGGTGCCCTCGCCCTCGGGGGCGACGGCGTTCCCGCCGACGAGCGAGCCGAGTACGGGCGGCCCTTCGTCCCCGGCGGGCACGCGGGCGCGGTCCAGGAGGGGGGTGAGGCCGCGGTGGGCGGTGTCCTCGTGGAGTTCGGCGGTGGTCACGTGACCCTCACTTCGTGGTCGGCTTGCGCTGGAAGAAGTCCTGTTTGCGGGCGCGTGACGCCTCGGACAGGCTGAAGAAGGCGGCGAACGTCGGCTCGGCCGGCACCCGGGTCGCGTATCCGGCGAGGGTGTCCTTGACGACGCGCAGGGCGAGCGGGTCGCAGGCGGTGACCGCGTCGACCAGGCCCTCGGTGACGGCGGTGAGCCGGTCGGCGGTGACGGCCTCGGTGACCAGGCCGATCCGGGCGGCCTCGGTCCCGGTGACCGGGGTCGCGGTGAGGAACAGGCGGCGCGCGTGGGCCGTTCCGACGGTGTCGACCAGGCGGGCGATGCCGCCCCAGGAGGTCAGGTTCCCGAGCCGGGCCTCGGGGTAGCCGAGTGTCGCGTCGTCGGTGGTGACCCGCAGGTCGCAGGCGAGCGCGAGTTCCAGGCCGCCGCCGAGCGCACTGCGTTCGATCAGGGCGATGGTGGGGACGCCGAGGGCGGCGAGCCGGGCGAGGACGGCGGTGCCGAGCCGGGACAGCCAATCGGCCCGTTCGGGTCCGGGGTCGGTCCAGTCGGCGATGTCGGCGCCCGCGCAGAAGAAGCCGTGGCTGCCGCGCAGGACGACACAGCGGACGGCGGGGTCCGACTCGACGGCCCCGAGTGCCTCGCCGAGCGAGACGAGCATGGCCTCGTCGAGGGAGTTGCGTTTCGCGTACCGGTCGAGGGTCAGGGTCGCCAGGCCCCGTTTGTCGACGTCGAGGAGTACGGGCATCAGTGCCGTCCCCGGGCGAGCTGGTCCACGAGGAGCGCGATGATGATCGCGGCGCCGACCGCGACCTGCTGGTAGAACGCCTGGACGTTGAGGGTGGTCAGGCCCGCGGTGAGGGTGGCGATGATGACCGCGCCGAACGCGGCCCCGGACATGCTGCCCTCGCCGCCCGCGAGCTTGGTGCCGCCCATGACGGTCGCGGCGATGGCGGTGAGCAGCAGATCGGCGCCGAGTGTCGGGTCGGCCGCGCCGAGCCGGGCGACGAGCACGGTTCCGGCGAGCCCGGCGGTGGCGCCGGACAGGACGTACGCGGACGCGGTGAACTTCTTGACGTTGATCCCGGCGAGCCGGGCCACCTCGGCGTTGCCGCCGACCGCCGTCAGATGTTCACCGAACACCGTGCGGCGCAGACATATCGCGGCGACGACGGTGAGCAGCACGAACAGGTAGACGGGGATGGGGATTCCGGCGATCCGTCCGGCGAGCAGGTCCTGGAAGTTGGTCGGGATGTCGTACACCGCCTGGCCGCCCGCGATGATCAGGGCGAGTCCGGCGAAGATGCTCATGGTGCCGAGCGTGATGATGAACGGGGTGATCCTGGTCAGCGTGATGAGGAGCCCGTTGGCGAGTCCGGCGAGCGCGCCGACGGCGATTCCGCCGAGGATCGCGACGGGCGCGGGCAGCGAGTGCGACAACAGGCCGCTGACGACGGCGGACATCGCGACGGTCGAGCCGATGGACAGGTCGATGCCGCCGGTGATCAGGACGAAGGTCTGACCGAGGGCGAGGACGCCGACCACCGACGCCTGGAGCAGGACGTTGATCAGGTTGCCGCCGTCGAGGAACAGCGGCCGGGCGAGCCCGAAGCCGAGGACGAGGACGACGATGACGCCGACGAGTCCGGCCTGCCGGGCGAGGGCCGCGACATCGAGGCGCCGGCCCGGGATCGCGAGGGTGGCCTCGGAGGGTGTCTCGCGCTCAAGAGTGGTGTGGTTGCTCATGGCTCTCCTTGGGTCCTCAGCTCGCGGCGGCATGGTGGACGATGGCTTCTTCCGAGAGGGCGGCCCTGTCGAGTTCGGCGACGACCCGGCCCCGGCGCATGACCAGCACCCGGTCGCTCATGCCGAGCACTTCGGGCAGGTCGGACGAGATCATCACGATGGCCTTGCCCTCGGCCGCCAACTCCCGCATGAGGGAATGGATCTCGCCCTTCGCGCCGACGTCGATACCGCGGGTCGGCTCGTCGAAGATGAAGATGTCGCTGGAGGTCTTCAGCCAGCGGGCCAGGACGACCTTCTGCTGGGTGCCGCCGCTCAGCTTGCCCGCCGGGTGGTCGGGGCTGATGTCGGCGTTGAGCCGGGCCAGCAACGCCCGGGTCTGCTCGCGCTGTTCGCGCCGGTCCAGGAGACCGCGCCGCCGCGGCGGCCTGATCAGGGTCGCGTTGGACGCGGCGCTCATGTGCAGGACCAGGCCCTGGTGTTTGCGGTCCTCGGGGAGGAAGGCGATGCCCGCCCTGACCGCGTCGGCGGGCGAGGCGAGGTGGATGCGTTCGCCGCGGATCCAGACGGCGCCGCTCGTCGCCCGGTCCGCCCCGATGAGGGCCCGTACCAACTCGGTGCGGCCCGCGCCGACCATGCCGGCGAGCCCGACGACCTCGCCGCGCCGCACCGACAGGGAGCAGTCGGTGACGCCTTCGGCGCTGGACAGGCCCTCGACCCGCAGGATCTCCTCGCCGATCGCGTCCGGATCGCCCGGTACGCCGATCGCGGCGAGGTTCCGGCCGACCATCAGCTTGACCAGGTCGGACTCGTCGGCGATCTCCCGGCGGGTGCGGGTGCCGACGAGTTCGCCGTCGCGCAGGACGGTGACCCGGTCGGACAGGTCCATGACCTCGGCGAGGCGGTGCGAGACATAGATGATGGCGCGACCCTCGGCGCGCAGCCGGCGCAGGAGGTCGAAGAGGCGCTCGCTCTCCTGTGTCGTCAGGGACGCGGTCGGCTCGTCCAGGATGATCAGCCGGGCGCCGACCGCCAAGGCCCGTGCGATCTCCACGAGTTGCTGCTGCGCGACGCTGAGCCGGTGCACCGGCACATCGGTGCGGGCGTCGAAGCCGAGCCGCGCCAGGGACCGGGCCGCCCGCTGCCGCGCCTCCTTCCAGTCGACGAATCCGGCGCGGGACTTCTCCCGGCCGAGAACGATGTTCTGGACGGCGGTGAGCTGCGGGACGAGGCTGAGTTCCTGGTGCACCATCGCGAGTCCGGCGCCGAGCGCGTCGCTCGGCCGGGTGAACTCCCGCCGCCGCCCGTCGAACCACACCTCGCCGCTGTCCGGCCGCTGCACCGCGAACAGGGTCTTCAGCAGCGTCGACTTCCCGGCGCCGTTCTCGCCGAGCAGGGCGTGGATCTCCCCGGGGTAGGCGGTGAGGTCGACCTCGTGCAGGGCCCGGACGCCGGGGAAGGACTTGCTCAGCTTCTTGATCTCCAGCATGGGCTGGTCGGTACTCATCTCGTCACCTCGATGCGGGTGCGGGGGCGGCGGACGCGGTGGTCACCTGTACAGGTGGTCACTTGTGGAGGTGGTCACTTGTAGAGGTTGGTGATGACCTGGCCGGACGAGTCGTAGAACCGGCTGACGTTGTCCTTGGTGATCAGCTGGGCGGGGGCGACGACCCAGGGGGCGATCTTCTTGCCCTCCAGGAGTCCGATCGCCGACTCGACGGCCCAGTAGCCCTCGTAGTACGGCAGCGGGCTGACGGTCGCGGCCATCGAGCCGCCGCGGACGGCGGACACGGCCTCCGGGACACCGTCGGTGCCGATCACGGCGATCTTCTTGCCCGACTCCTTGACCGCCTTGGCCACGCCGATCGCCATGGTGTCGTTGTTGGCGTAGATCCCCTTGAGGTCCGGGTTCTGCCGGATGACCTGCTGCGCCGCCGAGTACGAGGTGTTGGCGTCCCAGTTGCCGGGCACGCTGGCGACCAGCTTGAGGTCCGGGTGCTTGGCGACGCCCTCCTTGAAGCCCTTGATACGGAGGATGGCGGCGCTGGAGCCGGACTGGCCCTCGATCTGTGCGACCTGCCCACCGCCCGGGAAGAGCTTGGCGAGTTCATCGGCGGCCTGGGAGCCGTCGAGCGCGTGATCGGGGCCGACGTAGACGGTCGCCGGGATACGGGCGTCGTCGACGTTGACGATGGGCGCCTTCTGCGAACGCATCTGGGCGAGCGCCGGGGAGAGGTTCGACGTGCTCTCGGGCGCGACCACATAGGCGTCGAACTTCTGCCCGATGAGGGTCTGGGCGATGGTGAGCTGCTCGGTCTGCGCCTTCTCGCTGCTCGCCGCCTGGATGGTCACGTCCACGCCGTACTTGGTGGCCGCCGCCTTGGCGCCCTTCTCGATGCCCTGCCAGTACTGGTTGGTGAGCGCCTTGAGGATCACGGCGACCCGGTACTTCTGGGTGGGCTTGACGTCACCGAGCGAGGAGGCGAGTTCCACGCCGGGCAGCGAGGTCACGTCTTCCTTGTCGCTGGTGTAGGTGTACGCGGCTTTCGATGCCGTGGACTCGTCCCCACTGGTGGAGTTCGCCGGGCTGCAGGCGCCGAGTCCCAGCGCGACGAGCGTCGAGCAGGCCAGCGCGGTGATTGCGTGCTTTCTCATGGCAGGACACTTTCTGCGTGGGTGATGACCGGGCGGAAACCGGTTTCTGACAGCGCGAAACCGAAGGAGGTGAACTGGGGTGCGCGGAGGTGGAGTTGTGACGCGGTGAAGTTGTGCTGCGAGGAAACGTTTCTCCGCTGAGCGGGGCGGAGGTGATACGCCGTTGCTGCTCTGCCGCCGTTACGGGCAGCCGCAGGAGCCGCGCACGACGAGTTCGGGGGCGAGGACGCGCCGCTGGGGCGAGGTGCGGGCGTCCCGGTTCTCGCCCGGGTGCCGGCCGATGCGCTCGGCGAGCATGCCGGCCGCGACGGCGCCGACCTGCCGGGCCTTGCTGTTCACGGTCGTCAGGGAGACGCCCGGTACGCGGCCGACCCAGATGTCGTCGAAGCCGATCAGGGCGATGTCCTCGGGGACGCTGAGGCCCGCCTCGTGGGCGGCCGTCATCAGTCCGAGTGCCAGGGTGTCGTTCGCCGCGAAGACGGCGGTGGGACCGCGCAGGTCGCGCAGCAGGTCGGCCGCGGCATGGGTGGCCTCGGCGAGTTCGCTGGTACGGGCCAGGTGGACGGTGCTCTCGGTCTCGCGGTAGACGCTGCGGAAGCCTTCGAAGCGCTGCCGGAACGCGAGGACGTCGAGGGGTCCGGTGAGGAAGGCGGCCCGGACGTGCCCGTGCCGTTTCAGGTGTTCGGCGGCCATGCGACCGCCCATGCGGTTGTCGATCACAACGGTGTCGACGAGGGGCCTGGCCAGTTCACGGCTGGCGACGACCACGTTGATCCCCGCGTTCACGAGCTGCTGGACGCTGCCGTCCCGCATGGTCGCCGATGCCACGATCGCGCCGTCCACACGGCGTTGGATCATGGTGCGGACGACATCGGCCTCCTTGTCGCTGTTCTCGGCGCTGGCGCCGAGCAGGAGGGTGTAGCCGGCCGGATCGATGACTTCCTCGACCCCGGCGACCAGCTCCGGATAGAACGGGTTGGTGATGCTGGCGACGACGACGCCGATCGCGTACGACCGGCGGCTGGACAGGCCCTGGGCCAGGGCGTTCGGGTAGTAGTTGAGTTCCTTGATGGCGCTCTCGATCTTCGCCCGCGTCTGCTGCGAGACGTAGTAGTCGGTCGCGCTCAGATACTTCGACACGGTCGCCTTGGACACACCGGCGAGCGACGCGACGTCGTTGATCGTCGTGCGCGGGGTGACGGGAAACCGGTTTACCATGTGCCAGATCGTGCGCTGGGCCACACGGCAGGTCAATGTGTTTCCTACGTGTTTCCGAAATTTCGCCTTCCCCTTCTTGCGGCGCGAGATCCCCGGATACCCCGAATCAGCCCTCGGCGCGTAAGGCGCGGGGGCCGCTTTCCGCCGTCAGGACCTGGGATTCCCTGCCGGAATCGGGCAATGAGCACGAGGCCACGGCGGTGCGAGGCTCCGGGGATGGAGCGGAGTTTCGAAGTGACCGGAGTGGTCGCCGCCTGTCTGAGCGTCGCGGCGCTGACACTCGCCGTGCTCACCACGGGGGGCATACGGATCGGTGCGCCGTATGCCCTGAGCCTGCTGGCGTTCGTCCTCCTGGTGGTGCTGTTCGCCATATCCGAGGTGTGGCACCAACGGACACGGACGGACCGCGAAGCGATCCAAACGGCTTTCCGGCGCCTTCCCGAGCCCACCCGGTGGACCGTCCGGGCGCTGATCGCGATCTGCGTCCTGGTGGCGGTCGGCTCGTTCCTCGGGGGCGGAAAGCTCCAGAGCACGACGACCGTGGGCGACCACTACTACGTCTACGACCTCAAACCCACCAACGGCCCGAAGGTCGAGGTGTCGTACGCCGACTACGAGACGGTGCTGATGCGCGAGGAACGCTTGATGCTCGCCACCGGGGGCGCCTTCTACGCGGGCATCGCGTACCGCTCCCTCGCCACGGGAGAACTCCGCCGCACCCAACCGTGGCGCCGCAGATCGCGGTAGCGCCGTACGCGACCTGGGCCGCGCCTGTTGTCCCTGGACGGCGCTTCTCGTCCGGCGAGGGCAGGTCAGAGCACGCGGCGCCGTACCAGCACGACCAGCGTCACCAGACCCGGCAGCAGCGGCAACCAGACCGTGAGCAGGCGGTAGCCGAGTACCACCGAGGCCGCCAGGGTCGCGGGGGTTCCGGTGACGACCAGGGCCAGGGCGAGGGCCGCGTCGAGGGAGCCGATGCCGCCGGGGGTCGGCAGCAGTACCGCCGCGCTGCTCGCCGCGAAGTACACCAGCGCCACCTGGGCGGCGGGCAGCGGCAGACCGATCGCCCGGCTGACCGCGACGACCACGAGGGCGTGCAGCGAGGCGAAGGCGAACGAGCCGCCCCACAGGGCCGCCGCCCGCGCCGGCAGCCGGTGCACCGTCCGGATGTCCGAACGGATCCCGCACACCAGACCCCGTACCCGGGTGCGCAGCGCGTCGGAAAGGAGCAGCGCCGCGATCACGCCGGCCACCGGCAGTGCGGCCACCGCCACGGCGGACCGGAGGGGGAATCCGGCCGGGGGACGCAGCACGGCGGGCCAGAACAGTGCGAGCACCGCGATGAGCGTGGCGCGCGAGACGGCCGAGGCGACGGCCTTGACGCCCAGTGCCGTGGCCGCGCGGGGCAGCGAGAGCCCGCAGCGCATCAGGAAGCGCAGGTTGACCGCGCCCGCGCCGAGACCGGCGGGCAGCACATGGTTGGCGGCCGATGCCGCGAACTGCGTCGCCACCAGCCGCCCGACGGGCAGGGGTTCGGCCACCGCGCCCTGCTGGACGACAGAGGCGCACACCCAGGTCGACAGGGTCGCCACGGCGGCGAGCAGCAGCCAACCCTGGTGGCCCCCGGCGAGTTGGCTCGCGCCGGCGCCGATCACCGTCCGGTGCCGGACCGCGAACACCACGGCGAGCCCGACGACGAGCAGCGTCAGGGCGGTACGCCAGTACGCGCGCCGGTCCACCGAGGCGCCGGACACCTGAGTCATCCGCGCGGGGCCTTCGACGTCCGCCACCCCCTCACCCCTGCAAGCCGCACCCCTACAAGCTGTAAGGTTTCCCACCACCCTACAAGGCGTAGGGTCGAATACGGGAGACCGACAGGACGCCCGGCCCCCGGAACCCCCCAGGCCCTAAGGTGACCGCATGGTTGGTACGAGGCCCCACGGCAGAGCTGAACGGCGCAGCGCGGGCGAGTTGGAGAGTGAGGTACTCGCCTCACTGTGGGCCTCGGACCATGCCCTGACCGCGGCCGAGATCCAGACCGAGATAGGCGGCGATCTGGCGTACAACACCGTGCACACCATCCTCAAGCGGCTGTACGACAAGGGATTGGTGCTGCACGACCCGGGCGGCCGACGCGGCGCCTACCAACCTGCCAAGAACGCCGCCGAGATGACCGCCGAGGCCATGCGCCAGGCGCTGGAACGCGGACCGGACCCGATCGGCGCGCTCCAGCAGTTCGTCAGCGGCCTCAGCCCCGACGAGGAGCAGGCGCTGCGCGAGTTGCTGGCCGACCGGGACACGGCATGACGGCCGACGTCTACCTCCCGCTCGCGCTGCCCGTCGTGCTGTCCGCGGTCAGCCCACTGGTGGGTCGGCGGGTGGCGCCGGCGCTCGCCGCCCGCGTACTGACCACGGCGGCCGTACTCAGCTCGGCCGCCACGGTATGGGTCCTGTTCCTGCTGATCGCCACGCTCGTCGGCGAGGCACCACCGGTCGCCGCCGACGCCCTGGCGGACGGGCGGCACCTGCCCGAACCCGTCCCGGAGGCCGTCGCGCTCGCGGCGATGGCCGGCCTCGGTGTCATCGTCCACCGGCTGTGCCGGGTGGCCCGCGCCGAGCGCGCCACCCGCCGTATGCTGCGCCGCCTGGGCGAAGGGCACCCGCCGGACACGGAGTTGATCGTCGCGGACTCCGAAGTGCCCCGGGCGTTCGCGGTGCCGGGCTCCCCGGGCCGCATCCTCGTCACGGCCGCCATGTTCAGCGCCCTCGCACCCGCCGAGCGCCGGGTCCTGCTGGCGCATGAACGGGCTCATCTGACACACCGTCACGCGTCGTTGGCCACCGCGGTCGCCGTCGCGGCCGCGGCCAACCCGCTGCTCACGCCCGTACGGACGACCGTGACGTATCTGCTGGAACGGTGGGCCGACGAGGAGGCGGCGGGTGCTGTCGGGGACCGCGCCACCGCGGCCCGCGCTTTGGCCCGTGCCGCCCTCGTCGCGCACCGGTCACGGCCCGGGTGCGCCCTCGCGTTCTCCGACCATGCGGTCACCCGGCGCCTCGCGGCACTGCGGGCGACCCCGCCGCCGCACCTACGCGTCATCGGCCTCGCGGTCCTCGCGCTCGGAATCCTCCCGGCGATCGGCGCCGCCGACGCGACCGGCGACATCTGGCACCTGGTGAACCAGGCCCTGGACTGAGGAGTTGCGGCCGGGGACTCGCGGCCGAGGAGCTGCGGCGACTGAGGAGCTGCGGCCGGGGATCAATTGACAGGGGTCAGTAACCCTGGTAAAGGCTAAGCGCACTCGCCCACGTCCATGGGGCGGTGGGCCCGGTGTCGGGCTCAGGATGCCGAGTTGGGCGTTCCGCGCTTCAATAGTGGGTGGCTCGATCGACAACGGAATCGATGGGCCGACCGGTCCGGTGTACACGCCCAGCCGGTATGCGGAGCCCCTTCCCACCCCCACCCGGCTCCCGCGGCCGTCAGTCGAAGCCTCCCGGGGCCTGAATTCGGCCCTCCTCCCCTGTCAAAGGAACGAGGAATCGGTATGAAGTCCGCTCGAATCCGTACCAGCGCCCTGGCCGCAGCGGCGGCGCTCACCCTCCCGCTGTCCCTGGGCGTGCTGGCATCACAGGCGTCCGCCGCGAGCCCGTCACCGAGTCCCAGCGTGAGCCCCTTCGGGCCCGGATGTTCCTCGCTGCCGCAGAACGGTAGCGGAAGTGCCGTGGAGATGGCCAAGGAGCGGGTGGCGACGGCGATCGCCAACAACCCGGAACTCTCCGAGCTGAACGACGCCATCAAGAAGGCCAACCTCACCACCACCCTCGACGACCTCAAGGGCAGCACCGTGTTCGCGCCCACCAACGACGCGTTCAACAAACTGGGTACGGCGAAGAAGGACGCGCTCCTCAACAACCCGACCCAGCTCAAGAAGGTGCTCAGGTACCACGTGGTCGAGCACAAGACGATCACCAAGGCGGACCTGCCCAACGGCGACTTCACCACGCTCGAAGGCAGCAAGATCACCACGTCGGGCTCCGGCACGTCGTTCAAGGTCAACGGCTCCGCCCCGATCACCTGCGGCGACATCACCACCAAGAACGCGACGGTCTACATCGTCGACGGCATCCTGATCCCGCCGACGGCCACGGCGACGCCGTCACCGTCGTAGACACAGCGCGCGGCCCGGGGCAACGCGGCCATCCCGAGGAACGGAAGCGCGACACCGTGTGGCAGCCTGCACTCGGTGGCGTGAAACCGACCTCGGGAGGCCGTCCACCGTTGCCCCGCCCACTCATGTTCTTCACACCGCCCGCCCAGCGCGTTCACAGAATTCCGGAGCATACAGTTGCGCAACCATGCAAATAGCTCCGGCAAGGGGACCGGCCGCCGCGGGCTGCGCGCCCTGGTGCTGCTCGTCGGCATATGCGCCGTGGCCGCACTGGTCGGCCACTACCTGGGCCGCGGCCGTCCCGCGCCCGCCCCTCCGGCCGTGGGCTGCGCGGTGCCCGGCGGACGCGGCGCTCCCCCGGTGCCGCTCTCCCTGGAGCAGGCCGAGCACGCCGCGACGATCAGCGCCACCGCGCGCTCACGCCGGCTGCCCGAGCGCGCGGTGACCATCGCCCTGGCGACCGCGTACCAGGAGTCCGGCCTGGAGAACCTCGACTACGGCGACCGGGACTCGCTCGGCCTGTTCCAGCAGCGGCCCTCGCAGGGCTGGGGTACGGCGAAGCAGGTGCAGGACCCGGTGTACGCGGCGAACAAGTTCTACGACAAGTTGGTGAAGGTGTCCGGATATGAGCGGATGCCGTTGACGGTCGCAGCGCAGGAGGTCCAGCGCAGTGGCTTCCCCGACGCCTACGCGCAGCACGAGGACGCGTCGGCCGCGCTGGCATCGGCGCTCGGCGGCGGCAAGGGCGCGGCGCTGAACTGCACCGTACGCGCGGGCGATCCCCCGGCCTCGGCGAAGGCGGGCCGCACGGCGGTGGCGGACGCGGTGCGCACCGGCTTCGGCAAGGGCCCGGTCGCCACCGCACCGGCCCCGGGCCAGGCACTCGCGTACCGCGTACCCGACGCACGGACCGGCTGGGCGCTGGCCCAGTGGCTGGTGACCCGCGCCGCGACACTGCCCATCGCGTCGGTCTCCTACGCCGACCGGAGCTGGGCGGCGGACGGCTCCGACCGTGGCTGGCACAAGCCGGAACCGGGCGGCACGGACGGCGGGAGCGCGGATGGGGCGGACGCCAAGGGGGGCGGGGAGCGGGTGACGGTGACGCTCGTCGCCGCCGAGAGCAACCCGTCCGAGAGCAAGCCGTAGGCGACGGTCCGTACGAGCGTCATCGCGCCGCTCGGCGGGTGCGCCGAAAGGGCCCCCGGCGCCGGCGTTCACGCCTGCGTGCCGCGACCGCCGCCCGCGCCCCTGGCTCGTCCTTGGCCAGGGCGAGCAGCAGCCCGATCGCGTACAGCGTGGGCAACAGCGACGAGCCGCCGTACGAGAACATCGGCAGCGGGACGCCCGCGATGGGGAGCAGACCGAGGACGCCGCCGATGTTGATGGTGGCCTGGGCGGCGATCCAGGTGACGATCCCGCCCGCCGCGAGCCGGACGAAGGTGTCCTCGGTACGGGTCGCCACGCGCAGGCCCGCCGCGATCAGCCCGGCGATCAGGCCGAGCACCGACACCGCGCCCACCAGGCCGAGTTCCTCGCCGGTGACCGCGAAGATGAAGTCGGTGTGCGGCTCGGGGAGTTGACCCCATTTCTCCACGCTGGTGCCGATGCCGTTGCCGAAGATCCCGCCCGTGGACAGCGCGTACAGACTGTGCACGCCCTGCCAACAGCGGTCCCCCGGGCCGGGATCCGTCGCGCCGAGACAGGCGAGCCGGGACATCCGGTGGGCGCTGGTCGCGATCAGTACCGCACTGAGCAGACCGGCCGCGACCAGGGTCGCCCCGAACAGCCTCGGCGGCGCCCCGGCGAGCCACAGCAGACCGAACAGGACGGCCGTGAGGATCATCGCGGTGCCCATGTCGCCACCGAGCAGCACCAGTCCGAGCAGCAGCAGCGCGCCCGGTACCAGCGGGACCAGCAGGTGTTTCCACTGGCCGAGCAGCCGGTGCCGTTCCTTGCGGGCCAGCAGGTCCGCGCCCCACACGAGGAGCGCGAGTTTGCCGAACTCGCTGGGCTGGAGCAGGAACGGCCCGCCGAGTGACAGCCAGTTGGTGCTGCCGTTGACGGTCCGCCCGAGCCCCGGCACCTGGGTGAGCACCAGCAGCGCCATGGTTCCGGCGAGCAGCGGATACGCGAGCCTGCGGTGCAGCCGCACCGGGACGCGGGACGCGCACAGGAGCAGGAATCCGCCGATGCCGGCCGCGAGGAGTTGTTTGCGCAGGTAGAACGTCGACGGGAGACCGTGGCGGAGTGCCTGGACCTGCGACGCGGAGTACACCATGACCAGACCGAGCCCGGTGATCAGCAGACAGCTTCCGGCGATGAGGTAGTACGCGCTGAGCGGCCGGTCCCACACCCCTCGCCCGTCGGCGATCCCGCGCCGCACACGGAGCCGAAGGTCTCGTACCTGGTGTCGGGGCCGCCGTACGCGCTCTCGTGTCTGTGCACGTTCACGTTCTCGTGTCTCCACATCGACACTTTAATAATTGCGCACATGAACAACTATCGCGACGCGCCCTGTCGCCCTGTGCCTCCGCCTACCGCCTGCCGCCTGCCGCCTGCCGCCTGCCGCCTGCCGCGTCGGATTGTCAGGGCGGGGAGATAGCGTGCCGCGTGGGCTCGCACCGGTGGGCCCGGTGACGGACGCACGGGGGCGGGGAACATGCACGACTTGATACGGCTGGAGAGCCGGTACGACGGCGGCGGGGTCAGGGTCCGGGTGGAGGAGCTGGGGCCGCTGACGCGAGGGGCGACCCTGCCGGGCCGGATCGAGCTGGAGACGGGCTTTGTCTCCGGTCGGCAGGGCACGTACGTCTTCTCCGAGGACCTGGACGCCTGGGCCGAGGTCCTGGACGCGGTGGAACAGGGCCGGGACGCGTCCTGGCGGAAGGACCAGCGGGCCACCGAGATCCATGTGCGGCTGCTGGAACGCACCGACAGCGAGGACCGGTTGCGGGTGTCGGTCGCCGACCGGATGAGTTCGCTGACCACGGTCGAGGTCACGCTCGACCTGGCAACGGGCTGGATCGAGGAACACCGCGCCTTCCTGGACCAGGTCCGCGGCGCCGCGCGGCCACCGGCGGACGATTGAGACCGTGAGGGTCGGGCGCCGGGCTCTGGGCGCCCGGCTCTGGGCTCTGGGCTCTGCGCTCTGCGCTCTGGGCTCTGGGCTCTGGGTGGCCAGCCCCGGGGCGGCCGGCGAAATCCGGTGGTGTGCGGGGGCCCGGCCCGTACAGACTCGGCCGGTATGTCGATCACGCCTCCGACCGGACCCCTGTGCACACACGAATCACTCGTCTCCGACCTCCGTGCGCTGGGTCTACGCACCGGCGAGACCCTTCTCGTACACACCTCGCTCAGCTCACTCGGCTGGGTGTGCGGTGGCGCGGGCGTCGTCGTCAGGGCGCTGCTCGATGTCCTGGGCGACGACGGCACGCTGGTGGTGCCGACGCACTCCGGCGACAACTCCGATCCGGCGCACTGGGGCAACCCGCCCGTACCCGAGGCATGGTGGGCGGACATCCGCGCGTCGATGCCCGCCTACGACGCGCGGACCACCCCCGCCTTCGGAGTCGGCGTGGTCCCGGAGACCGTCCGCACCTGGCCGGGCGCCGTCCGCAGCGCCCATCCGCAGACCTCCTTCACGGCCGTCGGCGCGCGCGCCACCGCGATCGTGGACGGCCACGCGCCGGACTGCCGGCTCGGCGAGCGCAGCCCGCTCGCCCGTCTGGAGGAGGCCGGTGCGCGCGTCCTGCTGCTGGGCGCGGGGTTCGACTCCTGCACGGCGTTCCATCTGGCCGAGTACCGGATCCCCGCACCCCGGGTCGACAACTCCTTCGCGCTCATGACCCCGACGGGCCGCCGCTGGAGCACGGTGCGCGACACCGCGATCTCCGCGGACCGCTTCGACGACCTGGGCGCCGCCTTCCAGGCCGAACGCCCCGTGGTACGGGGCACGGTGGGCGCGGCGGCATCCCGCCTCTTCTCGCTCCCCGAGGCCGTCGCGTACGCCGAGACCTGGCTACCGGAACACCGGCCACCCACATGACGGTGCCGGACCCGCGTCCGTATGGCCCCTCCGCCGCTCCGGGCCGATACGGAAGCCGCCGAGCACGGTAAGGAGCCTTCATCCGAGCCGTACGGTCGCTACCACGAAGGAGACGCGTCGATGACGACATGGACACCCGACGAACTGAGCCGGATCGAGAGCACGGACGAGTTGGACATCGTTCCCCTGCGCGAAGACGGCACGCGGCACGACCCGACGACGATCTGGGTGGTACGGGACGGTGACGATCTGTACGTGCGCGCGGTCCGGGGGCGCGGCGGTGCCTGGTTCCGTCACGCCACGGCGCGGCACGAGGGGCAGATCCGCTCGGGCGGGGTGACCAAGGACGTGTCCCTGGTCGAGGAGGGCGACACGAACCTCAACGATCGTCTCGACACCGCCTACCGTGCCAAGTACCGCGGCTACAGCAACGCGTACGTCGACCCCGTCGTGGCGGACACCGCGCGGTCCGCGACCCTGAAGCTCGTACCGCGCTGACCGGACAAGGACAGGCCGACGCCGAGTACGGGCTGACGACGAGAACAGCCGGCCACGAGAGCAGAGGGACGGACCGCCAGTGACGACCATCGCCATCATCGGAGCGGGCGGCGGACTCGGGGCCGCCGTGGCACGGCGGTTCGGCAGCGAGGGCTTCGATGTCGCCCTCATCTCCCGCACCCAGGCACACGTCGACGCGCTCGCCACCGCCCTCGACGAGGAGGGGTTGAGCGCGCGCGGGTTCGCCGCCGACGTACGCGACCCGGCGGCCCTCTCCTGGGCCCTGAACGCCGCGACCGCGGCGCTGGGCCCGATCGAGGTCCTTCAGTACAGCCCCGTCCCGCACCCGGACTTCATGAAGCCGGTGCTGCGGACCACGGCGGACGATCTCCGGGGACCGATCGAGTTCTCGCTCTACGGTCCTGTGACGGCCGTTGACCAGGTGCTGCCGGGCATGCGGTCCCTTGGCCGCGGTACGTTCCTGTTCGTCAACGGCGGCTCCGCGGTCCAGCCGCACCCCGACCGCGCGGGCACATCGGTCGCGTTCGCCGCCGAGAGCGCCTACGCCCGGATGCTGCACGACGCCCTGGCGGACGACGACGTCCACGTCGCCCAGCTCATCATCCCGGGCGCCATCGTCCCCGGCCATCCGAGGAAGGACCCGACCGTACTCGCCGAGACCCTGTGGACCCTCCACCGGGACCGATCCGACTTCCGCCACTTCGCGGACGACCTGGACGGGTGAGCCCCGGCATGGGTCCGGGTTTCAGTGGTCACCGGTCCTGAGGCACTGACGCACGCGGAGATCGCCGAGAAGCTCGGTGTCCCCTTCCGCGATGTCCCTCCCCAGGAGGCGGCCGATGGCCTACGGGCACAGGGACTGCCCGACTGGTTCGTGGCCGACCTGCTCTGGCTCTACGCGGACATGGCGTCCGGCACCATGTCCCATGTGACGCCTGCGGTAAGGGAGTTGACGGGTCGCGCACCGCGCACCTTCGACGTGTTCCTCCAGACCTGATAGCGTCGCCGTGCCGGTGACCGACCTAGGAGGTGAGACCCATCAACGCTGTATCAGGCTGGGTGCTCTCCTCCCCCTTGGTTGTGCGGTTCATCTGACGTAGATGGCCCCGGGAGTGCCCTCAGGCATCCCGCGAAAGGCCATGTACTCATGCACTTCGACTCAGTGAAGACGTCCACGCACACGTTCTTCGCCCCTGACGGAACCCAACTCGCGTACCACCTGCTCGGCGAGGGCGCGCCCGTGGTGTGTCTGCCCGGGGGCCCGACCGACTCCGCGTATCTCGGCGACCTCGGCGGTCTGTCCGAACACCGGCAGTTGGTCAGGCTCGACCTCCGGGGCACCGGCGGTTCCGCGACCCCATCGGACCCCGCGTCCTACCGCTGCGACCGACTCGTGGACGACGTGGAGGCACTCCGCGCGCACCTCGGCCTCGACCGGATGGACCTGGTCGCGCACTGTGCCGGGGCGAATCTGGCCACGCAGTACGCGGTACGCCACCCGGAACGCGTTAGCGGACTGGCGCTGATCACGCCGAGCGTCCGCGCGGTCGGTCTCTCGATCAGCGGCGACCTACGGTGCGAAACGGCCCGGTCGCGCGAGGGCGAACCGTGGTTCCCGGCGGCGTACGCGGCCCTGGAGACGATCGTCGCGGGCCGGGCCACCGACGACGACTGGAAGGCCATCTCACCCTTCTCGTACGGGCGTTGGGACGAGGCGGCCCAGGCTCACCAGGCCGAGGGGGACGCGCGGATGAACATGGACGTGGTGGCCGGCTTCTGCGCGGACGGCGCGTTCGCACCGGACGCAACCCGCGCCGCCCTCGCCGGGTTCACCTCGCCGGTGCTGCTGCTCGCCGGAGAGGTCGACCCGGGTGCGCCGCCGCGTACGGCGGCCGAGTTCGCGGCCCTGTTCGCCGCTGCCGAAGTCGTCGTCCAGCCCGGGGCCGGACACTACCCGTGGCTCGATGACGCGGTGTGGTTCTCGGCGACCCTGGCCACGTTCCTGGGGCAACTCCCGGCGCGGGACACGGGGTTGTGAGTCGGCACCAACCCTGATGACGCCTTGCGTTCGAGCGCACGCGAGGTTCCATACTCACCCTTCACCGCCCCGGAAGAGCCGGGCCGTGACAGAGGGAGCACCATGAAGTACCGCACCATCGGCACCGACCCCCGTACCCGACGCGAGGTCAGCGTGCTGTCGCTCGGCGCCATGCTGTTCGGCTCCACGACGGACGAGCGGACCTCGTTCGCCCTCCTCGACCACTACGTCGAGGAGGGCGGCACCTTCATCGACACCTCCGACAACTACGCGTTCTGGACGGACGGCGGGCAGGGCGGACAGAGCGAGGAACTGCTCGGCCGCTGGCGGCGCAGCCGCGGTGTCGGCGACGAGATCGTCATCGCCACCAAGCTGGGGGCGCGACCGCTCGCACCGGGCACCGGCTACGTCGACAACCCCGAGGGCCTGTCGGCGAAGGTGATCCGCGAGGCCGCCGAACGCAGCCGGGAGCGCCTCGGTACGGACCGCCTGGACGTGCTGTACGCGCACATCGAGGACCGCACCGTGCCGCTGCGCGAGACCGTCGAGGGCTTCGCGGAACTCGTCGCGGAGCGCACGGTGGGGCTGCTCGGGGTGAGCAACCACGCGACCTGGCGGGTGGAGCGGGCCCGTGCCCTGGCCGCGGCGGCCGGACTTCCCGGCTACGAGGTCCTTCAGTACCAGCACAGCCTGCTGCGCCCGCGTACCGACGTTCCCTCGCCGCTCTTCCAGGAAGGCAGCCTGGGCCACGCCGGAGCCGAACTGTTCAGCTATCTGCGCGAGGAGCCCGGCCTCACCCTCGTCGCGTACTCCCCGCTGCTCCAGGGCGCCTACTCCAACCCGGACAAACGCGTGCCGGACGACTACGACCACCCGGGAACGCCCGCGCGCCTGGCGGTGCTCCGCGATATCGCCGGGGAGACCGGCGCGAGCGTGAACCAGGTGGTACTGGCCTGGCAGATCGGCGGCCGACGCCCCGTGATCCCCCTGGTCGGCGCCTCATCGCTACCCCAACTGAAGGAGAGCCTGGCGGCGGTCGACCTGGAACTGACGGAGGACCAGCACGCCCGGCTGAACGCCGCGAGCTGAGCGTGTCCAGGGGGCGTGTGTCTTGGCATCCGCCCCACGGAACACCGGGACCGGCACGGGGACCGGCACCGGCGTTCCGTCGAGTTTCGCGGCGAGGGCTACGCGTAAGGGCTACTCGTAGCCGAGGACCTTGAAGTCCTTGCTGACGAAGACGTGGTGGGGCCAGTTGACGCTGACGTTGTGGACCTCGTACACGCCGCTGCTCAGCCGCACCACACGGTTCACGACGCCGCCGGGGACGCGGGCCTGCGCGGCCTTCGTCGCCTTGTCCGCCGCCGTCCCGCTGACGATCGTCCCCTCGCCCTCGGTGTAGTCCGCCGGGATCTGACCGACGGACTTCGCCGGTGACGGCGTCCCCTGCTGGAAGGGGATCACCCCGGCCGCCTCGGCGGCCGCGGCTCCGCCGTCGCCGCCGGGTTGGACGACGACCCGCGTGGCCGCGATGGTGGGTCCGTCGACCGTGCCCAGGACAAGGACGCTCGCGCCCTTCTTCACGGCGCTCGCCGAGGCGCGGTGGGTTCCCTTCAGGTAGGTCGTGGTGGCGGACTTGTCGACGGTCAACAGCACACCCGTCGCCGTCGTCAAGGTGAAGCCCGACGTGGACGTGGTCTGGACGATGCCGGTGGCTCCGCCCTCCGACGGCTCGGCCACGGGTCCGCCGCCGGCGGGGCCGGTGGGGGTCGCGGTCGGTGAGGTGGTGGGTGTGGCCGTAGATGTGGGCGCGGGTGTGCCCGTGGTCTTGGTCGTCGCGGCGGCTACGGTCGTGGTCGTGGCCGAGCGATCCGCCGCCGATGACGTGCCGCCCGTGGTGACCCCGGCCACCGCGAGCGTCACCCCGGTGGCCACGATCCATCCGGCCTTTCGCTTCCTCAACAACCGCCGTGCGCTGGGCCGGTGTACCTGCGTCGGGTCGTAGTCGTTCATGATGGCGATCCTCTCGCTCGGGTAGCTACGCAGAGCCTTCCGGTCGTTCATGTGAGGACGCTGTCCGTCTGGGCGTCGGGCCCTGAGGAACTCCTGAGAACCGTGCGGCCCGTATCCTGCACCGCGTGATCAACTCATACGCGAACCATGACGATGCCCAAGTGGCGACAGCCGCGGCACTCGCCGGCGCCGATGTGGTCCGCGAGATGTACGGGCGGCGGCTCACCCGTATCGACAAGGGGGGCGGGGACTTCGCCACCGCCGCCGATGTCGCGGCCGAGAAGGCGATCCTCGACGTCATCCGCGCGGCTCGGCCCGATGACGCGGTGCTCGGTGAGGAGGGCGGGCAGCGGGGAGCCGCCGATGCCGCACGCCAGTGGCTGGTGGATCCCCTGTGCGGCACGTTGAACTACGCCGTCGGCAACATGCTGGTGGCCGTCAATGTGGCGCTGCGCGACGGGGCGGCGGCGGTGGCCGACCCGTTCAGCGGCGAGGTCTTCCACACGGACGGCGAGACCGCCTGGGTACGGAACGAGGGGGCCGACCTCCGGTTGGCGCCGACGTCCGCCACCCACCTGGTCGACGTCAACCTGGACCCACCGTTCCCGAACGCACCCGGCTTCCGGGCCGTCGACCTGCTGGCCGACCCCAGGTTCGTCGCGCGGTTCCGGCCACGGGTCGTGTCCACGACGCTGGCGCTGGCCTGGGTGGCGGCGGGCAAACGCGCCGCGTACGTCACCGACGGCGGCGACCTGTCCGGCAACGTGCACTTCGCCGCGGGCATCGCCCTCTGCCGAGCCGCCGGCTGCGTCCTCACCGGAATCAACGGCGCCCCCCTCGGCCCCACGACCCACGGCCTGATCGCCTCAGCCGACCCCGAAACCCACGGATTGCTGATGTCGATGATCCAGAACGGGCCGGTCCGGGTGGCCGGGGGATAGAAAAGCGAACCGGCACCAGTGCCCGCTGACCTACGTGTGTCGCAGTGCGGCGGCGACCGATACGAGCAGGTCACTCCAGGACGCCTCGAACTTCTCGACGCCCTCGTCCTCCAGAAGCCGCACCACGTCGTCGTAGGAGATCCCGAGTTTCTCCAGCGCGTCGAGGTCGGCACGGGCCTGCTCGTACGTAGCGGTGACCGTGTCGCCGCGTATCGCCCCGTGGTCATCGGTGGCGTGCAACGTGGCCTCCGGCATGGTGTTCACCGTGTTCGGGGCCACCAACTCCTCGACGTACAGGGTGTCTTTGTACGCCGGGTCCTTCACGCCGGTCGAAGCCCACAGCGGACGTTGCTTGTTGGCGCCCGCCTGGTCGAGGGCGGCCCATCGTTCGTCGGACCCAAAGACCTGTTCGTACGCCTGGAAGGCGAGCCGCGCGTTGGCGACACCCGCCCTGCCGCGCAGCGTCGTGGCCTCGGGGGTTCCGAGCGTGTCGAGCCGGCTGTCGATCTCGGCGTCCACGCAGGACACGAAGAAGGACGCCACCGAGTGGATGCCCGACAGATCAAGGCCGCGCTCCCCCACCTTCTCCAGGCCCCTCAGATACGCGTCCATGACCTCGCGGTACCGGTCCAGCGAGAAGATCAGCGTGACGTTGACGCTGATGCCCAGCCCGATGACCTCGGTGATCGCGGGCAGGCCCGCCCGGGTCGCCGGGATCTTGATGAGGGTGTTGGGCCGGTCGACCAGCCAGGCGAGCTGCTTGGCCTCGGCGATGGTCGCCGCCGTGTTGTGGGCCAGGCGCGGGTCGACCTCGATCGACACCCGGCCGTCCTGGCCGCCGGTCGCGTCGAACACCGGGCGCAGGATGTCGGCGGCGTCCCGTACGTCCGCCGCGGTGATCATGCGCAGCGCTTCCTCGACGGTCACCTTGCGCGTGGCGAGGTCGGAGATCTGCTCGCCGTAACCCTCACCTCCGGAGATCGCCTTCTGGAAGATGGTCGGGTTGGTGGTGACGCCCACGACGTGCTGCTGGTCGATCAGTTCGGCGAGGTTGCCGGACGTGATCCGCTGGCGCGACAGGTCGTCCAGCCAGATCGCGACGCCTTCCTCGGAGAGGCGCTTGAGTGCGTCGGTCATGAGGGGTCGGTTCTCCTGTCGGTCGGTGCGGATGCGTGGTCGAGGGGCGGGGGTGGGAACACAAGGTCGGCCCGGTTCCGGGTGGCGGCGACCAGGTCGGCGTTGCGCTGGTCCGTGCCGAGGGACCAGGTACGGGCCTCCGCGGGAGGTTTGCCGTACGCCACGTGCCGTTGGATGAGCCAGGTCAGCCGGGCCTCTTCGGCAGGGGCGAGGTACCAGGACTCGTCGAGCAGTGGCGCGACCTCGCCCCAGGGGCCGTCGTCCAGCAGGAGGTAGTTGCCCTCGGTGATGACCAAGGGCACCTCGGCCGGGACCGGGATGGCACCGGCGACGGCTTCCTCGATCTCGCGGTGGAACTTGGGCGCGTACACACAGCTCTCGGTCCGGTCACGCAGCCGCCGCAGCAGCGCTACGTAGCCCTGTGCGTCGAAGGTGTCGGGCGCGCCCTTCCGGTGTCGGCGGTCGAGGCGTCGTAGCTCCTCGTTCGCCAGGTGGAAACCGTCCATGGGCACCATGACCGCGAGGCTCGGCCCCAGCGCGGTGGCCACGCGGGCGGCGAGGGTGGACTTCCCGGAACCCGGCGGCCCGGCGATGCCCAGGATCGACCGCCGGCCCGGGGGCGTGAGGCTCCGGGCGCGTTCGAGGATGTCGGGGAACCGCATGCCGGTCACGCTAGGCCGAAGTTAAGCGCTTAGCAAGACCTTGGCGCACAGAATCTAAGCGGTTAACGTTCACTCATTGGTACGCTCGGCCGCGATCACGGCGAGGCGGCGGATGGCACGGGCAGACCGGCCGATGTCACGGGCAGGCAGCCGATTCCATGAGGAGGCAGCCGATGACGACCATGGCGCAGGTGGCGCGTGTCGCGGGCGTGTCCATCGCCACCGTCTCCTACGTGGTGAACGGCACGCGGCAGGTGCGCGCGGAGACCAAGGAGCGGGTGGAGCAGGCGATCGCGCGGACCGGCTACACACACAACACGCTCGCCCGTTCCCTGGCCACATCGAGTACGGACTCCATCGGTGTGGTGGTCTCCGCGATCACCAACCCCTTCTTCGCGGAGGTACTCGGCGGGGTCGACAGCGCGGCGGGACGCGCGGGACGCACCCTGTTGTTCGCCGACTCGCACGACGAACCCGACCTGGAGTTCCAGGTGGTCCACAGCCTGCTCCAGCGCCGTGTCGACGGAGTCGTCCTGGCACCGTCGACCGACCCCGCGCGCACACTGGAGCACCTGGCAGCCGCCAAGGTCCCCACGGTGCTGGTGGACCGCCTGGTGGACGACCGCTTCGACCAGATCGGCCCGGAGAACGAGGAGAGCACCGCCACGCTGGTACGGCATCTCGCCGAGCTGGGCCATCGCCGTATCGGCATGGTCACCGGCCTTGCGGGACTCGTCACCACGGAGGAACGCTTGATCGGTTACCACATCGGTCTGGAGCGTGCCGGGCTGCCGTACGACACGTCCCTCATCGCGGACGGGCACTCCGACATCGCCGGCGGCCGTGTGGCGACGCAGCACCTGCTCGCCAGGCCCACACCGCCGACCGCCCTCATCATCGGCAACAACTCGATGGTGATCGGCAGCATGCGGGCGCTTCGCGATGCCGGTGTGTCGATTCCCCAGGACATGGCCCTGGTGTCGTACGACGACCTGCCGGGCGCCGACCTGTTCGCCCCGCCGCTGACGGCGTTCGCCCAGCCCTGCGCGGAACTCGGCGAGCGGGCCATCCGGATGCTCCTTGACCGCTTCGAGGATCCGGGGGCGGCGCCGCGTACCGAGCGCTTGGAGCCGCGTTTGATGCATCGGCGGTCGTGCGGGTGCGTGGGGGTGGGGGTTGGCGGTACTTGACCGCGCTTGACCGCGCTACGTCTCGGCGAGGTGGGGTCACCCGGCGTCGTACCAGGGCTTGTTCGCAGACCAGTGCCGGACCCAGCCGGCAAACCCGGGCTCGGCGGTGGTGAACCCGAACTGCGCGCCGAAGGGGACAGCGCCGACGTCGGTGATCATCCAGACGTGCCCTCGGTGGGGGCCGGTGACGACGAGATGCCAGTCCATGGCGCATCCGTCGGTGCCGAGCACGATCGAGCCGTGGTGGTAGACCCGGTCAAGGACCTCGTCGGCGTCCTCGGCCGGTTCCGGGTCTTCCTCCCACATCCACGCCTCGGCCAGCGGGAACGGCTTGCTCAGGTCGCGCTCCCGCTCCTCGCCACCCCAGCCGTCCGGCAGCTCCGCCAAGGACAGCAGCCCGTACTCGGGCGGCCCGGAATACGAACCGTCCGATATCTCGGCGACGAAGGTCCGATACGGCTCGGGCAGCACGACCCCGTGCGCTGCCTCGAAGGCGTGTACCGCCTCCCAGCCGAGGGCCGACTCGCCGCCGTCATCGACGCCGAACGCCTCACGGAGTGCGGCCAGTTCAGCGGGGTCAGCGTGTTCAGCCTGGTAGATGTTCACGCGGCATGGATACCACCCCGCCGCGACAACGCCCCGCGCGGTCATGTGCTGTCTGGTCGTGACTTCCTGGCCTCCCGGAGCAGGGCGTCCGTTTCGGGGTCGTGTACGGCCCAGGAGTGGCGGCGGGCGTGGTCCCGGTAGAGGGTGCACGCGTCGCCCTCCGGGCCGCCGGGGGTTTCGCACCAGTGCAGGGACTCGTACCGGAGGGTGCCCCCGATGTCCCAGCGGGCCCATAAGGCGTGGGTGGGTTGGTGGTCCCAGTCCCATACGTGGTCGGCGTGTTCGCCCTGGTGCCGGGTACCGAGTTCGCAGCGGACGTGGGTGGGCGCGTATTCGAGGTCGTTGCCGAGTACGCGGCCCTGTCCGGCGAGGATCGCGAACAGGAGACCCAGGGGAGGTAGAGGGGTGGTGGCTTCGCATTGGCGCATGGCTGATCCTGGCGGGTGGGGTGGACGGATGGACAGGGTGTAGGCGCAGTCGGTGTCCGGGACGAGGAGGAGCAGGGGGTACCCGGACTTGATGCGGTCGCGGGCGGCCTGTTGTTTGGCGGGGTTGCCGACCCATACGCGGAGTTGGGTGGGGCTGTCGGGCTCCGGCACGGACGTCTTGCGCATGGCCTTGCGCACCCAGGGGGAACGGTTCGGGTCGGGGTCGAGCCGATCGGCGATCCGCAGCGCCTGACTGGTGAGCCAACGGACAGCGAGTATCGGGGAGATGGTGTCGTGGGTGCCGAGGATGTGGTGGGCGGTGAGTCCGGTGCCGTAGACGGGTCCTTCGGCGTGTACCTCGCACCGGTAACTCGGCTGTTCGGACGGGCAGTTCATACGGGCCCCTCGCGCCACATCACCCACGGTCGTTCGATGACTTCGGCGTAGCTGGTGTGGTCGGGGTGGATACGGAGGTGGGTGAAGGCCCAGGTCTGGGGTTCGGTCGGGTCGGTGCTGGTGGGTGACTTGTCGTTGCATGCGGTGTCGTCGGTGTTGAGGGTGAGACACCGGTAGGCGTAGGTGAGTTGGGGGGCGTCGGGGTCAAGATCCGGCCGTAATGTCCAGCGGACGAAGCCGAGGGTGGTCACAGGTACTCACCTCGACTCCGGGCGTTCAGCCGGGAGTTCTCCGCGCGTAAGCGCTGTTCGGGACTTGCCGGCCGCACACTCTGTGGGTCAACGGTCCATTCCCTACCGCCAGTTACAGGGCGCAGGGACCATAGTCCGCACCACTCACCCCGGAACTCACCGATCCGGTTCTGCGCGTCGACCATGAGCGTGCCGGGGGTCGGAGGGTTCTTTTCGGACACCATTGTTCCTCTCCGTAGCGGTTCCACTACCAAGAGCATTCAGCGTGACGTACGGTGGGGTTGTCTTCAACTTACTGAGAGTGACAGGCAAGTAAGGTGCCAGATGGTGAATCGAAAGGACCTGGAGCCCGAGAGTTCGCCGAGTGCGGCGTTCGGGGCACGTCTTCGCAGCTTGAGGGATGAGCGCGGCTGGACGCAGGACGAGCTGGCGGAGCGCATAGGGTGTTCAGGGGCGCATATTTCCGCCGTCGAAACTGGTCGGCGTACTCCAACTCAACGCTTTTCGGCGAGCGCTGACAGGGCGTTTGGAACCGGCGATCGGTTCAAGCGTCAGAGCGAGGCCGTCAGGTACAAGGTGTTGCTTGAGGGGTTCCCGGAGTACCTCGCTCATGAGCGGCGCGCGGTAGAGATCAGGCTCTACGAAGTCGGCGTCATCCCTGGCCTGCTCCAGACACACGAGTACGCATCAGCTCTCGGAGACAGCGCCGTGAAGAGGGGCGTTGCAACGCGGGAGCAAGCTGACGAGCGGATTGCGCTCGTCGCGCAGCGTCAGGCGTCGCTCACGCGAACGCCACCCCCGCTGGTCTTCGTCGTGCTCGATGAAAGCTGCCTTCGCCGCCCCATCGGGGATCAGGCCCTCATGGACGCTCAGTTCGCGCGGCTCATCGAGTTCGCCGAACTGCCGAACACCGTGCTTCAAGTCGCCCCGTTCGACATCGGGGTTCGTCGTCCGATGACGCTGCCGGTGACCGTGCTCACGATGCCGGATCGCTCGCTGATGTCGTACGCCGAATCCGCCAACCGAGGCCACCTTGAACGGGACAGCGCATCGGTAGTGTCCCTTCTGACGGACTACCATCAACTACAGGCCGAAGCGCTGCCCCGAGCGGCGTCCATTGGCATGATTAGCCAGTTACGAAAGGGCAAACCGTGACGACCGAATCCCCCCGTTGGTTCAAGTCCTCGTACAGCGAGAACGGCGGTCAGTGCATCGAGGTCGCCGCCAACCTCGCCGCCTCCCACGGCGTGGTCCCCCTCCGCGACTCCAAGAACCCGACCGGCCCGGTCGTGAACGTCCCCGCCGATGCGTTCACCTGCTTCGTATCGGGCATCAAGGCGGGAGAGTTCGACACCGCCTGACCGAAGGGGCACCCCATGACGACCGAATCCCCCCGTTGGTTCAAGTCCTCCCACAGCGACAACGGCGGCAACTGCGTCGAGATCGCCGCCAACCTCGCCACCTCCCACGGCATGGTCCCGGTCCGCGACTCCAAGAACCCGGCCGGCCCCGTCCTGAACCTCCCCGCCGACGCGTTCACCACCTTCGTATCGGGCATCAAGGCAGGAGAGTTCCACTCCGTCTAACCGAAGGGGCACCCCATGACGACCGAATCCCCCCACTGGTCCAAGTCCTCCCACAGCGACAACGGCGGCCAGTGCATCGAGGTCGCCGCCAACCTCGCCACCTCCCACGGCATGGTCCCGGTCCGCGACTCCAAGAACCCGGCCGGCCCGGTCCTGAACCTCCCTACCCCCGCGTTCACGTCATTCGTGTCGGGAGTCAAAGCGGGAGAGTTCGACCCCGCCTGACCGCCGAAGCCCCCGCCACACCTCCGAAACGGCAGGCATGGCGGGGCACGACGGCACAGACGGACCGGCCGTGGGCTCTACCCGCCGGTTTGGCCAGGTGGACCGCATCCGCCGGCATTTGCCCCTACGCGGAAATACTCCAACAGCGGTACTGGCATTCCTCGGACATGCGTGGACAAGGGCCGTGTCAATGACTACTGGGCGCTGGCCGCCGCACGCGTCGATGTCACCGTCTCGTGCGCCAAAGACCTCCCCGGGCCTCACGAGCGCGGCATCGACACCACCATCGGCGCCGTCCTGCCTCGCGAAGACGCCCGGGACGCCCTCGTCCTTCCCGCCGGACAGTCCGGCGCCACCCTGGACGACCTTCCACCCGGAAGCATCCTCGGCACCAGCGCGCCGCGCCGCATCGCCCAACTCCGCACCCGCTACCCCCACATCACCATCCAGCCGGTGCACGGCAACCTGATCCCCAGACTCGCCCGCCTCGACGCCGGCGAAGGCGACAAGCCCCTCGACGCCCTCGTGGTCTCCTATGCCGGACTGTGCCCGGTGTCCCAGGCGGACCGCGCCACACAGCTGATCCCAGCCTCGGTGCTGGCCCCGGCCACCGGTGCGGGCACGCTCGTCGTCGAGCAGCGCAGCCGCGACACCATCGCCGCTCACCTCCTCGACGCCATCAACGACCCCGCCACCGCCCGGCTGCTGGGCGTCGAGCGCGGCGTCCTCGCCCAGCTCAAAGGCAACTGCCAGACCGCCTGCTCAGTCCACGCCCACTACACCGACAAACCCCACCAGATCAGAGTCGACGCCGCCGTCTTCCACCCCTTGGGCGACGACGCGATCCACGTCGCAGCCACCGGACCGGCCGACGACCTCGGCGGCCTCGTGGAGAACATCACCCAGCTGCCGCACGGCGAAGGAGTCGAACGACTCCTGCCGCGCTGACCCGGGCGGCCCCGGCAACCGCTGTGGGCATCGGGGCGCCGCTACCGCGGACTCGGCTCCGAGGAACAGCAGCTGACCCGCCGCTTCCTCGGCGCCGGCCGCGGCGACCGCGGCCCACTGGGATCGCGGGATGACGGATCCGCACCGCACCGCACAGGCGAACGGGACCTTCTCCTACACGTTTTTCAAGGCTGTGGCCGTGAATCCGGCCAACGCCGCCACCGTGGGCCGATGACCGTCACCGTCGCTGTCATTCTGCTGGCGGTCACCGCTCTCCCATCGCGGCAACGTTGGCGGGTGGCGCTCCAGGGGCGTGGGCACGGGGGAGGGCCCGGAGCTGTCGGGGCTGTCAGTCTCCGGGCCCTCCAATCAGTGCGTGGCTACGCGCGGAACGGGCCGGTGACCTCGTAGGTGATGCCACCCGAGGAACTGCCGGTCGTACCCCGCTGGCTGGAGAAGTACAGTCGCTTGCCGTCGGGGGAGAAGGCGGGTCCGGTGATCTCCGAGGCCGACTGGCCCGTGATGCGCAGGAATGGCGCGACGATGCTGTCCGGCGTGATGATGCAGATCTCCATGTTGCCGCCGTCCTCGGCGACGTACAGGTCACCGGACGAGGAGCCGGTGACGTTGTCGACGCCGGTGAGCGGGGCTGGGCCCGGGTTGACCAGGTTGTCGTCGTAGGCGAGTTCGTAGGTGCTGTTCGCCAGGTTGACCCGCCAGACCCGATTGTCGCCCTTGGTGGTAAACCAGACGGTGTCGTTGGCGTAGTGGCAGCCCTCGCCGCCGTTGAACCGCTTCGCGCCGGAGACCTGGTCGCGGGTCAGTGTCGGCGAGCCGTCCGGGTCAGGCACGGTCGCCCAGCTGAACGACCCGGAGGTCGCGGTGCCGGCTACCAGCACCTGCAACGTGCCGGAGGACAGGTTGCCCCAGGTGGTCGGAATGAACCGGTAGAGGCAGCCGTTGGTCTCGTCCTCGGTCAGGTAGATCACCTTGCGCACCGGGTCGGCGGCGGCGGCCTCGTGCTTGAACTTGCCCATCGCGTCGCGGCGGACGGCGGCGTTCACACCCCACGGGTCGGTCTCGTACACGTAGCCGAGGCTGACCTCCTCACAGGACAGCCAGGTGTTCCACGGGGTGGCGCCGCCCGCGCAGTTCTGCCTGGTGTTGGACAGGATGCGGTAGGCGCCGGTGGTGGTGCCCGAGGAGTTGAACTTGACGGCGCTCACGCCGCCGCCGGGGCTGATCTCCGAGTTGGAGACGTAGATCCAGCCCGTGCCGTCGGCGAAGCAGGCGCCGCCGTCGGGAGCGTTGTGCCAGGTGTACGAGGTGCCGGAGACCTTCTGGCCGGACCGGGCGATGACCCGGCTGCTGAACCCCTTGGGCAGCTGGATGCCGTTGGCGTCGGCCGCGGCCAGTGCACCGTACGGGCCGAGGCCGTTCTGGGCCGGGGCCGCGTAGACGGCGGAGGGCATGAGGGTACCGCCGAAGGCGACGGCCGAGGTGCCGATGACGGCTCCGCGCAGGAAAGTGCGACGTTCCACGGGTCACTCCACGAATGATTCGTGACTGCTCCGCTGCCGATCGGCAGCGGAGTCGCGCGCTCCGCACGTTATGAGTGAGGCATGTACACCCCTTCAACGAATGGCAAAGGGAATTCAACGAAACGTAAAGCGTGAGCGGTCGGTCTCCGAGGTGAGCGGACCGAGCCGTGCGCCGGCCGGGTAGGTCTCACTGGTGAGACCGCACACACATCGAAGACACCCTCGCCTCGGTCCCCGCACTGGCCGCCGCTTCCGCCGGCCCCGCCCTCGCCCTGGTTGAAGCTCAGTAGGACTCACCGGCCCATCGCGTACTCCTCCGTGCGTGCCCAGCGCCCGGCGGGCGAGATACCCACCTCGTAGGTGAGCGGCCGGCCTTCGGCGCAGTACGCCACATGGCGTGACTCGGCGACGGCCTCCGGTCCAGTGAGGCGCAGGAGTTCCAACTCCTCGGCCGACGCCGGCCGGGCGGTGCACGGGCCGCGACCGGTCCGCATCTCCACATAGCGCGTCGTGTCCTCACGCACCCGCTCACGCTGGAGCAGCCGGGGCGCCGCATCGGCGACCTCGGACGTGAACCAACCGCATGAAGTCGCGGTCGGGGTCTCACCCTCGAACGTCACCCGGCGCCTGCGCACGACCAGGTCGCCGGGCTGAACGTCCAGGGCCATGGCCACGTCCTCCGGGGCGGGCACCATCTCGGCCGACAGAACCTCCGCGTACTCACCGGCGGTACGCGCCAACGGCATCCGTTCACGCACGATCTGTCCCGTCCCAAGCGATCTGGTCCGACCACATGCCCGAGACCTGGAGCGATCAGATCAACTGAGACGGATGAATCCCCGGAATGTCAGGTGATCTGGTCCGGTAGATCCGGATGCCAGCCGCCCTCTCAAATGATCCGGTTTGTCGGCACCGATGTCCGGCACTCAGCAACTCAGAACAGAACGTGACCTGCGCGAAAGGGCTCACCGTCGGGTCGCATCACTCGATGGACGACATGCCCGCGCTCGACGTCCTGCTGCATCCCGGCGGTCAGGGAACCCGGCCCCTGCTCAACGACAGCGGGCACCTGGAGTGGGTACGCGGGCAGCGCGAATCGGTTCCGCTCATGACCAGCGTCTGCACCGGCTCGCTGGTCTTCGCCGCAGCCGGCCTGCTCAACGGGCGTCCGGCCACCACCCATTGGGGCTCGTTGGAACTCCTCAAGGAACTCGACCCGACCATCGACGTACGGGCCGACGATCGGTTTGTCGATGACGGTGACACGGTCACGTCCGCCGGAGTCTCGGCCGGTATCGACATGGCCCTCCACCTCGTCGCCCGACTGTCGTCCCCGGAGCGCGCACGTCAGGTGCGCCGAGGTATTCAGTACGACCCCCAACCGCCGGTGTAGCTGGGTCTCGATACCGAAACCTGCCACGATCCCCGCATGGAGATCCGTCGCATCACCCAGGTCGAAGCCGTCAACGCCGCCGGGCACCTCTTCGACACCACCCCACGGCAGGAGGCGACGGAACAGTTCCTCGCGGATGCGCGCCATCACCTCCTGATCGCCTACGTGGACGACACTCCGGCAGGGATGGTCACCGGTGTCGAGATGACTCATCCGGACAAGGGGACCGAGATGTTCCTGTACGAGCTGGGCGTGGACGAGTCGTTCCGCGGGCGTGGCATCGGCCGGGCTCTGGTGTCGGCGCTCGCGGACCTGTCGCGCGAACGGGGTTGCTACGGCGTGTGGACGATCACGGACGAGGACAACACGGCGGCACTTTCGACGTACCGCCGCGCGGACGGCGTCCCGGAAGGGGGGCAGACCATGCTCACCTGGACATTCGATCAGTAATAGACCGACCGGCGCAGGGTGCCTGACAAGGCATTAGCATCCGACCACGTGAACGACAACGTGTACGTGGGCAACGCCGGCAAGGACGCGGCACTCGACCGGGGCTGGCTCCTCGGCCACTTCAAGGACGTCGGCGATCCGCGCCACAGCGAGGCCGTGGAGATCAAATGGGGCGTTCATCCGCGCGGCGACGAGCGAGCCCAGTGGGTGAAGGGCGAGGAACGCACCGCTCTTCTCGTACTCATCAGCGGGCGCTTCCGCGTGGAACTTCCCGGCCGCAGCGTCCTTCTCCAGCAGCAGGGTGATTTCGTCGTCTGGGGGCGCGGAGTCGACCACTCCTGGTTCGCGGAGGAGGAGTCGGTCGTACTGACTGTGCGGTGGCCGTCCGTACCCGGATACGCGGTGGGGGACGACGCACGGCCACGGCAGTAATGAGCCAACCTGATCACACCGCACTCACCTCCCCCACATTCCGCCACCACAACCTCACCCGTACCGGAGGCTGTTGAGGCCCCACCGAGTCACATTCCGGCAATCCGCCGACAGGGCGATTCTCGGCCACGGCATGGCCATTTCTTTGCCTGTCATATACATGCAACGCCTACAGTGACCGCCGCCCGCAGGGGTGGACCAGACCATTCCCTGGGCACGTCGACATCGGGGAGACAGTCACTTGGAACCCGGAAGATCCGGAAAGTCCGGAAGAAGAAGACCGTATCCGCGCCTCCTGGCCCTGGCCGCCTGTGCCGCGCTCGCCGGCGGGCTGCTCCAGGCCACACCCGCCACCGCCGGGCCCCGGCCGAACCCGGACCCCACCTCCGCCCGTAGTGAGACGGCACCCCGGCCGGACGGCCGCGTCACCGACAACCCGGACGGCAAGCTCGGGAAGGGCTGGAAAACCTCCGACGACCGGGCCGTCACCGCAGTCGCCGACACCGCGGGGCTGCGCATCCTGGTCGCGGACAGCGCGAAGGCGTACGCGTGGAAGACCGCCGCCACACTGGCCGAGCCGGGCATGCCCGCCGACTCGTGGATCGGCAACGCCTGCGTCATGGACCACTCCCATGCCGCCGTCGCCTATGCGCCGAGAAGCTTCACCAACAAGCCGGATCTGATGCAGGGCGGCGCGTTCACCGCCGTCGTGGACCTCGACAGCGGCCGGGTGACGAAGCTCCCGTTCACCGCGTCGCTGGCCTACTTCGACCCGACCTGCAACCCCCAACTGCACACGGCCGCGTTCACCGCGTTCCGGGGTATGAACGACGTCCGCACCATGAAGACCCGCCTGGTCACCGTGGACACGGCCGGGAAGACGACCGGTACGGCCGCGCTCGACGGTGAGATCACCAGCGCGGTACCGGTCAAGGACGGCACGGTCGCCGGACGCGGACACGACCTGATCCACATCGCTCGCTCGGGCAAGGTCAAGAAGCTGGCGGGCGCGGACAGTGTCCCGTTCGACATCAGGCCCGCCGCCCACGGACAGATCGCCTTTGTCGACCGCGAGGGCAACTCCACAGCGCACGCCAAGGTGTTCAGCGGACACGGCGAGCCCACCGTCCTGGCCTCCGGCAAGCTCGGTGACCTGGACCTCGCCCAGGGCACGGCGGGCCGCGTGTTCCTCACCGGCCATCCCGTCGGCAACCCCGGCACCGGCGGCCTCCGCACCGACGGAACCGGCGTCACCGTACTCACCAACGCACCCGCCGACACGACGGTCTCCACCCACGGCCGCCTCGCCGTCGACCCGGTGCTCTCCCCCGGTGTGAAGGCGGGCCTGGAGCGGATCAAGAACTCGGGCCAAGGCTTCACCAAGCAGGAGCCCGCCGCGCAGCCGAACACCCCGGATCCGGCGGACACCCCGATGACCGTCACCTCCACGGCCACCGCCACCGCGCGGAAACTCACCCAGACCGTCTCACCGGCCGTCGCCCAAGCCCCGGCATCCCCCTCGTCGTCCACCCTGTCCCCCGCACTCACCGACAGCGACACGGGCAAATCAGCGAGCACCGGAACGAAGGCCCAGCTCAACCGCACCGCATCGGCCACCGCCGTCTCCACCACCCCCACCGACCCCGACCGCTGGTGCTCCGTCTCCCGCAACGACGTGAACGCCCAGGCACTCCAGCCCACGCCCAACCAGGTCGAGTGGGCGGTGGACATGGCCGTACGCGGCCAGCTCCGCTCCAACTGGATCCGGCAGGGCGGATACCGCAGTCAGACGGGGTTGGGCACCATCGACCCTCAAGGACTGTTCCCCCAGCCGACGTTGATCGGCGGCGGGCGCATCCCCGCGAATGTACTGCTCGGCGTCCTCGCGCAGGAGTCGAACCTGTGGCAGGCCGAGTCCGGTGCGATTCCGGGGCAGATGGGCAGCCCGCTGGCGGCCGTCGACGGCTACTACGGCCATGACGCGGGCGGTTCGACCACCGACTACTGGAAGATCCACTGGGACGACTCGGACTGCGGCTACGGCGTCGGCCAGATCACCGACGGCATGCGCCTGGCCGGGCACGAGAAGCCGAACGAGACCAGTCTGCCCGCCGACAAGCAGAAGGCCGTCGCGGTCGACTACGCGGTGAACATCGCCGCGTCCGTGCAGATCCTCGCCGACAAGTGGAACGAGGTGCACACCGCCGGGCAGGAGGTCACCGTCAACGACGACGACCCGTCGCGGGTGGAGAACTGGTTCACCGCCGTGTGGAACTACAACCTCGGCTTCAACCCCCCGACCCCGCACTCCAGCGGCCCGTGGGGTCTCGGCTGGTACAACAACCCGGCCAACCCGATCTACAAGAAGAGCTGGGGCCACCCCTTCATGGACACCAGCGTCGACCCCGACGCGAACCATGACGCCGCCCACCCGCAGGACTGGCCGTACGAGGAGAAGGTGATGGGCTGGTCCGCCTGGTCCATCGACACCGGGTTCTCGTACAGCAGCGACGGCCGCCAGGACTGGCAGGGCGAATCCGGGTTCTCCTCGGCCGGCTTCTACCCGGCGTGGTGGGTCAACAACGCCCAGCGCAGCCAGGTCTCACCGCCGCTGGACACGTTCTGCAACACGTACAACAACTGCGACTCGACCAACCCGCCGGACTGCCAGACCGAGGCGTGTTACGCGCAGTACTGGTGGCACATATCGAACGCCACCTGGAAGGCCGACTGCGCCACCGACTGCGGCCACGAGAACATCAAGTACGCGACACTCCGCGCCGAACCCGGCCGTGGCTACCGGCTGAAGAACGGCGAACCGGTCTGCTCCGGCGCACCGACCGGCTCCCATGTCGTCGCCTCGGTGCCCAACGGGACCGAGTCATGGAGCGACTGCGGCCAGGTCACGTCGTCGGGCAGCTTCGAGTTCGGCTTCAACGCCGACTCGGACAACCAGTACGAGGCCAAGGCGGACCTGCATCAGATCGGCGGTGGCTACGGCGGCCACTTCTGGTACACCCACAGCCGCGACGACTCCCACCTCGGCGGCCCGTCCGGCGCCATGACCGTCACCGGTACCTGGACCCTCGGTCAAAGCCTGGGCTGGGCACGGGTGTTCGTGCATCTGCCGGACACGGGGGCCCATACCCAGCAGGCCCACTACGTGGTGAAGGGCGTCGAGGGCGGCGACCGTGACCGCTACATCAACACCCACTACGGCAAGAGCACATGGGCCGAACTCGGTGTCTACCACTTCACCGGCACACCCCGCGTGGAGCTGTCGAACACCACCGACGACGGCACCGCCGACGAGGACATCGCGTTCACGTCGGTCGCCTTCCAGGAACTCCCGGGCAAGCCACAGCACATGGTCGTCGCAATGGGCGACTCGTACTCCTCCGGCGAAGGCGCCGGGAGCTACTCGCCCGAGTCCGACCGCAGCCACGGCACCACGCAGTGGAACGCCTGCCGTCGCAGCGCCAACGCGTGGAACCGCAAAATACTCCTGCCGTTCCAGGCGACACCCCTCGGTGACCTCTCCGACGCGCACTCCACGGTCGCCGATCTACAGAACGTCACCTGCTCCGGAGCCGCCACCTGGCACGTACGGGGCAAGGACATCGCCAACGGAGACACCGAGGTACAACCCGCCGCCTGGGACGATCCGAGCAAACCGCAGGCTCAGGGGCAGTTCCACGAAATCGCGCAGATCAACTCCGGCGTCCTCAGCCGAGACACCACCCTGGTGATGCTCACCATCGGCGGGAACGACGGCGGGAACTTCACCAACGCCATCACTCACTGCTATCTCATCGGCGTATGCGACAAGGACGACTACACCGCCAAGACGGACACAGCCGTCGAAGCGACCGGGAGACTCATCGGCGAGATCCGCCAGAAGGCTCCCAACGCGCAGATCGTTCTCATGGGCTACCCGCACCTCGTCGCCGACCAGCCGTGCCTGACAGCCGACTTCGACACACTCAACGCCCTGGCCGACGACCTGCGTGACAAGCAGAAAGCCAAGGTCACGGCGCTGAAGAACAGCGGGGTCAAGGTGGCGTTCGCCGACCCGACCAGCGCCTTCCACGGTCACGGGATCTGTGACAGCGACGAATGGATCAACCGCATCGTGGCAGGCCCGAACGGCGACGGCGACTACCACTCGGGAGACCCGGAGAATCCGGTTCCGTGCATTCCCGTGGTCGGGGTCTGCGCCAGCCTCGAATCGTTCCACCCCAAGAACCGGGGCACCACGGCCTACTCTGCTGTGATGGACCAGACCCTCGCCGATATCGGCTACCAGGGCAGCTAGTGGCACGCGCATCCAGTTCGACGCCGGTCGCGGGGCGGGGTTCCCGCGCCGTGACCGGCGGCTGCCTGACCGTGCTGACCGTCCTGATCCTCGCGCTCGGCTCCGTCCTCGCCTGGATGGCATACGCGTCCCACCGGGCCGATACGGGCAATACGGACCGCCGCGAGGAGGCACAGGCGGTGGTCGAACAGAAGGCCCGCCGCGCCGCGTCCGTGACCGTCCGGGCGCTGACCACGGCCCAGGGAGACGTCAGCCGTGAAGCGGCGGAAGACATCGTCCTGCGCCATGCGAAAGACCCCGACCTCGGCCGGGGCACGGTGGCGGCGAAGGTGACGTACGCCAAGACCCCGGAACGGCTGACCGCCGTCGCGCTGTTCGCCGACGGGTACGAAGTCCGGCCCGCCGTGTGGGGACCGGTCCGCATCGAGTCGGCGACCCGCTGCTACGCCCTGGCCTTCCAGCGCGACAGCGGCACATGGCACGCGAAGGTGACCCCTCAGCCGGAAGCGGCCTGTACGCGGAGGCAGCCGATCACCGCCGCGGCCCAGGCGGCTCAGGAAGCGTTGCGCGCCATCACCCGGACATCGGTGAACCGCGCACAGGTCCAGACCCTCCTCGAACCACTCGACGGAGCCACCTACGAAGTGACCACCGTGACCGGCCGGAACCACACGGTCACCGTCACCGCCCTCGTACACACCACCGGAGACCAGCAGTGCTACCGGTTCGTCCGGCGCACCGACTCCGCAGGCGAAGACGCCGTCACCACCACTCCGATCGCCGCCGCGCACTGCGCCGACTGAACTGGACAGGGCGCGGTGGTGGGTGCTCGTGCGTCCCGGGTGTCTCCGTGCCCCCGTCCCGCACTTGGGCAGCAACTCAGCACTCTTACGGGGGACTTACGCGGCGGTCCGCACTCCCTACCATGTTTCTCATCCTCCCGCCCCAGGCCATTGCAGATGGGATTTCTGTACCGGCGGTTATGGGAATCGTCCGGCGCATCGGTGGTCCGTCGTGTGTCCGTGGTGTGTCGGTGGTGGGAGATCCGAACCGCGGAAGAGAGTGGGTGTCCGAAATGCAGTTCACCAACGGGATGCGGGCGAGCGAGATCCCCGTGGAGCGGTGGGTCAAGAGCGCCGCGAGCGCCGGAATCGGCGAGTGCGTCGAAGTCGCGCTGGTCCCGGGGGGCGGGGTCGCGGTGCGCAACTCCCGGTTCCCCGACGGCGCCGCGCTGTTGTTCACCAAGGCCGAGATGACGGCGTTCGTCGCCGGTGCGGGTGCGGGCGAATTCGACGAGCTGGTGGCCCGCAGCGCCTGAGATCCAGGGCTCGGCCACGTACAACGGCCGGGCCCTGGCCATAGGTT
The DNA here is from genome assembly GCF_042886315.1 of Streptomyces sp. NPDC058001. Taxonomy (NCBI): domain Bacteria; kingdom Bacillati; phylum Actinomycetota; class Actinomycetes; order Kitasatosporales; family Streptomycetaceae; genus Streptomyces; species Streptomyces sp. NPDC058001. Next base: position 120,417 of record NZ_JBHVQT010000008.1, read on the forward strand.
GATCTGGCGGACATGCGCTCTCCAGGCTGAAATACTGGTGTGGTTCTGTCCAGTCCCGCTAGGAGTTCGCATGTCCGCTGACAACCAGCAACCCTGGGAATCGTCGGAGCCCATCCCGTTACGCGCCGAACCGGAGAGCCGCACCCTGCCGGCGCGACAACTGGGGGATCTGCTGCGGCAGTGGCGCACGGAGCGGAACCTGTCGTTGAGGGAGGCGGCGCCCTTCATCCGGGGCTCGGTCTCCAAGATCAGCCGCTTGGAGCGTGGCGAGTACTCCCTGCCGAAGGAGCGGGACGTATGGGATCTCGTCCGGGGGTACGGGGTCCCCGAGTCCGAGCACGACGACGTGCATGAACTGCTGCGCCAGACACGTCTGGAGCGGAAGGGATTGCGCTACAGCGATGTGACACCCGGCTATCTGCGCCGTCTCGTGTCCTTGGAGGCGTCGGCCACCAGGATCCTGACGTACCAGAGCCATGTGGTTCCCGGGCTTCTCCAGATCAGGGACTACGCCCGGCTACTCGTCAAGGCGGCCATGCCGGACGCCGATTCCGTGACGATCGAACGGCATGTGCGGGACCGCCTGGTGCGGGCCGAACTCTTCGATGACGCGCAGCGCCCGGAGGTCGTCGTGGTGATCGACGAGTCGGTGCTGCGGCGGAACATGGGCGACCCGGCCATGATGTGCGAACAGCTCAAGCATCTCCGGCGCGCCGCCGACGAAGAGACATCGCATGTGAGCATCCACATCATCCCGTTCGACGGGGACGGCGCGAGTCGGGCACCGAGCTTCCCCCTGACCCATCTGCACCTCGCGGACGGCGGCCCGACCGAGGTCGTCTACGTGGAACACATGGAGAGTGCCGAGTACATCACCCATCCGAAGAAGCTCGCCCAGTACCGGACGGTGGTGACCGAGCTGATGGGACACGCCTTGTCACGGTCGGAGAGCATCGCGTTCCTCGACGACATGATCCAGAGGTACGAGGAGAAGCACCGGCGCCCCTAGAAACGACGATCAGGGCATGCGCCCGACGCCGCCCCATTCCACCCAGTCGTCGTCGCGCTGACGGGGGACGACCTCGTTGTCCGGGCGCCAGTCGGTCACGTCGCGCAGGCCCGGTTCGATGATGTCAAGGCCGTCGAGATAGCCACGGACCTCGTGTTCCTCGCGTACGCGGCCCCAGTTGTCGTGGGTCGCGTCCTTCATGAGCGCGGTGACACGGGTGCGTACGTCCTCGTGCTCGCTGACCAACTGGCAGATCACCAGCAGGCTTCCGGGCTCAAGCCTGGCCTTGACCCGCTCGATCAGGGGCTGGACGTCGTCGTCCTTCAGACAGTGCATGACGGAGACGAACAGCGCGGCCGTCGGCTCACCCGCGCGGATCAGCCGGACCACATCGGGGTGCTCGAAGATGGTCGCCGTGTCCCGCATGTCGGCCTGCACGATCGCCGTACGGTCGTTCTCCACGAGGCGCGTACGTCCATGGGCGAGGACGATCGGGTCGTTGTCGACGTAGACCACGCGGGCCTCGGGGTCGATCCGCTGGGCGACCTCGTGGACGTTGTCCCGCGTGGGCAGACCTGACCCGTGGTCGAGGAACTGCCGGATGCCGTAGTCCTCGGCGAGGACGCGGACCACACGGCGCAGGAACGCGCGGTTGTTCTGCGCCAGCGCCTTGGTGCTGGGGGCGATCTTCAACAGGTCCTGGCAGGCGGCCTGATCGACTTCGTAGTTGTCGATGCCGTCCAGGAGCCAGTCGTACATACGGGCCACGCTGGGTGTGTTCAGGTCGATCGAGTGAGAAAGGGGTTGATCCCCGTGGTCCATCCGTCCCCCTCTGTCCCCAGGCAGGGGCAGCGACCGGTGAACTACCCATCGTAGAGGGGCAGTTGCGGGGCCCGCCAGGCGCGGGTGATCACCAGATCGAGTGAGCGCCGCACGCCGGGAGCGGTCAGGACCATACGCGGTGAGAAATACGAACCGGCGCACAACGGAGCGAAACGCACTCAACGGGTGGATCGGTCGGGGCAGGCATCCTCCGCCGCGCAATGCGGGGGGTGCGCGGCGGTGCGTCGCGCCACCGCGAGATGAGCCTTCACGGTCAGCGGATCTCGACCCAGGAGATAGGCGACGGTGTCCGTCGGCAGGCCCAAACCGCAATGCAGCACCATGAGTTCATGCGGGGGCGCACCCGGCAGGACACGCGCCACCGCGTGACGGGCTATGGCCCGCTGAAGAAGTTCCCAGGCCATCGCGGGCGCCCGGGGACTGCTCAACGCCCGTGGCCAGTCCGACGCGAGGTCCGCGAACGCCGCCTCGACCGCCTCGCGGGCCACGGAGAGCCGGCCCAGACGGGTCTGGGCGTAGCGGACGTAGGGCAGGTGGGCCTGGTCGTAGAAGACCATGAAGTCGAGTCGGCGGGCCCCGGGAGGCAACCACGCGAAACGGGGCGAGGGCGGTAAGTGGTCCGGGCGCGCCACGCGTTCTCCCGACGCCATGGCTCACGCCCGACCGGTGGGCCGCGTACCGCCCGTACCGGACGACGGCCCGCCGGACGACGGCCCGCCGGACGGTGGCGCGTGGGCAGGGAGCGCGTCGGGCGATGCCGCTGCCCGGGAGCCGCTGTTCGGCGGGGGTACGGAGTGCCAGGCGGACGGATGCCACTGGGTGGGGCGGCGCTGCCCGATCAGGGCCAGCAGGACGGTGTCGTTCCACCGGCACCGTGCCGCCTGCACGCTCACGTCGGCGGCGTCCGCGATGGACGTCCAGTCCGTGCCCCGCTGCCGGGCGTCGTGCACGGCAGCCCCGACATAGCCCGTCACCGTCAGATCGATGAGGCGGGCGCACTCCAGCAGGGAGGCGAGGGGTGCGCGGCGGCCTTCCAGTTCCGCGAGGCGGGCGGAAAGCGCGCGCAGTTCGCCGGCCAGGTCCGCCCCTTGCGGAAGGGTCAGAGCGGTGGCGCTGCTCCGTTCCTGTTCACGACGGCGCTGCGCGCGCCGCCGGCAGGTCTTGTCGCAGTACTCCCGGCGCCGTCCCGGACCGGTCTTGCGCTGTAACGGGCTGCCGCAGAAGCCGCAGTCCGTCGCACAGTCGGTACTCACCATCGCCATTTCCCCCAGGTTCCACAGGTCCCACAGAGACACTCCAGGCACCGAACCGCCGTACGGCGGCGAGGTGGCCGGCTGAGGGGCCAGGGGGCGGAGCCCGCCTGGCCCGTACGACATCAGCGCCGACGGCACCTGCAACGGGGGGCGGCGAGGCCGCTCACCACGGTGATCAACGTGGCCATCGCACCCGCGAGGGCGACGACCTCGACCACCATGTCCAGCGCGTCCGCACCGCACAGCCGGACCGTGACGACCACGCTCACGCACGCGACGGCCAGCATTCCTGATGTGGTCCAAACCAACCGCGCGGTTTGATGCCATGAGTGCTGCGGGATACTGCCTTTACGGGACGCCGAGATCCGGTTGAGGACCTCCCGGCGAAACGGGTCAGGCATTGAATTCTCCTTGCTTGATCGACGGCCCCTGGGCGCTCCACCGCCCCGGGGCCGCCTTGCTGAATGAATGTCGCGCCCCCATCTCAAGAGGCCGACGCCAGCAGAATGTACCCCCGAATCGCGAGCAATAGCGATTCTCAAATCGTTTTGCAAATTCGCGCATTATGGGAATGCCGCTGAAAGGCTCATCCGCTTGTCGAAGTCAACGCGGCACGCGCGACACCCGGCCGTTAATCCGACTGCCCGCGTCGATGAATGACCGAACTTGAACGCATTCCGACGCTATCTGTTCGCCGGTGGTGACCTATGGCAGCCTCGGGGTCGAATGATCGGCAAGAACATGACAGTCACCCCACAGGGCGAGGGTATTGTCATTCGCCCAAATGGATGAAGATCGACAATGAGGGCGACGCAGATATATGCGCCACCCTCATCATCACCAGGAGATACCTGGAGCTAATACGCGTATGCAAATGCTCCGAGCCGGATCATCGGGAAGTTCCGGAGCCTTTGACGGCACCCGCCGCGAAAGCCAGGAACGGCACGGCGGCGAGTACGACGCTCACGGTCAGACTGCCTCCGGTGACCAGCGTGAAGTGGGACAGGACCAGCCACAGACCGGCCAGCAACCCCAGGACCGCGAGCACGGGTGCGACGCGGGTCTGCCAGGTCCGGCCCGCCGCGGCGCCGGAGTTACGGGCGAAGAAGACCACCACGGCGACCGAGGTGGTGAGCATGAGCAGCACCATGCCGACCGTCGCGACGCCGGCGAGTGACCCGAAGACACCGACCAGCGGATCCAGGCCGATCACGGCACACGCCACCACCAGGACCAGTGCGGTCGTGGTCTGGACGACCGAGGAGAAGGACGGCGCGTGATGGCGCGGATGGACCTCGCCGAGACGCGACGGCATCAACTCCTTGCGGGCCAGCGTGAAGGTGTAGCGCGCGATGACGTTGTGGAAGGACAGCACACAGGCGAACAGGCTGCTGAGCAGCAGGACTTGCATGACATCGCGCAGGGCGGTGCCGACGTACGTCTGCGCGGTGTCGATGAGCCAGTTGCCTTCGCCGTCGAGGGTGCGCTGCGCGACGGCGGACGCTTCCCCGGTGCCCGCGGCCAGGACGAGCGCCCAGCAGGACACGGTGTAGAAGACGCCGATGATCAGGACGGCGAGGTAGGTGGCGCGCGGGATGGTCCGGTCGGGATCGCGGGCCTCGTCGCGGAACACGGCGGTCGCCTCGAAGCCGATGAACCCGGTGAGCGCGAACAGGACGGCGATGCCGAGGGGTCCGGAGAGGGCCGCGTCCGGGGTGAAGGACTCGACGTTGATGCCGTGGGCGCCGCCCCGGGCGAAGATCACCGCGTCCATCACGACGACCACGGCGATCTCCAGGACGAGTGCCACTCCGAGCACCTTGGAGCTGAGTTCGATGTGCCGGTAGCCGAGGAGGGCGACGATGCCGAGCGCGAGGAGCGCCCACACCCACCACGGTGTCGACGGGCCGCCGAAGGACCGTATGAAGTCGTCCACGGCCCAGCCGAGATAGCCGTAGACGGCCACCTGGATCGCGGTGTACGCGACAAGTGCGACGGCGGCCGTGCCCACCCCCACGCGCCCGCCCAGGCCACGGGTCGCGTAGGCGTAGAACGCGCCCGCCTCCGGCACATGCGGGGTCATCGTGACGAAGCCGACCGCGAAGACCAGCAGGATCAGGGACGCCAGGGCGAACCCGACCGGGGCACCGGCGCCCGGTCCGCTGCCGACAGCGAGCGGGACATTGCCGCCGATGACGGTGAGCGGGGCCGCCGCGGCGATGACCATGAACACGATGGCGCCGGTGCCGAGCCGCCCCGAGAGGTTCGTGGGACTGCGGTGACCTGCGGGTTCTTCCGTGGAGAGATCATTGAGCATGGGAGTCCTCGGGGGCGGGGAGGGGCGGGGACGCGTAGAGCTGTGGCCTGCGGTCGGTCAGATATGGATTGGCCGCGCGGGCTTCCCGGACCGTGAGCGGGTCGACGGTCGCGTGGATGAGGTGGTTGCCGTGCTCGACGCTGTCGAGAACGGCGCCCGACGGTGCGACGACGGAGCTGCGGCCGACGTAGCGCAGTGAGTCCTCGGCGCCGTCGTGGTTGACGTAGAGGATGTAGATCTGGTTCTCCCACGCGCGCACCCTGATGAGGTGCTCGGCGACGAAAGCGTACGGCTCCATCTGCGCGGTGGGAACGGCGACCAGGTCCGCCCCGGCGAGTGCCGCTGCCCGCACGTTCTCGGGAAACTCCACGTCGTAGCAGATCAGGAGGGCGATACGGACGCCCGCGTGGTCGACGAGTGTGGTCAGGCGGTCACCCGGTGTGAAGTACGCGCGGTCCAGGTCGCCGAAGAGGTGTGTCTTGCGGTGCCGGGCGAGGACCTCGCCGTCCGGGTCGATGAAGAAGGCACTGTTGTAGTAGGCGCCGCCGTCGTGTTCCGGTGCGCCGACGACGAGGGCGATGCCGTGGGTGCGGGCGATGTCCCGGGCTGGTGACAGCAGGTCCGTGCGCGCCAGGTCGTGGACGGCGTCGCCGATGTCGTATCCGGTCAGGAACAGTTCCGTGGTGACCAGCAGATCGGCGCCTCCGGCTCGGGCGCGGCGGGCCGCCTCGTCCAGTTCTTGGAGGTTGGCGGGGACGTCTCCGGGGGTTCCGGCCGTCTGGAGTCCTGCGATCTTCATGCCGGGGGCTTCCTGGTCGCGGGCGGTGCTGTGGTGTGTGTGGCGGTGCCGTGCTGTGTGGTGCCGTGCTGTCGGGTGCTGTGGTGCTCGTGGTGTGGTGGGAGCATGGAAACATGCTCAGTTTGATCAGGTAAATGGCCACGCGGGTTTCGATCGAGTAAATCCGTCATGTGTCCACGAGTGCGGGCGACCCGCTCGGCCCGGTGCATACCCTGGCGTGATGGCCCCCGAGGACGCCGTAGCCGGCACACCGAACCCCCTGACCACCAGTGCCCTCGCGGCGATCCGCCGTACCAGCGCCGTGGACACGGTCCGGGCGCGGATCTCGCTCGCGGTGGACCTCGGGCTGCTCGCTCCGGGTGAGCGGCTGCCGAACATCCAGGCCACGGCGGCGGCGCTGGGCGTCGGGGAGATCACCGTACGGCGCGCGTTCGCCGCGCTTGAGCAGGAGGGTGTCGTACAGCGCAGGCCCGGCAGGTCCGGCGGTACCTTCGTCGCCGACCGGCCGCACCGGCACACGGTCAGCCAGGTCGCCGCGTATCAGGAGGACAGCGAGCGGGTGCACCGGCTGATCGATGAGCGCGGGGTTCTGGAGGCCGGTTTCGCGCACCTCGCGGCCGACCGGACCGATGCGGCCGTACTCGATCAACTCGACGCGCACATCGCGGAGATGGACACGGCCGGGAGCTGGGCCGAGTTCCACGCGGCGGACAAGCGGTTCCACCTGGAACTCGTGCGCGCGGCCGGGGTGCCGTCCGCGCTGGAGATGTACCAGCGCGTGACGAAGGAGCTGTACCTGTACTTCCTTCCGTACCCGATGAGTTACCTGCGGGACAGCAACGACGAGCACCGGCGGATCCGCGCGGCGCTCGCCTCACACGACGGCGCGCTGGCGGCACGGCTGGCCCATGACCATGTGGCCGCCCTGCACCGGACGATGTACGTGGGCCTCACGGCGTCGGGCGACCGGGCGGAGGCCGATCAGGGCCAGGATCAGGCGCAGGATCGGGACCAGGCGCCGGGCGGGGCGGAGCCCGGCGCCTGACCGGGGCACACCACTCGATCAGGTGGCACGCTCGGCGTGTCTATGAGCCGTCCACGACGCGTCGGCGCCGAACTGCCGTAATCCTGGCCCGGATTGTATTTCGTCAGCGGACTCCCAGGGCGGTACGGCCGACCTTGAGTGCCGCAGCGGTGTCGACGGCGCGCCGGGCCTGATAGCGGGCGGCCTGCAAAGCGACCTCGCCGGGCGCCTCTTCACCGGCCACATGTGAAGTCCCGTACGGATTGCCCGACTTGAATTGGATGGGATCGGTGTAGCCGGGCGGCACGATGATGCCGCCCCAGTGATAAAAGGTGTTGGCCAGCGCCAGGAGGGTGGACTCCTGTCCGCCGTGGAGGGTGTTGCTCGCGGTGAAGGCCGAGTACACCTTGTCCGCGAGCCCGCCCTGGAACCACAGGCCGCCGAGGGTGTCGATGAACGCCCTGAGCTGACTGGCCGGGTTGCCGAAACGGGTGGGGGTGCCGAACAGCACCGCGTCGGCCCAGCCCAGGTCGTCACCGGTGGCCTCGGCCACGTCGGCGGTGTCCTGGAGGTGTCGGCTCCAGTCCGCTTTGGCGCTGATCGCCTCCGGCGGGGCGGTTTCGGCGACCTTGCGCAGTCGCACGTTCGCGCCGGCCTTCTCCGCTCCCTCGGCGGCGGCTCGCGCCAGGGCGTGCACGTTGCCGGTGGCGCTGTAGTAGATGATCGCGAGGTTCACGGATTCCATGATCGGTTTCCTCTTTCGCCGGTTCTGTCGTCGGGTTCTGCCGCCGGGTTCTGCCCGGCTCAGCGTTACGACGAGGCGGCATCGCCGGATGTGAGGTGCGGCGCCGACCTCACAGTCCGGTGCGATGTCTCGTCGGACACGGTGAGGACAACCGCGAGACCGCACGCGAGTACGGACGCGAGCAAGGAGCCGACACCATGACCACCCGATCCGAGCCGGGAGATGGCGTGTCCGTACCGGGAGACGGCGCATCCGATCCGGGCCTGCGCGCGATCATGAGCGAACGGCGGCACCTGCTCAATCTCGCCTACCGGCTCCTCGGCTCCCTGGCCGACGCCGAAGACGTCGTACAGGAGACCTACGCCCGCTGGTACACGATGTCCCGGCCGCAGCGGGAAGCCATCGCGTCCCCCGGCGGCTGGCTGACGACGGTCGCCGGCCGTATCTGCCTCGACCTGCTCCGCTCGGCACGGGCCCGGCGGGAGCGCTATGTGGGCGAGTGGATTCCGGAGCCGCTGCCGGATCGCGCGGAGTGGATCGACGGGGCGTCGGGCGGCGGTACGGACGATCCCGCCGACCGGGTCACCCTGGACGAGTCGGTCAACATGGCCCTCCTCGTCGTACTCGACTCGATGACCCCGGCCGAGCGCGTCGCGTTCATCCTGCACGATGTGTTCCGCTACTCGTTCGCCGAAGTGGCCGAGATCGTCGGCCGGACCCCTGCGGCATGCCGCCAGTTGGCCACGTCGGCCCGCCGTCGTGTTCGGGCCTCGCAGGCTCCCGCGATCGCGACCCCGGCAGCCCAACGCGCGCACATCGTCCGGGACTTCAAGGATGCGTGGGAGGCCAAGGACATCGACGCGCTCATCGGCCTCCTCGACCCCGACGCCCGGACCGTCGCCGACGGCGGCGGCCTTGTCAGCGCCCAACTCCGCCCGGTCCAGGGCCGGGAGCAGATCGCGCGCGTCCTCGTGGATCTCGCCGCCGGAGCACCCGACATGACGATCCTGGAGCACACGGTGAACGGTCAGCCCGGTCTGGTGACTCAGCAGGGCGGGGTCACCGTGACGGTCATGGCGTTCGACATCGCGGACGGCCGGATCAAGCACATCTGGTCGGTCCGGAACCCGGAGAAGCTCCGGCGGTGGACGGGACAGTGACAGTGTCTCCGTCGGCTTCGGAGAACGGCTGGGTGCTCCGAATTCCAGGGCGCGATACGGGAGGTGATACGGAGGGCGATACGGAAGGCGTACGGGCCCTTCGGTACCGAGCCCCTCGGCAGCGGCCCCTTCGGCGTCCTGCGGGACGGCGGTCGGCCAGGGGTCTCGGGTGCCCCGTCCCTCGTACGCGCCGGAGGTGGGCGGCCCGAGCACACCGCTGCGGGGAGTCCTACGGCGAGGAGGAGGAGCGGGAGCACGGCGAGGTGTCCGGCTGGGGCGAAGCCCTGGACGGCGAGGGCGGTGAGGGCCGGGACGCAGGCGCCGAGGCCGCAGACGAGCAGTACCGGGGACCACCATCCTCTGGCACCGGCCCCCACCGGAAGGCGGCGGAGCGGGCGCTGCACCCGGGTGAGGCAGAGGACGACCGCGGCGAGCACGACGCTCAGGAGCGCGATCCACACGACGCGCTGAACCCACCACTGCGAGGTGCCGATGACCGTCTGGGGCAGCAGACGGGTCGGGTAGAAGGCGACGGCCACCACGATCACCGGAACCATGTGCCACAGATAGACGGTCATGACCCCCTTGTTGAGACGGGTGACCCGGGCCCACAACCGGGGGCGCGTGAGCAGCCGTTGCAGCGCGGGCTCGGCCATCAGCAGCAGTCCGATCTGCGTGGCGGCGAACGCGAGGAGGGCGATCGAGGGCGGCGACGTGTTCCCGACGCGGGTGCCCGCACCGATCATGTCGACGGGGAAGGGTCCCCAGCCCAGGAGCGCGACCAGCAGGACGAAACCGGTCGCGGCCATCACCCGGCACCGCCACCTGGGGGTGGTGAGTGAGCCGTCCTGCCAGGCGAATCCCCACTGGTGCATACAGCCCCACACCAGCAGGTAGTTCAGGAAACCGATCAGCGGGAGCCGGGGGCCGAGTACGAGGATGTCCACGCCGGCCGCCACCAGCGCCATGACCACAGGCACCCGCAGGCCCCACCGCCGGTGTGCGGCGTGCAGCGGCGGCGTCAGCGCGATCAGCAGCACATAGAGGGGCAGGAACCACAGGTGCAGGGCCACCAGCCAGCCGGCTCGGGCCAGCGTGGTGGGGTCCGCGCCCGCGCGCTGGGCGACGACGGCGGCGACCGCGCACACCGCCACGTAGAACACCGTAGGCCACAGCAACCGGATCGCCCGGCCCCGTACCCAGCACCACCAGTCCTCACCTTTCGCTCGGCGGGCCGTCCAGGAGACGGCGTTGGCGTATCCGCCGACGAGGAAGAAGACCGGCATGACCTGCAACAACAGCGTCAGCCAGCGGGCCCAGCCGACATAGTCGAGGGCATCGAGGCCGGAGAGTGTCCCACCCTGATAGGTGACGTCGACCAGCAGCCAGTGGCCCAGCACCACGGCACCGATCGCGCACACGCGGAGCAGGTCGGCACAACGATTCCGTTCTGCCCTCACACCTTCGACACACCTTCGACGGTCGCGAGGAATCCGCCCGAACACACACACACCGTCCGGGGCCCCTTCTCGCCCGCCCGTACGGTGATCAGGGCCCCGGACTCAGCCGGTCATGGTCCTCCGGTCACGGCTGACGGCCCCGGTCATGGTTGTTTCGGAGGGCCTGGACTTGCCGCTCGGAGCACACCGAGCCGGGTCCGGTACTCCTCTTCGTCGATCTCCCCACGGGCGAAGCGTTCGCCGAGCAGACTCTCGGACGACGGCGCGACGGAGGCGTTCGAGTGCCGGGAGACGCGGTTGAGCATGCGCACCAGCAGCAGGATGACGGTGATGAGCAGGGCCCAGAACAGCACCGCGCTGATCGACATCGCCACCAAGCCCCACACGTGCACGCCAGGCATGCCACGGTGATGCCGGTAAAACATCGCGGGTCACTTCCTCTGACCGCGTGGAAGGGTGTGGACCCTGTCGCCCGCGCCGTTTTCCTTCTCCATTGTCACTCGCCACCGGCCCCCGAACCAGCCTCCCGGGCGACCGGTCGGCGCGGGAAGGGGCGGCAAGGGGGCGGCAAGGGGGCGGCAAGGGGCGGTCAGCGGGTCGGTGTCCCGGGTCCGACCGAGGAGTACAGCATCTGCCCTTTGCCGAGCGGCTGTTCCTTGAGGTCGCCGCGCCACAGCAGCAGGCCGTGCCGCCGCTCCCAGCGGGCCGCCACGCCGGTTCGCACCAGCCACTCGGCGGCCAGCGGCAGCGGGTACAGGACCGCCCACGGGGACCAGAAGAGGGCCAGGCCCAGCGACGGCACGAGAAATATGAGGAGGATCTGCACATCGACAAGGTGCCGGCGCACGGTGTCGTCGCGGGGCAGGACCGCTTCGGGGTCGTTCAGCGGCACCGCCGCCTCGAACATCCGCAGCTCGCTGAGGTGCGGGAGCCGTGAAACCCCGAGGAGCCCCCCGAGCGCGCAGGAGCCGACCAGGAAGAGCAGGACCCACCGGCCACCGTCGTCGTCCGCCGCCGGAAACCCCCGTACGACGAAGGCCACCACCGCGCTGATGGCCGAGGCGCACACCGCCATGGTGACGCCCACGACGTAATGGTGGACATATCTCACCATCGAATCCCCCCGAATTCGGATCCCCCGTTGCCGCGAGACCGTATGTCACGCTCGCCCGGCCGAGCACACCGGCGGCCTGAACGCCCGGTGAACGCTGAGGAATCCGTCGGGCGGTCCACTCAACTCTCAGCCCGGCAGCGGCTGTTCGGCCCAGATCGTCTTGCCGATGGCGTGGTGACGGCACCCCCAGCGCTGGGCGATCTGGGCGACGAGGAGCAGACCGCGGCCACCCTCGTCATAGGCGCGGGCGCGCCGCAGATGCGGGGAGGTGTTGCTCGCGTCGGACACCTCGCAGATCAGGGTGCCGTTATGGATGAGGCGGAGCCGGATCGGCGGCGAGCCGTGGCGTACGGCGTTGGTGACCAGCTCACTGACGATGAGTTCGGTGGTGAACACCAGGTCCTCCCCGCCCCAGCGGGCGAGTTGATCGGCCACCTCACTGCGGGCGACGGCGACCGCCGCGGGATCGGCGGGGATGTCCCAGTCCCGGACCCGCGACGCGTCCAGCGCACGGGTACGGGCCAACAGCAGGGCCACGTCGTCGCGTACGCCGCCCGCGACGGGAACCAGTTCGCGCAGGACGGACCGGCAGAGGCTGTCCACCGACTCGTCATGCGCCCCGCCCAGCGCGCGGGCCAGCAGCACGCGGCCCTCGTCGATGTCGCGCGTACGGCTCTCCACCAGGCCGTCCGTGTACAGGGCCAGCAGTGTGCCCTCGGGCACCTTGCGTTCGACCAACTCGAAGGGCAGGCCGCCCACGCCCAGCGGCGGCCCGGGGGCCAGGTCGTCGATGAAACTGACGGTGCCGTCGGGCAGTACGAGTGCGGGCGGCGGGTGACCGGCACTGGCCATCGAGCAGATCCGGGAGACGGGATCGTAGACCGCGTACAGGCAGGTCGCGCCGACGCCGCCGGTGAGGGCACCGCCGTCCGACTCCTCCTGTGACAGCCGGATCACCAGGTCGTCCAGGTGCGTGAGCAGGTCGTCCGGCGGCAGGTCGACATCGGCCAGGGTGCCCACGGCGGTACGCAGCCGTCCCATGGTCGCGGACGCCTGGATACCGTGGCCGACCACGTCTCCGACGACCAGCGCGACGCGCAGGCCGGACAGCGGGATGACGTCGAACCAGTCGCCGCCGACCCCGTCGTGCAGCGCCGCCGGCAGATACCCCGAGGCGGCCTCCATGGCGGCGGGTCTCGGCAACGACCCTGGCAGCAGGCTGCGTTGCAGGGCCAGGGCGGTCTCGCGCTCGCGGGTGAAACGGCGTGCGTTGTCGACGCACACGGCGGCCCGCGCGGTGATCTCCTCGGCGAGCAGCAGGTCGTCGGGGACATACGCCTCGGTCTGTCGGAGGCGGTAGAAGACGGCGACGCCGAGTGTCGTCCCGCGCGCCTGGACGGGGACGGCCATGATCGAACGCATCCCGTACTTGCGTGCCCGCCGACCGCGCGGTGTTGCCTCCGGGGGCCATCCTCGCGCCCTGCTCTCGGACTCCGAAATGATCAGTGCCCGGCCGAGCGCGAGACAGACGGCGTGCGGTGACGACGGCTCGTAGACGGCGGCCTCGCCCGGTTCGACCACCGCTTCGGGGCAGCCCTCGTTGACCGAGTTGTGCGCCGCGCGGATCAGCACGAGGTCACCGCCCTCGGGCGGCTCGGGGATCGGCCGGAGCGCGCCCCTGGGTGCGTCCCAGGGAGTGTCCAGCAGATCGACCGTGACGAAGTCGGCGAGTTCCGGCACACAGACGTCGGCCAGTTCCTCCGCGGTACGGGTGATGTCGAGGGTGGTGCCGATGCGCACGCTCGCCTCGTTGACGAGCGACAGGCGCCGTCGGCCGAGGTCCCGCTCGGTGATGTCGTGGGCGGTCAGACACACGCCCCGCACGGTGCCTACGTCGTCGATCAGCGGCGTCATATGGGCCGACCAGGCGTGATCCCGGAACTCTCCGCCCGTCCGCATGTATGTCTCGATGTGCTCACGCCGACCGGTGCGCACCACCTCCAGCATGTCGCGCTCCAGGTCGATGCTCGCGGGTTTGCCGCCGATCTCCGACAGACGCAGGCCGCGTATCTCCTCTTCGGGCAGTCCGATGACGTCGACCATGGCGTCGTTGAGGGTGATCAACCGCAGTCTGGTGTCGTAGATCGCGGTCGGGCACGGCGACTGCGTGAACTCCCATGTCGCCACGTCCTCGCGCCGCAGTGCGGGCTCGCCCTGCGGCAGGCGGCAGACCAGCAGCCAGTCGCTGTCCGGTGCTTTGTCCGGGTCCATCATGTGGGCCAGGATCCGTACCGGAAGGACTCCGCCGTCCCGGTGTCGCAGCGTGAGCGTGCCGTGCCAGCGGGTGGACCCGGGCAGAGGCAGCGAGGCGGACTGAGGTCCGGCGAGGAACGCCGTCGCGGGCCGTCCGAGCGCCTGGTCAGGGGTATGGCCCAGCAGCTGACGGGCCCCTTCGTTCCAGGCGGTCACGGTGCCGTTCGGGTCGACCTCCGCGTAGGCGGTGGCGGCCTCCTCGAACGGGTCGTCGTCCAGCCTCCGCGTTTCGTCACCCCGTTGCTGTGCCATGTACGCCACCTTCATCGCGCAGAGCCACAGATGGTCACCTCATCACTCTCTGTCTCTTCGAGTCTCCGTCTCTTTGTCTCTTTTTCAACGCTACGCCGCCCGGTAGTACGCGGCCCGCCCCAGGGCTCCCGGGCAGGAGCAATTTTTCACATAGGCAGGCTGCCTGCTAATCTTTGTCAGGCAGCCTGCCCACCTCCACCGTGACCTCCCCAGCGGGCCCGCCCCGTCACAGCCAAGCTTGAGTGGTAGTACGGGAGCGAATGCCGGTCAGATCGCCGGTCGGTCAGATCTCGGAGTCCGCCAGGCGGTTCATGATCTCCGCGGCCCTGTCGAGCGTCCGGCGCTCGCTGCCCCGGAGCGTGGAACCGATCACGTCGGACAGCCATGCCTCCCGCGCCGCCGGGATCCGCTCGCACAGCGCCTGCCCGGCCGGGGTCGCGCTCACCAGGGACTTGCGCCCGTCGTTCGGGTCCTTGGCGGTGCTGACCAACCCACCGGTCCGTAGCGCGGCCAGCGTCTCCGCCATCGACTGCCGCCGTACGTGCTCGGCCTGGGCGAGTTCGGTGGCGGTCGCCGGACCGTCCTTCACGATCCGGTGCAGCGTGGTCAGATGCGACCAGTTCCACGGCAGGTCATCGATCGGGGCCTCCCTGCGCAACCGCGCCCGCAGCCGTGTCATGGCCCGCATCAGCTGCGCCGCCGTGTCCTCCGGCGAAACCGGTTCGCTACTCACGGGACCAGAATATGACAGGGCACAGGCACCCTGACCTGTCCGTTCCGGCGACTCACTGTGGGTTCCCCTGGGGGTCCGCCGCGCCACGTAGCCGGTAGGCCCGCTGTCGGCAGGCGCGGGAACAGTACGTACGGGGTCGGCCCGCGGGATTGCGGTCTACGGGGTTTCCGCACACCTCGCACCCTTTAACGTCACGCGTTTCGTCACGCACTTCTGTGGGGTCGCCTACGGGAATGAGGGCCGCGACCCCGTCGAGCACCCGTTGCAGGCCGAACTCGAAGGGGTCGAGCGGGGCGTCGTAGGCGCCCTCCTCGTACAGCCTGACCAAGGTGGGGTACCGGTCGTCCAGTTGGGCGAAGAGCGAGTCGCGCTGCCCCCACCACTCGTCGTCACCGACCCCGGTACGCCGCTCCGTGCGCGCCGTCGCCGCCGCCTGCCGGGCGACGCCGTCGACGAACTCGCCGACCAGGGTCACCGCCGCGACCACCTGCGCCGGCGGCAGGCCGGTGCGGGCCACGATGCTCAGCGCGTGCTCGAAGTAGGCCATGGCATGCGGCCCCGGCACCTGCCGGTCGTCCCCCAGCTCCGCCAGCCAGGGGTGCCGCCGCTGGAGGGCGATCCCGGCGCGGGCCCATGCCTCCAGGTCCGCGCGCCATCCCGCCGACGCCGGACCGTCGGCCGCGACGGGCGGGGCCGATACGGCGGACGGGCCCTGTCCGGCAGGCGGACCCGGCGGGGCGAGTTCGGCCAGGACCGCGTCGCGCATGAGGGCCAACAGCTCGGCCTTTCCGGGCACATGCCGGTACAGCGCCATCGTGGTGAAGCCGAGCCGCTCGGCCAGGCGCCGCATCGACACCGCGCTCAGCCCTTCCGCGTCGGCGAGTTCGACGGCGGAGCGCACGATCCGCTCCAGGTTGAGGCCGTGCCGGGGCCCGGTTCCCCACAGCAGCTCGGTACTGCGTTCCGGATTCGACATGACGCGACCTCCTTTCGCTGTGTACGTTGTCTACCAGATGTGTACGGCGTACACCCGTACAGGTATACACCCATGCCAGACAGGGGGCTTTTGATGATCTTCGTCGATCCGTCGGGCGACGACACGGGACCGGGCACCGTCGAGCGGCCGTTCGCCACGCTCCAGCGGGCCCGTGACGCGGCCAGGCCGGGAACGGTGGTCACGCTCAGGGCCGGTACGTACCGCCTGACCGACACGTTCCTGCTCACCGCCGCGCACTCCGGCGTCGTGTACCAGGCGCAGAGCTACGGCACCCCGGACCAGGAGGAGGTGGTGATCAGCGGCGGTCGCGAGATCACGGACTGGACCGCGTCCGACGACGGCACTCGCCAGGGCACGCATCACGGCACCCATCACGGCGGCATCCATCGCGCCGAGACACCCGGCCCCGCGCCCCGCCAGCTCTACGCCCACGGACACCGCGTCGAGCGCGCGGCTCTGCCCCTCGACGGTCACGCCCTGGTCCGTACGGCCGACGGGTACACCACGAAGGGGGCCGGACCTCAACTCTGGCTGGGTGACGTCGAGTTCGTCTACCGGGGCGCCTATCCCTGGTCCGAGGGCCGCTGTCGGGTCGCGGCCGTTTCCGGTGACGCGGACACGACCACCATCACCATGGCCGCTCCGGCCTTCGAGCAGGCCACCCGCCTGTATCACTCCATCCTCACCTGGGAGGGCCCCGGCGCCGGAGAGTCCTACGGGGTCGACTCCCCCACCTCCGCGGAGAACAGCCCGGCATTCCTCACCGAAGGCACCTTCGCCACGGTCGGCACCGTGCTGCACTACCGGCCGCGCGGGGCCGAGCCCCCGGCCGGCGTGGTCGCGCCGGTGCTGGAGACACTGCTGCACGCCCAAGGTGTCCACAACATCACCTTCCGGGGAATCACCTTCGCCGATGCCACCTGGCTCCGGCCCAGCACCCCTCAGGGCTTCCTCCACTACCACGGCAACGGCTACTACGACGGTGGCGGCATGGAGACGGTCACCTTCGCCGAGGGACAGGGGCAGGTGACGGTCCCCGGCGACAACGCGAGCATGCCCGGCAACCTGATCTTCGAGGACACCTCCCGGGTCACCTTGGAGAGCTGCCGCTTCGTCCGACTGGGCGCGGTCGCCGTGGAGTTCCGTGGCAAGGGCGCCGACAACACGGTCCGCGACAGCGAGATCACCGAGGTCGCCGGCGGCGGCTTGGTCATCGGCGAGGGGGCACGCGACCACCACGTCGAGAACAACCACATCCACCACATCGGCCTCGACTACCGCGGCTCCCCGGCGATCCTGGTGACCGGCACACGGGACACCGTCATCGCCCACAACCAGGTCAACGACGTGCCGCACGCGGGCATCGTGGTCTACGAGGGGCGCGGCACACAGGTGGTGAACAACCTGGTCCACGACACGATGCGGGTACTCGCGGACGGCGGCGGCATCTACGTCTCCGGCCCCCAGGGCGACTCCCACGCCAACGGCGCGCTGATCCGCGGGAATGTCGTACGCGACACGATCACCCCGTACAACTTCGGCCTCTACACGGACTACGGCGCCGCCTATGTCACCGTCGAGGCCAATGTCGTGCACCGCGCCGACGCTCCGGTGGTCCTGACGGTCTGGCCGCCCCTGGAACACGTCGTCTTCCTCGGCAATGTGTGGGACGCCGACCCGGGCGAGGCACCCGACGGTGTGGTCCTCAAGGACAACACCACCCTGCCGGCCGCGTCCTTCGCCACCGACCCGAGGGCCGTCGCCATCACGGAGGCAGCGGGCCGCCGCCCGCCCCGCCCTCGCTGAGCAACCACCGGTATCGACCGCCGCACGGGACGGAGGCGGCACTGATCACACCGGCCCAGCAACGCGGCTTCAACCTCTGTTCGCCACGGCCTTACCACCGCTCCCAGTGCAGGACCCGCTCCCGAGGAATCCGGTGGGCCGGCTTGAAGTCGGTACCGACGGTGAACGCCAGGGGGATGAAGGCGGCGAGCATCACCTCGTCGTAGGGCACGCCGAGCGCGTCGGCGAGTTCCTTCTCCAGCGGGCCCTGCGCGGTGGTCCACACCGTGCCCAACCCTCGCGCACGGGCGGCGAGCATGAAGCTCCACACCGCCGGAAGGATCGATCCCCAGGTCATGGACTGGTCGAGTACCGAGGCGCCTTCCGTGCGGCCTTCGACGGCCGGGACGACAAAGGCGGGCACGCGGTGGATGTTGCGGTGCAGGTGCCGCAGGCCGTCCGAGATCCGTTCCATGGAGCCGGGGTGGGCGAACATGCGCGGCAGATCCCGCTCGGTCGGCGGCTGCCCACCCCCGGTCGCCAGCGCGCGGCGGAAGATGTCCCCGACGAGGCGGCGCCGCTCGGGGTCGGTGACGACGATGAAGTGCCAGCGCTGCCGGTTGCGTCCCGTCGGGGCCTGCGTGGCCAGATCGACACACTCCTCGATCAGGGACCGTGGGACCGGGCGGTCCAGGTCGAGGCGTTTGCGTACCGCGCGAGTGGTGGACAGCAGTTGATCGGGGGTCAGATCCAGGGTCACGGTCGCCTCCCGGGCGCCAGATGATCGGAGTACAGATAGTTGACCAACAGATGATTGGTGAGCATACGATTCACATACTCTGTGGTCAAACAATCTGGACGCAGATGATTGCTGGTACGGTGGCGGCAGCCAGGAGGGACACACCATGCCGTCCACGAACAGGGACAACGCGAGCACCGCCTACTTCTCCCGGCTCGCCGCGGAGCGCTTGGACATCGCTCTGTGCCGGGCCTCGACCGCTGTGGCCCGCGCGGCGGACACCCGGGCGGGCGCGCTCGGGATCGGCGTCGGCCAGCACCTGGTACTGAAGATGCTCGCCGACGTCGGCCCCTGCTCACAGCGCGTCCTGAGCGACGAACTGCGCATCGACCGCAGCGTGATGGTCGGCCTCTGCGACGGCCTCGAACAGGCAGGCCACGTACGCCGCGAACGCGACGCCGCGGACCGCCGCGCGTACGCCGTCACCCTCACGGATTCCGGCCGCCGACTCCTCGCCCTGGCCGAGGACGCCGTACCCGAATTCCTGGACGGAACCTTCCAGGCCCTCACTCCGGCGGAGCGCGCGCAACTCTCCGTTCTCCTCGGCAAACTGCTGCACCCGGACCCGTGAGCGGATGGAAGGGCGTCCCTGGGTCGCTGCCGAGGCGGGGTGGCCTACACGTGCAGCGTTCCGACGTCCGGTGCCTGGTCGCCGAAGTAGCGGTGCCGGTGTCGGCCGGTGAAACGGTCGCCGCGGCGCAGGAGATACGCGCGGCCCGCCTCGGTGCGGCCGAGGACGTGGTATCGCAGGATGTTGCAGGCCAGCAGGGGCGGGACGGCCCAGGGCCAGGCCATCGGAAGGCCCAGGTCCCGCAGTCCCCGGCGGCCCAGGAAGTAGCGGAGCATGCTCAGCAGTCTCGCTCGGGCGTAGGCGCGGCGCACTCCGGCGAAGTGGTCGAAGTGCAAGGCGCCCTGGGCGTCCACGACGGCGTTGGCCAAGGGGGGACCGGCCGCACTGCCGTAGCTCTGGGTGATCAACTGGTGGTAGTTGAGGCGGTGTTGGCGCAGCTCCCGGTCGCACAGCCAGTCCTCGTCCACACCGATCAGCCAGCCGACGTACTTCCACAGATGCATCACCGCGCGCGACTCGGCGTGCGTGACGCGCACACCGAGCAGCCGGACACCCAGCAGTTGGACCGCGCTGAACAGTCCGAGTGTGGCGGCCAGGTCGGACTGGTTCACCGGCAGTCCCCACCGGCCGGTGTCCCACCGTCCGCTGTGCTCCATCTCATGGTTGACCAGGGCGTGCATCAGCCGGACGTGCACGGTGAGCCGGAAGCCCATGCCGGGGCGCCGCATCGCGTCGTGGCCGCTCACCGCGATCGCCCACTGCTGGGTCTCGGCGAGCCTGCGCAGTGCGGAGCCGCCGCTCAGGCCGCCCGTTTCGACCAGCAGATCCGGTGGCCCACCGAACCGGTAGGAGCCGATCAGCGCCAACTGTAGGAGCACGTCAGCGGAGTTGGGGGCGAATCGTCGTACCGCCCGTCCGCCCTCGTTCACCAGGTCGAAGTCCACCCAGTCCGGCACCGCGTCGATCGCGGCGAAGAAGTCCCGTAACGGCTGCGGGGGTTGGGATACCGCGTCGATCCCGTCGGCGAGCGCGCGGCGGAACTGACTCATCGTCACCCGGTCCGGATGCGTGGCGTCGGTCTTCCGCAGGGCTTTCGCCAGTGCCGCCCCGACCTCGTCACGTGCCGTCAGCCGCTCGCCGATGGTGTCCAACAACACCGGATCGAGGGCGTCTTGGCGCAACAGCATCCGCAGCGGCCTGCCCACGCGACGGTTGACGCGCTCGGTCTCGCGAAAGCGCTGTGGAAAGGGAAGGCGCGGATACGGGGGGCGCGGATACGGGACGTGTGGATCAGGAAGGTGTGGTTGCGGAAGGTGCGGACGCGCAAGTGGGCTTGTCGGGACGGCACTTGACTCGACCGGCCCCTCACGCAGCGGTGGCTTCTGTGCGACCATGAGCCGATGCTGACAGCCGTTCGTACTCGCGTTCAATTCGCATTCTGAACGCCATGCCGTCGCCTCGCCGCAAGGCTCCGCGCAGCACGGCCGCTCGCACGTCTCCACGCAAGACGCCACGCCAGGAACGGTCCCGGGCGATGGTGGAACGCATCCTCGACGCCGGCCGGCAGACCCTGATCGAGTACGGGTACGAGGGTGCGTCGACCAGCCGGATCGCGACGGCGGCCGGGATCAGCCCCGGGTCGCTGTACCAGTACTTCCCGCACAAGGACGCCATCGTCTCGGCGGTCCTGGAGCGCTACAGCCACGCCCTCGTCTCCCGGGTCACCACCCAGATGTCCGGACAGTTCGACCAGCCCGTGCCCGTGATAGTCCGGGCCACCCTCCTCGCATTGTTCGACGGGCTGGACGTCGAGCCGGCCTTTCTCCGGGCGGCGGTCGAACACGGCACCCGACTGGACGACGGCCGCACCCTGAGCGCCTTCGAGCAGCGCATCGGCGAACTGGTCTTCGCCTATCTGACGACGCGGCGCACCGGTCTGCGCCCGGACATCGCCCTCGATACGGCGGTGTGGATTTCGGTGCGTACGGTCGAACACCTCACCGTGCGCTATCTGCTCGACCGACCACCCATCCCACGGGACCAGTTCCTCGACGAACTCACCCGGCTCGTCCTCAACTACCTGAAGCCCACCCCGTAACGCGCGCCTTCCGTCATTCCGCTCGGCCACGCCACCGGTAACGGAACAACGGCCCTGAGACGGAGCCGAGGGGTGGCCCGACGATAGAGTGAAACGGTGACTCCGCCGCAGGAAGACCCGCCGCCGCCGATCCGCGAGGACGATCGCGACACCGCTGTACGGCGCCTCCAGGAGGCGTACGCCGAAGGGCACATCTCGCACGGAGAGATGGACGAACGCCTCGATCAGGCACTCGTCGCCAAGACGCACGGCGAACTGGTGCGGGCGCTGACCTCCCTCCCGGCGGAGAACGCGGGCACCACCTCCACGATCGCCGCCGCCTCCGGACGGATCAAGCGGCGCGGCGCATGGCGGGTACCTCGGTTCCTCAAGGTCGAGTCGGCGTTCGGAAAGGTGTATCTCGACCTGTCCCAGGCGGACTTCGAGCATCCGGCGGTCGACATCGAGCTGCGACTCGAATACGGCAGGGCCAAGATCACGGTGCCTCGCGACGCGGTCGTCGACATCGGGGATCTGGAGACCGTGTGGAAGGACGCGCGCTACGAGCCCCCGAGGCACCCCCGCCCCGGCGGGCCGCGAATCCGGATCACCGGGGCCATGGGGTTCGGACGGTTGAAGATCCGCCACGCACGGCGTTGAGGCCCCCGTCCGGCACCAGATCCGGGCTGTCAAGAAGGCTCAGGGTGTGGCTCAGTAGGCCCAGCCGAAGATGCCGGCGATGTCATGGCATTCGTCGGTCCGCGTCGGCTGTAGGCGAAGTACTCGGACCAGGAACGGCAGTTGGCGATCCGGTCAGCCCTGTGCGGGAATCCGGCTGTGGACGTCGTCCAGCATGTTCCGCATCGCCATGTGGAAGATCTCGGCCTGGTGGTCGCCGAGGAAAGAAGTGTGCCCGAACACCTCCAGGACGACGAGGCCGTGCATGTGTCCCCACGCGCTCATGAGGAGAGCGGTCGCGGCGGCCGGCAGGTTTCCCGAACCTTCCGGTGGCATGTTCTCCAGATGCCCCCGGAGCGGGGACGAGGGAGCCAGGGTGCCGGCCGCGGCGAGTTGGGCGTCGGTGAACCCGCCGAACAACTCGTGCTGGAAGATCGCGCCCATCCGCCGCATCGCCTGGGTGGTGGGCCCATCGGCGGGTGCCTCGTAGTCCCGCAGCGGTGTTCCGTAGAGGAGTTGGAACCGCTCGGGGTGGGCGATGGCCCATCGGCGGTAGCCCTCGGCCGCGATCACCACGCGCGGCACGGCCGGGTCGTCCGCCGCTGAGTCGATGGCGGCCTGCACGGCGTCGGCCAAGTCGTCGTACGTCCTGGCGATCAGCTCGGTGACGAGGGCATTGCGGCGCGGAAAGTAGTGGTAGAGCGCCTGCACGGTCATGCCGAGACTGCGGGCGACCGCGCGCAGGGACAGGGCCGCGGGCCCGTGTTCGGTGATGTGGCGCTCGGCGGCGTCAAGGATCTCCTGGGTAGCGGCGGCCCGGCGCCGCTCGCGCAGGGAGACGGGGGCCGTTATGGGTTCGTCTGTCGGCATACGGCGACCGTACGACATGGACCCGGCGGGCTATCAAGAGCCTTGGTGCTGTGAAGAAAATCTAACACTGCCAAATCTTCCGTCACCCCACTAGCGTCGTTCGCGGCGACGAAGAGTGCGACACCGCACTTACCTCCGACGGGCGACGAGACCCGCCGAGCACCGCGCCGGTTCTCCCCATGTCCCGGCTGCTTCACGTCGTTCCACCGCAAGGACGCAAAGGAGATCGGGCGTGTTTGAACGCATAGCCGAAGTGTCGATTCGACGGTCCCGGCTGGTACTCGTCGTCGCCGTCGTAGCCGTGGCACTCATGGGTGTCGTGGGCGCCGGCGCGTTCGGCAAGTTGCTCGGGGGCGGCTTCGACGACCCGGCGTCCCAGTCCACCCGGGCCGCTGAGGTCATCGACGAGAAGTTCGGCGGAGAGACGAACCTGGTCCTACTGGTCAGCGCCCCTGACGGCCGTATCGACACCCCGGCGGCCCAGCGGAGCGGCCGGACCCTGGTGGCGGACCTCAAGGACGAGAAGAGCCTGGCGAACGTCGTCTCGTACTGGGACACGGAGAGCCCCGGCCTGCGCTCCCGGGACGGCCGCGAGGCCATGGTGCTCGCCCATGTGAAGGGCGACGAGACACAGCAGCAGAAGGACGCCACGGCCATCCTCGACGCCTACACCGGAACGTACATGGACACGCTCACGGTCCGGGCCGGAGGCGGCGCCGCCGTGGGCGCGGACATGTCGACGCAGGTGGTCGACGATCTCGTCCTGGCCGAGACCATCGCCATACCGCTGACCCTCGTACTGCTGCTGTTCGTGTTCGGCAGTATGGTCGCGGCCCTGTTGCCGCTGGCCATCGCGATCATCGCCATCCTGGGCTCGTTCGCCCAACTCTCCCTCCTCGGCAGCGTCACCGACGTCTCCGTCTCGGCGACCAACCTGACCACCGCGCTGGGCCTCGGACTGGGCATCGACTACGCCCTGTTGATGATCAGCCGCTTCCGGGAACAGCTCGTGACCGGGGCGAGCGTGGAGGACGCCGTCCGGCGGACCGTGCACACCGCGGGCCGCACCGTCGCGTTCTCCGCCGCGACCGTGGCCGCCGCGCTCGCGGCGCTCCTGGTGTTCCCGCAGTACTTCCTCCGCTCGTTCGGCTACGCCGGTGTCGGTGTCGTCGCCATCGCGGCCATCGGCACTCTGTTCGTGATGCCGGCCCTGTTCGTCGTCCTGGGGCACCGGGTCAACAGCGGGCGGCTGCCGTGGGCGAAGCGGGGGCCCGTCGGCGCCGGGGCGTCGATGTGGGGGCGGCTGGCCCGTACCGTGATGCGGCGGCCCACGCTCACCGCGCTGCCCGTGCTCGCGGTCCTGGTACTGGCGGCGAGCCCGCTCCTCGGCATCACCTTCGGCACGCCGGACGAACGGGTCCTGCCCGAAGGCGCCGAGAGCCGCCAGGTCGCCACGGCACTGCGGGAGAACTTCGACGGCAACGACGAGGCGGCCCTCCACGTCGTCATCGACAACCCGGTGGGCGAGCCCCCGTTGGCGACGTACGCGGTCGAACTGTCCGGACTCCAGGGCGTCGCCCGCGTCGAGACCAGCACCGGGACCTATACCGAAGGACAGTCCGCGGCGACCGGGCCCGGCAATGCCGCACTCGGCAGGTCCGACGCCCAACGGATCAGTGTGGTCAGCGACTTGCCGCCCCGGTCGGACGAGGCACAGAGCCTGGTCGACGCGGTGCGGGCCGCGACGCCGCCCGCCGGATCACAGCCCCTGGTGGGCGGAGTCGACGCCGAACTGGTCGACTCCAAGGACTCCATCAGCAGCCGGCTCCCGATCGCCGTGGCCCTGGTCGCCCTCACCACCTTCGTCCTGCTCTTCCTGTTCACCGGCAGTGTCGTACAGCCGCTGCGGGCCCTCGTCCTCAACGTGATCAGCCTGGGAGCGACCCTTGGCGTCATGACGTGGATCTTCCAGGACGGCAACCTCTCATCCCTTCTCGGCGTCTCGGCGCAGCCGATGGAGGTGTCGATGACCGTGCTGATGTTCTGCATCGCCTTCGGCCTCTCCATGGACTACGAGGTGTTCGTCACCAGCCGGATCAAGGAACTCCACGATCTGGGCGACGACAACGAGTCCGCCGTGGCCAACGGTCTCGGACACACGGGACGCATCGTCACCGCGGCGGCCTGCCTGCTCGCCGTGAGCTTCTTCGCCTTCGGCACCGCCAAGATCAGCTTCATGCAGATGTTCGGCCTCGGCAGCGGACTGGCCATCCTCATCGACGCCGTCGCCGTACGCGGCGTCCTCGTACCCGCCGCGATGCGCCTGCTCGGCCGCTCGGCCTGGTACGCGCCCGGCTTCCTACGCAAGGTCCACGGCCGGTTCGGTCTCAGCGAAGGCGGCCCCACACCGCAGCCCGCGACCGCACCGACGCCCACGGCGGAGACGCCGTACGCGAAGAACACGACGGGAGTCTGACCACCCGGAGCCACGTCCCGCTGCCTCGCCGACACCGGCGAGGCAGCGGCATGTTCCCGCGGGTGGTGCGTCCGGAACTCGCGCAGGGGGCTGCATCCGGGTCTCAGGAAGCCGTCGTAGAGGGAACGAGGTGGTCCAGCGGGCGTTGACAGATGCCGTACTTCTTGGTCACCCGGGCCCCGATGAGTTTCATCGTCCGGTTGGCACGGTAGTTGTCGGCCAGCGTCCAGGACGCCTCGATGACGGGATAGCCCAGCCGCTGTGCGGCGCGGGACACCTCCATTCCCAGGAGCAGTTCGATGCCACGGCCGCGATACTCCTCCCGCACGCCCAGGACCATGGCCCGCACCCGGTCGAGCCGTCGGCGCGCGCGCAGCAACCGCACCAGGCCGAGCGGAATGCCCCAGGTGTGCAGGCGTCCGTTCGCCGCCGCGAGCGCGGGGGCGAAGTCCGGTAGCGCCAGGGCGACACCGGCGGGCTCCCCGTGCACTTCCGCGACCATGCCCAGTCCGGGCCTGAGAAGAGGGCGCAACTGCTGGGCCAGGGCGCCGAATTCACGGTCGGTCATCGGGCTGAACCCCCAATTACGTTCCCAGGCGGCGTTGTAGACCTCTTTGACCAGGTCCGACTCGGCGGCGAAGTTCCGCAGATCCAGCGGGCGGATACGGACTCCCCAGTCCCTCCCGGACCGCAGGAGGCGCAGCAGTCTCTGGTTCTCGTGAACGGTGGCGGGCAGCTCCCAGGCCAGCAGTTCCATCGCCGTGGTGAATCCGCAGTCGGACATCAACTGCGGGTAGTACGACGGGTTGTACGGCATCTGGACGGCGGGCCGGAGGTCGAATCCCTCGGTGAGCACTCCGCATTCGTAGTTGGTGGAGAGACTGACCGGGCCGAGCAGCGTTTCGAGTCCCCGCGTCCGTAGCCAGGATGCGGCGGCGGTGAACAGCGCCTCGGCCGCATCTGGATCGTCGACGCAGTCGAACAGCCCGAAGAAGCCGTCCTTCGAGTCGTGGAAGCGATTGTGGTTCGGGTTGTGAACGGCCGCGATGCGGCCCACGACGCGACCGTCTCGCCGAGCCAGGAAGAACCGCGCCTCGCCGAACTCGTAAAAGGGATGGGACCCGCGGTCCATGAGCCTGCGCTGATCGCCGCGCAGCGGAGGAACCCACATGGGCTCATGCCGGTGCAGGACATGAGGGAAGCCGATGAACGCCGATCGGTCCGCGCGAGTACGCACCGCCTTCACGTCGTACGCGTCACAGCTCTGCATGCCCTCGCAACCCCTCCTCGGCCGATACCGGTCCCGCGCTCGGAAACTCAACAAGGCTAGCACTCAACGTAGTTGATCGATCACCACTCGTGACGACCTGTGCTAAGACTGACTCCTCATGAGGCGTGAGCGGTGAGCCGTGAGGCATGAGTCGCAGACGGAGGGAGACGGGTCGGTCCGTGAGGCAAGAGCCCTTCGGCGGATTCGATCGCCGGTCACGGCGCCGCGCACGGCTGGTCGTGGCCCTCACCTGCCTTCTCGGTTCGCTGGCGTGCTGGTACGCGGTAGGTCTGACCCATCTGCTGTCCCCCGGGGGCTGGACCCCGCCGGCCGCCGACTCCGTGCGCGCCGAGGCCCTGCTCGCCTCCGAATTCCACGCCGGGCCACCGCAGTTGATCCTGCACGCCACCACGCCGGACTCCGTCGATGCCCCAGAGGTGACCGCCGCGGGCCGCGACCTGACCCGTCGGGTGGCGGAGGACCAACGCGTCGCCTGGGTGAACTCGTACTGGCAGCAAGGGCTTCCGTCCCTGCGTACCGAGGACCGGCACTCCGCTCTCGTACTG
Source organism: Streptomyces sp. NPDC058001 (assembly GCF_042886315.1). Classification (NCBI taxonomy): domain Bacteria; kingdom Bacillati; phylum Actinomycetota; class Actinomycetes; order Kitasatosporales; family Streptomycetaceae; genus Streptomyces; species Streptomyces sp. NPDC058001. Next base: position 147,528 of record NZ_JBHVQT010000008.1, read on the forward strand.
ATCCGGTTGCAGGGCGGTGAACGGGCCACCCGTGACGCGGCGGGCGACATCATCGACCGGTTCACCGGTACGAGGGGGCCTTTGCGGGTATCGGCGTCGGGTGCGGCGGCGGTGATGGACGAGACGGAGAAGCTCAGCGAGGAGGGCATGCGCTTCGCCGAATTCGTGGCCGTACCGCTGGTCCTGCTCATCCTTCTCTGGGTTCTGGGCAGTGTCACGGCGGCTCTGCTGCCGGTCGTGGTGGGCGTGGTCGCGGTCGCCGCCACGACGGCGGTCCTGCGGCTGCTGAGCACTGTCACCGAGGTGTCGCTCTTCGCCCTGAACATCACCACCGCGCTGGGCTTCGGGCTCGCGGTGGACTTCAGCCTGCTGCTCGTGAGCCGCTACCGGGAGGAGCTGGCCGGTGGCGGCGGAGCGGACCAGGCGCTGCGGCGGACCCTGCGCGACGCCGGCCGCACCGTGGTGTTCTCGGCCGCGACCATCGCGGCTTCCTTGTCCGCACTGCTGCTCTTCCCGCTGCCGCTGCTGAGATCGCTGGCCTACGGCGGAGTGACGGTGGTGTGCGCGTCGGCCGCCGGGGCGTTGACGGTACTGCCCGCCCTACTCATCCTTTTGGGTGAACGTCTCGACCGGTGGGATGTGTTCGCCCGGCTCCGTCGCCCTCGCCAGGCCGTGTCGTCGGGCGCGTGGTTCCGGCTCGCACGCGCGGTGATGCGACGCCCGGTCCTGGTGACCGTGGGGGCGCTCGCCCTGCTGGTCCTGCTGGCGGCTCCGGTGACCCAGGTGCGGTTCGGAATGTACGACGACCGGATCCTGCCGCCGTCCTCACCCGTCGCCGAGACGTCCCAGCGGCTGCGCGCGGACTTCGGGTCGGAATGGGTGGACGCGGCGAGCGTGGTGCTTCCCGGGCCGACCGCCGGGCGACCCGGCGCGGAGACCGGCGCGGTGACCGGCCCTGTGACCGGCGCTGTGCCGGACCCGGTGACCGACCCTGTGCCCGACTCGGTACTCGACGCGTATGCCCGTCGGCTCGCCCTGGTGCCGGGGGTACGGCGGGTGGAGGCCAGGACCGGCACATATCGCGACGGGCTGCGGTCGGCGGTGCCGGACGCGTCGTCCGCCCGTTTCGCGGGGCCCGGCGGCACCTGGTTGTCGGTGATCCCGGAGGGCACCGACCCGCTGTCCCCCGAGGGCAGCCGCCTCGCCGCCGGGCTGCGCGCGGTACCCGCGCCCGGACCTGTCCTGGTCGGCGGGCCCGGCGCCAGGCTCGCTGACACCGAACAGGTGCTGGCCGGCCGGCTGCCCCTGGTTGTCGGCGTCACGGTACTGGCCGCCTTCGCGCTGTTACTGGCGTTCACCCGGAGCGTGCTCATTCCCGTCAAGGCACTCCTGCTCAACGCCCTTGGTCTGGCGGCCACTTCGGGGGTCCTGGTCGCCGTCTTCCAGCAGGGTCGCCTCGCACCGCTGCTCGGTGACGTCACCGCGGGCGGCGTCACGGACGTGGTCGTGCCGAGTCTGATGTTCTGTGTGACCTTCGGTCTGTCGATGGACTACGAGGTGTTCCTGCTGTCCCGCATCGTCGAGGAGCACCGCCGTGGGAGCGACACGGCGACGGCGGTGGCCATCGGGTTGCAGCGCACGGGCAGGCTGTTCACGTCCGCCGCCCTGGTGTTCGCCACGGTCACGGCGGCCCTCGCGCTCTCGTCCCTCGTCCTGTTGAAGCTGATCGGCGTGGGGCTCGCGTTCGCCGTACTGCTGGACTGCACCGTCATCCGCGCCCTGCTCGTCCCGGCCGTGATGCGGCTCGCCGGGCGCGCCAATTGGTGGATGCCGCGGTTCGGACGCGGAAAGAACCGCCGTGTCCCTTCAGGTACTCCCCCTTCGGAAACTTCCCTTCCAGGAACTCCCCTTCCAGCGGCACCGATGGAGGACACGTGACCACCGCACGCCCCCGTTTCGCGATCACCGGCGCGACGGGGTTCATCGGCCAGAGGCTGTGCCGGCGGATCATCGCCGAGGGCGGCGAAGTGGTCGCCCTGGTACGGAGTACCTCCGCGCACCGGGTCATCACCGCGGCGGGGGTGCGTCCGGTGACCGGTGACCTCGTCACCGGGGAGGGTCTGCGTGAGGTCGTACGCGGCGCCGACTACGTCGTCCATCTCGGCGGCCTGGTCAAGTCGCCCACGGACGAGGGATTTCGCCGGTGCAACGAGGGGGGCACCCGCAGACTCGCGGAGGAGGTCGCCGCGCTGACGTCCCCGCCGCCGCTCGTCCTGTGCTCCTCCTTGGCCGCCGCAGGTCCCTCGTACCAGGGCCGGCCCCGCCGGGAGGAGGACCCTCCCCGGCCGGTGTCCCGCTACGGACGGAGCAAACTCGCCGCGGAGGAGGCGGTGCGCGCACTGTCCGACCGGTTGCCCGCGACCATCGTCCGCCCTCCGATCGTCTACGGTCCGGGGGACCCGGCGTTCGTTCCCTCACTGCTGCCGATGGTGCGTGCGGGAGTGGTGCTCAAGGCCGGGTTCGGTCCACGCGGATACTCCTTGGTGCACGTCGATGACGTGTGCGAGGCGTTGTTGGCGGCGGCGCTCCGGGGCCGTCGGCTCAGTTCGACGCGGCCCGCCGATGGCGTCTACACCGTGTCGGACGGCACCACGCACACCTGGGAGGACCTGTGCGCGGCGCTGGCGAAGGCACTCGGCCGCCGCCGTGGTCCGCTGGTACTGCCCGTGCCGCTTCCCGTGGTCGGTGCGGTGGCCCGGGGCGCCGAGCTGGTCGGCCGGGTCCGCGGCGTACATCCTCCGCTCAACCGTGACAAGGCGGTCGAGCTGAGGAGCGCGTGGTGGACCTGTTCCATGGAGCGGGCGCGCCATGAGCTGGGTTTCGTTCCCGCTGTCCGGCTGGAAGAGGGGTTGGCCGACCTGCTGGCACGGTAGCGGGGCACCGGCGCGCCCCGCTCCGATCGTCAAGCGATGAGCCGTCAGGTGGTGAGCGCGTCCTTGAGCGCCGCCCATTCGGCTGTCAGGGTCCGGACGGTTTCGTCGATCTCCCGTTCGCTGTGCCGGGCGGTCACGAAGAACCGTAGGCGTGACTGGTGGTTCTCGACCGCCGGTGGGGTGAACGGCTGTACGTTGACGCCTCGTTGGCGCATCCGATCGGCAAGCCGCAGCGCGCCGGCCGCGTCACCGGTGATGACCGGCACGACACAGGAACCGTCCACGCTGAGGCCGATGTTCAGGCCCGCCTCCTCGGCACGCTGCCTGAATCGTGCCGCCCGTGCGCGGGCCGTCGCCGCGAGTGCGGGTTCCTCGCGGAGCCGTTCGAGCGCGGCCAGTGCCGCCGCCGCCGCACTCGGCGGCATGCCGACGCTGTAGATGAATCCGGGTGTCGTATGCCTGAGATGGGTGATGAGTGGTTCGGCGCCCGCGATGTACCCGCCGCAGCTCGCCATTGCCTTGGAGAGGGTCCCCATACGGATGTCCACTTCGTCTCCCGGGACGCCCCAGTGCTCGGCCGCACCGGCTCCGGTCGCGCCGAGGACCCCCACGCTGTGTGCCTCGTCCAGGTACAGCAGAACGTCGTGCCGGCGCCGCAGTTCGATCAGCGCGGGCAGGTCAGCGAGGTCACCGTCCATGCTGTAGACGCCCTCCACCGCGACGACGACGCGCTCATGCAACGGCCTCTGCTCGGTGAGCAGGCGATCCAGCGCGGCCATGTCGTTGTGCGGGAAGACCCGTCGCCGGGCGCCGGAGAGCTGGGCTCCCTGGAGGATGCTGTTGTGCGCGAACGCGTCATGGACGATGAGGTCGGCCGGGCCCAGCAGATGCCCCAGTACGGCGACATTGGTGGGGTGCCCGCCGATGAGGGTGAGTGCCTGTTCCGCCTTCAGGTGCCGGGCCAATGCGTCTTCCAGGAGGCCGTGCACCGGTCGTTCCCCGGAAGCGGCGCGGCTGGCCGAGACGGAGGTGCCGTACCGGTCGATGGCCTCCTTCGCGGCGGTGGTCACCACGGGATCCTTGGCGAGCCCCAGATAGTCGTATCCGGAGAAATTGGTCAGGCGCACTCCGTCAACGACCGTGGTGGCGCCCAGGAGTTCGTCGTGAACGGCGAAGTACGGGCTCGGCAGGCCGAGCAGTCGCAACTGGTCGGCGATGCCCGCGGCCCCATCGTTCCCCGGGAGCCTCTCAGCGGACGGTGCCGGGGTCGGCCCCGGCACGTGGCAGCGGTCATGCGCCGTGCGGTCACGGGGCATGCGGTCATGCGCCGTGATCCAGTCCGCGATCTCCCGCACCGTCGTCCCGGGCCGCGTCAGTTCGCGGGTGAGCGGTGGCAAGTCAGGCCATTCGGCGGCGAGTTGGTCGGCGAGTTCGGCGACGAGCAGGGAGTCGAAGCCCAGGTCGTCCACGAGTGCCTGGTCCGGTCCGAGCACGTCCGGGGGGAAGTCCGACACCCGGGCGATGACGGCCAGCAGGCGTTCGGTCACGGAGCCGTCGGGCGCCGTGGTGTGCTCGGGTTCGTCCAGCGCCCAGTAGGTACTGGTCTCGACCGGACTGGCCGGCAGGTTGACCAGTCGTCCGGCGGCGACGGACGGTGGCCGCTGCGAGTCGAGCAGGCGCTCGGCCTGAGAGGGTGGTGGTCCGCCGAGGTCGCGCGGGACAGGGCCAGGGCGCCGGACCCACGTGCCGGGCGGCACGGCGGTGTCGTCGCGCAGCGCGCACGCCAACTCGCCGAGCCGCTTGGACAATTCGGTGTGGGTGGCGGCGGTCACCACGGCACGGGCCGCCAGCGGAGTTCGCGAGGCAAGGGTGTACGCGACATCGGCGAGTGCCGGTGGTTCCGGCTCGTCCAGTGTGCCGGCGAGTTGATCGGCGTAGTGGGCGAGCAGGGTGTCCGAGCCGGCCGTCAGGAGAAACAGCAGGCCGTCGGCCCCGGGTGGGGCGGCTCGTACCGCCGGCGGCTCCGGGGCCTGCTCCAGCACCATGTGCACATTCGTGCCGCCGAATCCGAAGGCGCTGACACCGGCCCTGCGCGGCGCGTCCCGCTCGGGCCGCCAGGCGCGTGGCTCGCGCGTGATCGCGAACGTGCCTCCGTCCGGGAGCAGTTCGGGTTCGACCTGTTCACAGCCCGCTTGCGGCGGAACGACACCATGGTGGACGACGAGCGCCGCCTTCAGCAGGCCCGCGATGCCCGCGGCGGAGAGCGTATGGCCGATGTTCGCCTTGACCGAGGAGACATAGGCCGGTGGCCCGGCGGGCGATCCCGACCTGAGGTCACGCAGTGCGGCCATCTCCACCGCGTCACCGGTCGCGGTGGCCGTGCCGTGGCACTCGACAAAATCCACACTGCCCGGTGAGACACCGGCGTCGTCGTAGGCACGCTCCAGGCAGGCGGTCTGTCCCTTTTTGCTCGGTGTCATGGGGCCGCCGGAACGGCCGTCGTTGGTGCAGGCACTGCCGCGGATGACCGCGTACACCCGGTCGCCGTCGCGCTGGGCGTCGGTGAGTCGCTTGAGGACCACCATTCCGGCGCCCTCGCCGAGTACGAATCCGTCGGCACGCCGGTCGAAGGGGCGGCAGACGCCGGTGCGGGACACGACGCCGATGCGGGAGAAGCCGATGAGGATGTCCGGCACCAGATTGAGGTAGACCCCGCCGGCCAGGGCCACTTCGCACTGACCGGTACGCAGATGGGTGACCGCCTCGTGCACGGCGGCGAGGGACGCGGAGCACGCCGAGTCCACCACGAAGCTCGGGCCGCCCAGGTCGAAGACGGAACTGACGGATGCCGCCGCCATGTTCAGCATGTTGCCCGGCACGGTGTAGGCGTTCATCGGCGCGACCGCGTCGGCGGCGGCCGTCAGCCGCTCCGCGTCCGCCGCGTCGACGCTCCCGAACTCCCCCTGGGCGAGCTGGCGGGCCCGGATCCGGGACGTCAGCATGTCCTTGTACTCGGTCACCGAGGCACCGACGTAGACCCCCGTACGCTCCCTGGGGAACGGGCCGCGTTCCAGTCCCGCGTCCTGCAACGCCACCCGGGTCAGCTCGATCAGCAGCCGGTGCTGGGGGTCGGCGACCTCCACACGTCGTGGCGGCAGTCCGTAGTGCAAAGCCGCGAAGGAACGTACGTCGTCAAGGTGTGCCACCCGGTCGCTGTAGGAGCCGTCGGGGTCGCGGGGGTCCTGCGGGCGGTGGAACGGCCGGTGGTTCCATCGCCGGCCGACGGGGCCGCCGACCACCACGCCGCCGTGGATGAGCCGCCAGTAGCCAGGGATGTCCGGGGCGCCGGGAAAACGGCAGGCCATACCGGTGATCGCGATCGGAACCATTGCTCAGCTCTCCGTACGGGTGAAGGTGCCCGTCGGCGCCGGCCGGACCGGGACGGAGAACAGGTCCTCGCGGGTGAGCCCCAGCGCGGTCAGCAGGGGCAGCACCACGTCGGTGAAGAACACCGTCGCGTCCACCCCCGCCGTGCGCATGACGGCGGTGCGGTGGGCGTAGTCGGGCAGCAGATCCTGGGCGGGCATGCGGAAGGTGCGTACCACGTGGGCGAGATCGGCGAGTGTGCCCGCGCGGTCGACGTCCAGGTGCAGGGCGAGCATGCGTTGGTAGAACCGGGCGTGGGCCATCTCGTCGCGTCCGATGAATCGGTACACCTCGGCCAGGACGGGATCGCCCGTGCGGCGCGCCAACTCCCGCTGCTTGCGGTAGATCACGAAGGTGGTCAGCTCCTGTACGGCGAGATAGAGCGTCATCTCGCGGGGGTCGCTGTGCGGTGCCCGCCATTTGCGGGCCATGATCTCCTCGGCGTAGTCGTGCAGTTGCTCCTCGGTGCGCTGGCCGCTGCGGTGCAGGTACTCACGGAGCACCAGGGAGTGTTTGGCCTCCTCGTAACCCCAGTTCGCCGCGAACCACGCCTGGCCGTAGTCGCCGGCCAGCAGCGACAGATGCTCGCGCAGATAGTCGGGGAGGAACATCTCCACGCCGCAGAACGTCTCGGCGCACAGCGCGAGGCGCTCGTCCCGGGGGGACTCGTCGAGCCGATCCCAGGGGACATCGTCGAAGAGGTTCCAGCGACGGGTGCGTTCCGCCCGTTCGAAGAACGACATGTACTCGCGGTGGAACGCCTCACGCAGCGCACGGGAGGTCATCGGGCGCCCGCCTGCCGCTCCGGGGTCGCGGCCGTGAGCACCTCGCAGAGATCACCGACCGTGCGTACGCGTCCGAATGCCTCGTCCGGCAGGCGGAGACCGATGCTCTGTTCGGCGATTGTGATCATTTCGAGGAGCTGTACGGAGTCGAGGCCGAGGGCGTGCAGTTCGGCTTCCGCGCTCAACGGCCCCAGTTCGTGATCGCTGACTTGTTCACCGGCGCTCTGCAATACCGCGAGTGCTTCGGCAAGGTTCATGGAACTCTCCTGATCAGTCGATACGCCGGAGCGACCACTGGGCCAGGGAGTGGTATCCCTGCTCAAAGGCGCGCATACAAAAAGTGAGATATCGATCGAAATCAACGAACAGCTCATCGCCCCACGTCGTGCGGATGAGCTTCTCGTTCCGCCGCAGGCCCGCGCGCCAGTGGCCGGTGGTCCGCGCGTAGTCCGAACGCCGGGTGCGGAGGCGGACGATCTCCCAGTACGGGCCGACCGCCTGCACGATGTGCTCCATGCGCGGTGCGAATCCGCCGGGGAAGATACGGCGGCTGTACCAGCCGAATTCACGGATGTCCGCGAGGTCGCGCGGGACACGGTCGCCGATGATGTGCTGGAGGGCGAAGGAGGCGCCCGGCACGGTCCATTCCCAGGCCCTTCGGAAGTAGTCCCGGTAGATGTCCACCGCCTCGCCGGCGCGGACCTGCTCGGGTCGGCACACGTGCTCGATCATGCAGATCGAGATCAGCGCGTCGAACCTTTCCGCCGGCTCGTAGTCGCGGTAGTCCACACAACTGACGTGCACACCCGGCTGGTTCAGCCGCTCGATCTCCGCGTGCTGATCGCGGGAGAGCGTGATGCCGTGCACATCCCTGACCTGTCGGTCGACGGCCAGATACGCGAGGGTGCCGCCCCAGCCGCAGCCGATGTCCAGCACGCTGGAATCCGGCCGGACCCCGGCGTAGTCGTACATCACGGCAAGCTTGGCGAGCTGTGCCTCACGCAGGTCGTCGGTGTGGTCGAACACGGCGCAGGTGTAGTGCAGTTCCTGCCCGAGCCAGAGCCGGAAGAAGTCGGGGCTCGCTCCATAGCTGACATCGACCTCAGCCGCTGTGGACATCGTGTGCCTCCGCACGCCGTTCCGTGACGGTGGGTTGTGCGGCGAGGTACCTGCCGCGCATCTCCTGGCGGCGCGGTTTCCCCGATGTCGTTCTGAGGATCGTCCCTGGCCCGGCCGTGACGACGTCACCGACGGTCAGCGCCAAGTGCTCTGCCGCGACTTCCCGGATCGCCCGGTCCAGGCCGGGTGCGGCGTCCGGGCGGCACTCCACGATCACGACGACCTCTTCCGTGTGAGCCGAGGGCCGGGTGAAGGCGACGACGCCTCCGGCGCGGACCCCGGGCACCGCTTCCACCAGCCATTCGAGGCGAGTCGGGTCGATATTGCGGCCGTTGACGACCAGGACGTCCTTCACACGTCCCGTGACATGCAGTTCGCCGTCCGCGAGATAGCCCCGGTCCCCGGTGCGCAGCCAGCCGTCCTCGCGGAAGGTCCGTGCGGTGGCCTCGGCGTCACCGACGTACCCCGCGGCGATCGAGGGACCACGGGCCCAGATCTCCCCGACGGAGCGGTCGGGGCGTTGTGCCCCCTGACCGTCGACCACAGTGACCTCGTGTCCCGGAAACGGCCTGCCGCAGTTCATCACGTGCAGCGGCTCTTCTCCGCCGTCGGCCGGAACCGCCCGGTCCGTGTCCCGCAGGACGGTGGGTGAGACGGCGTCGGTCCGTGCGCCGCGCCCCCGTGGCCCGAAGGTCACCGCGAGAGTCGACTCGGCCAGCCCGAAGCACGGGAGCAGCGCGGCCGGATCCAGTCCCGCGGGCGCGTACGCCTCGGTGAACCGGCGGAGCGTGCTCGCGTTGACCGGCTCTCCTCCGCAGCCGAGGACGCGTACCGGTGACAGATCGAGACCGGCGATGTCCTCGGGACGGATCCGCTTGGCGGCGAGCCCGAAGGCGAAGTTCGGGGCGAAGGTGATGGTGCCTTTCACCCGGGACATCGTGCGCATCCACATCCCGGGGTCGCGGACGAACATCTGCGCGGACATGAGCGTCACCGGCACGCCCACCACCAGCGGGGCGAGCACGAATCCGACCAGCCCCATGTCGTGGTGGAGCGGCAGCCAGCTCACCGCGTGGTCATGGTCGGGGTCGGCGGCCAGTCCGTCCCGCATGATGGCAAGCGAGTTGGCCTTCACAGCACCGGCGGTCGCGGCCACCGCGCGGGGACGGCCGGTGCTGCCACTGCTGAACTGGAGATAGACGATCCGGTCGGGACGGTAGGGGACGGGCTCTCGCGGACCGGCCGCCGCCTCAGCGGTGTTGAGGGATTCGTACGTGTACGAAAGAGAGGGCTGTCGCAGGTCGGACAGCAGCGGCAGTGTCTCCTCCGGTGCGATGACGGCTCGCGGTTCGGCGACCGCCAGGGCTTCGCCGAGTGCCTCGCGCCAGGCGTCACGGCGCCCGAGCTGAGGCGGCGGAGGAACCGGCACCGGCACAAGACCGGCCCAGACGGCCCCGAGGAACGCGTGCACGAAAGGCCCCGGCTCACCGGCGACCAGCGCGACCCGGTCCCCCGGACGCAACCCGGCGGCGATCAGCCCACCGGCCGAGGCACGTACGGCCGCGAGCAGTTCGGCGCGCGACAAAGAGACCGTCTTCCCGTCCGCGTCGACATACCCGTGAGCGAAACGCGCGTCCCCCTCGAACATCTGAAGTGTCGATGTGATCCATCGGTCATGCAACGGGGACTCACCTTTCAGCCTTCACGGAATTCAGGTGCCGCCCATGATAACCAGCCTTTTCCCCATTCCAGGAAATAAACCAACATCCTCATAATAAAGCATTCACACATGAACCGATTTCCTGATAGTCATTTGATTACGTGAGAACGTTCACCTCCCCCTTGTAACGCCGGGCCGAGAGCCTCAACCCTCGGACAGAACCCCCGGACAGGGCCCTCGAACGGCGCACTCGGACAGGACATCGAGGGCCGAACACAGCCTCGGCATCGGCGTTCACCTGATGGGATGAAGTGCATATCCAGTGCCCCATATGGCCTGATTGTCGAGCGTGACTGGTGGGCCCGCTCGGGTGAAATGGCACCCCGCAAATTCCGTCACCGATTCGCCCGCGGAAGGCAAACATGAACCTGACTGGAAACAAGATCGCCGGTCTCGCGGCCGTCGCGATGAGCACCCTCTCGCTCGGCGCCATCGCCGCCTCCGCCACACCCGCCGTGGCCCAGCCCTCCGCCTGCGGCGAGGAGAACTGCCCGAGCCTGAAGCCCACGAGCCTGGGTGCCAGCCAGGCGACCTTGAACATCACGTCGCTGCAGTTGGAGAACATCACCGCCACCGCCACCGATGTCCGCACCGGGCAGCCGGTGGTGGGCGGCCTTGTCCGGTTCTATACGAATGGCGGCCGACTGCTGGGCCAGGCGTACACCAACTACACCGGCATGGCAGGTATCACCGCCACGGAGAACTTCGGTCCGGGCACCGTCCAGGAACTGCTGAACGGCTACGACGCCGTACTGGTCGGCGACGGCGTCCACTCCACGGCCTCGGCACACGGGACGATCACGATCGGCACGGACTCCTGCACCAGCACACCGGGCCCCAGCGATCGCCGGCTCAAGTGCGCCGTCGTCCCCGTCGACTGGAGCCGCTGAGTGTGGCCGTTCCGGCGGTCCGGTCCTGGTGCCGAACCCGCCCCTGAGCACACCGCCGCCCACGGTACCGATGGGGTCGCCCCGGCCGGGGCCGTCAACGGCTACCACGTACTGGAGACGGTCGCGGCGCTGCCCATCAGCACCTGGCGGTATCTGTGGGAGTCCGAAGAGGTGCGTCACATCGGGCCGATGGCCCAGGACTGGCACGCCGCCTTCGACTTCCACCATGCGAACACCCGAGTGATCCCGCTTGTCGACGCCAACGGCATCGCCATGGTCTGTGTCCAGGCGCTGAACCGCCGTATCGATGAACTCACCGCCGAGGTGCAGCACCTGCGCAAGCTGACAGAGCACCGCGAAAGCGAGTGAGGTAGGACATGGCCCCTGTGGAAAGCCCCGATACGGCGGCCGGAGCGGACGAGGCGGGACTGGCGGCTCTGCGCGAGCTGGTGGCCGCGTCCGATGACCGTTTCCGGATGCGGCCGGAGCCCGGACCGGTCCAGGAGGCACGGACCCTCACGGTGGGAATGGCGACGTACGACGACTACGACGGTGTGTACTTCACCGTCACGAGTCTGCTGCTCCATCACGCCGAGGTGATGGACCGGGTCAATATCCTGGTGGTCGACAATCATCCCTCCGGTCCACACAGCTGGTCGCTGAAACGGCTGGAGCAGGATGTTCCGCGGCTGCGGTATGTCCCGTACGACCGGCGTGTGGGCACCGCCGCCCGCGACCGCATCTTCCGGGAGGCCGTGTCGGACTGGGTGCTGTGCGTGGACTCCCACGTTCAACTGGCTCCCGGGGCCCTGGCCGCGCTGGTGGACCACATCGATGAGCGTCCCGACAGCGGTGACCTGATTCAGGGGCCCCTGGTGTCCCCGGACGGGAGCGAGGTGTCCACCCACTGGGAGCCCCGCTGGGGGCAGTTGATGTACGGGGTCTGGGGCACGGACCCCCGGGGCACCGATCCCGGCGCCCCGCCCTCCGAGATCGGCATGCAGGGTCTGGGGTTGTTCGCCTGCCGCACCACGGCTTGGCCCGGCCTCAATCCCGCCTTCGCCGGGCACGGAGCCGAGGAGGGCCACCTGCACGAGAAGTTCCGCCGCGCCGGTCACACCACGTGGTGTCTGCCCGCCCTGCGCTGGACCCACCGCTTCGACAGACCACGCACCGGCCGGGCCAACTCGACGTGGTACCAGAGCCTGTTCAACTACCTCATCGGCTTCGACGAACTCGGCCAGAGCCCCGACGAGGCGCTGGACCACTTCTCCGCCGTCCTGGGAGAGAGGGCCGTGCGCCAGGGCATGGCGGACTACCAGGCGGAGAAACGCAATCCCTTCAACGCCTTCGACGGCATCACCTGTATCAACCTTGATGAACGGCCCGACCGTTGGGAGGCTCTGCGCAGACGACTGGGCGCACTCGGGATCCGTCCCGAACGCATCCATCGCCAGCCGGCCACCGCGACACCGGCCGATCACCGTATCGGCCGCGCGCTCTCCCACCGACAGGCGATTCAGCAGGCCCATACCGACGGTCTTGAGTCCCTGCTGGTGGTGGAAGACGATGCCCTCTTCCTCCCCGACAGTGCCTCGGTGCTGCGTCAGGCTCTGCGCGAACTCGCGGACCGGCGCTGGTCGTTGCTCCACCTCGGCGCCCCGGACAGCGAGCCCGTCCCTGCGTGCGCCGAGGGGAACCACAGCCTCCAAGCCGTCCCCGCCGGGAGCGATGTGACCGCCCTCGCGATCGCCCACCACCGCAGCGCCTTCACCCATCTCCTGGACGAACTGCCCGACACCGTCGAAGACATGAGCGCCTGGATCCAGCGGCACACCTCGCTCGACCGGTATCTGGCCCGCTGGGACCGGCCGGATCGCTTTCGTACCGTCCCGGCCATCGCCACCGAGACCCGACAGTTCGATCTTGTGGCGGAACGGCTGCACGGCCAGTCTTCGCACCGCTGTGCCGCCGCAGGGGAAGGAGCCCTCCGATGAAAGCCCCCCGAGCCCGTCGTGAAGGGCTGCGCGTCAAGACGATCGCCCAAGACGGTCGCCTGGCCGTCTACGACGAACACGCCGAGCAGGGGCACCTCCTCAGCCCGCTGTGCGCGACCGTCTTCCACCTCACCGACGGCACCCGCACGCTGCCCGAGCTGACCACAGCCGTCGCCCGCGAACACCCCACGGCGGACACCACCCTTGTCCGGCACGCCCTCACGGAACTGAACACCGCCCGCCTGCTCGACATCGCCCTCGGCGAGCCCGACAGACCTCGACCCCGTGACGGTGCGGTGGCGACTGTCACGCAGGTAAGGGACACGGCGGCCGATGGTGAACTGGTGTACGCACTCGCGCCGTTGGGGGCATATGTTGTGCGGTGAACCATCTCTGCCCTGACCGTGACCTGCCGAAAGACGGAGCGCCACTCATGACGGACAACGCCTCCACGCCCGGACCGGCCGAACATCAGAAGATCGACACGTCGGTGCCGCACTCGGCACGGATCTGGAACTACTGGCTGGGCGGGAAGGACAACTACCCCGTCGACGAGGCGGCCGGCGACGCGTACACGGATGTCTTCCCCGGCATCGTCACCATCGCCCGCAGCAGCCGGGCGTTCCTGGCCCGCAGCATCGGCTATCTGGTGGCGGAGGCCGGCATCAGACAGTTCCTGGACGTCGGCACCGGTCTGCCGACCGCCAACAACACCCACGAGGTCGCCCAGCGCATCGCGCCCGAGACCCGGATCGTCTACGTCGACAACGACCCGATGGTCCTCGCGCACGCCCGTGCCCTGCTGTACTCCACGCCGGAGGGCAAGACCGCGTACATCGACGCGAACGTGCTGGACACCGAGCGCATCCTCCAAGGCGCCGCGCAGACGCTCGACTTCTCCCAGCCGACCGCACTGGTCCTGAGCAACATCCTCGGCCACGTCGCGTCCTACGACGAGGCCCGCTCGATCGTCACCGGACTGATGGCGGCGCTCCCGTCCGGCAGCTACCTCTGCGTCAACGACGGTTCGCTGGGCATCGACCCCGTGTTCGAGGAAGCCCAGAGCGCGTACAACAAGACCGGCGCCATCCCCTACAACCTGCGCACGGTCGCGGAGATCACGTCCTTCTTCGACGGCCTGGAACTGCTCGAACCCGGTGTGGTCTCGGTCCCGCTCTGGCGGCCTGAGGAGGACTCCCCCGCGCCCGTGGTCATCGCGGAACACGGAGGGGTGGCCCGCAAGCCCTGATCTCCACAACCGGCGGTGCCGTCAGGGGTCCAAGCCGCCGGGTCCGGCCCGCGGCCGGCCGTAGCCTCCGGCGCAGTGCACGCCCGCGCGAACGCTCACGACGGGATTCAGTCGGCGGACGACGCGGGCGGAGCACCCGGTGGCATGTTGAACGGCGTGACCACCTGGATCGCCGAGGGCAACGACGGGCCGTCGTCGGGGAGTGCCTTGTGGGCGCGCATGATGATCTGGCAGGCACGGCGCATGTCCTGGCGCAGGTCGTGGTGGAGGACCGCGGAGATGCGGCGCTCGCGCAGCAGGTGGGTGTTGTCGTGGTCGAGGTCGTGGGCGATGAACACCGCGCACTCCCGCCCGAGCGCCGCGAAGGCGTCGAGGGTGGCGACGTTGCCGCCGCCCGCGGAGTAGACGGCGATGATGTCCTCGTCGTGCTTGAGTGCGTCAAGAACAAGATCGTGCTGGGTGGCGTCGAGCCCGTCGCTGTCGGTGACCTCCACCAGGGAGCGGCGGGGCTCGGCGAGCCGCATGGCGCTGCGGAAGCCCATCTCGCGCTCCTCCTCGCCCCGGAAGGAGCCACGGCTGACCGTGGTGAGCACATGGCCGGGCCGACTGCCGAGCCACTGCGCGAGGAGATAGGCGGCGGTGGCACCCGCCGCGCGGTTGTCGATGCCCACGTACGCCAGCCGCGCGCTGTGCGGCAGGTCGGTCACCAGGGTGACGACGGGGATGCCGGCGGCGATCAGCCGCCCGACCGCGGCGGCGATCTCCGGTTCGTCGGGGGCCTTGAGGATCACGCCCTGTGAACCACGTTTGGCGATCTTGTCCAGGGTGCCGACCAGTTCGCTCGGCGGGCAGGTCTCACGGAAGTGGAAGCGGCAGCGCACGAGAGCGGGATGCAGGGAGGGCAGTTCGGCCTCCAGCGCGTCCCGTACCGCGGTGGAGAACCGCTCCGGAGTCTGCATCACGATATCGATCATGAAGGTGCGGCCCCCGAGCCGGACCTGGCTCTGCTGACGGTCCAGGTCCTTGATGGCTTGATGTACCTCCCTGATGGTGCCCTCCGTCACGTTGCCCCGCTGGTTGAGGACGCGGTCGACGGTGGCCGTGCTCAGTCCGGCCTGGCGGGCGATTTCCCTGATCGGGTAGCGGTGTCGCATGGCTGATTCCCCAGACCGATGATGGATTTTTGATGTACTGATAAGCATTGAATGATGGGTTCGGGTTCCCAAGACTGGCAGAAACGCACGGATGGCGAAAGGACCCGGATGTCTCCCACAGCCGCAGCGGCGCGGACTTGGTTGACCGAGGCGGACTGCGATCTCGACGCTTTCCGCTCCTTGGTGGAGCAGCGCACCGACCCCGCCGACCACCCCTCGGCCGAGCGGGTCGAACAGAACGTCCCGCTCTACGACAGCGACCGGCTCCGCGCACTGGCGGCGTCGCCCGAGGGCCGTCGGGGCGTGCAGGACGAGTTGGTCCGGGCTCTGCTGGACGGGCCCGGCATCGTGGTCCTCAAGCGTGCCTTCACCGACGCGGCCATCGTGGACGCGGCGTCCGACGCCTTCCACGGGCTGATCGAGGAGGAACGCGCCACTGGCGCGGCCCGCGGCGACCACTTCGCCAAGCCCGGCGCGAACGACCGCGTCTGGAACGCCCTGGACAAGGTGGCCCTGCGGGCGCCCGAGGTGTTCGCCGACTACTACGCCAACGACGTCCTGGAGCTGATCGCCGAAGCCTGGCTCGGCCCCGCCTACCAGGTGACCTCCCAGATCAACGTGGTCAACCCGGGCGGCGCGGCGCAGAACGTGCACCGCGACTACCACCTCGGCTTCCTCTCCCAGGAGCGCGCCGCCGCCTACCCGGCGCACGTCCACCGGCTGTCGCCGGTACTCACCTTGCAGGGGGCGGTGGCCCACTGCGACATGCCCGTCGAGTCCGGCCCGACCCTGTACCTGCCGCACTCGCAGAAGTTCGAGCCCGGATATCTGGCCTGGCGGCTGCCGCGCTTCGTCGAGTACTTCGACGCGGAACATGTGCAGCTCCCGCTGAACAAGGGCGACGCGGTCTTCTTCAACCCGGCGCTCTTCCACGCCGCCGGGCACAACCGCAGCGCCGACATCAGGCGCATGGCCAATCTGTTGCAGATCTCCTCCGCCTTCGGCCGCGCGATGGAGACGGTGGACCGCGACGCGATGGCGAGCGCCCTGTTCCCGGTGCTGCTGCGCCGCAAGTCCGAGGGCGCTTCGGAGGACTGGCTGCGCCGCGTGATCGCGGCCACCGCCGAGGGCTACCCCTTCCCCACCGACCTCGACCTCGACCCGCCGGTCGAAGGTCTCGCCCCGCGCTCCCCGGCGGACACCGTTCGGCAGGCCGTCGCCGACGGCTGGGACCCCGAGCGGCTGCGCCGGGAACTGCGGGCGGCGGCCGAGCGCCGACACCGCTGAAAGGGACACGCCACTCAAGGGTCACGGCACTCAGCGGAAAGGGACACAGCACTCATGGGACTGCTCGATGACAAGGTCGTCCTCGTCAACGGCGGCAGCCAGGGCGTCGGCGCGGGCATCGTGCGGGCGGCCGTCCGGGAAGGCGCGACCGTCGTCTTCACCGGCCGCCGGGCCGAGGTCGGCGAGAAACTGGCCGCCGAGACAGGCGCGCGCTTCGTACGGGCGGACCTCTCCGATCCGGCGCAGGCGCGCGACAGCGCCGTACAGGCCGTCGACGCCCACGGGCGCGTCGACGCTCTCGTCAACGCGGCAGGGCTGACGTCGCGTGGCTCGCTGCTGGACACCACACCGGAACTGTTCGACCAGCACATGGCGATCAATCTGCGCGCGCCGTTCTTCGCGATGCAGGCCGCGGTGGCCGACATGACGGCCCGCGAGGCGCCGGGCAGCATCGTCAACATCATCTCCAACTGCGCCCACGGCGGGCCGCCCCACCTGGCGGCGTACTCCGCCGCCAAGGCCGGTCTGGCGGGCCTGACGCGCAACGCCGCCCACGCGCACCGCTGGGACCGGATCCGCATCAACGGCCTCAACATCGGCTGGACGGACACCGAGGGTGAGGACGCCACGCAGCGCGCCTTCCACGACGCGGGCGACGACTGGCGGGAGCGGGCCGCCAGGTCGCAACCCATGGGCAAGCTCGGCCAGGTCGACGAGATCGCCGACTTCGTCGTCTTCCTGCTCTCGGACCGCAGCGGCGTGGTGACCGGCTCGGTCATCGACTGGGACCAGATCGTCTTCGGCGGCCAGGACTGAGCCGGCCTTGGCTGAACCGCCCTCGGCTGAACCCGCCATCGGCTGAACCGCCCTCGGGCAGAAGGAGCAAGATTCTCATGCGTATAGGCATCATGGGACTGGGCCGTATCGGCGCCTTCCATGCGGAGACCCTCGCCGGTCTTGACGCGGTGGACTCGCTGGTGGTCACCGACCCGGTGGCCGCGGCCGTCGCCAGGGCCACCGAACGCTTCGGGGCGACCGCCGCCGACTCGCCCGAGGCGCTGCTCGCCGCCGGAGTCGACGGTGTCGTGATCGCCGCCGCGACCGACGCGCACCCCCAGCTCATCCTCGCCGCCGTGAAGGCGGGCATCCCCGTCTTCTGCGAGAAGCCCGTGGCACTCCGGGTCGAGGAGAGCCTGGAGGTGCTGCGCGCGGTGGAGGGCAGCGGCGTCGAGGTGCAGATCGGCTACAACCGACGCTTCGACGCGGGCTGTGTGGCGGCGCGCCGGGCCGTGCTGAGCGGTGAGCTGGGCGACCTGCACACCGTACGGTCCACCACGCTGGACCCGGCCCCGCCGCCGCCCGCCTATGTGGCCGTCTCCGGTGGCATCTTCCGCGACTGCAGCGTGCACGACTTCGACATCGTGCGCTGGGTGACCGGCCGCGAGGTGGTCGAGGTGTACGTGGCGGGCGGCAACCGGGGTGCGGAGTACATCCGTGAGGCGGGCGACGCGGACACGGCGTCCTCGCTGCTCACCCTCGATGACGGCACCATCGCCGTCATCTCCAACTCCCGCCACAACGCCCGGGGTCACGATGTGCGCCTGGAGTTGCACGGCATGAAGGACAGCATCGCGGTCGGCCTGGAGGACAAGCTGCCGCTGCGCTCCGTCGAACCGGGCGGCACCTTTCCGGCCGGGACGCCGCACACCTTCTTCATGGACCGCTTCGCCGCCGCCTACCGCGCCGAACTCACCGCGTTCACCGAGGTCGTCGCCGGCACCCGGCCCTCCCCCTGCACGGTCGCCGACGCCATCGAGGCGAGCTGGATCGCGGAGGCGTGCACCCTGTCGCTCCATGAGCACCGCCCCGTACGACTGGACGAGGTACGCAAGTGATGACGGACGAGCCCCTGCGGATCGGCGTCCTGGGTGCGGCCCGGATCGCCGAGTTGTCGATCGTGGGGCCGGCCCGTGCGGGCAGTCACCGCCTCGTCGCGGTGGCCGCCCGCGACCGGGACCGGGCCGGGGCGTTCGCCGCCACGCACGGCGTGGAGCGGGTGGCGGACTCCTACGCCGCCCTCGTCGCTGACCCGGAGATCGAGGTCGTCTACAACCCGTTGGCCAACGGCCTGCACGGGCCCTGGAATCTGGCCGCGCTCCAGGCCGGCAAGCACGTCCTCACCGAGAAGCCGTCCGCGAGCAACGCGACGGAGGCGGCCGAGGTGCACGAGGCCGCCGCCAAGGCGGGCACGGTGTTCATGGAGGGCTTCCACTACCTGTTCCACCCGGTCACCCGGCGCCTGCACGAGCTGCTGGGGAGCGGAGAGTTGGGCGAACTCCGGCACGTCGAGACCATGGTCGCCATGCCCGCGCCACCGGACAGCGACGTACGGTGGTCGCTCCCGCTCGCGGGCGGCGCGCTGATGGACCTCGGGTGCTACAGCCTGCACGCCCAACGCGTGCTGGCGCCCTGGGCGGGTGGGGCGCCCCGGCTGATCGCCGCGCGCGGTGGTGAGAAGGCGGGGGCCGCGGGGGTCGACGCGTGGCTGGACGCCGATCTGGAGTTCCCGGGCGGCGCCACGGGGAGCGCCCGCTGTCACATGGCCCATCACACCTGGCAGATGAGCTGCCGCGTCGTGGGCTCGCGCGGCGAGGCCACGGCGGTGAACTTCGTACAGCCCCACCTGGACGACCGGGTCATCGTGCGTACGGCCGCCGGTGAGCGCACCGAGGAACTCGGCCGCCAGTCCTCGTACATCTACCAACTCGACGCCTTCGCCGCCCACTTGCGGCGCGGTGCACCGCTGGCGCTCGACGCCGACGACGCGCTGATCACCATGCGGCTCATCGACGACGCCTACCGGGCGGCGGGGTTCCCGGTCCGGCCACGTACGGTCCTCCCGGCCACGGCATAAAGGAGAACGAACGGAGAACGAAGGGGAGAGGGCGGTACCGGACCGGTACCGCCCTCTCCCTCCGCACTTCCGCTGCCGTGTCTACTTCAGCAGCGTCGCGGCAGACCGGTACGCCGCTGTGGCGGCCTCCCGCACCGGCAGCGCACGGTGTGTGTCGGAGAGGATCTCCACGCCCCAGGGCCCGGAAAAGCCCGCCGTACGGAGCGCGCTGACGATCCCCGGAAGGTCGAAGGAGCCCTCTCCGCACAGGCGTCGGCGCCGGACGGTGTCCTCGAAAAGGGTGCCGACGACCTGACTGTCGGCGTCGTTGAGTTCCACGCCCACGATCCGCGACCCGGGTACGTCTGCCAGGTCGGCGGGTGGTGTGTGGGCGCGCTCGGTGTGCCAGACATCGATGATGAGGCCGCCCGCCGGGTGACCGGCGGCCTCGACAAGGCGGAGTCCGTCATGCACGGTCTTGAGGTTGGACCAGGGCAGGAACTCGATCCCGAGCCGGGCGCCCACGCCCTCGGTCTGGGCCGCCAGCGTGGCGAAGTCCTTGGCCCAGGCGCCGAGGTCCCAGGGCTCGTCCGCCACATCGGGGGCGATCTTGAGGGTGCGTGCGCCGAGCGCCTCGGCGGCCCTCAGGAGTCCGGTGCGCAGGGCGTCCGACGCGGTCCGCCGGGGTCCTTCGGTCCACCAGTCGGTCAGCAGCTCCAACTCGATGTGGCCGATTCCGTTGTCCGCGAAGAGGGACCGGATGCCGGCGAGTCCGTACTCGCGTTCGGCCTCCACCAGATCCGCGTACAGCAGGCCGAAGCCCTTGAATCCGGCGTCGCCCGCCGCTTCCACCCGTTCCCGCAGGTTCAGCGGACTGCGTTGGTCGTCCTGGTCGGGTGCGGTGTCGCCGGCGGTGGTCCAGCAGGTGGCCAGCAGGTCGTCAGCACTCATTCTCCAACCCCTCGCAGTACCGAGCGCAGATGCTCGGCGCTGGCCCACACGTCCTCGACCGGCCCCTTCTCCCTGGGCTCCTCGGTCAGGATGGTGTCCTGTTCCAGGACGTACCAGCCGTCGTAGCCGCGTGCGGTGAGGTGGGCGACGATGGCTTGGACGTCCACGTCTCCCGCGCCCAGCGGGCGGTACATCCCCTCGCGTACGGCCTCGGTGTAACTGAGGTGCCCGGACTGGACCTTGGCGGCGAGGGAGGCGTCCACGTCCTTCATATGGGTGTGGGCGATGCGCTCGGGTGCCTGGCGGGTCAGCTCGGCCGGGTCGGTGCCGCCGATGAGCAGATGCCCGGTGTCGAGGCAGAGCGAGATCGCCGAGTGCTCCAGGACCCGTTGGACCTCGTCACCGTTCTCGATCATGGTGCCGACATGCGGGTGCAGGACGGCGCGTACGCCGCGTTCGGCGGCCAGTGAGGCCAGCCGGTCGAGGTTGGACAGCAGCAACTTCCAGCCGTCCGCGTCGAGTTCGGGGCGTGAGTCGTAGCCGTCCTGGCCGGTGACGGCCGACAGGACGAGGACTTCCGCGTGCGAGGCGGCGTAGCTCGCCAGGAGTTGTTCGGCCTCGGGCAGCGGGTCGTGTCCGGGCACGTGCAGCAGCAGCGGGGTGAAGCCGCCGACCGCGTGGAGGTCGTGGTGGGCGAGCACGCGGGCCATGGCGTCCGGCTCGCCGGGCAGGAAGCCCTCGGGGCCGATCTCGGTGGCGGCCAGGCCGACTTCGCGCATCTCGTTCAGCACCCGTTCGGGCGTCAACTGGTAGCCCCAGCCGGGGACTTCGCATACACCCCAGGAGATGGGCGCACCGGCGATCCTGTTCAGCGGTGAGGTGGTCATGCCGTGGCCTTTCGGTGGTTCCAGTCGGGGTTGGCGACCGCGGCCGGCGGGCGGCCCGCGAGGACGTCCGCGACACCACGGGCGGCGTCGACGAAGGTCAGGGTCATCGCCCGGCGTGTCATACCCATCAGGTGCGGGGTGAGGACGACGTCGGGGTGGTCGAACAGCGGGTGGTGGAGGGCCGGTTCGGGGTCGAACACGTCTAGTCCGACGCCCGAGAGGCGGCCCGCTTCCAGGGCGGCCAGGGTGGCGTCCGGGTCGATCAGGCCGCCCCGGCCGCAGTTGATCAGGATCGCTCCCGGCCTGACGCCGGCCAGCAGTCGCTCGTTCACGAGGTGCCGCGTGTCCTCCACGAGCGGCGTGTGCAGGGTGAGTACGTCGCTCGACTCGGCCAGTTCGGCGAGGTCGGCGCAGGCGAATTCGGGCGGTGGCGGGCTGAACGGGTCGTGGGCGAGCGTCCGCATCCCGAAGGCGGCGGCGAGTTCACCCACCCGGCGACCGATGCGGCCGTAGCCGACGATCCCCAGCGTCGCGCCGTCCAGGTCGCCGACCGGTACGGCGTTCCGCTCGGCCCAGCGGCCGTCCTTTACCAGATCGGTCAGCGGTCTCAGCCGCTTGGTCAGATGCAGGGCGAGGGCGAAGGCGCCCTCGGCCACGGCCCGGGTGCCGCTGCCCGGGGTGATGACCACGGGGATGCCACGGGCGGTGGCCGCCGTCACGTCGACCAGGTCGACGCCGACGCCGGTGCGGGCGATGACCCGCAGCCGTGGCGCCCGCCGAAGGAAGTCCTCGTCAACGCGCCGGTCGGCGCGGACTACGGCGCCCTCGGCGACCGCGATCTCGTCGGGTGTGGGGTCGGTAACGAACGTGACCCGCTGGCCGAGTACGGGGACCACCGTGTCGGCGTCGACGGGGCCGAGGGCCACTACGACGTGCTCAGGCATACGATCAACTCCGCGCCGGATGCCCGAAGTTCGCACCCGGCACCCGGGGGACCGGCTGCCAGGAGCCGTTCGCCGCGGAGGCCGCCGCCGCCGCGATCACCTCGGCGACGGCGTGCGCGTCCTCGATCGTCGAGTTGTGGTGCTCGATGCCGGCCACGGCGGCGAGGAACTTCTTGGCCTCGATCACCTTGAGGTCGTCGTAACCCATGCTGTTGCCGGGGCCGGGCTGGAAGTGGGCGTAGTCGCCCAGGTGGCCGTTGCCGAGCACCGTGGTGTAGCCCTGATGGGGACCACTGCGGTCGAGCGCGACGCGCAGCTCGTTCATGCGCTCGAAATTCCAGGCGACGGAGCCGTCGGTGCCGTAGATCTCGAAACCGAAGCCGCACTGCGGGCCGACGATGATGCGGGACGCCTCCAGGGTGCCGACGGCTCCGCCCTGGAAGCGGACGAGGGCCGCGCTGTAGTCATCGTTCTCCACGGCCGCCATCTCGCCGTCCTCGATCACCGCGAAGTGCGTGCCCGAGCCCATGGGCAGGATCGGGCGTTCGGTGTAGACGGTGCTGGTCAGCGCGGAGACCTCCTCGATCGGGGCCACGACGTAGCTGACCAGGTCCACGACGTGGCTCAGCAGATCGCCCAGCGCGCCGTGCCCGGCCAGGTCCCGCTTGAAGCGCCAGGACAGGGCGCCCTTGGGTTCGGAGGCGTAGCCGGAGAAGAAGGTGGCACGCACGTTGGTGATACGGCCCAGTCTTCCCTCGGCGATCAGCTCCCGGGCCCGCTCGACGGCGGGGGCGTGCCGGTAGTTGTAGCCGATGGACGTGACGACTCCCGCCGCGCGGGCGGCGGCGGCGACTTCAGCGGTTTCTTCGGCGCCGCGCCCGACGGGCTTCTCGATCCAGAACGGCTTGCCGGCCTTGGCGGCGGCGATGCCGATCTCGTGGTGGAGGAGGTTGGGCGCGCAGATCGAGACGACGTCGACGTCCGGGTCGTCGAGGACGGCGCGGTAGTCGGTGGTGGCCTTCTCGTAGCCGAGGACGTCACGGGCGTAGGCCGCGCGGTCCTCGGCCGTGTCGGCGGCGTGCACGAGGCGGGGCTTGATGCCCAGCTCGGGGTAGACGGAGGGCAGGGCCTGGTAGGCGCGGCTGTGGAGCTTGCCCATCCAGCCGACGCTGATCAGTCCGACGCCGATCTCACGTGCGGCGCCGATCTCGCGTGCGGCGCCCGGGGTGGTGGGGGTCATGATCGTGTCTCCTGGGGCTGGGGCTGGGGCTGAGGTTCGGGCAATTGCTGGGGCTCGGGCCGGGGCGGGCGCCGGGCCTGGTCGAGCGCGGCGGACAGGGTTGCCGCGAGCAGGGTCGAGTCGGAGCCGATGGCGATGAACGTCCAGCCCTCGGTCCGTTTGGCAGCCGCGGCCGTACCGTCGGGGACGAGGAGTCCGCCGGCCTTGCCGTGCATGGCGGCGGCCTCGCGGACGCGCGCCAGGGCTTCTTGATAGACCGGTGCGGCGAAATCGCCGGGCACGCCGAGGTCGTGGCTGAGGTCGCGGGGGCCGACGAACAGGACGTCGACGCCGTCCATCGCCGCGATCACCTCGACCTCCGCCAGGGCGCTCGCCGACTCGATCTGGACCACGCCGAGGATCTCGCCCTCCCGGTCCAGGGCCGCGGGATCGAGCCCGAAGCGGCACGCCCTGTTGTACGTGGCCACGCCCCGGTCCCCCACCGGCGGATACCTCAAGTGCCGTAGCGCGTCCCGGACTTCGGCCGCCGTGTCGAGTCGCGGCAGCATGATCCCGGCGGCGCCCAGGTCGAGGACTCGGCCGACGCGGATGCGCGCCGCGGACTCCACTCGTACGACGGTCGGGACGCCGTAGGCCGCCGCGATCGGGATGGTCGTACGGGCCTGTTCCTCGCCCCCCGCGCCGTGTTCAAGGTCGAGCAGCAGCCAGTCGGCACCGGCGGCGGCGCACACCTCGGCCGTGATCGCGGAGGCGGTGCCCACGAAGGTGCCCAGGGTGACGTCACCGGCCGCGAGTCGGGCACGAAGGCGGCCGTGGTCCAGGGGTGAGGGACCCAGGGGCGAGGGGTTCAAGGGAGAGGGGTCCAGGGGAGAGCCGTTCATCCGTACCACCTCTGGGACGCGAGACCCTCTTCGTACTCGTCGCGCAACTGAGCGACAGCTTCCTGCTCGGAGACCTCAGCCGGGGCCACGTCCCACCACACGCCGGCGCCGGGAAGGTCGGCGTGCGGGATCACGGGGACGACCAGGACCACCGGTCCTTCGTGGTCGCGGGTGTCGGCGAGCGCGGTGCGCACCTCGTCGGCGGTGGTGGCACGGATCGCGCGGGCCCCGAGGCCCTCCGCGGTCTTGACGAGGTCGACTTGGAGATAGTCGCCGTCCAGGCGGGCGGGTTTGTCGGATCCGATGTCCAGATTGCCGTCGCGGTAGCGGAACTCGTTGCCGAACTCCCGCCCGTTGCACCCCATTTGGAGGCGGCGGATGACCTGGTAGCCGTGGTTCTCCGGGATCACGATCGTGACCGGGAGCCTCTCCTGTGCGGCCGTGACCAGCTCGGTCGGTGCCATGAGGAAGGTTCCGTCGCCCAGCAGGGACAGCACCCGCTTCGACCGGTCCGGCTCGGCGAGGCGGACCCCGATCGCGGCCGGCAGTTCGTAGCCCATGCAGGAGAAGCCGAACTCCAGGTGGGCGAACCGGCCTTCGGTGGCGTCCCACACCTTCTGCAGGTCGCCGGGCGGACCGCCGGCGGCGGCGATGATCGTGTCGCCGGACCGTGCGTGCTCCTGGAGCAGGCCGATCAACTGGCCCTGGGTGAGGACCGCGTCGGTGTCGCGTACGACGTCGGAGTCGTCGGGCAGCGACGCGAAGTCGAAGGCGGTGTCCGGGTCGAGCGCGGCGGCACGTCGCTCCCGCCACTGCTCGTCCAGGGCGCGCACGCTCTCCTGCCAGTCCGCCGGGGTGGTGGTGCCGTTCGCCCGTACGGCACCCGTGAGCGCGGCCAAGGCCCGCTTGGCGTCGGCCACGATGGCGGTCGCGCCGAGACGGCCCGCGTCGTGCACGTTGACGTTGATGCTCGCGAAGCGCACGTCCGGGTTCTGGAAGAGTGAGTGCGAGGCGGTGGCGAAGTCCGTCAGACGCGAGCCCACGGTGAGCACGAAGTCGGCTTCCCGGGCAAGGATGTTGACCGCCGGAGTGCCCTCAAGGCCGATGCCGCCGAGCTGCCACCAGGCACGGCGCTGGACCGCGCCCTTGCCCGCGAACGTCTCCGCGACGGGGATGCCCGCCGCGTCGGCGAGCGCCTCCAGCTCCTCGTTGGCACCGGAGTAGACGACGCCACCACCGGCGATGATCAGCGGCTTCTCCGCGTCGGCGAGCATCCGCGCCACCGCAGCGACCTCGTCGGCGTCCGGCGCCGGACGGCGTATCGGCCAGTCGCGCTCGGCGAAGAACTCCACCGGGTAGTCGTACGCGTGGGACTGGATGTCCTGTGGGAGGGAGACGACGACCGCGCCGGTGTCGACGTCGGTGAGCGCCCTCATCGCCGCCGGCAGCGCGGTGAGCAACTGCTCGGGCCGGGTGATCCGGTCGAAGAAGCGGGATACCGGCCGGAAGGCGTCGTTCACCGAGGCGTCCGCCTCCACGGGGTGCTGCAACTGCTGGAGTACGGGCCCCTGGTGGCGGGTCGCGTAGGTGTCGCCGGGCAGCAGCAGGACAGGCAGCCGGTTGACGGTGGCGAGGCCCGCGCCGGTCACCATGTTCAGGGCACCCGGGCCGATGGACGCGGTCACGGCGAGGGTGGCGTGCCGCTTGCTCGCCTTGCCGTAGGCCGTCGCGATATGGACGAGCGCCTGCTCGTTGCGGCCCTGGACGAAGGGGAGTTGGTCGCTGAGCTGGTCGAGGGCCTGGCCGAGCCCGGCCACATTGCCGTGGCCGAAGATGCCCAGCGCGGCCGGTATGAGGCGGCGGCGGTGGCCGTCGGCGACGGAGTACTGCCGGGAGAGGTAGATGACGACGGCCTGGGCGACGGTGAGGCGCACCGTGCTCCGCTGTGTCCGGTCAGTCATGGTTCGGCTCCTGATCGGGGGTGTGGACGAGGGGCGGCCGGGTCACCAGGGACTGCCGTGCAGGACGACGGTCTTGACCTCGGTCATCTCACTGACCGCGGCACGGGGGCCTTCCTTGCCGTAACCGCTGCCCTTCAGACCGCCGTACGGCATCAGGTCGGCGCGCCACAGAGGCGTCCAGTTGATGTGGACGGAGCCGGCGTCGATCTCTCTGATGGCCCGGACCGCGCCGGACACGTCGGAGGTGAAGATCCCGGCGCCGAGTCCGTAGGCGGTGCCGTTGGCCTGGGCGATGGCGGACGCCCAGTTCTCGGCCGAGCTGACGGCGACGGCGGGCCCGAACAACTCCTGTTGGCTGAGCGGGGAGTTGGGGTCGACATCGGCCACGACGGCCGGGGTCACGAGGGTCCCGTCGCGTTCGCCACCGGTCAGGACGCGTGCGCCGTCGGCTCCGGCCCGCGCGATGGCCCGCTCCACCCGTTCGGCCTCGGCGGTCGTGATCAGGGTGCCCATGGTGGTCTCGGGGGACGACGGGTCCCCGGTGCGGATGGCTTCGACCTTGGGGACGAGGGCGTCGAGGAAGTCCGCGGTGATCTCGGGGTGCGTGATCACTCGCTGGACCGAGATGCACACCTGCCCGGCGTTGACGTATCCGCCCAACGCGACGGCGCTCGCGGCCAGTTCGAGATCGGCGTCGGGCAGCACGACGACCGGGCAGGAGGCGCCCAGTTCGAGGGAGAGCTTTTTCACCCCGGCGACCCGCGCGATGTGCTCGCCGGTCGCGGTGGAGCCGGTGAAGGAGATCTTCCGTACGCGAGGATCGGTGACGAGGGCATCCCCCAGCACCCCGCCGGAGCCGACGAGCACCGAGAGCACGCCCTCGGGAAGACCGGCGTCCACGAAGCACTCGGCGAGTGCCAGCGCGGTCAGCGGTGTCGAGGTGGCCGGCTTGAGTACGACCGCGTTGCCTGCCGCGAGCGCGGGCGCCAGTTTGTGCAGTACGAGCAGTGCGGGGTAGTTGAACGGCGTGATGGCCACCACGACACCGCACGGCTGGCGCAGGGTGAAGCCCACTTTGTCCAGGCCGGTGCCACGGTTGGCGTCCAGCGGCAGCGTCTCACCGTAGAGCTGGGTGCCCTCGAAGGCCGCGAGACGGATCAGGTCCCCGGACCGCGCCGCCTCGCCGGTGGCCTCGGTGATGGTCTTGCCCGACTCCGAGCTGATGGTCCGCGCGATGTCGGCGGCTCGCTGTTCGGCGAGTTCCGCCGCGCGCAGCAGGATCGTCATCCGCTCGTGAGCGGGTGTACGCCGCCATACCGCGGCGCCTCGCTCCGCCGCCGCCAGGGCCGCCTCGACGTCCTCGGGGCCCGCCTCCCCCACGGTACCCACGGTCGAGCCGTCGAAGGGCGACGTCACGTCCCGGGTCCGTCCGGACCCTGCCGACGCTTGCCATCGGCTTCCGATGAGCAGTTCCACGGGCGCCATCGCCTTCTCCCTCCAGAAACCGTCAAGGCCGACCCGCGCCCCTCCGAGAAACTCCCGAGAGACCTCTCGCAGGATCGAAGACGCACTGATCAGCCGACGGCCGGGCCGTTTACATGGGCGCAACGGTAGGCGGGCCGCAGGGCTCTACTGAAGGGGGAGAATCCATCATTATCGCATCATTGGATACATCTTCTTTCCCTCATCCGCAGGGGGGCTGACGCCGACCCATGACCATCCCAGGCCGATTGACGGAACGCTCTGGCGAGGCGCGTCCGGCGGGGATGGTACGGGCCTCAGCTCGGTCGTTGTCGGTTCGGTCGTCGTCGGTCGATCCAGGCGATCAGTAGCCGAAGCACCTCGGGCATTTTGGAGACGGCGCAGTGCCCGGTGTCCTGATGACCGGACTCCAGACCGCCGACCACCAGCCCTGACCTTCCGGGGCCGAGCCGACTCCGGTGCGAACTCAGCCCAGGGCAACGGCCGTTCAAGTCCTCGCAATCACCTCGTGCGCCACTCCTCGGCCAGCAACTCGTAGGACCGCACCCTGTCCGCGTGGCCGTGGGTGATCGTGGTGATCAGCAGTTCGTCGGCGCCGGTGGCCTGCTGGAGCTGTTCCAGGTGGT
The DNA here is from genome assembly GCF_042886315.1 of Streptomyces sp. NPDC058001. NCBI lineage: Bacteria > Bacillati > Actinomycetota > Actinomycetes > Kitasatosporales > Streptomycetaceae > Streptomyces > Streptomyces sp. NPDC058001. Next base: position 175,953 of record NZ_JBHVQT010000008.1, read on the forward strand.
CGGCGACCCGGCCCGGAGAGCCGACGAACTGCGTGTCGAGTCGGTCCTGGACCAGCGCCCGGTCCGCGTCGGACCAGGCGTGGGCGCGTGCCTCGGCGGGCGTGGGGAACTGGATCGCGCCCTCGGCGGTACGGATGCTGCGGACCCAGAGGCCGTAGCCGGTGGCGAGTTCGCGGGCGGTCTCGTCGTCCTCGGCGACCACGACGTCCGCGGACACACTGACGTACGGCTTGTCGAGGGCGTCGGAAGGCTGGAAGGCGGCGCGGTATCCCTCCGCCGCCTCCAGCACCGTGGCCGGACTGACGTGGTAGTTCGCCGCGAACCGCAGACCGTTGCGGCCCGCGACCTCGGCGCTCAGGCCGCCGCTGCTGCCCAGGATCCAGATCTCGACGTCGGCTCCCTCTCCCGGCACCACATGCGCCTCGACACCGTCCGCGGAGCGGTACGTGCCCGCCAGCAACGCCAGGATGTCGTCGATCTGCTCGCCGTAGTCCTGCGACTCCGCGTTCGGCTGCTGGAGCAGCTCGCGCTGGAGGGCGATGCGCGGTGAACCGAGCAGGTGCTCGAAGGAGAACCGGGGCGGGATACGCAGGCCGTTGGGGGTGCGGCCGTCGACCACCGGAGTCGCGGTCGGCAGCGGGGTGGCGGGGCCGCCGGGCGGGCCTCCGCCGGAGCGGCCGAGGCCCAAATCGAGGCGCCCGGGGTGCAGTGCGTCGATCAGGCCGAACTCCTCGACCGTGGACAGCGCGGTGCGGTGGCCCAGTTGTACGGCACCGGAGCCGAGCCGGATGGTCGAGGTCGCCGAGGCGGTCAGGGCGAGGACGACCGCGGGCGAGGTTCCGGCCACTCCCGGGTTGAGGTGGTGTTCGGCGAACCAGTAACGGGCGTACCCGAAGTCCTCGGCGTGCCGGGCCAGGTCGATGGAGTGGCGCAGCGCCTCGGTGGCGGTGGAACCGGACGCGATCGGGACCAGGTCCAGGACGCCGAGGGGGATGTCGGACATGTGCGGAGGGCTCCTCAGTGGTCGGCGGGCAGGGACACGGGCGCGGGCTCCGCGAGGACCGGGCCCCATGGGAACGGCGGATCGGGGATCTCGCGGCGCAGCACCGGCGCGATGTCCGACTGGAAGAGTTCGAGGGAGTCACGGTGTTGACGGTCCGTCAGTCCTCCTGCGTCCGCGTGCAGATGCAGCACCGTGTGCCCGAACCGATCGTGATAGCGGTGCACCTTCTCGATGATCTGCTGGGGGCTGCCGACCAGCGCCGAGCTGCGCTCCACGAAGTCCTCCAGGGTCGAGAACACCGGCTCCAGGCCCAGCCTCTTCTGGAACGCCAAGTTCCCCTCGAACACGGGCCGGTAGGCGGCCATCGCCTTCTGGGAGGTGCGGGCCGCGTAGAGGCCCGCCGTCCCCGCGCCGACCGCGATGGCGGCCGGATCGTGGCCGTAGTGTTCCCAGCGCTCTCGGTAGTAGCGGATCAACTCGGCATAGGGCTCAATGGGGTTGGTGACGTTGGCGGAGAAGAGCGGATCGCCGTAGCGGGCGGCCAGGTCGACCGACTCCTTGCTGGTCGCGCTGCCGTGCCAGACCCGGATCGGCTGCTGAAGGGGCCGGGGCCAGACCTCCGCGTCCTTGAGGTCCGGGCGGAAACGGGTCTCGGCGGTCACCTTGTCCTGGCGCCAGATCTTGCGGAACACCTCGTAGCTCTCGGCGTTGCGGTCCCACTGGTCCTCGGGCGTGACCTGGAACAGGTCGCGCTGGGCTGCCCCGTTGCCCTTGCCGATGATCAGATCGAGGCGTCCGCCGGAGATGTGGTCCAGGGTCGCGTAGTCCTCGTACGCCCGCACCGGGTCGAGCAGGCTGAGCGTGGTGACCGCTGTGAACAGCCGGATCCGGGAGGTGAGGGCGGCGATGTGACTGAGGACGACGGGTGGCGAGGAGGAGATGAAGGGCCGCTCGTGCCGCTCCCCTACGCCGAAACCGTCGAAGCCCAACTCCTCGGCGAGGAGCGCGTTGTCGAGCACCTCGCGGAAGCGGTCCTGGGTGGGCTTTTGTACGCCCGTCACCGGGTGCGGGGCGTGCACGATGAGGGTGATGGCGAGGAACTTCATGACGCCGCACGCTCGTTGCGCACATCGTCCGGGTGGGCCAGGCCGAGGTGCTCGCGCAGCGTGGTGCCCGTGTACTCCGTGCGGTACACGCCGCGTTCCTGGAGCAGGGGGACGACCGTGTCGGCGAAGGGGTCGAGGCCGCCGGGGGTGATGTGCGGGACGAGGATGAAGCCGTCGCTGGCGTCGGCCTGGACGAAGTCGTTGATGGTCGCGGCGACGGTGGCCGGGGAGCCGACGAAGTTCTGCCGGTTGCCGGTCTCGATGACCAGGTCCCGGATGGACCACTTGTTGGCGGCGGCGAGTTCGCGCCACTCGCGGACGGTGGCCAGTGGGTCGCGGTACATCCGGACCTGGGCGCGGCCCCGGGCGATGGTGTGCTCCCCGAGATCCGGGTCGATGTCGGGAAGCGGACCCTCCGGGTCGTACGCGGACAGGTCCCGGTTCCAGACGAACTCCAGGTGCCTGATCGCCGTGGCGCCGCTGACCTGCTGCCGGCGCACTTCGCGGGCCAGTTCCTCCGCCTCGGCGTCGGTGTCGCCGAGGACGAAGCTCGCGGCGGGCAGGATCAGCAACTGGTCGCGGCTGCGGCCGTACCGGACGAGGCGCCCCTTGACGTCGGCGTAGAACTCCTGACCCTCCTCCAGTCCGGCATATCTGCTGAAGATGGCGTCGGCGCTCGACGCGGCGAACTCGCGGCCCTCGTCGGAGTCTCCGGCCTGGAAGATGACCGGACGGCCCTGGGGGCTGCGCGGCACATTGAACCGACCGCCGATGTCGAAGTGGTGGCCCCGGTGGACGAAGGCTCCGGCCCGCGCGTCCCGCAGAAAGGTGCCGGTCACCTGGTCGGCGAGGATTTCGTCGCCGCGCCAGGAGTCGAAGAGTTCGTTCGCCGTGGACAGGAACTCCCGGGCACGCGAGTAACGCTCCTCCTGCGGCAGGAAGCCACCTCGGCGGAAGTTCTCGCCGGTGAAGGCGTCCCAGGACGTGACGACGTTCCAGGCCGCGCGCCCGCCGGAGAGGTGGTCGAGGCTCGCGAACTGCCGGGCCACCTCGTAGGGCTCGTTGAAGGTGGAGTTGATGGTCCCGGTCAGCCCGAGCCGGTCGGTGACGGCGGCCAGCGCGGCCAGGACGGTGAAGGTGTCGGGACGGCCGACGACATCCAAGTCGTAGATCTCGCCGCCCTGTTCACGCAGCCGCAGACCCTCCGCGAGGAACAGGAAGTCGAATTTGGCGCGTTCGGCGGTCCGGGCGAAGTGCGCGAAGGAGCTGAACTCGATTTGGCTGCCGGCGTCGGGGTCACTCCACACGGTGGTGTTGTTGACGCCGGGGAAATGGGCCGCGAGGTGGATCTGCTTGAGCGGCTTGTCGGGTGACGTACTCATGAGTTGGTGTCCCTCCGGCTCAGGCGGTCGTGGTGGTGGCGGCGTACCGATTGGCGGGGCGGGCGAGCCCGAGCAGACCGCGCAGGGTGTCGGCCTCGTACGCGCGTCGGAACGCGTCCCGGCGCTGAAGTTCGGGGACCAGGCCGCGGGTGATGGCCGGGAGGTCGTGACCGGCGACGGCGGGACGCAGTCGGAAGCCGGACAACCCCGACGACTGCAACTCCTGTAGAAGGTCGGCGAGTTGGGCGGGCGTGCCGGTGAAGATCCGGGCGTCGCTCGTGTACGGGTGTCCCGCAAGGGTGTCGAGACGGTCTCGTCGGGCCGCCGCCGCACCGGGGTCGCCGTCCAGGAACACCACCAGATCGCCGAAGATGTGCAGGGGCTCCTCGGCGCGGCCGGCCGCTGTCTGCTCCGCGCGGATCTCCTCGACAATGGCACGGGCCTGGCCCGCGTCGTGCGGGGTGACGTAACCGATGTCGGCGGCCCGAGCCACCAGACGGTAAGGGATGGTCGCGTGGGCCAGGGCGCTGACGATCGGCTGGCCCTGGGGCGGGCGGGGTGTGATCGAGGGGCCCTTGACGCTGAAGTGCTTGCCCTCGAAGTCGATGTAGTGCAGCTTGTCGCGGTCGATGAAGCGGCCGGTGGCCACGTCGCGGATCTCCGCGTCGTCCTCCCAACTGTCCCAGAGCCGGCGTACGACCTCGACATGGTCGGCGGCCTCCTCGAAGGCGTCGGCCACCACTTCCCGCACAGCGGGTGTGTCGTAGTCCTCTGTCCGGAACGGCGGGAACGTACGGCGTCCGAAGTGCGCGGCCTCGTTCTGGCGTGCGGTGACCTGTATGCGCAGGCCCGCGCGGCCGGTGCTCACATAGTCGAGGGTGGCGATCGCCTTGGAGATGTGGAAGGGCTCGGTATGGGTGGCCACCACGGTCGGCACCAGTCCTATGTGGCTGGTCAGCGGGGCGACACGGGCGGCGATGAGGACGGCGTCCAGACGGCCCCGAACCTGGTCGGTGCGGTCGTCGGGTTCGGTGAAGTGCGAGGACTGGAGGCCGAGTCCGTCCTCGATGGTCACGAAATCGAGCAGACCGCGCTCGGCCTCGGTGACCAGGTCGGTCCAGTAGGCGGCGGTGAACAGTTCATGGGGCCGGGCGACGGGTTCGCGCCAGGCGGCCGGGTGCCAGCCGGCGCCGTCGAGGGCGACGGCGAGGTGCAGAGGGGAGGGTGACGAGGGCATGGGAGTGGTGCCTTCCTGATCAGCCGTGCGAGGGAGCCGGCCCTGGTGCGGAGGGTGCGGCTGCGGGAACTTCTTGTCCGTCCCGGCCTTGCGCATCCGGCTGTCCGCCCGGCGTGCGGACGAGCGCGAACCGTGTGCGGCGGCGCAGGGTGAACCCGATGGACTCGTAGAGCCGGATCGCGTGGATGTTGCTCCCGGCCGCGTGGAGGAAGGGAGTGTCGCCGCGTTCCCTGATGCCCGCCGCGACCGCGCGGACCAGCCGGGTGGCCAGGCCGCGACCGCGGTGGTCCGGGTGGGTGCACACGGCACTGATCTCGGTCCAGCCCGGCGGGCGGAGGCGTTCACCGGCCAGGGCGATCAGCCGCCCGTGGTCCCGGATGCCGAGGTAGGTGCCCAGCTCGACGGTACGGGGCAGGAAGGGGCCCGGCCGAGTGAGGGCGATCAGGCCGAGGATCTCGGGTACGTCGGCGGGCCCGAGCGGTACCGCCTCGGGCGCGGGTTCGGTGTACAGCGCGGTGTCGACCATCTGGACGCCCTCACCGCTGTCCTCGATCTCCCAGCCGGCGGGCAGGGTCCGGACCTCGGTGACCGGGGTGACGGTGCCGGGTCCGACCAATGCGGCCAGGTCGTCCCAGGCGCGGGGATCGGCGGGGTCCTCCAGGGCGGTGAACGGGGAGACGTCCGTCGGGTAGCGGGCGGCCCGGCCCAGGCGCTCGGCGAGATGGGCGTGCGGGCCGGTCAGCGCGGCCCAGGCGGCGTTGTCCAGGATGTGGGGTTCCGTCGGGCTGGTGGACGGGGCGTGGTGGACGCTGATGGACATGACGGTGCGGAGTCTTCCTGTCTGGAACACAGCGGGGCGCGGCCGGGACTCCGCCGCGAGACGACGGAGTCCCCTGGGACGGGCGGCGATCAGGAGTTGTCGAGCGGCAGTCCGGGCGGGTTGACCTCGGACTTGGCGACGGCCTCGTTGGAGAGGTTCCAGGCGGCGAGCCACTTGGCGTACTGGCCGTTCTCGATCAGATGGTTGACGGCGTCCGCGAGCGGCTTGGCCAGCCCGCTGTCCTTCTTCGCGGTGGCCGCGATCAGACCCTCCAGCGTCGCTCCCGCACCGGAGTACTTGCCCGCGTTGCGCGTCGGGTTCGGCGTCTTGGCAACCTGGGTGATGTGGTACGAGATACCGGGGTTGGGGCCGAAGTAGGCGTCGATCTTCCCGCTGGACAGCGCCAGGTAGACGCTGTTGTTGTCCTGGAAGTACTTGACGGTGAGCTTCTTGCCCTCCTTCGCGAGCTTCGCCTTCCAATCCAGCAGGATCTTCTCCTGGTTGGTGCCGGCGCCCACGGAGACGGTCTTGCCGGCCAGGTTCTCGTAGTCGCCGTCGAAGTTCCAGGTGCTCTTCTTCGGTACCTCGAAGGCGAGGTTGTCCTGCCGGTAGGAGGCGAACTCGTACTTCTTCTTGCGTTCCTCGGTGTCCGTGACGTTCGAGAAGGCCACGTCGACCTTGCCGCTGTCGATGCCGACGAACAGGTTCTCCCAGGTCGAGTTCTTCACCTCCGGCTTCAGCCCGAGAACCGCGGCGACCAGGCGGCCGAGGTCGGGTTCGGCACCGGTGAGGGTCTTCTGGTCCTGGCCCACGTACGCCAGTGGCGGGAATCCGGCGGGCAGGGCGCCGACGCCGATCACCAACTTGCCACTCTCGGCGACCGACTTGGGCAGCTCGGCGCTGATCGACTTCACCTCCGGCACCTTCAGTTCGGTCTCCTTGGCGGCTCCGTTGGACAGTGCGCCGACGGTGACCGCCCCGGCCGACGCGCTGCCGGTCCTGGTGGCGGCGTCGCTGTCGCCGCCGCACGCGGAGAGTCCTGCGGCGAGTGAGGCGACGGCTGCGGACGCGGTGACGCCGCGGACGAGTCTGTTACGGAGGCTGAGGGTGCGCATGGGTGTCCTTTTCGGTGGTGCGGCGAGGGTGTGGTGGTGCGATGAGGGTGTGGCGGGGGCGGGTTCAGAGGACCTTGCTGAGGAAGTCCCTGGTCCGCTCGTGTTTCGGGTGGTCCAACACCTCGGCGGGTGGGCCCTGTTCGACGATCCGGCCGCCGTCCATGAAGACCACCCGGTCGGCGATCTCGCGGGCGAAGCCGATCTCGTGGGTGACGATGACAAGGGTGGTGCCGCTGTCGGCCAGGTCCTTGATGACGGCCAGCACCTCGCCGACCAGCTCGGGATCCAGGGCGGAGGTCGGCTCGTCGAAGAGGATGACGCCGGGGCGCAGGGCGAGGGCGCGGGCGATGGCCACGCGCTGCTGCTGCCCGCCGGACAACTGCCGGGGGTAGGCGCTGGTCCTGTCGGCGAGACCTACCCGGGCGAGGAGGTCGCGGGCCAGCCCCTGGGCCTCGGGCTTGGTCAGCTTGCCGGTCGCCACCGGGGCCGCGGCCACGTTGTCCAGCACGGTCAGGTGCGGGAAGAGGTTGAAGTTCTGGAAGACGAACCCGATCCGGCTGCGCTGGGCCAGGATGACCCGCTCGCTCAGCTCCTTGAGCCGCTCGCCGTGCCGTCGTACGCCGATCAGCTCGCCGTTCAGGCTGACATGGCCGATCTCGGGTTTCTCCAGGTGGTTGATCACCCTGAGGAGGGTGGACTTGCCGGAACCGGAGGGGCCCAGGATGACCGTGACCTCGCCGGGCCGCACGGTCAACTCCACACCGTCCAGGACCCGGTGAGCGCCATACCACTTGTGCACGTCGTGCACCTCCACAGTGGCGGGACGTATCTCGCGCGTCGTCTTGGCGGTCATATCGCCGTCTCCCTTCGGACCCGGGCCCGCAGATCACGTAGACCGGTGCGGACCTTCTGCAACGGGGTCGGCGGCAGGGTGCGCAGCGCGCCGCGCGAGTAGTACCGCTCGACGTAGAACTGCACGACGGACACGACACTCGTGAGGATCAGGTACCAGGTGGTGGCGACCAGCAGCAGCGGCACGATGTCGCCCGGGTAGGTGCTGCCCATGCTCTGTACGGATCCGAAGAGGTCGAGCAGCGAGACGTAGAAGACCAGTGAGGTGGCCTTGATCAGACCGATCAGCTGGTTGACGTAGTTCGGGGTGATGGAGCGCAGCGCCTGCGGGAAGACGATCTTCGCGAACTGGTACCGCTTCGGCAGGCCGAGTGCGGAGGCCGCCTCGTGCTGGCCCTGGTCGACGGAGAGGATGCCGCCGCGCACCACCTCCGAGGCGTACGCCGCCTCGTTCAGGCTCAGTCCGACGACCGCGACGACCATGTCGGTGGCGAGTCGGGACTCGTCGAAGGTGAAGAAGGCCGGTCCGAACGGCACTCCCACGCTCAACGTCTCGTAGAGCGCGCTGAAGTTGTAGAGAAAGAGCAGGACCACGATCAGCGGCACCGACCGGAACAACCAGGTGTAGACCCAGCTGACCGCGCGCAGTACCGGGCTCGGGGAGATCCGGGCGATTGCCAGCAGGACGCCGCCGAGCAGGCCCAACACGGCGCTGTACACGGCGACTTCGAGGGTGATGAGCAGTCCGTCGAGGATCGTCGGGCGCAGGAACCAGTACCGGAAACGGTCCCACTGGTAGAAGGGGTTGGTCAGCAGTCCATGGGTGATCTGGACGACCAGGACGAGCACGACGGCCGTGATGATCCAGCGGCCGGGGCGCCGGAGCGGCAGAACTCGCTGCGCCGCCAGGGGCTTCGGCGCGGCAGGGGTGTCGGGGCGGGGGATCGCCTCGGCGGGCGGTGCTGATCCGGAGGACACAGCGGTGCCCGGAGATTCACTCATGGTGGGCTCCAGCGGATGCGGATACCCCGGACCACGGATTGCGTCAGTACCGCGCCGAGCGGGAGGGGCTCGGCACGAGGCGACGCACGGGTACACGCGGAACGGGGGCTGGGCGGGGAGAGGGAACACCGCGACAGCGGTGGTCGTAAGAGAGCGAGAAAGCCGTCAGTGTTGACAGACGGCGCGGCAAGTGGCCGTACACAGCGCGCTGTTGACACGCAGCAGGTCGACGGAGCGGTCCGCGCACAGAAGGACGCGGCCGAGGCGCCGCCATGCGGCCGTCCCGTCAGCTGCGTACATCGCTGTCACCATCACTTCTCCGGCCCTGGGGCACCTGGGTCTGCGCGGCAAGTTAGGCATGTGCCGAAAAGAATGTCAATGCGGGTGACCACCAGGTGAGACCGCGTACTCGGCCTTCTTGACGACGTCACGGGGCACCCCGAAACTGACGTGGACGGTCACGATGGTCAGCGCCCACGGCGCGGGTTCGGACAGTACGCGTGGTCAACGAGAGGTGGACTTGGAGCGCGGGGAGCTGATCGGAGGCCGGTACGAGCTGATCAAGCGGCTCGGCCGCGGGGGTATGGGCGAAGTATGGGCCGGTAGGGACCGCAGTCTGCGCCGCGATGTCGCGATCAAGCTGCTCGCCGTTGACGACGCACCCCACCCGGAGCTTGCCCTGCGGTTCGAGCGCGAGGCGGTGGCTGCCGCGCAGATCAACCATGCTCATGCCGTCGCCCTTTACACGACCGCGGCGTCCACGAGGACGCGCTGTTCCTGATCATGGAGAAGGTCGAGGGCGCCACGCTCGCCGAGCACATCCGCGACGAGGGTCCGATGTTCCTCGCCCGCGCGCTGGAGTTCGTTCACGGGATATGTGCCGCGCTCGTCGCCGCGCATCAGGCCGGTGTCATCCACTACGACATCAAGCCGCACAACGTGATGATCACCGTCGATGGGCAGGTGAAAGTCGTCGACTTCGGCATCGCCGGGTTCGTCCAGACCATGTTCACCGTGGCCAGTTCCTCGCATCTGACTCCGGCCGGCACCCCTGAGTACGGCGCGCCCGAACAGTTCCTGACCGAGCGCGGCGACAGGCGTTCGGACCTGTACGCGCTCGGCGGGGTGCTGTTCGCCATGCTGACCGGCCGGCCTCCCTTCACCGGGCACAACGCATTGGCGGTCGTGCGCCGCAAGTTGGACGAAGACGCCCCCTCCCTCGCCGCACTCCCCGATGACCGAGCGACAGCGGACAGATCTGATGGAAGCCCTCGTCGGCTACGGCGGCCAGCCGTGGGTGCCGTCACCTTCCTTTGTGTCGCTCCCCGTTGATCTGTGAGATCGAGGAACTCCACATCAGCGCTGCCGAGTTCAAAGAGCAATGAAGCGTGCCTGGACCGGACAACAGCACACCGGGGCCGGGGCACTCGATCTGCCCCGGCCCCGGTCGGCCGACCGTGCCCGCGCCGTGGTCAGACCAGCCACCGGTTGCGGGCGACGAAGGGGACGCGTTCCCAGATGCGGCCGAGTCCCCAGGTGCGTCCGGCGTACCCGGCGGCGAGGGCGATCAGGACGGCCGCGTAGAGGACGTGGTAGTCGAGGATCGGGTTGGTCGACATGCTCGGGGAGCCGTCGGAGAGGTGGCGGGCCGGAGGCCACTCCGCGACCCACATCAGCGCCATCATCACGGTGCCCGCCACGGCGGCGAACCGCAGTCCGATCCCGGCCAGGAGAGCGACGCCGATGCCGAGCAGGCCGAGCATGAACAGCCAGTCCGCCCAGGCCGCGCCCGCCCAGCCGTGGAACGTGGACTCCATCGGGCCCGCCGCCACGCCACCGAGGAACCCCTTGGTCGGAGAACCGCCGTCCACCCAGCCCTTGCCGCCGGACGTCGCGTACCCCCAGCCGAACGCCTTGTCGAGGAAGGCCCACAGGAACACCCCGGCGGCCAGTATCCGGACGACGGCGACCATCCGGGCGAACAGGAGGGTCCCGGCAACGGATCCGGTGGTCTCGCCGGGCGCCGGGGTGGTGTCCGTCCTCTTGTGCCGGAAGATGCCGGGGCGCCTGGCGGAGTGGTCGTGCACGGTAGCCATGAGGTCGTCCTTTCCGCGGGATGTGAACCGTTCGTGTTCGGTTGCGGACTCACTGTCCCGCTCGGGACGCGACCGGCGCGGGAGGCGTTGGGCCCTGCTCGGGGGGCCGAACGGCACTGTGGGGAAGGGCCGGTTGGGGTGCCGCCACCGTTGGGGAGGTCGGCGGACATGCGAACGGCCCGGCCCGTGGCGGGTACGTTCGCCACGGGCCGGGCCGTTCGACCGTCGCGCCGCACGCGCGACACGGCGTGGGATTCAGGTGCTGTGCGGCACCACCACGACGGGGCATTGCGCGTGATGCAGCAACGCGTGGCTGATACGGCCGAGTTGGAGCCCGAAGTGTCCCTCACGGCGCCGTGCGCCCACGATCACCAGGTCGGCCGCCGCCGAGCGATGGACGAGTACCTTCGTCGCCGGCCCCTCCGGCGTGACCTGCTCCAGACGGATTTCGGGGTGATCGGCGGCGTCCCCTTCGAGGGCCTTCTCCAGTAGCAGGGACGCCTGTTCCTTGTGGAAGCGCGCCGGTTCCCCGGCCATCATCGGATGGTCGGTGTCCTCGTGCGACGGGACGCGCCAGGTCCGTACCGCGCTCAGCGTCGACCTGCGGACGGCGGCCTCCTCGAATGCGAACCGCACTGCCTCCGAGCCCACCGGGGCGTCCCCCACTCCCAGCAGGATCTTCCCGTGGGTCCCGGCCAGGCCCGCCTTGTCACCGCGCACGACCACGACCGGGCACCGTGCGTGGGCGGCCACCGTCAGGCTCACCGATCCCAGGAGCAGCCCCGCGATCCCGCCGCGGCCCCGTGCACCGGTGACCACCGCGAACGCGGTTCCGCTCTCGGTGATCAGTGTCTCCGCCGCGTCATGGGGCACCACCTCCGTCGACACCCTCACCTCCGGGTGCCGGCGCGTGGCGCGTTCCGCCGCCGACGCCACGACGTGCTGGGCCGCGATCTCCTCCGGCGGGCGGCCCAGACCGCCCGCCAGGGCGATCCCGTCGTACCGCTCCCAGAGCGAGGCGAAGATCAGGCGCAGCCGCAGCCCGCGGCGCGCTGCCTCCTCCACCGCCCAGTCCGCCGCCCGGATACTGGACTCGGAGCCGTCGACACCGACGACCAGGGGCTTGTCCATCGCCCCCACCACCTTTCGCCCGGTCCGGTCACGAAGCGGGCCTCGTGTGCCTCATGTGCGCGGTCTCCGCACCACCCTCGCATCGCCCACGCGGCGGACAGCAGGGCCGCACGGGTCCCTGCCGGGGACCGACCGGCCCCATGACCAGGGTCGCGCAGCCCCTGGCAGGCGCCTTCCCCCCGCAACGAATGTGGAGGCATACCCCCAGGCTCCGAGGGAGGCCACACATGCCGGACAGCCGACACCCCCGTACCCACGCCCTGCTCGCCGACGGGACCACGGTGCTGATCAGGCCGGCCCGCGCGGAAGACCACGGCGCGATACTGCGGTTCTACGAGGCGATGTCCACGGAGAACCTCCGGTTGCGGTTCTTCGGGATCAGCGGCCGGTCGGCGGCACTGGCCGCCGACCGCACGGCGGTGCCGGGCACGGCGGGACGGCGGGCCCTGATGGCGGAGGCCGGCGGACGGCTCCTGGGCATCGCGGAGTACGAGGCCGAACCGGACACCGCCCGCGCGGAGGTCGCGGTGGCGGTCGCCGACAGCCGCCACCACCGCGGCGTCGGCACCCTGCTCCTGGAACACCTGGTGGCGGCGGCCCGCGAGGACGGGGTCGGGCAGTTCACGGCCGACGCCCTCGCCGAGAACCACGAGATCCTCAAGGTCTTCCGCGATCTGGGCCTGCCCTGCACACGCCACTTCCACGGGCCCGAGGTGCACTGCACCGTCGACCTCGAACCGGAAGAGCCCTATCTGAGTGCCGTGGACAGCCGGGCAGGCAGCGCCGACGTGGCGAGTCTGCGTCCGCTGCTGAGCCCCCGCTCGGTCGTGGTGGTCGGCGCGGGCCGCAGGGCGGGCTCGGTGGGGCGGGCCGTACTCCACAACATCCGCCACGGAGGATTCACCGGCCGCCTGTACGCGGTCAATCCGCAGGCCACAGCGATCGAGACGGTACCCAGCCACCCCTCGGTCGCCGATCTGCCCATCGCCCCGGATCTGGCCGTACTGGCCGTGCCCGCGTCCGCCGTGCCGGGCGTGGCCGCCGAGTGCGGCGAGCGCGGGATCAAGGCCCTGGTCGTCGTCTCGTCCGGGCTGGACTCGGGACAGGCACGGGATCTACTGGACACGTGCCGCAGCCACGACATGCGCCTCGTAGGCCCCAACTGCCTCGGCCTCGCTGTCACCACGTCCGGTGTGTCCCTCGACGCCACCTTCGCCGCGCGGCGTCCGCGCCCCGGCTCGGCGGGTGTCGCCGTGCAGTCCGGCGGCGTCGGCATCGCTGTCCTCGACGGCCTCGCGCGGCTGGACATCGGCGTGTCCACCTTCGTCTCGCTGGGCGACAAGTACGACGTCAGCGGCAACGATCTGCTCCACTGGTGGGAGAGCGACGGTGTCACCGATCTCGCGATCCTGCATCTGGAATCCTTCGGCAACCCCCGTGGCTTCTCCCGGACCGCACGGCGCGTGGCGCGCCGGATGCCCGTCCTCACGGTCGACGCGGGACGGTCGGACGCGGGCCGCAAGGCCGCCGTGTCCCACACGGCCGCCGCCGCGATTCCGACGATGACCCGCCAGGCACTGTTCACGCAGGCCGGGATCACCGCCGCCCGGACCGTCGCCGAACTCCTCGACACGGCCGCGCTGTTGCACGCCCAGCCGCTGCCGGCCGGGGCGAACGTCGCCGTCGTGACCAATGCGGGCGGTGTCGGTGTCCTCGCCGCCGACGCCTGTGCCGAGGCGGGCCTGCGGCTGCCGGACATCGGCGGCGAACTGGCCGACGAGCTACGGAACCTGCTGCCCGAAGGGGCCTGTGTGACCAACCCGGTCGACGTCACGCCGGCGGTGAGCGAGGAGCAACTGCGCCGCTGCGTGGACCGCTTGACGGAACACGGGGCCGTGGACGCCGTAGTCGTCGTCCTGGTACCCACCGCGATCGCCGTCGCGACCGGCGACGACCTGATCCGGGCGCTGACGCGTGGCGGACGCCGCCCGCGCACCGTCGTCGCGGTCCTGCCCGCGCAGGAACCACGGGTGGCCCTGCTGCCCGCCCCCGGCGGCAACGGGATACCGGCCTACAGCGACACGGAGGGCGCGGCGAGGGCCCTGTCCCATGCGGTACGCCGCTCCCGTTGGCTGGCCCGCCCGCCCGGACTCCTTCCCCGGCCCGCCGGAGTCGACCGGCACGCCGCCGCGCGTACCGTCGAGAAGTTCCTCGCCGACCACACCGAGGGCGGCTGGCTCGGTCCGGAGTACACCGCCGCCCTCCTCGACGCCTACGGCATCCCGCAACTCGACTGGGCCTGGACCCGTACCGAGGAGGACGCGGTGTCCGCCGCGGCCCGTCTCAGTGACGCGGGCGGTGGCGGTGTGGTGCTCAAGGCCCACTGGCCGGGGCTCATCCACAAGAGCGAACAGCACGCCCTCCACCTCGACCTGCGCGGCGCCTCCCAGGTCAGGGCCGCGCACCGGGACCTCGTCGCGCGGTTCGGCGACCGGATGACGGGCGTCGTCGTCCAGCCGCTGGCCGCACGCGGCACCGAACTGTTCGCCGGGGTGACGCAGGACGCCGTGTTCGGGCCGCTGGTCCTCTTCGGCCTGGGCGGTACCGCGACCGAACTCCTCGCCGACCACGCGGCACGGCTGGCACCGCTCAGCGACCAGGACGTCCACGACCTGATCACCTCACCCCGGTGCGCCCCGCTGCTCTTCGGCTACCGAGGCCAGGGCCCGGTGGACCTCGAAGGACTGGAGCAACTGCTGCTCCGGCTCTCCTGGATGGCCACCGATCTGCCGCAGTTGGCCGAGGCCGACCTCAACCCCGTAATGGCCCGCCCGGACGGCGTGACACCACTGGACGTCCGTGTCCGGCTGGTACCCCGCCGCATCCCCGACCCCTATCTGCGCCGCCTTCGGTGACCTCGCCGGAAAGCCCGCGAGCCGCAGCGCACACGGGAGGAAGGACCGTCATGAAGTACAGGAAAGTCGGGACCGTGATGGTCACCGATGTGGTCAAGGCCGCATACGGGACGCGCATCGAGGAGGCCGCGCGCCTCCTCGGTGAGAACCGGGTCAGCGGGCTGCCCGTCGTCGACGACGACGAGAAGGTGATCGGTGTCGTCTCGGCGAGCGACCTGGCGGCGCACCGGTCCTCAGCGGCCCCCGGGGGCTGGACCGTCGGCGCGTTGATGTCGGCGCCCGCGATCACGGTCCACGCCGACGCCACGATCGCGGAGGCGGCGCGCACCATGGCGGCCCACCGGATGGAACGGCTCCCCGTCCTCGACGAGGAGGACCGGCTCGTCGGCATGGTGACCCGCCGCGACCTGCTCCAGATCTTCCTCCGGCCGGACGAGGACATCCGGCGTGACGTGGTCGAGACCGTGATCGTCGGCGCGCTGCGCCTCGCCCCGCCGGCCGTGACCGTCATCGTCCGGGAAGGTGTCGTCATCCTGGCGGGGCGGGTCGAGCAGCTCAGCGAGAAATCCATCGTCCTCGGGATGACCGGTCAAGTCGACGGCGTGGTCGGCGTGGTGGACCGCGTCACCTACCGCGTCGACGACTCCCACCCGCGACCCGCCGCCCGGTACCCACGAAGTACCGGCGAGGGCCTGCCGTACACACCCTGACCCCGCGCACACCATGACCGGACGCACCATGGCCCCGCACACACCATGACCAAGGAGGCCCACCATGACGACGAACGTGCTGGTCGCCTACGCCACCAGGAACGGATCCACCGCCGAGGTGGCGGCCGTCATCGCCGACGCGCTACGCGGAGAGGGTCTCCGGGCCGAGGCACGGCAGGTGACCGACCGGGTCGACGTGTCGGCGTACAACGCCGTGGTCCTCGGCAGCGGCGTCTACGCGGGCCGCTGGCTGCGCGACGCCCACCGCTTCGTACGCCGCGAACACCACGCCCTGGTCCGCCTTCCGGTCTGGCTCTTCAGCAGCGGCCCCCTGGACCGGTCGGCGAGCGAACGGGACATTCCCCCCGTGCCCGGTGCCTTCCGTATAGCGCGGCGCCTCGGAGTCGAGGGCCACGTCACGTTCGGCGGTTGCCTGAAGGACGGAGCGCGCGGCCGGGTCGCGCGCATGCTGCTCAAGCAGGGACGCGGAGGCGACTTCCGGGATCAGGGGCAGATCCGTTCGTGGGCGCGGGACATCGCTCACGAACTCGTCGCCGAACGTGTGGGGCCCTGAGAGCCCCTTCGGAACAGGAGATCGAGACGATGACACCATCCGTGACCATGATCAACGCCCTGTCGCCCGCCGCACGTCAGCGGCTGATGAGCCTCGCGCGGGAGGTCAGCTTCCCGCCGGGTACGCGGATCTTCGAGGAAGGACATCACGCGGACCGCTTCTGGGTCGTCCGCAGCGGCACCGTCGAACTCGACATGAAGGTGCCGGGCCGC
Organism: Streptomyces sp. NPDC058001; assembly: GCF_042886315.1. Classification (NCBI taxonomy): domain Bacteria; kingdom Bacillati; phylum Actinomycetota; class Actinomycetes; order Kitasatosporales; family Streptomycetaceae; genus Streptomyces; species Streptomyces sp. NPDC058001. The sequence goes on from NZ_JBHVQT010000008.1 coordinate 192,108, forward strand.
CGCGCCGCCGTCATCGAGTCACTCGGCCATGGCGAACTCCTCGGCTGGTCCTGGCTGTTCCCGCCGCACACGTGGCATCTGGGGGCCGAGGCGGCGACCCCGGTACGCGCCCACGAGTTCGACGCCGCCGACGTCCGGACCCTGTGTGCCGAAGACCCCGCCATCGGACAGGCCGTCACCCATTGGGTGGGGTGTGTGGTCGCCCACCGTCTCCAGGCCGCCCGCATCCGGCTCCTGGACCTCTACGCGCCCCACGGCAGCGGGATCGCCCACTGACGCGGGTGCGATCAAAAGCCGCCGAACGCCCTCTCAGCTGTTCGGCACGACGAGTGAGCAGATCTCCCCGGGCGGGATGGTCACCGCGCGATCGGCCAGTACCACGCGGATCGGTGACTCCACCGACTCGGGCACAGCGATCTCCACCTGTCCGCTCCGGCGTCGTACGCCGATGCCCCAGTGGCCGCGATAGTGCAACGCGAATCCGTACTCGGAGAGTGCCGGGAGGGGCACCGGGTCCAGCCAGAGGGCGTCCTCGCGTGTCTCCAGGCCCGTCAGGCCGCGCTGGACCAGGTCGAGCGTCCCGGCCATGGCCCCGAGATGGATGCCCTCCCCGGTCGTGCCGCCCTGGACATCGGCGATGTCCCCCTCCAGGGCCTCGCGGACGTACTGCCAGGCGTCGGCCCGTCTGGCCCTGGCGAGAACCAGACCGTGGACGAGTCCGCTGAGAGTCGAACCGTGGCTGGTGCGCCGCAGGTAGTAGTCGACGGTTCTGTGCCAGATGTCGTCGTCCAGGTCGTACCCGAGGCGCAGGAACAGGCGCCGCAGTTCGGTACGTGAGAACAGATAGCCGAGCATGAGGACATCGGCCTGCTTGGACGCCTTGTAGCGGTTGACCGTGTCGCCCTCGGCCTCAAGGATGCGGTCCAGCCGCCGGATGGTGCCGTAGCGGGCACGGTAGGCGTCCCAGTCGAGTTCGGTGAGGTCTTCGTAGCCCTCGAACTGGCTGATCATCCCCTCGTGGAACGGCACGCGCAGGCGCCGGGAGATCTCCTCCCACTTCGGCAGCTCGTCGGCGTCGAGCCCGATCCGCTGGAACAGTTCGTCGCGGCGCCAGGCGGGAAGGCGGCGTACGAGGTCCAGGGCGCGGGTGAGGACCCAGGCGGCGGTGACGTTGGTGTACGCGTTGTCGTCGAGCCCCGGCAGGACGGAGTCCGGGTAACGGTCGTGGTACTCGTCGGGGCCGACGACGCCTCGGATCCGATAGCGGTCGATGCCGGGGTCGAAGACCGCGATGTCCGCCCAGAAACGAGCGATCTGGAGCAGCATCTCCGCGCCCTTGGTGTGCAGATACTCCGTGTCGCCGCTGGCCTCGCAGTACTGCCACACGTTGTAGGCGATCGCGGAGCCGACGTGATGCTGGAGCCTGGAGTGGTCCGGCAGCCAGCGGCCCGAGTCAGGATTGAGATGCCACTCCTGGGTCTCCTCGCGGCCGTCGCTTCCGCTCTGCCACGGATACATCGCCCCGGCCCGTCCGGCCGCGGTGGCCGCCCCGCAGGCCCGGGGGAGGCGGCGGTAGCGGTAGTTCAGCAGCGCCCGGGAGACCTCCGGGAAACGCAGGTTGAGATAGGGCAGGACGAACAGCTCGTCCCAGAAGACATGCCCCCGGTACGCCTCGCCGTGCAGCCCCCGGGCGGGGACACCCACGTCCAGATCGGCGGTGTGCGGCGAGAGCGTCTGCAGGACGTGGAACAGATGGAAGCGCAGAATGCGGCCGGCCTCGCCGGGGACCCGGATCTCCGCGCGCTGCCACAGCCGCTCCCACGCGGCGGCATGGGAGTCCAGCAGGGCGGCGAAGTCCGGCGCCGCGGACACCCGGTCGATCGCGGCGCCGAGCGGGTCGCTGATCGCCGTGTCCCGTGAGGTGTGCAGTGCCACGGTCTTCTCCACGGTGACGGTCCGGCCGGGAGAGAGGGGGAGGACCAGGCTGTGGACGGCACGGTGCCGGGCCGGACGGAGCACCGAGGAGATCGGATCCCGGTCCGCCGCGACCGTCGTTCTGGCGGCCAGGGCGACAGCGATGTCCGATGCGCTGGTCCGGCAGGTCAGCCAGACCGTGCGCGGTTCGTACGCGCCGGTCCGCACCCGCGCCACATGGCGGCGGCTGAGTGTGCGGTAGCGGTGCACGTTGCCGTTGATCACCTCGCCGTCGAGACCGCTTTCGATCTCGATCTCTCCCGACCAGTCCTCGGCCGTGAAAACCGTCCGCAGCGCGGCCAGGTGAGGATCCCCCATGTGCACCAGGCGCGTCTGCTCGACGCCCAGCACACCCGTCGCGTCGTCCCGGTGACGGAAGGTCCGGGTGAGTGTGGCGCGGCGAAGATCCAGGGTGTGCCGGTGGTCCAGGAGGGCGTGGGTGTGGGGAGACAACCACGGGCCCCACGCGCCGCCGGCGCGGCGCAACCGGAACCGGAGAAGCAGCCAGTTCGGAAGGTTGACCAGGTCCTCGTTCACCACCTGCCGTCCCGCCACGGTCGACTCCAGGCGGTTGTAGCACCCGGCCACATAGGTCCCCGGGTAGTGCACCAGACCGGCCCGGCACTCGGGCACGGCGCCCCGCGTGGCGAAGTAACCGTTGCCGAGCGTGCAGAGCGATTCACGCAACCGTTCGGCCGCCGGGTCGTACCCCGTCCACTCCCACGTCCACTCCGACATCCGCCGTCCTTCCCTCTGCTCCGGAAGCCACGCGGCCCCGGTGTCGCGCGGTGGACCCCGGACCGGCTGAAGGACGACGTACCGATGGCATCTGAACAGGGCGTTCCCCGAACACGGCGTTCCCCGTCCGACATCTACCTCAGATCTCGCCGTGCCGCATGCCGGCCCGATGTGACAGGGCCCCACCCGGCACAAACATCCACGTGATGGGCGCCCGCGCCCCGGAGGCCGGGAGCCCCGTCCTGTGGCACCGAACCCGCGCCGGGACGAAGCTGGTAGTGACCGCGGAGCTGACCAGGAGGTCTGCTGCCGCTCATATCCGTGCTCGACGGCGGGAGGTCGAGGGCAGTGAACAAGGACGCGACGCCGTCCGCCGGACCCACCAGGGCATCGTCCGGCCGGGCCGACCTCGACCGGCGCATCACGGTGCGGTGCGAGCAGCTCGGACTCACCCGGGAAGTGGCGGCGCACCGGGCGGGGATGTCCCCGCACTACCTCCGGCGTGTGCTGCACTGCGGAGCCGACTTCGACCCCGCCGCCCTGCTGCGGCTGGCCACGGTACTGGGGATGAGCCGTGAGGAACTGGTGGAAGGCCCGGCCGCACCGCCCCCCGGCCAAGCGCAGGCGGCCGACCACCCGGTCCTCATGAAACTCACGACCCGCGAATGCTGGGACCGACTCGACACCCACGGCATCGGCCGGGTGGCTCTGCCCGTCCGCCCGGGGCCGACCGTCTTCCCGGTCAACTACACCGTCGAGGGCGGCACCGTCACCTACCGCACCGACCCCGAAGGCCCGGTCGCCGCCGCGCCCGGTGCCGAGGTCTCCTTCGAGGCGGACCGCGTGGACGAGCAGCTGCGTACCGGCTGGAGCGTCCTCGTCGTCGGAACCGCCGAGCACGTCGCCGATCCGGACACCGTGCGACGCCTCACCGCGCGGGCGGGAACCGAACCGTGGGCGGGCGGCACACGCGATCTCTGGATCCGCATCGTTCCCAGCGGCGTAACCGGCCGCCTCATCCGGTCCGCGAAGGGCGGCCACGACCTGCTGTCTCCCCCGGGGAGGGCGGGGTGACCGGGTGACCGGGTGACCGGGTGACCGGGTGACCGGGTGACCGGGCGACTGGCTGACCGGGTGACTGGCTGACCGGGTGACTGGGTGACTGGGTGACTGGGTGACTCGCCAAGGCTCACGGCCTCGGAGATCAGCGACGCGTCCCGGGACCGCGGCCACGCGTCACGGCGTCGTCCGGCGCCACGTCGGCCCGACCCGGGCCCACTCGGTCTCCCACTGACGCAGACGCATGCGGTCGAGCGGTACGCGGACCAGTCGGCCACCGAGCACGACCAGCCCACTGACGCCCAGACCGGCCAGCACCCCGGTGAAGGCACTCTCCATGTTCCCCTCGACCTCCGTGGGAGGAGCCGACACCAGCCGGTCCTGATGATTGGTCCAAACCTTCACCGCCTCACCCGCGGCCGTATCGGCCCACACCCGTGTCGTGCCCGTATGCACCGATCCGTCCTGCGCGGTCCACCGAACCTGAGCCCGTACCTGGCTCCCGACCGCCGTCCCCAGAACCTCCGGGGGCGCACTCGTGACGAGGACGGCACTGACCTCGTGGCGGCTCGCGCGCTGGGCGTCGAATGACGCCGTCGCCGCCTGGGACGCCGCGACCCCGGCCACAGCGCCGCCGGCCACGGCCAGTGCACAGGTCGACAGCACGAGCCACGCCTCGGCGCGATCGCTGGTGCGCCTGAGTGGATTGCGGCGCCACCTCCAGAGCAGCCGCCCCCTACGGGTACCCACGCTTCCCTCGCGCCTCTCCGGCTCCGGCTCCGTCATCGTCCCGCACCTCCTCGCCCCCGACGTCCCCGAGGTCCCCGACGCTTCGAGCGTGCGCCGGGCCGTGCGGTGGTGGTCAGGGGCCGACATGGTGCCGATCGGGGGCCGTGCGGCCCCGTCCGGGTGGGCCGATGGGGCCGTTCAGCCCTGGCGCGACGGGACCTGCGGGGGTGACGATCCTCCTAGGGGCCGGACCGGCTCGGCTCAGCGGACCGAAGGACGGGTCATGACGGATTCAGCTCCTGCCTCATCGCTTCGGACCACCCCCGTGCGGGTGTTCCTGGTCGACGATCACGAGGTGGTGCGGCGCGGGCTCACGGATCTCCTCGGCGGCGAACCGGACATCGACGTGGTGGGCGAGGCGGCGACCGTCGATCAGGCGCTCTCGCGCGGTCCCGCCCTGCGCCCCGACGTCGCCGTCCTGGACGTACGGCTTCCGGACGGCGACGGGATCACCGTGTGCAGGGAACTCCGGTCGCGGATGCCGGAGTTGGCGTGTCTGATGCTGACCTCGTTCGACGACGACGATGCCCTGCTCGACGCGATCATGGCGGGCGCCTCGGGATACGTACTGAAGCAGATCAAGGGCTCCGACCTGGTGTCGGCGGTCCGAACGGTCGCCTCGGGCCAGTCCATGCTCGATCCGGCGACGACGACACGGCTGATGAGCAGCCTGCGCACGGAACCGGCCGGGGCACCCGCCGAACCCGACGGTGTGGAGGGTCTCACCACACGGGAGCGGGAGATCCTGCTGCTGATCGGCGAGGGACTCACCAACCGGCAGATCGGCAAGCGCCTGTTCCTCTCCGAGAAGACGGTCAAGAACCACATCTCCCGGCTGCTCGCCAAACTCGGCGTGCACCGCCGTATCCAGGCCGCCGTCATCGCGTACCGGGTCGACCACCCGGAGACGTGAGAGGGCCCGTACGGGGCGGGCCTACCGCAGTGGCACGCGCCAGGTCAGTCGCGTGCCCCCACCGGGCGCGGACGACGGCTCGAAGGTGCCGCCCGACGCCGTGGCACGATCCGCGATGTTCTTCAGCCCGCTGCGCACCGGGGACTCCGGAAGGCCCACACCGTTGTCCGTGACGGTCAGCGTCAGGGCGTCGTCGGCCACGACCAGGTGCACATCGGCGGTGTGCGCATGGGCGTGGCGGGCGGTGTTGCTCAGCGCTTCGACGACCACCGCGACCGCGTCGTCGCCGATCGCGTCGGGGACGTCGGTGTCGACCAGGCCCTCCAGCCTGAGCGACGGCGCGAAGCCCAGGGCCGCCGTCGCCGCGGCGACGGCCGCCGCCAGTCGCCGGCGCAATCCCCGGGCTTCGGCGCCCCGGTCGTGCGTCCGCAGCCCGAAGATCGTGGAGCGGATGATCTTGATGGTGTCGTCCAGGTCCTGGACCGACCGCTCCAGCCGTTCGACCGCTTCCGGGTGTTCCACGAACCGTTCCGCGCTCTGGAGGGTCATACCGGTGGCGAACAGTCGCTGGATGGCGAGGTCGTGCAGGTCCCTGGCGATACGTTCCCGGTCCTTGAGGAGCGCGATCTGCTCGGCGTCCCGGCGCCGTTCCGCCAGTTCCATGGCCAGCGCCGCCTGCCCGGCGAGTCCGAGGAGCAGCGCCGAGTCGCGCTGGGTGAAGGGAGCGCGGCCCGCGCCGCGGGCGAGGACGAGGACGCCGCGCGCGACGGTGCCGCTGCCCATGGGGACGGCCAGCGCCGGGCCGAGCCCTGCCCAACGGTCAGGGGCCCCCGCGGTACGGGCGTCGTCGGCGACATCTCCGCAGAGGACCGGTTCGGCCCGCGTGAACGCGGCGTGCGCGAAGCCGTCGTCCGGGGAGAGCAGCGCGCCGTCGTGCCTCCCCGCATCCCGGCCGACGGCCAGTGCGGTCCGCAGCCCCGGCGTGTCCTTGGCCGGTACGGCGACCATGCCCAGGTCGGCGGAGACGATCTCCATGGCCCGTTCGACCAGCAGACGCAGCGCCTGTGTGGTCGAGGTGCCCGAGAGCAGGCTGCTGGTGATCTCGGCGCCGGCCCGCAGCCACTCCTCACGGCGCCGTGCCTCCTCGTACAGGCGGGCGTTCTCGATGGCGACTCCGGCGGCCACGGCCAGGGTCGACAGGACCGACTCGTCCTCGTCGTCGAACTCCTTCGCGCCGCGCTTCTCGGTGAGATACAGGTTGCCGAAGACCTCGTCCCGTACCCGGATGGGGACGCCGAGGAAGGAATGCATCGGCGGATGGTTCTCGGGAAATCCGTACGACGCGGGGTGCTGCGACAGTTCGGGCAGCCGGAGCGGCTCCGGGTGGCGGATGAGTTCGCCGAGGAGACCGTGCCCCCGTGGCAGGTCGCCGATCCGGGCGCGCACGTCGTCGCTGATACCCACGGGCAGGAACTCCGCGAGGCGCCGGTCCTCACCGATCACTCCGAGCGCCCCGTACTCGGCGTCCACCAGGACGACGGCTGCTTCCACGATCCGGCGTAGTACGTGCGGAAGATCCAGTTCCCGGCCGACCGAGAGAACCGCTTCGAGGAGCCCGTGCACCCGGTCCCGGGTACCCCGTACCTCGTCGATCCGTATCTGAAGTTCTTCGAGCAGGTCGTCCAGGCGCAGCCGCGGGATGTTCGCGTGGTCCCGCCCGCTCTCTCGGTCCACGACGCCTCCGCGCACTCGCGACACTCGAACCGACCGGCGATTCCCCGTGCCTCCACGATAGAGGGCACCCGTCGTCCGGCGCATGAGCACGGGGCATTTGCCCAACGGCAGGCGTCATCCCCCGGCGTCGGGGCGTACGAGATGGTCGACCACCGACACCACGCCGTCGGACTGGCGCACCAGACGGATGAGGAGATCCGCCTGCCGGGCATCGCCGAGGCGTCCTTCCAGCGTCACCACTCCGTCGATGACGTGGACACCCACGGCGTCGGAGGGAAGGCCCAGCGCGTCCACGAGGACGTCCTCCACGACGTGCCGGCGGATCTCCGGATCGGGACGCAGGAAGACCCGGAGCAGGTCCCGGCGCGTGACGATCCCGGTGAGCCTGTCCCGCTGGTCCACCACGGGCAGGCGTTCCACGCCGTGCCGCAGCATCGTCCGGGCCGCTTCCACGACCGTGGCACTCGCCGCCACGGTGATCGCGGGCGACGACATCAGTGACCGTGCGGTCAGCTCCGCCGGGGCGCCGGGGGAAGCGCCACCCGGTTCCCGCCGCTCCGCGTCGGCCGACGCCTGCCGGGCGAGCAGGTCACTCTCCGAGATGACGCCCAGGACCCGGTCGTCCTCGTCGAGCACGGGCAGGCCGCTGAACCCTTGGGCGGCGAGCAGCTTGGCGATGTCCTTGAACGGCGTCTCCGGGACGACCGACACGACCTCGCCGGTCATCACCCTCGCCACATCGTTGTGTTCCATCGTTCCCACACCTCCTGTTGCCTCGTTCCCCGGTCCAACGCGGCCGTGCCGCCGACGAACGGGCCGAACAGGCCACGTGAACCTAGCCCGGCTCCTGAGCGTTCATGTCGAGCCTGATGTCGACAACACCCTCGACGGCGCGGACGGCACGCGCCACCAGGGGAATCAGCGTCGCGCTCGGCAGGGTGCCACCCAGGGTGACCACACCTTCGGCGACGGACACGGTCACCCGGGCGGTGGCGGGCAGGTGGTCGAGGACGGTGTGCCGGATCTCGTCGGCGATCTCCCCGTCCGGCCGCAGGAAGACCTTGAGCAGGTCGCCCCGGCTGACGACGCCCTCCAGCATGCCGGTGTCGTCGACCACCGGCAGACGTTTGACCTGCCGGCGCGCCATGATCCGCGCGGCCTCGGGGAGAGTGGCGCTCGGATGCACGGTGACGGCCGGGCTGGACATGAGTTCCTCGGCGACGACGGCACCCGCCTTGGCGGAGTCCGCGACCGACGGGACCGGGCCCTGCGGCTCGTCGAGGTGGAACTCCTCCTTGGGCAGCAGATCGGCCTCCGACACGACACCGATCACCCGACCCTCGCCCTCAAGGACGGGCAGAGCGCTGACCTTCCACTGGTCCATGAGTTCGACGATCTGCTTGTACGGGGCGTGCCGCCCCACGGCGACGGCGGTGTGCGTCATCACGTCGCTCACGATGTGCGGGGACGCGGGCATGCGATCACCTCGTTGGACTGCTCGGGCTTTCCCCGATGGAGCCCGCCGCCCCCTCTCCATCGTCGGCCACGGGAGCCGGGCGCGCCTGTCGCGTCAGGCGACCGGCAGCACGGCGCCGTGCTGCTGGCCGCCGAGCACCACCTTGAGTGCCCCGGTGTCGGCGGCGCCGGCGAAGACGTCGTACGCCTCTTCCATCTGCCCCAGCTCGAAACGGTGCGTGACCAGCGAGGCCACGGGCAGCGTGCCCGCCGCCAGCATGCCCAGGAGCAGCGGTGTCGACGTGGTGTCCACGAGGCCCGTCGTGATCGTCACGTCCTTGATCCACAGGTCTTCGAGGTGAAGCGTGGCGGGCTTGCCGTGCACGCCGATGTTCGCGACACGGCCACCGGGGCGCACCATCCGGGTGCACATCTCGAAGGTCTCCGGCACGCCCACGGCCTCGATCACCACATCGGCGCCCAGGCCGTCGGTGAGATCGGCGACCAGTTGCTCGGGTCCTTCGGACGCGCCGACGGTCGTGTCCGCGCCCATGGCCCGCGCCGCCGCCAGTCGGCTCTCCGCCAGATCGACCGCGATGATCCGGGCCGGGCTGTACAGCCGTGCCGTCGCGATCACGGCGAGCCCGATGGGTCCCGCGCCGACGACCACGACGGTGTCGCCGGGCCGCACGGCGCCGTTGAGGACGCCCACCTCGTACGCGGTGGGGAAGATGTCGGCCAGCAGAACAGCCTCACCGCTGTCGACCGACTGGGACAGCGGGTGCACGGAGAGATCCGCGAAGGGGACGCGGACGTACTCGGCCTGGGTGCCGTCGATCAGATGCCCGAGCGACCAGCCGCCGCCTCCGCGGCACTGCCCGTACCGGCCCTCGCGGCAGAATCGACAGCGTCCGCACGCGGTGATGCACGACACCAGGACGCTGTCGCCCGGCCTGACCGAGCGGACGTCACTCCCCGCCTCCACGACCTCGCCGACCGCCTCGTGCCCCAGTACCGTTCCGGGGGCGACCTCCGGCACATCGCCCTTGACGATGTGCAAGTCCGTGCCGCAGATCGTCACCGCGTCGACCCGGACGATCACGTCAGCCGGGTCCTTGACCGCCGGGTCGGGCACCACGTCCCACGACGTCCGACCCGGACCATGGAATACCAGTGCCTTCATGTCCTCGACCTGCTTCCCGGTGTTCGGCCCCCTGTGGTCCCGTCCTGACCTCAGGTTGTCCCGGCGCCCGGTACGGGCGCTTGGGCCGGACGACCCCGTAACGGGTCCTGTCGGCCCAGGCCGGGCAGCCCCTGTCAGCGGTCGGACCACCGGCCCGTGCCAGGCGCGACGGACCGGCCGTCCGGTGAGGACCGAACTCGTGCCTGAGCACTGCAACCGCACCAACCGGGCCGAGAAACGTGACGCTACCGCTCCGGTTCGGCGTCATGCGGGTGGGGCTCCACCGCCGTACCGGGCGGGCGGCGCAGTGCCCTTGGGAGGATGAACCACAGCCCGGTGAACATGGCGAGCGTGCAGGCCGTGACAATGACGGCTGCGGTCCGGCCGAGAACGACATCGATGAGCAGGAGAATCGCGCCGTTGAGCGCGAGAGCGAGGAAGGCCAGACCGACTTCGGCGAACTTGGCGGACAGAGCAACAATCCGGATCTTGACACCCCGGTGGAACAGACCGCGGTGCAGTGCGACCGGAGTCGCGAGGACCGCCGAGGAGACCACTGTCAGGAGCAGCGTCACCACATAGGTGTTTCGCTGGAAGGTGTCGAGCTGCGGGAACCGGGCGGTGAAGGCCGCACCGAGGAGAAAGGCGAAGACGATCTGAACGCCGGTATGGAGGACCCTCAGTTCCTGAAGGAGTTCGAGCAGGTTACGGTCGGCCCGCGCCGCCGGTGTTTCCCGGTCGAACGGAGAGAGACTGTCACCCGGCGGAACAGACGTATGAGGCATGAAGCGCATTGTCGTGCACCTACGCGGCCACAACGCGCGGCGCACTGAACTCCCGGATGATCTCTTGGGATGGGCATCACCGGGCGCTCCTCCTATTGATCCGGAGGTACTTCGGCTGATGGCAGGGGCTTACGGAGGATGTAGTTGAGGCCGAACTCGGTTTCACTCTCACGGACATCGGTGTAGCCCAGTTTGAGGTAGAACTGGTGAGCGGTGATGCTGGCGCCGGTTTCCATGTGGTCGTACCCGTCGCGCGCGGCCAGGGCCTCGATGTGTCGCATGAGTTGACGACCTGTCCCTCGCTGGGCCAGATCGGGATCGACGAACATCGTGTAGACCTTGTTGCCGTCTCGGGAGACAGTGCCGAGGACTCCGTCGTCCTCGGCCACGTAGACAAGACGGCTGCTTGACAGTTCGATGAACCGCTCGGCCGTGTAGTACGCGCACAACTTGTCGATGATGTCGGCCGGATAGTCATGGCTGTTCACTTCTCGCAGGCAGCGTTGGACGATCTCGGCGAGTCGTGGGGCATCGCCGGGACGGAACAGCCGGACTCCGATCGCCATGGCCACCTCCTCGGGCTTCGCGGCGATGCGGATCGGCGGGCCGCCGTTGACCGTCTCCGCCGAGAAGATCTTACGAAGGTCGCACCTGGGTTGCGATCCCCTTGCGCCGGGCCGCGATGAAACCCCGGACCGTCGGACACGGGTACGGGATCGCCTCACCGGAACGACGCCGAGAAGTCTCCTACTGTGACGGTGAGGTCGGCGGGGACGAGGACATGGGGGACGACGGCGACGAGCCGAACGCGCCGGTCTCCTCGATGGTGCCGCCCAACTCGCTGCGGGCCGCCGTCATGTACTGTCTCGGCTCCGCCGACAGCACCCAGCGATTGCCCACCAGATAGACCCCGCCGTACATCTGCGCGGTGTCCAGCCAGTCGCGCTTGCCCTGGTCGGAGACGAAGCTGAGAAACACGTACTTGGCCTTCCCCGTCTTGCAGACTCCCTGCCGGTAGTCGTCGACATCCGTCGTGATGTGTGCCGTACAGCCCATGGCCAAGGCCAACTCCTCCACCTGGGCCGGCCGGGCCTGCGGCACCCTCGGACTCGCGGACGCCGAGCCGGGCCGGCCCTTCGCTTCGCCGCTGCCCGGACCACTTCCGCAGGACGCAAGGGTCAACACAGCGGCAACAGCGGCCAGGACCGTCAGGCGTGCCCGCAGCCACGCGATCCGAGCCGATACAAGGAAGACACTCATGAGAACTCCGGGAAGGGTGGGCCGTACACCCCGGCCCGATCCTGCTCGTCCTGGGCGCCCCCGCCACCCTGGCGCTGCGCGCGCTGCCCGGCGCACCCAGGGGTGGGCCGGACGGACCGCGCGAGATGCTGATGAAGCTCCTGCACAGCCGCTACTTCAAGGTCATCTCGCATCCGGTGGTGGCGGGTGTCCTGTTCATCGGCAGCGCCTTCGCCGTCTACTACACCTCGTTCTTCGCGACCCTGATGCGCAGCCACCTCGGCCACACGGCCATGCTGGTGCACTTCCTCGCGGTGGGGCTGCTCTTCTTCTGGGTCGTCATCGGGATCGACCCCGGCCCGCGCCGCCTGCCCCACCTGGGCCGACTGTTCGTGCTCATCCTGACGATGCCGTTCCACTCCTGGTTCAGCATCTCCCTGATGAGTTCCACGGCACTGATCGGCGAGGACTGGTGGTCGGCACTCGACCGGCCGTGGGTCGCCTACGCCCTGGACGACCAGTACAACGCCGGCGCCATCGCCTGGGCCACCGGCGACATCCCCGTACTGATCACCACCATCATCCTGACCGTCCAATGGATCCGCTCGGACTCCCGGGAAGCCCGCCGCATCGACCGCCGCATCGACCGCGGCGACGCCAACGATCCACTCGCCGCCTACAACGCCTACCTCGCAAACCTCCACGCCCGCGACCGCCGTCCCGCCAACTCCCGTCCTCCTGAGGAATCATGAAGAAGCACCTGTACATCGCCGCCGTGATCGTGGGCGCGTTCGGCGCCGCCCTCGGTACCTTCCTGCTGGTCTCACCGGACGACCGGAGCAGCAGCGGCCTCGACGTAAAACCGGTCGCCCAGGCGATGCCCCTACGCGACGACAGCCACCGCCTCACCGACCCCGAGCGCAGCGAGAGGTCGACGCCGGCGCCACCCTTCACTACCAGCCGCGCTCGCGAGCGTTCCTCCCTCTGTGACCAGCTCCCCCGCCCTCGACGTATACGACAAGGTGAACGCAGTGGCCGCGTACAAGGCACTCTCATACGACGAACGTCTGACGGCACCCGCAGCGTGGCGGGTCATCGCCGTCCTCTTCGGTATCGCCATGGCCCTGGTCTTCATGCCCTACGGCCTGATCGCCGCCCTCATCGCCCTGGCGGCGGGCACCTGCCTGGCCGGCTTCTACGTCAGCACCCAGGGCTCGCTGCGGATCCGGGTCACCGGCGACCTCTGATCGCCGGCGACTCCCGCCGGCCACCGCTGACGGCCGCGATCAGGCCGTCCTCAGGTCAGCCGCAGCAACCACCCGCGCCGGAGGGTTCGGTCACTGCTGGATCGGCGGCGGTCTGAGCGGCACGGCATGAGCTGCCTGTCTGCTTGGTCATGGAGTCGGCGTCGGCCTTGACGACGTACACCTCCCAGGCTTCCTTGCCGGGTCCGTGCACCCAGACCTTGTCCTGGACGGCGTAGCAGCAGGTGGTGTCGTCCTCGACGTCCGTGTCGAGGCCCGCGTCACCGAGTCGGGTGGTGGCGGCGCGGACGGCGTCGGTGGTGTCGACCTCGACACCGAGGTGGTCGATACGGGTCTCCTCGCGCTCGGCGCCTTCGACGAGGACGAGCTTGAGCGGCGGGTCGGCGACGGCGAAGTTGGCGTAGCCGTCGCGGAGTTTGGCGGGTCCGGTGCCAAGGAGCTTGGTGTAGAAGGCGATGGACGCGGCGAGGTCGGGGACGCGGAGGGCGAGTTGGACGCGGGACATGACGAACCTCTCTGGACAGGTGGGAAGTTCAGCAGCCGCCGGAGGAGACCGGGGCGCCGGTGCCGATCTGGAGGGTGGTGGGGGCGGCGCAGCATCCGCCGCCGTCGGACTGTGCCGCGGGCTCCGGCTCGTCGAACAGTCCCGCGCCGCCGCAGACACCGGTCTCCGGCAGGGTCAACTCGACGCGCTCGGCGGCCTCCTGGTCGCCGGCGAGTGCGGCGGCGATGGAACGGACCTGCTCGTAGCCGGTCATGGCGAGGAAGGTGGGGGCGCGGCCGTAGGACTTCATGCCGACCAGGTGGACGCCCTGCTCGGGGTGGGAGAGTTCGTTGACCCCGTGCGGGTAGACCGTGCCGCAGGAGTGGACGTTCGGGTCGATCAGCGGGGCCAGCGCGGCCGGGGCCTGGAGGCGTTCGTCCAGGCCGAGACGGAGTTCGGCGAGGAAGGACAGGTCGGGCCGGAAGCCGGTCAGGACGATGACCTCGTCCACCGGGTCAAGGCGGCGGCCGTCCTCGGCGACGAGGACGAGCCGGTCACCCACCCGCTCCACAGCCTGTGCACGGAATCCCGTGACCGCGCTCGCATGGCCGGCGTCGACCGCGGCCTTGGCGCGCAGACCGAGCGCACCCCGGGCGGGCAACTGGTCGGCTTCGCCGCCGCCGTACGTGCTCGCGCCGATGCCACGGCGCAGGATCCACACCGCGTGCGTCCCGTTCCCCGCCTCATCGGCCAGGTCGGCGAGGAGGGCGAGGGCCGTGAACGCGGAGGCGCCGGAGCCCACGACCGCCGTGCGCCTTCCCGCGTAACGGGCCCGTACGGCGGGGTCCTTGAGGTCGGGGACACGGTACGTGATCCGGTCGGCTACGGCCCGCTCGCCGAGTGCGGGGAGGCCGTCGCCGCCGAGGGGGGCCGGTGTGGACCAGGTGCCGGAGGCGTCGATGACGGCGCGGGCGATGAGCCGTTCCTCGGTTCCGTCGGTGTACCGGACGTGGACGGTGAAGGGCTGCTCATCGCGGTCGGCGTCCACGACGCGGTCGCGGCCGACGCGCGAAACGCCGGTGACACGGGCACCGTAGCGGACCCTGTCGCCCAGGGCGTCGGCGAGCGGCTGAAGGTACCGGGCCGCCCAGTCGGCGCCCGTGGGATACGTGGCGCCGTCCGGTCGCGCCCAGCCCGTGGGGGCCAGCAGCTTCTCGGCCGCCGGGTCCACCACCTCCGCCCAGGTCGAGAACAGCCGGACATGGCTCCACTCGCGGACGGCGTTTCCCGCGCACTCGCCGCCCTCCAGGACCAACGGTTCGAGGCCGCGCTCCAGAAGGTGGGCGGCAGCGGCCAGACCGATGGGCCCGGCACCGATCACCACGGTCGGAAGGGCGGAGGTGGGCGCGTTCACGGTGACTCCCTGATCTGTATCGACGCTCTGTATCGACATTCTTCAATGGCTTCCGCCGCCAGCATCCCACCTGTTTTGATGGACGTCAACATAGACAAATATCGAAACAAGTGCAGTGGCTGACTGATGGAGCAACTCGACGTCACGGTCATCGGTGGCGGGCAGTCCGGACTCGCCCTCGCCCGCGGAGATGCGGAGATGCGGAAATGCGGATACGGCAGCACCTGAGCCTTTGTTCGACATGTGTCAACATAGACGCATGTCGAATACCGAGGTGCTGCCGCTGCTGGAGTCGGACGTCGCCCCGTGCTGCCCGCCGCTGACCGAGCGTCCCCTGACGGCGGAGGAAGCGGTGCGTACGGCAGCGATGTTCAAGGCACTCGGAGACCCGGTCCGCGTCCGCCTGTTCTCGCTGGTCGCCTCGCACGAGGGCGGCGAGGCGTGCGTCTGCGACATCTCCGACGTGGGTGTCTCGCAGCCGACGGTCAGCCATCACCTCAAGAAGCTCAAGGACGCGGGACTGCTCACCTCGGAGCGGCGCGGCACCTGGGTGTACTACCGAGTGGAACCGTCCGTACTCACCGCGATGGGTCAGATGCTCCGCCAGACGACCTGACGCGCCACCCATCCGGCACGGTACGGCGTCGTATCGCTACTCCCTCACGGCGGTCGCGAGCGTGGCTGGCGCAAACTTCCCGCGCCAGGCGAGCGATACGTAGACAAGTGCGACCAGGACCGGAACCTCGATGAGCGGGCCGACAACCCCGGAGAGGGCCTGGCCGCTCGTCACGCCGAAGGTGGCGATGGCGACCGCGATGGCCAGCTCGAAGTTGTTGCCCGCCGCCGTGAACGCGAGGGTCGCCGTGCGGTCGTACGCCAGGCCGATGACCTTGCCGAGAGCGAACGTGCCGAACCACATGATCGCGAAGTAGACGAGGAGCGGGAGCGCGATACGGACCACGTCCAGCGGCTGCGAGGTGATCGTCTTCCCTTGCAGCGCGAAGAGGATGACGATCGTGAAGAGGAGCCCGTACAGGGCCCAGGGGCCGATCTTCGGAAGGAAGTTGGACTCGTACTTCTCGCGGCCCAGCTTCTTCTCACCGATACGGCGGGTCAGGAACCCGGCCAGCAGTGGGACGCCGAGGAAGATGACGACGTTCAGGGCGATCTTCCACATCGAGATGTCGAGGTGCTCGCCGTCGCCGAGGCCGAGCCAGCCGGGCAGCAGGTCGAGGTAGAGCCAGCCGAGCAGGCCGAACGCCAGGACCTGGAAGACCGAGTTGAGGGCGACGAGGACGGCGGCGGCCTCGCGGTCGCCGCAGGCGAGGTCGTTCCAGATGATGACCATCGCGATGCAGCGGGCGAGTCCGACGATGATCAGGCCGGTGCGGTACTCGGGCAGGTCCGGCAGGAAGATCCACGCCAGGGCGAACATGACGGCCGGGCCCACGAGCCAGTTGATGACCAGCGACGACACCATCAGCCTGCGGTCGCCCGTGACGGCGTCGAGCTTGTCGTAGCGGACCTTCGCCAGGACCGGGTACATCATGATCAGCAGGCCCACGGCGATCGGGAGCGATATCCCGCCGATCTCGACCTTCGCGAGAGCGTCGTTCAGGCCGGGGATCAGCCGTCCGAGCCCGAGGCCGAGGGCCATGGCGATGAGGATCCATACGGCGAGGAAGCGGTCGAGCGTCGACAGTTTCGCGACGACCGAGGAATCCTCGGTCGTCGCGGTGGTCGCGGATGCTTCGGCGGGGGTCACGGGCAGGCCCTCTTGTTCTCGGCGGCGCTACGGGCGGTCTCGGCCAGATCGGTGAACTGGCCGGCGAGTTGGGCGATGACGTCCGGGCGCAGCTTGTAGTAGGTGAAGCGCCCGCACGGCTCCGTCTCCACGACGCCCGCCTCACGCAGCACTCTCAGATGGTTGGAGAGGTTCGTCTGCTTGGCGCCGGTCTCCTCCACCAGGTGGGTGGTGCACAGCGTCTCGTGGGCGAGCAGGGTCACGATCTGGAGCCTGAGCGGGTCGGCCAGCACCCGGATCAGTTCAGTGTCGACTGACGTCATCATAGGCTGATACTGTCACATCACTGGTGGCTGACACCACCGGGTGCTGATATGAACCGCACCCGTCCCTGTTGCGAGACAAGTGAGACCGCTGATGTCCGACAAGCCCTCCGTGCTGTTCGTCTGTGTCCACAACGCGGGCCGCTCCCAGATGGCCGCCGCGTGGCTGACCCACCTGGCCGGAGACCGCGTCGAGGTCCGCTCGGCGGGTTCCAACCCGGGCGCGGCCGTGAACCCCGCCGCCGTCGAGGCCATGCGCGAGGTCGGCATCGACATCTCCGCCGAGGTCCCGAAGATCCTCACCGTCGACGCGGTCAAGGAGTCGGATGTCTGCATCACCATGGGCTGCGGCGACACCTGCCCGGTCTTCCCCGGCAAGCGGTACCTGGACTGGCAGTTGGAGGACCCGGCCGGCCAGGGCGTCGAAGCCGTACGGCCCATCCGCGACGAGATCAAGGTGCTGGTCGAGGGCCTGATCAAGGAGATCGCGCCGGAGTCCCAGGCGTGACCACCGCGACGCACCTTCGCGACGTCATCGTCATTGGTTCCGGCCCCGCCGGTTACACCGCCGCCCTCTACACGGCCCGCGCCGACCTCAAGCCGCTGGTCTTCTGCGGCTCGGTCTCCGCCGGCGGCGCGCTGATGACGACCACCGAGGTCGAGAACTTCCCCGGATTCCCCGAGGGCATCGACGGTCCGGCACTCATGGAGAACATGCGGGCCCAGGCCGAACGCTTCGGCGCCGAGATGGCCGACGACGACATCGTCGAGGTCGACCTCACCGGGGACGTCAAGACCGTCACGGACACCACGGGTACGGTCCACCGGGCGAAGACGGTCATCGTGGCCACCGGCTCCGGTTACCGCAAGCTCGGCCTGCCGCGCGAGGACGAACTGTCCGGCCGGGGTGTGTCCTGGTGCGCGACCTGCGACGGGTTCTTCTTCCGCGACCGCGACATCGTCGTGGTCGGCGGCGGTGACACCGCGATGGAGGAGGCCACCTTCCTCACCCGCTTCGCCCGCTCCGTGACCGTCGTCCACCGCCGCTCCACCCTGCGCGCCTCCCAGGTCATGCAGAACCGCGCCTTCGCCGACGACAAGATCACCTTCGCCTTCGACAGCGAGATCGCCGAGATCAAGGAGCAGGACGGCAAGCTCGCCGGAGTCGTGGTGCGCGACGTCTTCACGGGCACCACCCGCACCCTGGACGTCACGGGCCTGTTCATCGCGATCGGCCACGACCCGCGCACCGAACTCCTCAAGGACCAGTTGGAGTTGGACTCCGAGGGCTACCTGAAGGTCGACTCCCCGTCGACCCGCACGAACATCCCGGGCGTCTTCGGCGCGGGCGACGTGGTCGACCACAGCTACCGACAGGCGATCACCGCGGCGGGCTCGGGCTGCGCTGCCGCACTGGACGCCGAGCGTTACCTCGCCGCCCTCGCCGACACCGGTACGAAGCAGTCCCACACCGAGGGCGAGCCGGCCGTGACCACCGTCTGACCTCCCATCGCAGATGACCTCCCACCGCAGATGACCGCACACCTGATGACGTCGTACTGCACGTCAGACGGTCGCGGTCTCGCCGACAGGTTCCCAGATCCCCACGGCGAACAGACGAGGTGCCCCATGGACGAACCCAGCCGATCCGGCCCCGGTGTCCCCGCGCTGGGAGACACCCACGCCGTCCTGGAACGCATCGCGCGACGGCTCGCGACGCGACATCGCCGGGCCTTCTCCCGCGAAACCGTCGCGCGTTACGTCGAGGAGTGCGCGGAACTGCTCGGGCACGGCGCCCGTACGACGCGTCACCTGCCCGTCCTCGTGGAGCGTTTCGCGGACCAGCGGCTCGGCGCGCTGGCCCGGACCTCGGGCCTCTGCCCCAAGGCCGTTCCAGAAGTGCTCTTCGTGCACCGAGAACACAGGGCGCTCGCAACTGGCCGCCGCCCTGCTGCGACACAGGGCCGCCGGCTCCGTCGACGTACACACCGCGGGTTCCGATCCGGGGGACGAAATCGCCCCGGTCGTACGGGAGTTGCTGGCCGAGCGGGGACTGGACGTCGATGACGAGTTTCCCAAGCCCGTCACCCCGGAAGCCGTCGCCGCCGCCGATGTCATCGTCACACTCGGATGCCGCGACGCCTGCGCAGTCCTGCCGGGGCGGCGCTACGTGGACTGGGACCTGCCCGACCTGTCGGGACTGGACGTGGAGAGCGCACGGTCGGTACGCGACGCGCTCGACGCACGAATCGGGCTGCTGCTGAAGGACCTGACCGACACCGCGTCACGGCCAGCCGGTGCCGAACAGTAGCGGGTGTTGCCGACGGCCCGCTTCCCCAGTGGGCGAAACGTCCCGTCCAGGCGCAGACCCGACGACCCTCCGAGGAATCTACTCGTCGAGTTCGTGCCGGACCCGACGTGAAGGGCTGAAGGTGTAGAGGTCGAGGATGTCGGGTGGGTCGGCGAGCCCCGGGCCTCCGTTCTTGACCCAGGTGGTGATGTCGGCGGCGGCCTCGGGGGCGTTGACCTGACCGAGCCAGACGGGACGTCCTCCGGCCCGGCGGCCCTCGGGCGACGGCTGGATGACGATGACGTTGGCGCGCTCGCAGACATCCAGACAGTCGGTACGACGGACCATGGCGACACCGGCCAGCAAAGAACGCAGGTCGGACATCTGGGCTTCGTGGTCCAGGTACGGAACTTTGGAGGTGCCGCAGCAACAGCCCCGGCACACGGTGACGGTGGGGCGCGCCACCCTCTCCGTACCGGCCGTGGCTCCGCGTCGGCGGCTCACTGGAGGTTCCCCGCACGCCGCCAGGCCGCGTCGCGCAGCAACCGGAGTCCGTTGAGGCCGACGATGACGGTGGAACCCTCGTGCCCCAAGACGCCGAGCGGCAGGGGCAGATGGCCCACCAGGTCCCAGACCACCAGGCCCGAGATGAAAACACCGGCGATGATCAGGTTCTGCACCACCAGGCGACGGGCCGCCCGGGAGAGGGCCACCACCTTGGGCACGGTGGCGAGTTCATCGCGGACGATGACCGCGTCGGCGGTCTCCAGGGCGAGGTCGGAGCCGGCCCGGCCCATCGCGATGCCGGTGTGGGCGGCGGCCAGCGCGGGGGCGTCGTTGACACCGTCGCCGATGACCAACACCTTGCGCCCGGCCGCTTCCTGTTCGCGTACCGCGGTGACCTTGTCCTGGGGCAGCAGCCCGGCCCGCACGTCGGTGATGCCGACCTCCGCGGCCAAGTGGCCGGCCGCGCGCGGGTTGTCGCCGGTCACCAGCATCGGGGCCGAACCGGTCAGCGCGGCGAGGGAGGCCACGGTGGTGGCCGCATCGGGGCGCAGGCGGTCAGCGATGCCCAGGACGCCGATCGGGATGCCGTCGCGCTGGACCAGGACCGCGGTGCGACCGCTGTCCTCCAGTTCGGCCGCCGCCGCGAGGGCACGGGAGGAGAGCGCCTCCTCAACCTCCCGCAGCAGGCGGGACGGGGCACCCACCGCGATCGTGTGGCCGCCGACCCCGGCGGTGACACCCACACCCGGAGCGGAGGTGAAGTCCCGCACGTCCGGGATGGTCAGACCGCGAGTACGGGCGGCGTCTACGACAGCGCGTGCGAGCGGGTGCTCACTGGGGTGCTCGGCCGCGGCGGCGAGGGTCAGGAGGGCTTCCTCGGTCAGTCCGGTGCCGGGAAGTGGGCGGATGTCGGTGACCCGAGGGGTGCCCTCGGTGAGAGTGCCGGTCTTGTCCAGGGCGACGGCGTCGATCTGCCCGAGGCGTTCCATGACGACCGCGGACTTCACCAGGACGCCGTGGCGGCCGGCGTTGGCGATGGCGGAAAGGAGCGGCGGCATGGTGGCCAGGACCACCGCGCAGGGTGAGGCGACGATCATGAAGGTCATCGCGCGGAGCAGTGAGCTGGTGAGGTCGGCGCCGAGGGCGAGCGGGATCGCGAACACGGCCAGGGTGGCGGCGACCATGCCGAGCGAGTACCGCTGCTCGACCTTCTCGATGAACAGCTGGGTGGGCGCCTTGGTCTCGGACGCTTCCTCGACCATGGCCACGATCCGGGCGATCACCGAGTCGGAGGCGTCCCGTTCGACCTTGACCCGCAGGGCGCCGGTGCCGTTGAGCGTTCCGGCGAACACCTCGTCCCCGGCCTCCTTCGCGACCGGCAGCGGCTCACCGGTGATGGTGGCCTGGTCGACCTCGCTCGCCCCCTCCAGGACGCGGCCGTCGGCTCCGACGCGCTCGCCGGGGCGGATGAGGATCGTCTCCCCGACGGTGAGTTCGGAGGTGGCGACGGTTTCCTCGGCGCCGTCGTCCATGAGCCGGGTCGCGGTGGTCGGCGCGAGGTCGAGGAGGCCGCGTACCGCGTCCTGTGTGCGGGCGGTCGCCACCGCCTCCAGGGCTCCGGATGTCGCGAAGATGACGATGAGGAGCGCGCCGTCCATCACCTGGCCGATCGAGGCAGCCCCGATGGCGGCGACGATCATGAGCAGATCCACGTCCAGTGTCTTCTCGCGCAGCGCCTGAAGCCCCGCCCAGGCCGGCTCCCAGCCGCCCGTGACGTACGCGAGCGCGTACAGGGGCCCCCATGCCCAGGACGGAGCGCCCGTGAGCTGGAGCGGCAGCGCGACCAGGAAGAGGACCAGGGCGGTCGCCGCCCAGCGGGCCTCGGCCAGCGCGAACACGCGCGTACGCCGCCGTGGGGCGACGGCGGCCCGTCCGGCCGAAGGCGGCGCGGGACGGTCGGTGACGGTGAAAGACATGACGAGGGGTTCCTTCTCACGGACTCAGGGACTCACGGGCAGCGCCAAGCGACCCTTCCACCATACAGGAATGAATGAACACCTCTTCATTCATCTTCTGTACGATGGACACCATGGGCCATGGAGTCGATGACAAGAACGCCAGCACCCCGCGCGAACGGCTTGAGGCGGTAGGTGCCGGAGACGTCGCGTCCACGCTCCAGGCACTGGCGACACCGTCCAGGCTGCGGATCCTCGCCCGCCTCCAGGAGGGCCCCTGCGCGGCCGGCGAACTGGCCGACGCGGTGGGCATGGAGCAGTCCGCCTGCTCCCACCAACTGCGACTGCTCCGCAACCTCGGCCTCGTCACGGGTGAGCGCCGTGGCCGCTCCATCGTCTACACCCTGTACGACAACCACGTCGCGGAACTCCTGGAACAGGCCCTGTACCACGTGGAACACCTGCGGCTTGGCCTGCACGACAGCCCTGTCGACGCCGCCATTCCGGCGGCGCCCGAACCGGCGGTGGCCCCGAACTGACCGGCCGCCGACAAGGATTGATCCGTCACCGGCCGCGAGGAGCACCAGCCCCTCGGACGGCCCGACGTCAGTCCTCCGGCCCCACCGCATGGCGACCACCCCTGGCCGGATGCGGGCTATCCGGCTTGGGCGAGTCCGTTTCGCCGTCCTGACGGTTCATGAAGTGCACCACCACCAGCAGGATCAGGGCCAGGAGTCCGATGGCGATCAGGATCGTGGTCTGAGCGGCGCCTCGGCGGACCGCGGACGAGAGCCGCAGGGCACCTCGCCCGCCGCCGCGCGTGGGGTACGGCGTGTGGGATACGAACAGACCCCGTACGTCACACCGCCACCTGCCGACCGGCGAGATGTCCCGTTCGGCGCAGCCGTGCCACCAAGGCCACGCACCCAAATCCGGTGGCCGCCGGGGCGACCCACGGCAGCCGGCCGACGCCGGTGTCGAAGAGCGCGCCCACCACCAGGTTCCCCAGCGAGATCGCGGTTGGACTCGGACATTGGCGATGAGTTGCTCGACGGCGGGACAGCGTGGGAAGCACTGAGGAACAGCTTGGCCCAAGGCCGAGTTCGGCCCGGTCGGCGAGTCGACGATCCTGTGATGTGGGCCGGCGTCGGACCGAGGTGCATGGCGCGCCTGCGAGTTCCCCTCGCTCGGTGCCGACAAGCCGAGGGCGTTCTTGGCGGCGCGACCGCTGGGAGGCCCCGGATACCTGCCCCCGCCGGCTCGCCGCAGCGGGCCGAGCGTGTGGCCAGGCAAGGGAGACGGCGACGAGAGCGAGGGCAGAGCCGCCGAAGGCGATGGCGACATCCTTGTCGGCGTGGACGCCTACTGACCTACGGTCAGGGACCAGCGAACGGTGGAGGGAGCGGTCACGGAGACCGTTCCCTTCTTCCTGGGCTGATTGAGCCGCATTTCGTTGTCGATGCTGCTGACCTCTTCGGTCACACATTCCAGCGGGAAACTCAGGCCGACGGGCTCCAGTTCCACCGTCAGCGTCGCCTCGCCTTGGCAGTTCACGAGCACGGACAGCTGCTGCGCCTGGAGTTCCCCGATCTCCATGACACGGTTGCCCTTGGCCGAGGCGACCTCGGTGAGCGGTGTACCCGATACCAGCTTGGGTGCCCGCGTGACGGACTCCCCGGAATTGTGCTCCGGTCTGTCGGGATTCTTGGCCGGGGTGACCGATGGGGCAGCGGCTGTCGCGGCATCGGACCGGGGGCTGTCTGCACCATCGCTGTCCGTGCAGCCGCCAAGTGCAAGGCAGCCCAGCACCGTGCAGATGGCAACGGCGCCACGGAGATCCGTCAGCCGTGTCACTGGAAACAACACCCCTCCAAGAAGTACCAGCCGACCCTGAAGGCGCCGTACTTGCCGTCCGCGGTCTTCTTCGGCGGTGTCTTGACCTTGACACTGATGCCCAGCTTCGCGCTGAGCGTCATGAAGAGGTTCACATCGTACTTGCCCTCGATCTTCGCGACCATCGTGTTGACGCTGACCGTCAGACCGCTGGAGACGCTGACCCCGACTTCGCCGCTGGCTTCCGAAGTGAATGTCGACTCGGCAACCTGGGAGGCGCCGTTGTAGGTCGACAGCGTCGGGCCAACCCCCTTGCGGTACGTATCTTCCTTGGTCGACGCATCCCTGAGAGACCGTCACGTCACGCCTCTAGCCGACCGCTCACCCGGCATTCGAGCCGTGACGACGACCACGTAATCGAGCCTTGTCCACCGGACACCATCGCCGAAATCGTCGTCACCTGCGCTCAGTTGGGGCAGCCCATGCTGCTCCTCGCTCCGGGTACCTGGATGCGAACCACCTCGACCACCCGCAGAACGTCTACCTCCGCGAGCGTGAGCTGCGCGGGCCCATCAACTCCTGTCTGACCCGGGCATTCGCCCCGGCCGGCATCGAGCACTCCCTCTCCGCCATGCAGGACGCCCGGCCGACGTCGGTGAGCGGGTCGGCGCGTGGGCGGCTGCCAATAACGCCGGGATCGCCTACACCCCGACCAACAGCTCCTGGCTGAACAGGATCGAGGCCCAGTTCGCCACCCTTCGCTACTTCGCCCTCGACGGCACCGACCACCCGACCCACAAGGCCCAGGGCAGTGTGATCCGCCGATACATCAGCTGGCGGAACAAGAACGCCGCCGACAAGCGTCTCACTGCCCTCGTCCACAGGGCGCACGCCGCCTGACCCGCGCCGCCGGCGTCTGTCCTGGGTCGTCAGGTCCGGGTCGGTGACGCACTCATCGCTGCCGTCAGGAACGTGATCGCCCATCGCCGGGCCGCCTCGCCCGCTACCGGGGACACACAGCCAGGGGAGGGCTGCTGGTGGACCTCAAGGCGGTCGACGGCCGTCACGGCGAGGATCCCCCGCATCCGGAACCGCAGCTCCTCCGGGGAAAGGCCGGGCAGTGCGCGCGCGAAGGCTGCGAGGTAGCGCTCGCGGACCGAGTCCTCGGCCGGGCCGGTCCAGCTGCGTGCCTCCTCGGCCGGGTCGCTGAGGATCGTCACGATCAGCCGGGACGTCCGGGCGCCGCCCTCGTCGCCGGCCGGCATCTCGTCGAACAGCGGCCCCGCGAATGCCTCCACCAGTTCGCTGACCGGTGGGTCGGGGGTCCGGGCGAGCAATGTGTCGAGCCCGGCGCACTGGGCAGCGCTGATGGGCTCGATCACGCGGCGGGCGACTGCGGCCATCAGCTCTGCCTTCGAGCCGAAGTGGTAGCCGACGGCGGCCAGGTTCGCTCCGGCGAGTTTGGTGATCGCGCGGACCGAGGTGCCGCGGTATCCGTGCTCGGCGAAGAGGTGCTCGGCCGCGTCGAGGATCTGGGTGCGGGTGTCTGGGGTCGCCACACGAGGGACTCTACATATGTTTGAATGAAACGAACGTATGAGTCAAACGAACGTGTGAAAGAGGGCTGTCATGAAGCTGCTCGTGTACGGCGCCGGGGTTTGCGGCAGCCTGTTCGCCGCCCGCATGCATGAGGCCGGCCACGACGTCTCGCTCCTCGCCCGGGGCGAGCGCCTGACCGCCCTGCGCCGGCGCGGAGTGCAACTCGCCGAGGAAGACGGCCCGGCTGTCCAGCGGGTGCCGGTACCGGTGGTCGAGCACCCGGACGGCGGGTACGACCTGATCACCGTCTTCGTCCGCACCCACCAGGTGGATGCGGTGCTGGAATCACTCGCCGGTGTCCAAGGTGACGTGCTGTTCCTGCTCAACTGGGCAGCCGGCCCGGAGACGCTGGGTGCGGTGATCGGCCACGAACGGGTGCTGCTCGGCTTCCCCACGACTGGCGGCACGATGGACGGCGACGTGGTCCGCTACCGCAAGAGCAATTTCATCACCCGCCGGGTCGCGATACCGATCGGCGAGCCCGACGGCCGTACCACCCCGCGATTGGTAAGGATCGTCGAGACGTTCCGTACTGCCGGGATCAACGCGAAAGCCGAGCCGCAGATGGATACCTGGCTCAGGACGCACGCCGCGTTCGAGGTCCCGCTCGGGCAGGCGGTACACGCGGCGGGCGGCCCGGCAGCGCTGGCCGACGACCCGGACGCCGTCCGCGCCATGCTCCACCTCATGCGGCAGAACCTCGCCGCGATGGAGACGCCGCTGGTACCTCGCGCGTTCGCCGCGTTGCGGGCTCTGCCGCAAGGGCTCCTTGTGGCCGTGCTCCGGCGCTTCCTGAAGAGCCCGACGGCCGTGCACAGCGGACTCAACGACCCCTCGCCTGCCACGGCGGCCGAACTCAAGCGGCTGGCCGAACAGCTCCGCGCCCCTGCGGAAGCCCGCTGAGCGACCCAGGACGGCGAAAACCCCACCACGCACACCACCGCCAGTCCCGCAGTCCTCGAACCCAGCTCCGCCGGCTCCACGGACACCAACCGCTGACCTCATGACCGTTTCGGTAGCAATGAAGCGTCCGGCCTTCGGAGTTGGCGTGGTTTCTCCGCCCGATGAAACGCGAACGGTGCCGGCCGAAGTTCGGCCAGCACCGGGGTATGAAGATCAAAGTGTCCGAGGGGGGACTTGAACACTACGCCCACGCTTTCGCCCAGCAGACGACGCTGGTGGTGGGTTAGATGGACATCGGACACCTCGCAGGAAAGCAGCCCACCGCTCAGCGGCGGGGCCGCGCCATCGACCTGGACGCTGTTCTGCGGCGCGGCTGCGCCCTGGTCGTCTCGGCCGTGGCCGCGTACGCCTCATACGTCCACCAGCGGAGCTTCGCGATCCGCGGCGGAGCCGACCAGATCAGCGCCACCTTGTGGCCGCTGTCCGTCGACGGGCTACTCCTCCTGGCCACCGTCGGCCTCCTGAACGGGTCCAGCCACTCCCGTGGCCGTGCGCGCTTCGCGATCTGGTCGGCCTTCCTCCTCGGCATCGTCGTCTCCCTCGCCGCCAACATCGCCGCCGCACCCTCGCTGGCATGGCAGCCGGTCCTGGTCGCGGGCTGGCCACCCGTCGCACTGCTCCTGGCCGTCGAACTACTCACCCACAGCGGGCCTGCGGACTCCACGTGCACACCGCCACGCCACCAACATTCCCCCGGCGCGACAGATGCGCTGGCCGACGACCCGCCTGACCCCATGCTTATCCGCGCACTTGAGGAAGACGCACTCCACCGAGATCGAACGCAACGCCCCATCTCCGCCGAAACACTCCGCAAGGAACTCCACATCAGCGCCGCCAAGTCCAGGAGGCTGGTCGCAGAGGTGCGCTCCATGAGAAACGGTCACGGCGTCACGCACCCGAGCGCGTAGGCGGGACATTCAAAGACGGCCGAACTCTGGCCGTTGACGGGCTCCAAACTTGGCCGCAGCAGGAACGCAAAGGCACTCGGCAAGAAGAGCGATGCACTCAGGTCGCTGGAGCGACAAAAGATTCGTCAGGGGACATCCCGCACCCGCTCGGGCGGCAGCATACTCCGCAGTCGACCCAACACGTTGCCGTTGCCGGACGTCAAAGGAACATCGCCCTGCCCAGGACTCTCCTCCACGAAGCTGCGCATGCCCGCAAGTGGTCCTCGGTTGCGAACAGGCCCGCAAACCAAGTCCGTTCGACCGTGAGCCCGGTGTCCACGTCCGTTTCGATTGCCGGGTCGACAGCTTCCTTCGCCGCACGCAGCGCAATCGCCGGACCACAAGCGAGTCCCGTTGCCCACGCCTGAGCCTCCGTGGACCGCGTCGGCGGCTGGGACGACGCGATCCACCAACCCCGTGGAGAGGGCGTCGTCGGCTGGGACTTGGCGGCCGGTGAAAGTCAGGTCCTTGGCCTTGAAAGGGCCGACCAGCCCGGGAAGCCGCACCGCGAATCAGGCCCAGCAGGATCTCGGGATGCTGGCCCAGCTTGGTGTTGTCTCCCGCGATGCGGTAGTCGGTGCACAGGGCCAGCTCGCAACCTCCTCCGAAGGCAAAGCCCGTGATGGCCGCGACGACAGGTTTGGGATGCGTGTCACGGCCGTGAAGGAGTCCTGAAGGTCGCGGGCTCGCAGGACCATCGCGGTGTGGTCCCTGTGCTGCATCTCTTTGATGTCGGCTCCGGCGGCGAACACCATTTCGACGCCGTAAACAATTATGGCTCTGACATCGCGTCGGCCTGCTGCCTCTTCCGCAAGTTCCTTCACTCGGTCCTGAGTGGCGGCGTCGAGGGCGTTCATCAGCGGGCTGTCCAGACGGAGAGTGCCGACGGCTTCGCCTTCGGCGACTTCCAGACGGGGTGTCATGGGTTCCTCAGGTGTCGAAGTCGACGGTCAGGGTTTCGGAGACGGCGAAGCTCTGGCAGGTGAGGACGTAGCCCGCGTCTACCTCAGCGGGCTCAAGTGCGTAGTTGCGACGCATGTCGACCGTCCCGTCCGCCACCAGGGCGCGGCACGTGCCACAGACGCCGCCCTTGCAGGCGAACGGCAGGTCGGGGCGTGTCTTCGGTGCGCCGTCCAGGATCGTCTCCGTGCGCGGCAGCGCGCTGGTGGTGGAGCGTCCATCGAGCGTGATGGTGACTTGGCTGACGGCGCCCTGGACCGTGGCGTCTTCGTGACCGTATCTCCCGGACAGGGGTGTCATCGGCGAAGAACAGTTCTCGGTGAATTCGATCGGCAGGAATCCTGAGACCGGTCAAGGTGCTCCGGGCGCCTCGGACCATCCCGTGCGGTCCGCACAGCCACCACTAGTCGACGTGATCGGCATCGACCAGTTCATGGATGAGCGTGGCGAGTCGGCCGGCGTCAAAACGGCCCCTAGGTCATGGACAGTCCGTCGTATGACGAGCGTTTCGTCCACCTCCGTCGCCAATCCCAAGGCGGCTGCGATGTCCGACCTGTGTATATCTCCGCCACGATTTCCCCACCCCGTCTCTGGCCAGACCTTACGGGGTGGTGTTGTCACCACCCCCAACTCACCGCCTAGAGCCCGTGATCACGGTCCTACCCCGGACCACAGTGGTGGCATGCCCACTCGACGTGAAGCCCTTGTCGCATAGGCCGCCAGGATCGGTGGCGCCCATCTGTCCGCAGCTCCGGCCGCACCGCCAACCGCACCGCCCGCGCCCCGATGTCACATTTCCGCTCCCCCGAACCGTCCTACTCCTGACAGCACCAGCGACCGCCAGGGAGACCCCCAGCCATGCACCGGATCACCGTCATCGGCGGCGGCTTCGCCGGACTCACCGGGGCGATCAACGCAGCCGAGGCGGGCGCCAAGGTCACCGTGTACGAGGCCCACCACACCCCGGGCGGCCGGGCACGGATGGCCGAGGGCCCGTACCGGACGAACGAGGGCCCGCACGCCCTCCACAAAGGCGGACACCACTGGACCCGGCTGCGGCAAAGCGATCTACTCCTACCGCTCGCCCCGATCCCGCCGCTGGAGGGCACCCGGATGCGTTTCCGGCATCGGGGAACTCTGCGGCGCCGCATCCCTTTGTTCCCCCTGTTGAGACCGCTGCGCCGCTGGTCCGAACGGGCAACCTCGACTCGGACTTCCGCACCTGGGCGGCAGCGCTCGTACCTGAGCGGTTGCGCCGCGCCATGAAGCTGCCGCCGGTTAGCGGCATTCCTGGCCGCGCGGCCGGTCGAGGCCGTAGCCCTCGGCCGCTGCCACGCTGAACTCGCAGTCCTGGCGGCGTATCGGACGTCTTCGAGGAGTGGCTCGCCAACCGCGGGCTTGCCATGAAGTCGACGACGACCTCCTGACCAGCAGCACCAGGCCCTTGGGTTGAACGCTGCGTTGATTTGCCGATGCACACAACCACTGCTCGACTTCAAGTTCCGGAAACGACCGGTTGAGTCCCTGGGCGTGAGTGTGAACTCGATCATGAAGCAAGGGAGTTGACGGGCATATGCGCGATCGTCCGACTACGCAGACGCGTGTCCACAGCATGTCGGAGAGCGTGGCGGAACTTCAGCTACTCGGGCCGGTGGAGCTGAGGGCCGGTGGACGGGCCATTGATCTCGGGCCACCCAAGCAGCGGGCGGTGTTGGCAGCCCTTGCCATGGACTCCGGCCAGCCGGTGGCGGTGTCCGTCCTGGTGGACCGGGTATGGAACGAGTCTCCACCGGCAGGGGTCCGCAATGCCCTGTACGCGCACATCACGCGTATCCGCCGGCTGCTGGGCAAGGTGACGACAGCTGACGGCACCCCGGTGAAGCTGGAGCGCCAGGCCGGTGGGTACCTCCTTGATCTCAATCCTGATTGGGTTGACCTGCTTCGCTTCCGTCAGCTCGCCGAACTGGCGCTTGGCAAGAACCTGGACGACAGCGCACGGGTTGCGCTGCTGCGTGAGGCGCTCGAACTGTGGCGGGGACGCCCGCTGGAAGGTGTGGACGGATCATGGGCAGAGTGGACCAGGGCACATTTTGATCTGTACCGCGTGGAGGCCATGGTGGCGTGGGCCCGGATCGAGTTGGAGCTGGGCAACCACGAGGCGGTCATACCCCGGGTGCACGCACTGATCGGCGAGCACCCGTTGGCGGAACCGCTCGCTGCGGGGTTGATGCGTGCGCTGCATGCGGCTGGGCGTGACGCCGAAGCTCTCCAGGTGTTCGCGGCAACAAGGCGACGGCTCGTCAAGGAGCTGGGCGCCGAGCCCGGAGCTGAACTGCGCTCTCTCTACCAGTCGGTACTGCACAGTGAGGTGGACCGGACCGCGCCGACCACACCGACCCCGGCGCCGGCCAAGCGGAAACAGGAGCGGGTGATAGCAACCCGTGTGGTCACGGCGCAGCGACAGGAGGCCCATATCTCGGAGCCGCAGCAGCGAACCCCGACGGACCCTGAACCGGCACGGCGGGCACCATGCACCCTGCCCGCTGGTATCCCCGACTTCGCCGGTCGCGCGGACGTCGTCGGTGAACTGGTCAAGGCGTGCCAGGAGGTCGGGTCGAGCGGCGAGCGCACCATGGTCGTCCTGTCGGGCGCGGCCGGCGCCGGTAAGACCACGGTCGCCGTTCACGTCGCACACCAGCTCCGGTCCGCCTTCCCTGACGGGCAGCTCTACCTGCACCTGCATGGTCTCTCGGCGCCGCGTACCCCGGCGGAGGCCGTGGGACAGATATTGCGGGCCCTGGGGGTGCCACACGCCTCCGTTCCGCAGGACGTCGATGAGTGTTCGGCGCTGTTACGATCGCTCACGGTTGACCGTCGCTACATGTTTGTGCTTGACGACGCGGCGGATGAGGCACAGGTGCGGCCCTTGCTGCCCGGCGCCGGTAGCGTCGTGCTGGTCGCCAGCCGCCGCCCGCTGGCCGGCCTTGAAGGGGCGCACCGGCTGACGCTGGGGTCGTTTTCCGACGCCGAGGCGCTCCGCCTGCTCGGGTCCGTCGTCGGCGAAGAACGGCTGGCGCTCGATCCGGCAGCGGCGGCTGACATCGTCCGGCGTAGCGCGGGGCTACCGCTGGCCGTGCGGATCGCGGCGATTCGTCTCAAGACCCGCCCCGACCGCGAACTGGCGGCAGCAGCGGCAGAACTGGCGGACGAGGGCCAACGGCTGGACCTGTTCGCCGCCGGAGATCTTGACGTACGAGCCAGCATCGGCCTGTCGTACCGGGCGTTGCCGCCTGACCACCGGCGCGCGCTGCGTATGGTCTCTCTGCTCGACGCGCCGAACGTTCCGGCCTGGGTCTTCGCCGCCGCAGCGGAACTCCCCAGGGTCGGCGTGGCCGCCGACGGTGCCGGTGGTGGGCAGCGCCGGTCCGGCAGTGGAGTGACGGCGGCCGATCCTGGAACCTCCATAGTGGACGATTTACTCGCAGTACATCTGGTCGATTCGGCAGGCGTGGACGAGACGAGCCGGCCGCGCTATCGCCTGCACGACCTGGTCCGCGCGTACGCGCGGGAACGGGCGATCGAAGAGGACGGCGAGGCGCACCGACACGCCGTGCTGACCCGGCTGCTCGCCGGCTACTGAAGTCAGCCGGCTGCGTGCTCGATCGGCTCGCGCGTCCGTGGAAGGTTTCCGCCCCCCGGTCAAGAAACCCAAGGGCAGTGAACTCCCCGAGTGCGACCAGGTGTTCAACGCGATGATCCTCGGCGCCCACACCGTCGCCGAACGCGCCAACGCCTTGCCGAAGGTCACCTTCAAGGCCCTGCACCGGGTGAAACTCGACCGGTTTCTGACTTTGCCACATTCCATTCCCTGGAGTTCCGTACATGACGGACGTTACGTTCACCGTGCTGGGTGCGGTCCGCGCCTGGCACCACGAAGTCGAGCTGGACCTGGGCTATCCCCAGCAACGGGCTGTTCTGGCCGCCCTGCTCGTGCGGGAAGGGGCCTTCGCGACGCTCGATGAGCTGGTCG
Source organism: Streptomyces sp. NPDC058001 (assembly GCF_042886315.1). Taxonomy (NCBI): domain Bacteria; kingdom Bacillati; phylum Actinomycetota; class Actinomycetes; order Kitasatosporales; family Streptomycetaceae; genus Streptomyces; species Streptomyces sp. NPDC058001. The sequence continues at coordinate 224,291 of NZ_JBHVQT010000008.1, forward strand.
ACGGCGTCTGGGGAGAGGGCGCCCCCCATTCATCGGCACGTCAGATACGTACATATATCTACCGCCTCCGGAAGATATTGGGATCACACGGCAGGCTCTGCATCAGGTCGATGGGGGGTGGATACCTCCTGGAAACCGGACCCGATTCGAGTGATCTCTCCCGCTTCACGCGCCTCGTCACTCAGGCCCGCGAGTCTCACAAGGCCGAAAACACAGTGTCCGCCGCAGCTCGTTACGCCGATGCCCTCGCCCTTTGGACTGGAACCGCGTTAGCAGGCATCCCGGGCCCCTACGCGGCCGCTCAGCGAACACGGCTCACCGAATTGCATTTGATTGCCGAGGAAGAGCGCCTGGCATGCACTCTTGAGCTCGGAGCCTACAACCAGGCCGCCGCAGAGCTCTCCGCGCTCGTCGCCTCCCATCCACTGCGCGAACGTCTCTGCGAGCTTCAGGTAATGGCGCTCTATGGCGCCGGCAGGCAGGCCGACGCACTCAACTTCTTCTATATGACCAGCCGCCGACTGAGGAAGGAGTTGGGTGTTGGCCCCGGCCAGGCGCTGAGCACGGTGCATCAGCGCATCCTGGACAACGATCCCACATTACTGCGCTCCGCTCCCGCCCCAGCATCCACTTCAGCGAGCACGCCGTCAGCGAAGACGACCACCCCGACACCGAAGCCGGCACAGCTACCGGCGGACCTGCCTCACTTCACGGGACGCACGGGCGAACAGACAGCCATCACCGCGCTCGCCGGGAAAGCAGAGCGCACGGTGATGATATCCACCATCACGGGACCCGCGGGTGTCGGAAAAACAGCACTGGCCGTGCACTGGTCCCACAAAGCCGGCCATCTTTTTCCGGACGGACAACTATACGTAAATCTTCATGGATTCGGCCCGACCAGCACCCCGCTGGAGCCCGCTACGGTGATCCGCGGATTCATTCATACGCTCGGAGTTCGTCCGGAACAAATACCGGCGGATTTTGAGAACCAGGTCCGGCTCTATCGCAGCCTCCTCGCAGGACAGCGCATGCTCGTCGTGCTCGACAACGCCCGCGACTCCGATCAGGTCAGGCCCTTGCTGCCCGGCACGGCCGGTTGTCTGGTCCTGGTAACCAGCCGAGACCGGCTGCCGGGCCTGGTCGCCTTGGACGGCGCCTACTCTCTACCGCTGGACTTGCTCAGCGAGGCCGAGTCACGTGACCTGCTGACGCACCGGCTGGGAGCGGAGCGCGTCGCCGCCGAACCCGAGGCAATTGAGGAATTGATCGGGCTCTGCGCCCGGCTCCCGCTGGCACTGAACGTCACGGTGTCCCGTGCCACCGCCGTACAGCCTGTCTCCCCTCTGGCGTCTCTCGTCACCCAGCTACGCGCACCTCACAGTCGGATGGCTGCTCTGGACGGGGGTGATGCGCTCGCGGACGTCCAGACGGTGTTCTCCTGGTCCTATCGCCTCCTGGACAAAGAAGCTGCCCGGATGTTCCGATTGCTTGGCGTGCATACGAGCGAAGACATCACGGCATCCTCCGCCGCCGCTCTGGCCACCTGTCGTGAGGATCAGGCGCGAGCTGCCCTGGAAGAACTCGACCGCGCTCATCTGCTGAGCGAAGTCATTCCGGGGCGCTACTCCCTCCACTCCGTTCTGCGCGCCTATGCGGTCGAGCAGTCCCGTATCCACGACTCCGGAACCTGTCACGTCACATGAGGCGACCCGACGTCATTTTGGATATCGCCTCCCACAATGACGAGGGTGTCTGAAAAGTCTCGGTCCTCAGAAATTCCTCACCGAACCACAACTCATACTCACTTTCCAGAACGTTCAGCAATTGAATCATTCCCAGAGAATCGAGCCCGAAGTCACGCAAGGGCAAGTCATCGACTAGTTCATCTTCCCTCGACAGGAAGGGGAGCTGAGCTCGCAGAAGGATTTCAAATCGACCGTCCCACATGATTACTCCCCATATTTCTACTCCTGGAGCGCACCGGAGCGGCTCTCTCTGAACGCCGCGATCCCCTCTTGGCGAGGCGCAACAGCATGATGGCAGCATTCCGGGAAACCTGACCAGCGACTCTGGATGTCAACTCTGTCGCAGCACGGTGTCTACGCAAGCCCGAAAGCAGGCACGTACTTTTCAGCCATCACACGAGTATCAGACTTCTATCCGGGACCGGCACATTTTCGTTGCTGCACAGAGTCCATCACTGCCGTGCGTGTGACCCGCGTCGGGATGGACCGGGAGAGAAGAGTTTGGTTGTGAAGGACGGCGACATCCAGGCGAGCACCGCGATCGTGTTCCCAGGTATGGGCCCCACACGATTCACCGACATCGGGAAACTTCTCCTCCTCGACCCAACTGCCAGAAAACTACTCACCAGAGCCGACAAAAGGCTCGGCTACTCACTGATGGACCGGTGGTACGGAGCGGAGTCCGATTACTCTGAATACGCTCAGGTCGCGTTCTTCGTGAGTTGTCTTGCCATGGCCGAGTGGGCCGAGCGTGAACTCGACGTTCAACCGGACGCCTGTGCCGGGCCGAGCTTCGGCGAAAAACCCGCTGCCGTGTACGCCGGGTCCCTGTCGTTCGAGGATGGGGTATGGATGACGGCCGCTCTGGCCCGTTGCGTCGATGAGTACTTCGCGGTGGAGCATGGTGACGTGGTGACTCAGTCGCTCGCGCGGACACCACACACGCGACTTGAGGAGGTGCTCCATGAGCTGGCCGATCGCGGTGAGTGGTACGACATCTCAGGTCGCCTCGACGACGACTTCCACATGGTGTCGGTGAGGAAGAGGAACCTCGGCTGGCTGGAGGAAAGAGTCCGTGGCCTCGGCGGCCTTCCTCTCTATGCCATGAGGCCGCCGATGCACTCGGGGCTCTTCGAAAACCTCCGGTCCAAGGCCGAGGAGGAGGTCCTCGACCGACTCTCCTTCTTACCACCCACGCTGCCCCTGGTGGCCGGACAGGCCGGGAAAGTGGTCCGGTCCGCCGCTGACGTACGCGCCATGCTGGCGGAGAGTTTCGTACAGCCTGTGGACTGGCCCGCCATCCTGGCCACGCTGCGACAGTGGGGAACGAAGACGCTTTGCGTCTCCGGTCCCGACAGCCTGTTCGGCCGGGTGAGTTGCACGACCAGCGGTTTCCAGGTGATCGCCGCCGACCCCGTGCGCGTCCTTCAGCACCGGCAGCGGCCGACCGCCCCATGAATCGGTGAGCCGCCGAAAGGGCGCACGCCCCATTCCCCCTCGTTCGACGGAGGTCACGTTGTCAACAGTCGACGATCACGCCCTGCACTCACGCTTTACACGGGGTCTCGCGGCGTCCCCGCTCGGTGTGGCCGTGCAGGTCGAATCCGAGTACCTGACCTACGCACAGCTCCACGAGCAGGCCCTGCTGTGGGCGGGCGCGCTCGCCGGAACTCGCCCACGAGCCGTGGGCGTGCTCTGCGCCAAGGGCCTGACCGCCTACACCGGTGTCCTGGCAGCGCTGTACGCGGGCGCCGCCGTGGTGCCGTTGCGGCCGGACTTCCCCCTTGCCCGTACACGGGAGATGCTCGCCATGTCGGGCGCCTCGGTCCTGATCGTCGACGACCGAGGTGCCGAGGTGCTGGACGACCTGTTCGAAGGCCCCTCGGACATAGCGGTGTTCGCGCCCGGTGACGAAGCCGCAGGTACCCTCTCGGCGCACCCCGAGCGGGCCCTGGAGGAGCCGCTGCCGGTTTCGCCCGATGATCCCGCCTACGTCCTGTTCACCTCGGGTTCCACTGGGCGGCCCAAAGGCGTCGTCGTGGCGCACGGCTCCACCAGCCACTACTTCGGGCTGCTGGACGCACGGTACGACTTCACTCCGGCCGACGCCTTCTCCCAGACCTTCGACCTCACCTTCGACTGCGCCCTGTTCGACATGTTCTGCGCCTGGGGCGCGGGCGCCCGGCTCGTGGCGATCCCCCCGCAGGCGTACGTCCGCCTGCCGACGTTCCTGGCCGAGCACGGGATCACCGTGTGGTTCTCCACACCGGGGACCGTCGGGCTGGTCCGCGGAGCCGGTGGGCTGGGTATCGACAGCATGCCGGGGTTGCGCTGGAGTTTCCTCGCCGGCGAGGCCCTGCGGTGCCATGACGCCGCCGACTGGCAGCGGGCCGCACCCGGGTCGGTGCTGGAGAACCTCTACGGTCCGACCGAGCTGACCGTCACGATCGCAGCGCACCGGTGGTCCGGCGAACGTTCACCGCTCATGGCCGTCAACGGCATCGTGCCGATCGGAGTCCTGAACCAGGGACACGAGTACCTCCTGCTCGACGAGGCGGGAGAGGAGACCGGACCGGAGGGCGAACTCTGTGTCACCGGACCGCAGATGAGTACGGGGTATCTGGACCCCGCCGACGAAGCAGGCCGATTCGTGGAGAGAATCGGCAGGCGCTGGTACCGCACCGGTGATCGGGTCAGGGAGATCGAGGACGGCGAGTTCGCCTACCTCGGTCGAACGGACTCTCAGGTTCAGGTCCAGGGCTGGCGCGTCGAACTCGGCGAGGTGGAGCACGCGTTGCGTACGGACACCGCCGTGGACGACGCCGTGACGGTCCCCGTTGACGTGGATGGGAGCGCGGAACTCGTGGTGTTCTACACGGGCACTGTTCTGCCTGCCGTCGAATTCGCCTGCCGACTGCGTCGCACTCTGCCCAGCGGAATGATTCCCCGGATCTACCATCGCCTCGACGCGCTTCCCCTCAACTCCAACCACAAGGTGGATCGTTCACTGCTGACGGTGCGTGCCCGAGAGCTCTTCTTCTCCGGCAGGAGTGAAACGCGGCCGATACGACAGAAGACATCCGGAGCGGAACGGTGAACATGCCAGACGCGGCACGGCAGGGGACGCTCGTCCACTCCCTACTTGACGAAGCTGTTGCCGAGGTTCCCGACCAGCACGCGATACGCGACGTCAAGGGCCGGTGGTCCTATCGCGCGGTGGCGGAGTACAGCCGCGCGTTCGAGGTCTGGCTCGAAGGCCAGGGCGTCGGCCCAGGTGACGTTCTCGCGGTTCAACTGCCGGCGAGCCGCGAGCTGACCGCGATGTTCTACGGGGCTTCCAGGCGCGGCGTGATCTTCGCCCCGCTCAGCCCGGAGATGAAAGTCTTCCAACTGCGCTCCGTCCTTGCCCGATCGGCCCCACGACTGGTCGTGGGCACTGCCGCTGCCGTCGCTCGGATCCGGGACCTCACATCGGTTCCGGTCCACGACCTCCAGTCGGTGTGGAGTCAAGTGGAGACGCTGCGCACGCGGGGCAGTCGAGCCGATCCGGTGCGGGTACGCCCGGAGGACGTCGCGACCCTGATCCACACCTCGGGCAGTACGTCGGCACCGACGGGAGTCATCGTCCCTCATGCCCAGATGACGTTTGCTTCGGCAGCCATCAACGCCGTTCTCGGGTATCGGCGCGACGACGTGGTGTTCTCCCGCTTTCCCCTGTCGTGGGACGTCGGCCTGTACAAATTGACTTTGGCCTGCCTGGGCCGCTCGGAGTTGGTGCTGGCCGACGGGGGTTCGGACCTCGTGCTGCTCGGACGGATGCGGGAAGTCGGTGCGACCGTGGTCCCGATCGTTCCGTCCCTGGCCACGTTGATCGTCTCTCTCGCCGGGCGCGAGAGGGGGACGCTGCCGCCCGTGCGCATGTTCACCAACACGGGTGCGGTCCTCCAGCAGGGGACGACGGCCGAGCTGCGCCGGCTCTTCCCCACCGCCACGGTGGTGCGCCAGTTCGGCCAGACCGAATGCAAGCGCATCTCGGTCATGCCGCCGGACGAGCAGCACGAACGCCCTGGGTCGGTCGGCAAGCCGCTGCCTGAAACACGTGTACTGATTCTTGACTCCCAAGGCTCGGAGCTGCCCGCAGGGGAGACCGGCGAGATCGTGGCTGTCGGCCCGCACGTGATGCCCGGTTACTGGCAGGAGCCCGAGCTGACCGCCCGCAGCTTCCGCAGCGATCCGCGCACCGGTGAACCACGCCTGTACACAGGAGACTTCGGTTGGCTGGACGGTGACGGATATCTGTACTTCGAGGGCCGGCGCGACGACATGTTCAAGCGCAAGGACATCAGAATGAGCACCCTGGAGATCGAAGCCGCCGCGATGGACATACCCGGAGTCCGGGCCGCCAGCGCACTGCCGCCCACCGTGGACCGGGATCTCGCCCTGTGTGTGGAAGCCGACCTGTCTCCCCAGGCGGTACTGCGTGAACTGGCCCAGCGCCTCGAACTGGCAAAGGTTCCGGCGCACTGCCAAGTCGTGACCGCGTTTCCCCTCACCGCGAACGGCAAGCACGACAACCGGGAAATCGTCCGTCTGCTGGAGGGGATCAGTCCGTGAACGCGGTCCACGAGGGATACGAGGAGCTGGCCGCGCGGTTCGGTACACCAATGTACGTCTACGATCTCGGCCGGGCCGTGGCCGCGCGTGACCGGCTTTTCGAGGCGCTTCCCGAGGGCTTCGAGGTCTACTACGCTCTCAAGGCCAATCCGCATCCGGATGTCGCCCGTGCTCTTCATGAGGGGCCCGGTCACGGTTGCCGGGCCGAGATCAGTTCGAGCGGTGAACTATCGGCGGCGCTCACCGCGGGGTTCGCCGGAGCGGAGTGCCTCTACACCGGTCCCGGGAAGACCGCCGCCGAGTTGAACAAGGCGATGGAATGTGGTGTACGGATGTTCTCGGTCGAGTCCTTGTCCGACGCCACGCATGTGGGTCTCGCCGCGTCCCGCCACGGTACGGTCGCCGACTGCCTGCTGCGGATCAACGCCCCTGCGACAGCGGCGTCGACGGGCATCCGGATGATGGGCAAGGCGTCCCAGTTCGGGATCGACAGCGAGACCCTGCCGGAGACGATGCGTCAACTCACCACCGTGCCCGGGACAAGAATCGTCGGGGCGCATTTCTACACCATGAGCAACGCGGCCGACGAAGCCGCTCTGATCGGTGAGTTCGAATCGGCGATCGCCCTTGCCTCACGGCTGGAGAGCAAGCTCGGCCTGCCGCTGGAATTCCTCGACATCGGCGGCGGCTTCGCCGCCCCGTATGCCGCGCCCGGCGTTCGCGCCGAATATCCACGGCTGCGATCCGAACTCGAACGCATGCTGGACCGGTATCTCCCGAGATGGCGCACGGGATCGCTCCGACTGGCCGTCGAATCCGGGCGTCACCTGGTCGCGGAGAGCGGGTGTCTGTTGGTTCGCGTGGTGAACATCAAAGCCGGCCGTGGCCGGACCTTCGTCATCCTCGACGCGGGCATCAACGCGCTGGGGGGACTGTCCGGGATCGGACGGCTGCTGCCCGTCGCCGCGCGGCTCGACGGCGGCGAGCAGTCGCTCGTGGCCACACTCTCCGGTCCGCTGTGCACTCCGGGAGACACCCTGGGTCGCGATGTGAACCTGCCCGAACTCCAGGTCGGTGACATCATCACTATTCCGAACACAGGCGCGTACGGCGTCACTGCAAGCCTGCTGGCCTTTCTCGGCAGGGAAACGCCGTACGAGGTCGTCCTACGGGGTGCTGAGGTGGTCTCTGTCTCCCGGCTCGACGTTCAGCGCTCGTACCGCGTCATGAAGCCGGAGGTCCTGTGACATGGCAGATCCGACGGTGTGGTGGCTGACGGAATTGGCCGGCACCTCGTCAGGCGGTCAGGCCCAGTAGCGCCGGCGTTGAAAGGCGTAGGTCGGCAGTTCCACGGTCCGTGCTCCCCGGTCGGCGTAGTAGGTGGTCCAGTCCGGTGCGCAGCCGCCGACGAACAGCGACGCGAGGATCTCGGTGACCGCGGCCACGGCGGTCACCGCATCGGCGGTCCGGACCACGGTGACGCCCTCCCCTACAGGCTCGGTCGGCAGCGCGGCAGCCAGATCGATGACCAGGGACGCGCCTTCGGACCCCAGACCCCGCGTGCGAGATGGAGAATCCGTGTCGGCAGCCGCGTCTGCCAGCAGCCGCAGGGAATCCGGCAAAGGCACGGCGCCGGAGACATGGGCGGCCAAGATGCGGCCGTGGCCCTGGCCCGCGACGGCGCTGGGCCGTACCGCCAGCGCTTCGAGAAGGCGGTACACGCCGAGTTGGACAGCGAACGTGTATTCCGGCGTCGATGGATGCCGACCATGTGCCAGGGACAGTGGTTCCGAGATGGCGGGGAAGGTCTCGGCGAGTTCGGCCGCGCTGTTGGTCGGCCAGGGGCAGTCGCCGAACACGATCGCTGCCTTGCCCTGCGGCTGTGCGCCGGTCACCACATTCGGGACGGTGCGACCCGTCTCCAAGGCCCGCAGTCCGGCAAGCAATTCGGTCCGGTCTGTCCCCCACACCACGGCCCGGTGATCCATCACGGACCGGGTCGTGGTCAGGGACCACGCGATGTCGAGGGTGCTCGTCCTGGGGCGTTCCTCGGCGAACGCCCGCAGTCGCGCGGACTGTTCAGCCAGTGCCGGACCACTGTGAGCGGACAGCACCCAGGCAGTGACCGGCAGCGGACGTGCAGCATCACTCGGACGGTCCGGGAGGGGGGCGGGTTCCTCCAGGATCACGTGAGCGTTCGTACCACCGACGCCGAACGCGGACACCGCGGCCCGTCGGAGTCGGCCCGGTGCCGGCCAGGGCCGCCGGGCGGTGAGCAACTCAACGCTTCCCGACGACCAGTCGACCTCGGGGGTCGGTGTGTCGATGTGAGGAGTGGCCGGGAGAACCCCGTACCGCATCGCAAGCACTGCCTTGATCACGCCGGCCACGCCAGACGCGGCCTGGGTATGACCGACATTGGCCTTCAGGGCCCCCAGCCACAATGGCTGATCACCCGTCCGTGACCGGCCGTACGTCGCCAACAGGGCATTGGCTTCGATGGAGTCACCAAGGCTGGTGCCGGTCCCGTGCGCCTCCACGACGTCGACCTCCGCCGCGGACAGCCGGGCATCGTCCAGGGCTCGGCGGATGAGCCGTTGTTGTGCGGGGCCGTTCGGTGCCATCAGGCCGTTGGAGGGCCCGTCGTGGTTGACCGCACTGCCACGGACCACTGCCAGAACCCGGTGGCCGTCACGGCGCGCGTCCGACAGCCGCTCCAACAGAACCATGGACGCACCCTCGGCGAAGCCCGTGCCGTCCGCGCCGGCGGCGAACGGTTTGCAGCGGCCGTCGGCCGACAGGGCGTGGAGATGGGACAGTTCGACGAGGGCACGCGGGTCGGTCATCACGCATACGCCGCCCGCCAGCGCCAACGCGCACTCGCCCGAGCGCAGGGAGCGTACGGCCAGATGCAGAGCCACCAGCGATGAGGAGCAAGCGGAGTCCACCGTCAGGGCCGGTCCCATCAGCCCGAATTGGTACGCGATCCTCCCGGACAGCACGCTGCCGTTGTTGGAAGTGAGCCCGAAGTCGTCCGGCTCGGGCGAGGGCACGAGCGGGTACGGAGCATGTGTAGCCCCTACGAAGACGCCCGTGTCAGTGTGACGCAGTGAGTGCGGGCCGATTCCCGCACGCTCGATCGCCTCCCAGGACACCTCCAGCAGCAGCCGTTGGTGCGGGTCCATAGCCGTGGCCTCGGCGCGGGACAGCCCGAAGAACTCCGCGTCGAAGTCGCCGGCGTCGGACAGGAATCCGCCGTGGCGGGCATAGCTGCGCCCGGTGGCCGCAGGGTCCGGGTCGTACCACTCGTCGGTACGTGTGCCCCGGTCCTCCGGGTAGGAAGTCCGTACCGAGTCGCCCCGGTCGAGGAGCCGCCACAGTTGTTCCGGGCTGTCGATCCCCCCGCAGAACCGGCAGGCCATGCCGATGACGGCGATCGGTTCGGTCGCGGCCTCGGTCAGCCGACGGTTGTCCCGGCGCAGATGTTCGTTCTCCTTCATCGAGGCGCGCAGGGCCTCGACGTACTCCTCGGTCCGGCTCATCCCTGCTCCTGGGTCTGCGCACGGAACAGCCGCAGCAGGTCCTCGCCGTCCATGCGGTCGAGTTCGTCGCTGTCGATGGTGGTCGGCCGGTCGGTCGCGGGATCGGTGGCCGCCGGGTTTTCCTCCTGCTGCGGCAGGAGCCGGTCCCGGAGGTGGACGGCGACATCGGTCGGGGTGGGGTGGTCGAACACCAGCGCGGCAGGCAGGGCAAGTCCGGTCACCGCCCGCAACCGGTTGCGCAGGTCGAGGGAGGCGAGCGAGTCGAATCCGGCGTCCCTGAACGGCCGTCGGGGGTCCGCGATTTCTCCGCCGCGGATCAGGGCGACCTGTGCCATCACCAACTCGACCAGCATCTCCTCCTGCTCGGCGAGAGGCAGGCTTCCGAGGCGGATCAGCAGCTCTTCGGAGTCCTGCTGCCGCTCGGCAGGCCGGTCGGCCACGCGGCGGCTGGTGTCGCGCGTCAGGTGCCGCAGCAGAACCGGCACATGGTCGCGCGCGTCACGCAGAGCTGGCCAGTTGAGCGAGACAGGAGCGAGAACCGGACGGCCGCCGGCCAGCGCCGCATCGAAGAGGGCCACGCCTTCGGCGTCGGACAGTCCCTTGATTCCCTGGCCTGCGATACGGCGGAAGTCGCCGTCCTGGAGATGGCTGCCCATGCCGGTCTCGTGTTCCCAGAGCCCCCAGTCGAGTGCTAGGGCCGGCAGCCCCAGGACATGCCGATGCCGCGCGAGGTCGTCCAGGAAGCCGTTGGCCGCCGCGTAGTTGCTCTGGCCGGCGCCTCCGAAGATCGCGCCGGCGCTGGAGTAGAGAACGAACGCGGCCAGGTCCAGATGGGCGGTGCGGGTGTGCAAGTTCCAGGCTCCTTCGACCTTCGGCCGCAGAACGGCATCGACCTGGTCGGACGTCAGCGTCGACAGGACGCCGTCGCTGAGTACGCCCGCGGTGTGCACGACGGCTCGAAGAGGTGCGTCCGCCGGTACGACGGCCAGTAGGTCGGTGACGGCCACGGGGTCCGCCACGTCGCACGCGTGCACCGACACCCGTACGTCCAAGGCCCGCAGTTGGGCTCGCAGTTCGGCCGCGCCCGGTGCGTCCGGACCCTGACGGCTGACCAACATCAGGCTGCGGACTCCATGTGCGGTCACCAGATGACGGGCCAGCAGCGAGCCGAGGCCGCCGGTTCCACCGGTGATCAGTACGGTGCCGGGCTCGCTCCAGGTCACCGGCACGCCCTCTGCGGCCGCGGTGCGGAGCAGTCGCGGTATCAGCACCGTGCCCGCACGCACCGTGAACTGACTGTGCCCGGTGGCCAGAGCACCCGCCGAGAGACCGAGTTCGCGGTCGTCCTCGACATCGGCGAGCACCATCCGGTCCGTGTGCTCCAGTTGCGCGGACCGCACCAGGCCCCAGGCGGCGCCGGTCCCGAGACCGGGTCCCCGCGTGACACACACCAGGCGGACGGAGCTCAGCCGGTCATCGGCCAGCCAGGCGTTGAGTAGACGCAGCACGGCCTTGATCCGGGTGTGGACCTCACCGGGCACGTCCGAGGAATCGGCGACCGGGGGCAGCGGCAGGATCACCACGTCAGGCAGCTCCGGTGCCGACAGCAGACCGGCCAGGTCGGAGTAGTGGGGCAGGTCGGGGAAGCGCCGTGTCCGGAACGGGTCGAGTACGGTCCACCCGTCTGTCGGCGCCGGATTCACCGGTACCGGGGTCCAGTCGACCTCGAACAGCGAGTCCAGACGTCCGGCACGGGCGCCTCGCAGCCAGTCCGAGTCGACCGTCCGCAGCCCCGACGTCGCTGTGAGGACCGGCGCCCCTGTGTAGTCGGTGGCCCGTACGGTCACGGTGCCGTCCTCCGCGGTGACGAGTCGCACGCGTACGCGGGTCGCGTCGACGGCATGCAGACGCACGTCCCGCCATTGGTGCGGGGCCTCGGGCAGACACGGATACACCAGGGCGTCCAGCATCACCGGGTGCACGGCGAACTTGGATGCGCGCAGCTCATGAGGCAGCTCCAGTTCTGCGAAGACCTCGTCCCCGGCCCGCCATATGCGTTGTACGCAACGCGGTGCCCCGTCCGGAACGCTGAGGGTCTCGACATCGATCTCCGCAGCGTGCGCCGGCATCCACGAGTCCGGTCCCTCCGAGCGGTGAGTGACCGGCTCGGGGGCCAGGATGCCAGTGGCGTGACGCACCCAGGGATGGTCCGTGCCGTCCGGCCTGGAGTGCACCGCAAGGCTGCGCCGCCCCGTGTCGTCTGGTGAACCGACGGTGATCTGCAGGCGCAGACCGCCGCGTTCGAGAAGTACGGCCGCGGATTCCACGTCCAGCCGGTCGACCAGGCCGCAGTCGGCGCGGTGGCCGGCATGCAGCGCAAGCTCCAGGAGGACACCGCTGGACAGCACCGCGTCGCCGTGCACGCGGTGGGAGACCAGCCACGGGTGGTCGCCCGCCGACAGCGACGCGGTCAGCACCAGCCCGCCGTCCGGCAGGTGCACCACGGTGTCGAGCAGGGGGTGACCGGTGTCGGTGCTCCGCGCTGCTGTTCTCGGTCGGGTCATCCAGAGGCGCTGGTGTGTGAAGGCGTAGGTGGGCAGTTCCACCCGGTGCGCGTCGGGGAGGTGGGCGGACCAGTCGACGGGTACGCCGGAGACGTACAGCGCCGCCGCTGCGGACAGGAACTGCTGGAGGCCGCCCTCGCCGCGGCGCAGTGTCCCCGTGACCACCGAGTCGGGACCGCGCTCCGCCAAGGTGTCCTCAAGGCCGCCCGTCAGCACCGGGTGCGGTCCGACCTCCACGAAGACCCGGTACTCCTGAGCCGCGAGCGCCTCTACCGCCGCATGGAACCGCACGGGCTCACGCATGTTCCGGTACCAGTAGCCGGCGTCGAGTAGCGCGGTGTCCATGAGCCGGCCGCTCACGGTCGAGTAGAAGGGGACATCTGATGTCCGGGGCGTGATCGGGGCCAGGGTGGTGAGCAGTTCCTCGTTCAACTTGTCGACCTGCGCGCTGTGCCCGGCCGCGTTTCCGCCTCGGACGCGGCTCACCCGCAGCCCCTCGGCGGCCAACTCCGTCTCCAGCTCCACGATCGCGGCCGACTCGCCCGAGACGATGGTGGCAGCCGGGCCGTTGATCGCCGCGACCGACAGAGCGTCTCCCCAGCGTTCGATCCGCTCCTCGATCCGTGCCGCAGGAGCGAGCACGGACAGCATCGCGCCCTTGCCGGACAGCGCCACGAGCGCCTTGCTGCGCATCGCCACCACCCGCACGGCGTCGCGGAGCGAGAGCCCGCCGGCCACATGGGCCGCCGCTATCTCACCCTGCGAGTGGCCCACGACTGCCGCAGGTTCCACACCGAGGGAGCGCCACAGGGCAGCCAGGGAGACGTTGACCGAGAACAGCACGGGCTGCAGGACGTCGATGCGGTCCAGCGAGGCAGCTCCGGGGATCTGACGCACGACGTCGGGCAGGGACCAGTCGGCGAAGACGGACAGTTCCGTCGCGCACGCCGCAATCGAGTCGGCGAAGACCGAGGACGCGTCCATCAGCTCGGCCGCCATCCCGGGCCACTGCGTGCCCTGGCCAGGGAAGACGAACACCACGCGGTGGTCGCTGCCGGACTCGGTGCCGCGCACCACCTGGGCATGCGGCACCCCCGCCTCGACGGCGGCCAGCCTGTCGAGCAGGGTCTGTCGATCGTTCCCCAGGATGACGGTGCGCTCGGCCAGCGCGGCTTTCGCCGTCGCAAGCGACCACCCCACGTCGAGGGGATCGGCCTCCAGAGCGCTGGGGTGACGACGCAGGCGGGCCGCCTGTCGCGCCAGCGCCGGGGCGTCGACAGCGGACAGCACCCAGGGAACGACCGCCGTGCCGCCTGGTTCACGGGAGGGAGCGGCTGTTGGCGCGACGCCTTCGAGGATCACGTGCGCGTTGGTCCCGCTGATGCCGAAGGAGGAGACAGCCGACCGCCGGGGCCGCCCCGTGTGGGGCCATGGCCGCTGCTCACCGAGGACTTGGACCGTCTCGGCGGACCAGTTCACCAACGGCGAGGGCTCGTCGGCGTGGAGGGTTCGTGGCGCGGCGCCGTGGCGCATCGCCATCACCATCTTGATGACTCCGGCTACTCCGGCGGCCAGTTGGCTGTGCCCGATGTTGGATTTGATCGAGCCGAGCAGCAGCGGCCGTCCGCTGGGGCGCAGCGGTCCGTAGGCCGCGATCAGTGCCTCTGCTTCGATCGGGTCGCCGAGCGCGGTTCCGGTGCCGTGTCCCTCGACCACGTCGATGTCCGCCGGTTCGAGTCCGGCGTCGGCGAGCGCCTCACGGATGACCCGTTGCTGGGCGGTGCCGTTCGGCGCCGTCAGGCCGTTGGAGGCTCCGTCCTGGTTGACCGCCGAACCGCGGACGACGGCCAGTACGGGGTGACCGTGGCGACGGGCGTCCGAGAGACGCTCCAGTACCAGCACTCCGGCGCCTTCGCCCCATCCGGCGCCGTCCGCGTCGGCACCGTAAGCCTTGCTGCGTCCGTCCTCGGCCAGCACCCGCAGTGCTCCGAACTCGACGAACGAACTGGGCGTCGCCATGACAGTGGCTCCGCCGGCCAGCGCCAGCGTGCACTCTCCTCGGCGCAGGGACTGGACGGCGAGGTGCAGCGTGACCAGCGAGGATGCGCAGGCCGCGTCCACGGTGATCGCCGGACCCTCCAGACCGAGGGTGTAGGCGATCCGGCCGGACGCGACCGCCGCGGTGTTGCCGGTGCCCAGATAGCCGTTGTACTCGGTCAGATCGTGGTGCGGCCATGAGCAGTAACCCATGTCGGTGACACCGGCGAAGACCGCGGTCCGACTGCCGTGCAGCGCGGCGGGATTGATCCCGGACCTCTCCAGGGACTCCCAGGCGCATTCCAGCAGCAGGCGCTGCTGGGGATCCATCGCCACGGCCTCGTGCCGGGAGATGCCGAAGAACGCCGGATCGAAGGCCCCTGCGTCATGCAGGAATCCACCGGCCCGGACGTACGTACTGCCCGGCTCGGCGGAATCGGTGTCCAGGAGTTCGTCGAGATTCCAGCCCCGGTCGGTGGGGAATCCGGTGACGGCGTCGCCGCCGGCGGCCACCAGGTCCCACAGCTCTTCCGGTGAGCCGACTCCCCCTGGATAGCGGCAGCCCATCCCGACGATCGCGATCGGCTCGTGCTCCACGGCAAGGCCGACGGACGGCTGCGCTTCCCCGGCCGGCACGGTGGAGCCCCGCCGCTGTACGGTCCGGCCGTCGACGCCCTTCAGGAGATGCCTTGCCACCGCGAGGGCGGTGGGATGGTCGAAGACCAGGCCGGCGGGGAGCTGAAGTCCCGTGATCGAGCCCAGACGGTTGCGCAGCTCGACTGCTCCGAGCGAGTCGAACCCGAGGTCCCTGAACGGCCGGTCCGCCGGGATGTCGTGCGGCCCGTCATGACCGAGGACCTGGGCGGCATGGGTACGCACCAGGGCCAGCACGTGGGCTTCCCACTCATTGCGGGGACGGCCGTCCAACAGGCGAAGCAGCGTGTCCGGGCCCCGGGCACCCTCCGGCGCGCGGGGTACCGCACGTCGTGCCAGCCCGAGCAGAGGCGCGGGTACGTGCTCACGGCCGGCCCGGAGCGCGGACCGATCCAGCCCGATCGGCACCAGTACGGCGGTGTGTCCGAGCGAATCCGGCGGGGCCCCCGAGTCCGTACTGGCATTGAGGGCGAGTGCGGCGTCCAGCAGGGCCAGGGCGTCCCGTACGGCGAGTGCCGGCAGGCCCGACCGCCGCATCCGGTCGAGGTCGTTGCCGGTGAGTCGCGCGCCCAGCCCTGTCTTGACGTCCCACAGGCCCCAGGCCAGGGACTGTGCCGGCAGGCCCTGGGCACGACGACGGCAGGCCAGGGCGTCAAGGAACACATTGGCCGCTGCATAGTTGCCCTGTCCCGCCGCCAGGACCAGTCCGCCCGCGGAGGAAAACATGACGAAGGCGTCGAGATCGAGGTTCTTCGTCAGCTCGTGCAGATGCCAGGCGGCATCCGACTTGGGCCTCAGCACCGCGTCCAGCCGCTGTGGTGTCAGCCCTCCGACCAAGGCATTGTCGGTCACCCCGGACGCATGCACCACGGCGGTCAGCGGCCGTTCCGCGGGAATCCGCCGCAACAGCAGGGCGAGTGCGTCACGGTCCGCCATGTCGCACGCGGCCACAGTGACCTCGGCGCCCAGCTGCTCCAGTTCCTCGCGCAGCGCTTCCGCGCCGGGCGCGTCCGGTCCGCGACGGCTGACCAGCAGGAGGTCACGTACGCCGTGCACGGTCACGAGGTGACGCGCCACCAGCGCGCCCAGGCCGCCGGTACCGCCGGTCACCAGGACTGTCCCGCCACGCCGCCAGGGCCCGGCCCCTCCGGCCTCGGGCAACTCCCGTACCGGAGCCAGACGCGGCACGAGCGCTCGCCCGGAGCGCAGTGCCAACTCGGCCTCGCCCGAACAGGCGGCGGCCGCCAGCCCGCTCACGTCCACAGAAGCGTCGTCGACGTCGATCAGAACGAAGCTGCCGGGGTTCTCCGCCTCCGCCGCGCGGATCAGTCCCCAGACCGGGGCGTGGCACAGATTCACGTCCTCCTGGCCGGATACGGCCACCGCGCGGCAGGTGACGACGGCGAGACGCGAGGAGGCCAGCCTTTCCTCCCCGAGCCAGGTCTGCACCGCCTCCAGCACATCGGCGGCAACGGCCCGGACATCGTGGGACACGTCGCCCTCTTCGTCGGCGGGTCCCGGACACCGCATCACCACCACGCGCGGGATCCCGACGCTGCCGCGGGCCACGGAGGCGGCCAGCGCCTTCACATCACGGAAGGCCGACGGCCCTACGCCGCTCGCCTTCGCGTGATCGCCGATCACGACGAGGCCGCCCTCGTCCGGAACAGGGCTCGCTTGCTGCGCCAACGGCCGGTCGTCCCATCGCAGGCGTAGCAGCGCCGCCTGCGAAGCCGCACCGGACGGGGCGGCGGATCGCTCGGGCGCGAGCGATTCCATGCGCAGGGAATCCACCGAGGCGACCGGCCGTCCACTCGGATCGGCGAGTCGCAGTCCCACGCTGTCCGGGCCGTGCGGGACCACGTGCACTCTGAGTACGCTGGCCCCGGTCGCGTACAGCGTCGCGCCGGACCACGACGACGGCACCCGGATACCGTCCGCCCCAGGTCTGACCGCCGACCACGGGTGGGTGGCGGCCTCCAGCAGGGCCGGGTGCAGCAGGAAGCCATGCGCTTGACCGGCGTACCCCTCGGGGAGCGCGACCTCGGCGAACAACTCCGCGCCGCGCGACCAGGCCGCTCGCGCCCCCGCGAAGAGCGGGCCGAGGTCGCAGCCCTGCCGCGCCAGACTCCCGTAGAGGTCGTCGACGCCCACGGGCACGGCACCCACCGGCGGCCACCGCGTGAGGTCGAACGGCGCCGTGCTCGGCTCCTCCGTCAGCACCCCGCTCGCGTGACGCGTCCAGTGGGAGCCGCTGCCCTCGGCCTTGGAGTGGACCGTCACCGTGCGCTCCCCGTCCCGTGCCGCACCGACAGCGACGCGGAGCCGCACCGGGCCGCGCTCGCACAGGACCGGCGGGCCCTCCAGGGCGAGTTCCTTGAGCCGGCCGCAGCCGACCTCGTCACCGGCCCGCCACGCGAGTTCCACGAACGCGCTCGGCGCGAGGACCGCGCGGCCGTGTACTCGGTGTTCGGCGAGCCAGGGGTGCTCCCTCGGGGAGATCCGTCCGGTGAGCACCACACCGCCCGATTCCGGGGACTCCGTGACCGCGCCCAGGAGCGGATGGTCCACCGCCCCAAGACCCAGCGAGGCGGGATCGCCGCCAGGGTCCGGGGCAGTGATCCAGTGCCGTCGCCGCTGGAACGGATAGGTGGGCAGTTCCACGGGGGCGGCGGTACCTCCGGGAAGGACCCGATGCCAGTCCACCGGCACGCCGGCGACATGGAGCCGGCCCACCGCGGAGAGCACCGCGTCGGCCTCGGCGCGGCCGGGCCGCAACGCCGGTACGAAGAGGGCCCCTTGGCCCTGCGTATCCTGTCCCGAGGCGGAGAGCACCGCGTTCGGCCCCGCCTCGACGAAGACTCCGACGCCGTGCCGCGTCAGGTACTGAAGGACGTCGTGGAACCGCACCGCCTCGCGCGCATGGCGAACCCAGTACTCCGGGTCGCTCGCGTCCTCGGCCAGAAGGCCCCCGGTCAGACCCGAGACGATCGGAACGCGGGGAGCGGAATAGGTCAGCGTGCGCGCGATCTGCCGGAACTCGGCCAGCATCGGTTCCATCAGCGGTGAATGGAACGCGTGCGACACCCGCAGGCGCTTGACCGGTCGTCCCTGTTCCGAAAAGCGCGCGGCGATGCGCAGGACCGCGTCCTCGTCTCCCGAGATCACCACGGAGTCGGGACCGTTGACGGCGGCCAAGTCGACCTCCGGACCCAGCAACGGCCGTACCTCGGCCTCGGCTGCCTGGACGGCGACCATCGCGCCGCCGACGGGCAACGCCTGCATCAGGCGGCCCCGAGCGCCCACCAGGAGCGCCGCGTCCCGCAAGGAGAGCACCCCTGCCACATGCGCGGCCGTCAGCTCCCCCACCGAATGTCCGGCCAGATACTCCGGTTCGATGCCCCAGGACTCCAACAGCCGGTACAGCGCGACCTCCACCGCGAACAGCGCGGCCTGGGTGTACTGCGTCTGCTCCAGAAGAACGGACTCCGGTGAGCCGTCCGCGGCGAACAGTACGTCGTAGAGGGGCCGGTCGAGTTGGAGATCGAGGTAGCCCGCGGCCTCGTCCAGGGCCTGAGCGAACACCGGGTGGAGACCGTGGAGTTCACGTCCCATTCCCAAGCGCTGCGCACCCTGGCCGGGGAAGAGGCAGGCCAGTCGGCCTTCTGCGGCGCGACCGCTCACCAGCCCGGGAACCTCCCGGCCCTCGGCCAGCGCTTCCAGCCCCCGAACGAGATCACCGCGCTCGGAGCCCCATACCACCGCACGGTGCTCCAGCAGCGCGCGCGACCCGGCGAGTGCGCGGCCCACGGCGTGCAGACGCCCGTCGGCCGTCGTATCCAAGTGGTCCCGCAGCCGGCCTCCCTGCGCGCGCAGCGCCTGCGCGTTCTTCGCGGACAGCATCCACGCCACGGGGAGCGGTGAGGGGCTCTCCGCCGCTACCGACGACTCGCCCGCGTCTGCGGCCGGATGCTGTTCGATGATCACGTGTGCGTTGGTGCCGCTGACCCCGAACGAGGAGATCCCGGCCCGGCGCGGCCGATCGCAGTCCGGCCAGTCCACCGAGTCGGTGAGTAGCCGGACGTTTCCCTTCGACCAGTCCGCGTGCGGCGTCGGCTCGTCCACGTGCAGGGTCCTGGGCAGGATTCCGTGCCGGATCGCCCCGACCATCTTGATCAGGCCGGCGACACCGGCCGCGGCCTGCGTGTGCCCGATGTTCGACTTCACGGACCCCAGCCACAGCGGGCGCTCATTTGGGCGTTCCTGCCCGTAGGTCGCCAGCAGCGCCTGCGCCTCGATCGGGTCTCCCAGCGTGGTGCCCGTCCCGTGTGCCTCCACCGCGTCCACGTCCTCGGACGTCAGCCCCGCCGAAGCGAGCGCGTCGTGGATCAACCGCTGCTGCGCCTTGCCGCTGGGCGCCGTCAGACCGTTGCCGGCGCCGTCCTGGTTGACCGCGGAGCCCCGGACGACGGCGAGCACGGTGTGCCTCAGACGTCGGGCGTCGGAGACCCGCTCCAGCACCAACAACCCGGCACCCTCGGAGAAACCGGTTCCGTCAGCACCCGCCGCGAACGACTTGCACCGTCCGTCGGGTGCAAGGGCTCCTTGCCGGGAGAACGCGGTGAGGACACCCGGGGAGCCCATGACCGCGGCACCCCCTGCCAGCGCGAGCGAACACTCGCCTCGTCGCAATGACTGCGCTGCCAGATGCACGGCGACCAGTGAGGAGGAGCACGCCGTGTCGACAGTGATCGCCGGCCCTTCCAAACCCAGGCTGTACGCCACTCTGCCCGAAGCGACGCTGCCCGCACCGGCGGTCATGAGGTAACCCTGGAGATCGTCCGCGGCCTCATGCACTCGTACGCCGTATTCGTGGTTCTCGACGCCCACGAATACGCCGGTCCGACTGCCCCGCAAGCCCGCGGGGTCGATTCCCGCGCGCTCGAACGCTTCCCACGACACCTCAAGGAGCAGTCGCTGCTGCGGGTCCATGACGGCTGCCTCGCGGGGACCGATACGGAAGAAGTCGGCGTCGAACTCCGTGGCCGTGTCGAGAAATCCGCCCTGGGTGACAGCACCGGCCCCGGGACCGGCGTGATCCTGACCGATGACGCGCTCCAGGTCCCATCCCCGGTCTGCGGGGACGTCCGACAGAGCCTCCCTGCCCTCTGACACCAGTCTCCAGAGATCCTCGGGCGAGTGCACCTCACCGGGGAATCGGCAACCGATGCCGACGATCGCGACGGGCTCGTCGTGCGGGACCGACTGTTCGGGCGGAGCGGACACCGGGTCCGTCAGTCCGAGTTCTCTGCGCAATTGGTCGGCCAGCGATCGGGGAGTCGGATGGTCGAAGCCGACCATGGGCGACAGATTCAGCCCGGTCGCCGCGTTCAGAACGTCCCGCAAGGCGACCAGCGGCAATGAACCCAGTCCCAAGTCCTTGAACGTCATATCCACTTGGATCCGTGGCGACGCGTCTGTATCCGTCGGGTGCAGCACGGCCTGTGTGTGCTCCATGACCAAAGCCAGGAGCGCCTGACTCTGCTCCCGCTCCGGCAGGTTGGACAAACGCAGAGCGAGGCCGGCCCCTGACGCCACCTCACCCTCCGGCCGATCGACTGCGTGAGCCGTGAAATCAGGGCCGACAAACTCGGTCATCCGCGCGTCCCATGCCCTAGAGCGACCATCCTTCACGCCGTACCGTGCCCGGCGGAGATAGAAGATTGATACTCGGCCAGTCAGCAGGGGTGGGACTGAACACTGGTCGCTCGACTTCTACCGCACGGCGCTCAGCGACGGTGTCAATGAGATGGAGGAGTACGACCGTTGGTGCTGGTCGTACTCCTCCACAGGGCTGCTCAACTGGCGCTCGCCATTCTTCTCGATAGAAGGCGTCTGCAGATTACATCCGGTCCGGGGCGTCGATCCCCAGGAGGCCCAAGCCCAGTTCCAGTGTCCGAGCGGTGATGTCACACAGGACCAGTCGACTCTGCTTGATGTCACCCTCGGCACGCAAGACAGGGCACTTCTCGTAAAAACTCGTGAACGCGGCCGCCAAGCCGAACAGGTAGTTGGCGAATGTGTGGAACTCCAGCGATTCGGAAGCCTCGCCGACGAGGCTGCTGAACGCGAGCAGTTCGAGTGCGAGGGCACGCTCGGCGGGCTCAGCGATAACCAGTGTGTCGACGCCACGCAGCGGCGTCTCCACGCCGGCGCGGCGGAAGATGGAGCAGATCCGGGCCCGCGCGTACTGCACGTAGGGGGCGGTGTTGCCTTCGAACGACAGCATGCGGTCGTAGTCGAAGACGTAGTCCCTCGTACGGTCGGTCGAGAGATCCGCATACTTGACGGCACCGATTCCGACCGCACGCGCGACAGCGGCACGGGTGTCCTCGTCGAGTTCAGGGTTCTTCTCCGCGATCACCGCGGACGCCCTCACCACGGCCTCTTCGAGAAGGTCCACCAACTTCACCGACTGGCCGACGCGGGTGCGGAGCATTTTGCCGTCGTCACCGAGGATCGACCCATGACCGACATGCTCGGCGCGAGCGGGTGGGGCGAGCCAGCGCGCGTCCCGGGCAACGTCGTAGATCATTTCCAGGTGCTGGCGCTGGGGCAGACCGACGACGTACAGCAGGCGCGTGGCGTGGAGGTTGCGCAGGCGATGTCGAATGGTGGCGAGGTCGGTCGCGCCATAGCCGAAGCCGCCGTCGCCCTTCTTGACGATAACCGGCAGCGGGTCCCCGTTACGGTTTGTGTAGCCCTCCGGGAATACACACTGGGCGCCTTCGCTCTCCCGTAGCAGTCCGAGCTCGTCCAGCTCGTCCACCACGGACTGCAACTGGTCGTTGTAGTAGCTCTCGCCAAAGAAGTCGTCTTCGGTGAGGCGGACGTCCAGCATGCCGTAGACGGTCTTGAAGTACTTCTTCGACTCGTCCACCAACGTCTTCCACAGGCGCAGTGTCGCCTCGTCGCCGCTCTGCAGCAGGACGACCCGCTTGCGCGCCCGTTCCTTGAACGTCTCGTCGGCGTCGAACTTGACGCGAGCGGCCTTGTAGAAGCCGTTCAGATCGCCGACCGAGAGCTCGTGCGCGGCCTCTGATTCCCCGATGTCGAGCAAGTGCTCGACGAGCATGCCGAACGGGGTGCCCCACTCGCCGATGTGGTTCTGACGGATGATGGTGTGCCCCTGCCACTCCAGGAGGCGCACAGCCGCGTCGCCGATGATGGTCGAACGCAGGTGCCCGACGTGCATCTCCTTGGCGGCATTCGGTGCGGAGTAGTCGATCGCAATGGTTTCCGGGACTTTGGCCTGTGAGACGCCGAGCCTTTCGTCACCGACCGTTTCGGAAAGCAGGCGCGCAAGAACTTCGTCGGCGAAAGTCAAATTGATGAAGCCGGGTCCCGAGATCTCCACCGAGGAGCAAATATCATCGAGTTGGGCGACCTCAACGACCCTGCCGGCGATGTCACGCGGATTTCCATCGATCTTACGGACCAGCGAGAGGGCGGCGTCCGACTGGAAGTGCGCATACTGGGATCGTCGGATGACCGGATCGACGGGTGCACCGGCCACCGTCTCGAATGCCGGAGCCAACCTCTGAATCAATAATTCTTCCAGGTTTGCCATTGGGAGAATCTAGCCGAGGCGAAAGAAAGGCGTCAACACGGATTCCAGCGGCCCGGCGGACCGCGTCGTCACCGTCAGCGTCGGCTGCCCTTGCGCCGGACAACGGTGCAGGGCAGAGACGTGAAGCCACGTTGGTGCGCGGAGTGCACGCGCCGGGCGGCCACCATGTCGAGGTCGTACTCGGCGACATGGTGGGCGACCTCCTCCAGCACGAGCGGGACCTCAAGTGTCGCCAGGGCGCCGCCGAGGCAATGGTGGCTCCCGGCACCGAAGCTGATCATTTTGCGGGTGTCGCGGTCGAGGTCGAAGCGGTCGGGTTCGTCGAAGACCCGTTGGTCGCGGTTGCCGGAAGCGTGCAGGAGCACCATGCGGGAGCCGGCCGGGACGTGCGTGTCGTGCAGCACGATGTCGCGGGTCACGGTGCGCGACGTCATCTGGCTGGAGGAGTCGAAACGGAGCGACTCGTCGGCCCAGTCGGTGAACCGGCCCGCGAGTCCGGCCCGCTGCACGTCAGGCAGCCGCCAGCCGTGATACCAGGCGTTGCCGACCTGCTTGCTGGTCGACTCGTTCCCGCCACTGACGATGAGGAAGATGAAGGCGACGATCTCCGAGTCGCTGACCGGCCTGCCCTTGATGTCCGACCGGGTGAGCATCGAGATGAGGTTGTCGCCGGGGTGGCGGCGGATGTCGGCGATCAACTGCCCGTAGTAGGTGCCCAGCCGGAAGGCAGCGGCAAGGTTCTCCGGCGTCCGTTCGCCGGAGTCGTGCTTCCGGGTGTTGAGCAGGTCGGAGTCGAGCCGGATGGTGTCCCAGTCGGCTTCCGGGATGCCGAGCATGTCGCAGACTCCGTCGCTGGACACGGCGTTGGCGAGGTCGGCGGCGAAATCGAAGGTGTCCTGGTCCAGCAGGGGCTCCAGTCGTCGCCGGGTCAACTCGCGGATGCGCGCCTCGCGCTGCGCGACGGTGCGCGGTGAGAATGTCCGCTGCACCAGGCGGCGCACAGTGGTGTGGTCGGGCGGATCGAGGGCGAGGAAGAAGACGTTCTTGTACGCCTGGGCCCCCGACATGGTGGATTCCAGGGATATCCCGTTGCGGTTGCTGAAGGTGGCCGCGTCCCGCATCGCCGCCAGGACGTCGGCGTGCCGGGACAGCGCGTAGAAATCCCGTTCCTCGTTCCGATAGACCGGGGCATTCTCGCGCATCCACGCGTAGACGGGATACGGATCCTCCTGCACTTGGTACGAAAAGGGGTCGTAGGTGATGGGAGGAACCTCGGCGAGCGGCAGTCCGTCCGCGTTGACAACACTCGCTCTACGCATCGGCATTCGCCAAGCTTCGCCGGGGCTTCTGGTTGACGATCCTGTCAGAACCTTGCCGATGCACTGCCCCGCGACAAGATCGCGACCAGACCGTGCGGACATGCTCGGCTCATGCCGATAGACGGGGACGGTTGTGCGTGCAGTTGTCACAGTCCAAACACCGGGACAGAAAGCAGGAAAACCGGACCAAATAGATTTACGCGAGGGTGAATCGGCGACATTCGGCTCCTGCACCTGCGGGCAATGCGACCTTGATCTCGCACTCGACCAGCAAGCGACCTGGTTCACGGGTGAAATCACCGCCACTGCCGGTCACTGGCTGCTGACAAACCTCGGTCCGATCCAGACGCTGCTGGTGGAGAATCTGGAGAACTGTTACGAGTACCTGACCGTCGACCCCGGCCGGCGCCTCGCCCCGGTGCCGTTCGAGCTGTGCCGAGTCAGTGCCGCCGGTCGCGCCAGTGGCCCGCACCTCACCGTCTTCGGCCCGGAACCGAAGTACGCGCCGGTGCGGCCGGCGCCGTGCGCGGCCGTCCGCGAGGCGCAACCCGCGCTCAACCCACAGGCCGCGTACTTCGCTGTATTGCGGACACTCTGCGAGCCTCGCCTGCGCGGATCGGCGTCCAGCCCGCTGCCCACGTCGGAGCAGATAGCACGTCGACTGGGGTCGTACATGACCGTCCGTGCCGTCAACGCTCACATCGAATATCTCACCGACAAGCTGCGGCTGACCCGGGGCTGCGGCCGCGAGGTGCTTGTCGAGACCGCCATCCGGCATCGAATGGTTTCACTCGAATGCTGACCGGCGCAATGGTCGACGTTCAGGAGGGAAGACCTTTGCGGTACGCCAACCACTGTATTCACGAACTCGTTTCCAGCGCGGTGCGGCACGAACCACACGCCCCGGCCGTGGTGTCGCCGACGGTGACACTCACCTACGCCGAACTCGACCAGCGGGCCAACGCCCTCGCCGACGAACTGCAGAAGCGCGACATCGGACCGGAGGTCCTCGTCGGCGTGCATCTGCCCAAGTCGCCTGAGATGGTCATCGGCATCCTGGCCATCCTGAAGGCCGGTGGCGCCTACGTGCCCATGGACCCGGCGAGCCCGGTCGACCGCCTGTCCGAGGTACCCGTCCGGCTCATACTGAGCCGGCGCGCGTCGGCACATCGGCCGACGACTCCCGGTGCCCAGGTGCTCTGCCTCGACGAGGACTGGGATCTGACCACCGGACAGCCCGAGTTCGTCCCCGCGCGGACGGCCGAGCCGGACAACCTCGCCTACGTCATCTACACGTCCGGATCGGCGGGCCGCCCCAAGGGGGTGGCTGTCACACACCGGTCGCTGGTCGGCTCAACCCTCGCCCGGCACGCCTGGTACCGGCCGCCCCAGGTGTTCCTGCTGCTGTCCGCGATGGCCTTCGACAGCGCTGTCGCCGGGATCTTCGGCACGCTCACCCGAGGCGGCACGTTGCACCTGCCGGCGCCCGGCACGGAGTCCGATCTGGACACGGTCAGCCGACTCGTCGAACGTGGCGGTGTCGACACGGTGCTCACCCTGCCGTCGCTGTACGACCTTCTGTTGGAGACGGCGGAACCATCCGCGCTCGCCTCGCTGCGCACGGTCACGGTCGCCGGCGAACGGTGCCCGCCCGGCCTTCCCGCGAAGAGCCGGGCCCGCCTCCCCGCGGTCGAACTGCTCAACGAGTACGGCCCCACGGAGGCCACCGTGTGGAGCACGGTCTGGCGGGCGCCCGAGGAGGACCTCGCCGGCCTCGACACCGTACCCATCGGGCGGGCGGTGGACGGCATCCGGGTCAGTGTGCTCGACCCGGCCGGCACTCCCGTGCCCGACGGCGTGCCCGGTGAGCTGTGCATCGGCGGTACCGGGCTGGCCCGCGGCTACTACGAGCGGCCGGACCTGACCGCGGCCGCCTTCGAGCCCGACCCGACCGGACCGGCGGGTACGCGCCGGTATCGCACCGGCGACCAGGTCCGCCACCGTTCGGACGGAGAGCTTGAGTTCCTCGGGCGCATCGACCGCCAGGTGAAGGTCCGCGGCTACCGGGTCGAGCCGGACGAGATCGAGGACGCGTTGCAGCGTCACCCGGACGTCAGGCTGGCCGCCGTGGTGACTCCGGCCGGAGCCGAGGACATCACCCTTGTCGCGTTCGTGACCGGTCCGTCCGTCGACCCGGCAGACCTGCGGACCTTCCTCGGCGGAGCGCTGCCCGCGTACATGGTGCCGAGCGAGATCCGCCGGTTGGACCGGCTGCCGCTCACGCCCAACGGCAAGGTCGACCTACGGGCGCTGGAAGCGCTCGTGCCCTCCCCCACCGATCTTCCCGGCGAGGACGCACCGAACGGCGCCGTCGAGGAGACCGTAGCCGCGATCTGGTGCGAGATCCTCGGCATCCCGGACGTCGCGCGCGGCCGCAGCTTCCTCGACATCGGAGGGTCGCTGGCCGTCGTGCGCGTCGCGCTGCGGCTTTCCCAGGTGTTCGGTGCTCAGGTACCGCTGCTGTGGGTCTACGAGGCGCCGACGGTCGAAGAACTGGCCGAGTGGCTGAAGGTCAACATCGCGGACGCCACGACGACGGCCGAGGCCCATCACCGAAAGGTTGGATGACATGAGCGGAACGGCAGATCAGCAGTTCGACGTCGTTGTCGTGGGTGGCGGACCCGGCGGATCCACTACCGCCACCCTCATCGCCCAGGCCGGGCACCGGGTGCTCCTGCTGGAGAAGGAGCGCTTCCCGCGCTACCAGATCGGCGAGTCGCTCCTCCCCTCCACCGTGCACGGCGTCTGCGAGATGCTCGGCGTCACCGAGGAGCTGGAGAAGGCGAACTTCCCGGTCAAGCGCGGCGGAACGTTCCGCTGGGGCAACAATCCCGAGCCCTGGACGTTCACCTTCGCGCTCTCCCGCAAACTCGCCGGACC
Organism: Streptomyces sp. NPDC058001; assembly: GCF_042886315.1. Lineage (NCBI taxonomy): Bacteria > Bacillati > Actinomycetota > Actinomycetes > Kitasatosporales > Streptomycetaceae > Streptomyces > Streptomyces sp. NPDC058001. Next base: position 251,339 of record NZ_JBHVQT010000008.1, read on the forward strand.
GACGTCGACGGCCTACCAGGTGGATCGTGCGCGATTCGACCAGATCCTGCTCGACAACGCCCGCCGGCACGGTGTCGAGGTGCGGGAGGAGCACGAGGTACTGGCGCTGGAGGAGGAGGGCGGCCGGGTCCGCGGTGTGCGGTTCCGGGACACCGACGGCGCGGAGCACACCGTGCGGTCCAGCTATGTCGTCGTCGCCGCGGGCAACACGGATGGCCTGTACAAGAAGGTCGCTTCGAGGGAGCTGTCCCCCTTCTTCCGCAACGTGGCGCTATTCGGTTACTACGAGGGCGGCAAACGGCTGCCGGCACCGAACGAGGGCAACATCCTGTGCGCCGCGTTCTCCGACGGGTGGATCTGGTACATCCCGCTCTCCGACACGCTCACCAGCGTCGGAGCTGTGGTGTCTCGCGACCGGATCGACGTCATCCAGCGCGGCCAGGAGGAGGCCATGGCGCAGTTCATCGCCTCGTGTCCGCTGATCGCCGACTACCTGTCAGCCGCGCACCGCGTGACCGAGGGGATGTACGGCAAGCTGCGCGTCCGCAAGGACTACTCGTACTGCAACACATCGTTCTGGCGGCCCGGGGTGGCGCTGGTCGGCGACGCGGCCTGCTTCATCGACCCCGTGTTCTCCACCGGCGTGCACCTGGCCACCTACAGCGGCGTGCTGGCGGCTCGGTCGATCAACACCCGGCTGCGCGGCGAGTTGACCGAGGAGGCGTGCTTCGCCGAGTTCGAGAAGCGCTACCGGCGCGAGTTCGATCTCTTCCATCAGTTCCTGCAGTCGATGTACGAACTCAACCACGACGAGTCGTCGTACTTCTGGGAGGCCCGCAAGGTGCTCGGCACCGAACAGGGCGACGCAGAGGCGTTCGTGGACCTGGTGGCCGGCGTTTCGGGGCCGGACCGGGAGCTCTTCGAGACCGCTGCCCGGCGCCCGGTGAACCAGTTCAGCGCGGCGCTCAAGCAGGCGTCGCGCCCGGAGGTGATGGACGAGGGCGATCTCGTCTTCCAGGGCAGCGACACCCGGCTCCTCGGTGACGTCCTGCACGAGGCGACCGACCTTCAGGTGCGCGCGGCGCTGGCCGACATGCCGGAACTACTCCCGGAGCCGGACCCGCAGTTCCCCGGCGGCCTCGTCCCGTCTCAGGACGGGCTGCACTGGCGGAGTTCGGCTACGGCGGGATCGACGGCCGAGCCGACGGCCGACCAGTGAGCTGAGAAACTCCAGGCGTCCCGGTGATGGGTGTCCCGTGGAGCGGTTCACGGCGTGGTCACACGCGGCGGACCATGCCACGGGACATGCCCGAACGTTCCGGCATCACCGTAGCGCCGACCTGATGATGTCGAGCACCGCCTGCCGTTCGGCATCCAGGTAGAAGTGTTCCCCGGGCAGGAGGTGGGTCCGCGCCCCGGTGCGGGTCAGCTGTGACCAGGCGGCGAACCGCCGGTGGTCCACCATGGGGTCGTCCCGGCCGGCCAGGGCCGTGATCGGCACCGGCAGCGGCGGCCGCGCACGGTACCGGTACGTCTCCCCGACCGCGAGGTCGGCGCGCAGCGTGGGCAGGAACAGGGACACCAGCTCGGGGTACTCGTGCCCCTCGGGCGGAATCCCGCCCAACTTCAGTACGTACTCCAGCAGTTCGGACTCGGACAGTTCATGTGCCGTGCCCCGGACCTGCGTCCGGTCGTGAGCCGCCTCCAGCCCGGAGACGATCAGCCGCACCGGGGGCCGGCCGCGCCGCACCGCCTCGTGCGCGATCTCGAACGACAGCAACGCCCCCATGCTGTGGCCGAACAGCGCGAACGGCCGGTCGGCGCGCTCCAGCAGCGGTCCGGTCAACCGCTCGACGATCAGATCGACGGTCGACAGCGGCTGCTCGCCGAAGCGTGACTCCCGGCCGGGCAGTTGTACGGCGATCACCTCGACCCCAGGTCCGAGCGCGGCCTGCCACTCCCGGTACGCCGACGCGCCCATGCCCGCGGCCGGCAGGCAGAACAACTGCACCCCGGCGTCCGGCCGGCCGCGGTGGGACGGGAACCAGCGTGACTCGACCGCGTTCTCACCCATGGTCGGGTCCTCGCGTTCCGTCGAAGGGCCGCCCGGCCGACCGGACCCGCGCGCGCTTCGACCGGCGCCGGATCAGGGTCAGGGCGGGAGAGGTCAGCATGGTGGACACCAACGCCATGATCACGAGCATGGTGAACACGGTCGAGGTGATCACGCCCAGGTCGAGTGCGATGTTGAGGACGATGAGTTCGGTCAGCCCGCGGCAGCTCATCAGCGCACCCATGGACATGGACTGCCACCAGTCGTAGCCGGCCAGCCGGCCGGCGGTCATGGTGCTGACCCATTTCGCGCCGATCGCGATCAACGTGACGGCGAGACACCACAGCCAGGTACGCAGATCGTCCAGGGCGCCGATGCTGGTTCGCAGGCCGGTGACGACGAAGAACAGCGGCAGCAGGAGGGTCGTTGTCGTCCCCTCCATACTCACCGTCGCCCGCTGGACCCGCTCGGAGTCGCGCGGCACGACCACGCCCAGCAGGAAGGCGCCGAAGATCGCGTGGATCCCGATCTCCTCGGTGATCAGCGCGCAGATCATGATGGCGGACAGCAGGACCGGAAGGTGGGCGGCGTCCGGGATCGACCGCCGGCCGTCACGGAGGAGTCGGCCCAGCACCGGACGGACGACAGCCACCATGAAGACCACGAACGCGACCGTGAGCAGCACGGTCAGCACCGCATCGCCCGGGGACGCCGACCGGGCCGCGGCGACGACGAACGCCAGCACGCACCATGCCGTCACATCGCAGACGACGCTGCTCGCCATCACCATCGACCCCAGCGGCGTCGACCGCAGACCGTGCGCCTCAATGATCCGGGCCAGCACCGGAACCGCCGTGATGCTCATCGACACGGCCAGGAACAGAGCGAACGTCGTGAAACTGGTGCCGTCCGAGCCAAAGGTCGCGTACATCGGACCGGCCAACAGCATCCCGACGAGGAACGGGATGGCGAAACCGGCGTGGGCCACCAGCGCGATGGCCCCGCCGCGGTCCCGCAGGTACCCGGGCTCAAGGTCCCGGCCGACGAGGAACATGAAGAAGATCAGGCCGAGCTGGGCCAGGACGTTGACGACCGCCACCAACTCGGACGGGAACAGCCAGTGGAAAACGTCCGGCCAGAGCAGACCGAGGAACGACGGCCCGAGCAGCACGCCGGCAAGGATGTCGCCGACGACCTTCGGTTGGCCGATCGGCCGCAGCATCCGGGCCACCGCGTAACAGGCGATGAGGATCACCGGTACGGCGACGATCAGGCCGGTGAAGACGTTCGGCGACACCGCTCCGGGCTGTTGCGTGAAGCCGGCCCCGCCCCCAGCGGGATGGCCCGGTTCCAACAGGCGCAGGGCCAGGATCACCAGCACGACAGGGACACCCACGAGTGCGGCGTACCCGAGCACGTGCCGTGAGGTACGCCGCCCCGCTGTCGGCTTCGCCTTGTCGAGGGTTGCGTGCCGCGACATCTACGAGGCCGTCAACTGCTCCGGCTGCGGTCCGTCCATCCGCTCGCGCAGGCTCAACGGGCGCATGTCGGTCCACACTTCGTTGATGTACTCCAGGCATTCGGCCTTGGGCCCCGTCTTGCCCACAAGGCGCCACCCGTCGGGGACCTCTCGCTGCACGGGCCAGATCGAGTACTGCTCCTCGTGGTTGACGACAACCTGGTAGGTCTGGCTGTCGTCGGTCGCGTCGGTCATGGCTGGTTTCCCTCCAGTTGGTTGGTGGCGTGGTCCAAATAGGCGGTCAGGCGCCCGGCTACGTGCTCGGCCAGGTCCGCCCGCAGCATCGTGTGGTGGTCGCCCGCCACGGCGGCCACGTCGACCAGGTCCCCATACAGCCCGGCCCAGCCGAGCGTGGTGTCCAGGTCGGGCCAGATCGGGTCCTCCTCGGCGCGCACCAGCAGCACCGGGAACCGGGCCGTGTCGGCGGGCTGCCCACGCCTCATGTACGCATCGGCCGCGCGCAGGTTGTGTCCGTAAACGGCGAGGAGTTGCCTGAGCCGTTCGCTGCCCGCGTCCATCGGCAATACGCCGGCCCGTCGGGCCCGATCGAGGAGATGGGTGAAGCGCTCCTCGCCGTTCATGGTCGACAGCTTCGCGTCGTCGAGTTCGAGCTGGTAGTGCCAGGCGAACCGGGCCAGTACCTCGACCTCCTCGGCTGCGTCGGCGCCGGTGCCGGGGTCCACGTCGACCTGGTCGTCCGGCGGCGATTCGGACGGCGCGGCGCTGTCCATGACGACGAGTGCCGCCACCGTCTCGCCCTGCCGAGCGAGTTGCTGGGCCACTTCGTGAGCGATGATGCCGCCCAGGCACCAGCCGCCGACCAGGTAGGGCCCGACCGGCTGACGCCCGCGGATCTCCCGCGCGTACGCCCGCGCCATGTCCTCGATGTCGGCCGGCATCGTGCCGCCCGTACGCAGGCCGGCGGCCTCGATGCCGGCCAGTGTGCGTTCCGGCGCCATCGCGCGGGCCAGCTCGGTGTATGCCAGCACGCTGCCGCCACCCGCGTGTACGCAGAAGAAGGGTGCGGCTCCGTCGGCCCGTCGGCCATGCGCGGGCCGCGCCGTCCGGCCCGGCCGGTCCTGCACCCGGCGGGCCAGCGCCTCCACCGTGCCGGCTTCGAGCAGGGTCGAGAGCGGAAGGTCGACACCCGTGCCCTTCTCGATCTCCGCCATCAGCCGGATGGCGAGCAGGGAGCTTCCGCCACTGAGGAAGAAGTCGTCGGTGACTCCGATCGCGGGACGGCCGAGGACGTCGCGCCAGATCCCCAGCAGGGTCCGTTCGAGGTCGTCCGCGGGCTCCCGGCCGACACCGGCTCCGGTACCCGGCGCGGGCAGCGCGGCTCGGTCGACTTTCCCGTTCGTGGTGAGCGGGATCCTGTCGAGCGGCACGACCGCCGACGGGCGCATGTGGACGGGCAGCCGGGCGGCCAGGTGACCACGGAAATCGTCCACGTCCAGCGGGTCGTCGCCCGCGGTGACGTACGCGATGATGCCGGCGTCGCCGCGCGGATCCACGACGGCGACGCACTGCCGGACGCCTGCGTGCTCGGCGGCGACCGCCTCCACCTCACCCAGCTCCACCCGGTATCCGGAGATCTTCACCTGCCCGTCCAGGCGACCCACGAAATGGAGGTCGCCGGAGGGCAGTCGGCGAGCGAGGTCTCCGGTGCGGTACAGCCGCGCGCCCGCTGCCGCGCCGAACGGATCAGGCTGGAACCGTTCGGCGGTCGGGCCCGGCCGGTCGTGATAGCCGTACGCCACGCCCGTCCCGCCGATGAGGACCTCACCGGTGACCCACGCCGGCACCTCCTGCATCGCGCGGTCGACGACGTGCACAGTGGCTCCGCCGAGCGGCCCGCCGATCGGTGCCGTGGAAAGCCGCGCGTCCAGCGGACCCGGAGGGACCCGGTGGCAGGCGGCGCCCACCGTGGTCTCGGTCGGTCCGTAGTGGTTGACCACGTGGCAGGGTGCGGAGAGCGCCCGGATCCGGTCGAGCAGCTCGCGGTCGAGGACCTCGCCGCCGGTGATCAGATACCGGCGCGGCATGAGGTCCGCCGGTGCCCGGGACGCCTGCAGAAGCGCTCCGAGATGGGACGGAACGATCTTCAGCACGTCGACGGCCGAGTCGCGGATCAGGCGCCCGAGCCGGTCGGCGTCGGTCATCTCGTCCCGGGTCGCGACGATCAGCCGGCCGCCGGTGCACAGCGCGGGGAAGAGCACCGAGTTGCCTAGGTCCGCAGCGAATGTGGACACGTGGCAGTAGGTCGACGGGGCGTCGAGTTCCAGCGCCGTCACCAGGCCCGTCACATAACCGGCCAGGTTCGCTTGCCCGACCAGCACTCCCTTGGGTCTGCCCGTCGTGCCCGAGGTGTACATCACGTAGGCGGTGTCGGTCGGAACCACCGCCCGTGGCCGACCTGCGGAGCCGTGCTGCTCACAGCCGCCGGACCGCAGTACGACTGCGGACAGGTCCGCCGGTATCCCCGGCGACGACTCGGTGTCGGTGAGCACCGCGCAGGCGGCGCTGTCGTCGAGGAGGAAGCGGATCCGTTCGGTAGGCAGGGCGGTGTCTACGACGGTGTACGCGGCCCCGACCCGCAGGCAGGCCAGCATGGCCACGACCACCGCGGGGCCCCGGTCAAGGAGGATCGCTACGACCGTGCCCGGTCTCGCGCCCAGCCGGCCCAGCGCGTCCGCCGTGTTGCCCGCCCACCGGTCCAGTTCCTCGTAGGTATACCGCTCGGCGGCGTACTCGACAGCGGTCGCGGTCGGCCGACGGCGAGCCGTCCCGGCGAACCGGTCCGCGATCCCGGTCGGCGCCGCCGCCGGGGCGGGCCGACGCGTCGAGGCCACCGACGGGCCTGCCGTCAGGCGCAGTTCGCCGATGGGGCGGCCGGGGTGCGCGGTCATCTCGCCCAGCAGTACGTCCAGCGCGGCAACCATCCCCGACGCGTCCTCGGGGCGCACCCGGCCGGCGTCGTACTCGATGACGGCCTCGACCCCGGCTCCCGTACGAAGGCAGCGCAGCCGGATGTCGAACAGGTCGGTGGCATCGTCGATGTGGCGGATCGCGAACGCGCATCCGCCGCCCGTGGCGGGCGTCGGCACCACGTGGTAGTCGAAGCCGATGTCCAGGGATGCCATGGCGCCCGACCTGAACCCGGTCCACATCTCACGGGTGAAGTAGTCCTGGAACCGCGTCGCCTCCGCGTCGGCCTCGGCGACCCCGCGGACCGCTTCGTCCACCGTGGTGTCGGCGCTCAGCGCCAGGGCGACAGGCACGTATCGGGTGAACGCCCCTATCGCGTTCTCCAGTGCGGGGTGCAGCCGACCGGGGTGCGCCACCGCAAGGAGCGACTCCTCGTGCCCGCCGTACCGGTACAGCAGGATCGACCACGCGGCCAGCAGCAGCGACCGCGCGTCGTCCACAGTGGAGATCCGGTCCGCCGCGACGCGGAGCCGCTCCCTGCGGAACGTGCGCCGCTCACCGTTGTCGCCACGCCCGAGGAACGGCGGCCGGACCGGTACACCCGGGCCGGCGGCCAGCCGCCGCCAATAGTCCCGGCCGGCCGCCGTGTCGTCCGCCTGGAGCAGTTCGTTCAGCCACTCGGCCACGTCGGCGTACTGCGGTGTGTCGTCGTCCGTTGCGGGGTCGCCGCCGCCGTACCGGCGCGCGATCTCGGTGGCGACCTGGACGATGCCCATGAAATCGAGGCTCGGCCCCGGACCCCGGAGCGACAGCCGATGTACTCCGTCGGCCTCCTCGGTCAGACTCGCCCACAAGGGCTGTTCGATGCCCTGTACGTCCTGCGGCTCCGCGCGGTCGGCGACCGCGTCCAACGTCACGGGCCAAGACGGTGCGATGACCTGGACCGGGGCGTCGAGGCCGACGACGGCCCGGTACGTCGTACGCAGGATCTCGTGGCGTTCGACGAGCGCGGCGATCGATTCGCGCAGCCGCGCCGCGTCGACCGTGCCGCGGATCTCGATGTCACATGTCCAGCGCCACGGCGCACCGTCCACGGTGTGCTGCGCCAGCCACGTACGCCGCTGCTGCGGTGACAGGACGAATGCCGTATCTGTGGTCATCCCCACTCCCTCGGACCGTCAGTTCCCGCGCGTCGTGCCGGACATCGCTACCAGCACGCGGCGACTGCCGCGGTACGGCCGACGGCCGTGCGCGACGAGGATGTTGTCGACGATCAGCACGTCGCCGACGGCCCAGTCGAAGGAGTGGGTTTCCGCTTCGTAGGCGCGGCGGACTTCCTCCAGTTCCGCGTCGTCGATCGGGGTGCCGTCGCCGTAGCACACGTCCCGGCTGAGCCCGGCGCGGGACGATGCCAAGGAGGCGCGGACGTCCGGCGGCAGGATGGACGGGTGGAACAAGTGGGCCTGGTTGAACCAGACCCGCTCACCGGTCAAGGGGTGTTCCGCGACGGCTTGACAGACCTGGGTGGTGCGCAGGGTGTCGTGCGGTCCCCATTCGGTCCGGATGCCGTTCTCGGCACAGAACCGCTCCACTGTGCCGCGGTCGGCGGTCTCGAACGTCTGTTGCCAGGTCAGGTCGACGCCGGTGCCGTACTCGCGGGTGTACATCACTCCGTGCCGCTCGAACCGCTCCCGCACTTCAGGCGGGATCCGCTCCAGCACCCGCCTGCTGTCGGCCAGCGGTGTCTGGCCACCCTCGGCGGCCGGCACCAAGCAGCAGAACCACAACTTCGCCGGCCACGAGGTGGCGTACGACAACTCGTTGTGCTGCGCGATGGTCTGGTCCGCCGGGTACTCGGTGGAGGTGTATACCTTGTCGAGTTCCCGGCTGCGCGGCGTGGACCCGTACACGTAGTCGAGCAGTTCGTCGTCGGCGGCGGCCACGACCTCGGCGAAGTCCTCGGCGGACCCGACCGCGAACCCCCGGCACAGGACGGCGCCGACCTGGTGCAGATGGATCTCGACCGCCTCGGCATTCGCCTTCAGCCACGCCGTCAACGTGATCCCGGCGTGTCGCGCGGTCACCACCACCGGCGCCGCCGGCCGCGCGGAAGGCGTGATGTGAACCAGGTCGGCGAGCGTCGTACCGACCGCGCGGCGCCGCCCGAACTCTGGCGTCCGTATCCCGTCCGTCATTCCGCCCCGCTCCTCTCCACATTCGACATGCGCCTGATCGGCGACAGCGACAGCACCGCCAGCGGTATCAGGAGGCCGACTCCCGCCACCAGCACGCTGCCGCGCAGGCCCAGCAGCGTCGCGAACAGCCCGCCCAGGAGCGCGCCGAGCGGGATCGAGCTCCAGATGAAGAACCGCATGGTCGCGTTCGTCCGGGCCAGCAAGTGATCGGGGGTGAGCACCTGCCGGGCGGTGATCGCGGCCACGTTGAACACCGGTCCGCCGAGCACGTACATGAAGTACCCGACGGCCAGGACGGCCGGGCCGGCGATCGCCTGGTGGGGAGCGGCACCGGCGATGAGGATGCCGAGGGCCACCGCGGCGCTGCCGAAGACGAACGCGCGGCCGAGGCCGAGCCGTTCGATGAGCCGGCCGGACAGCATGGAACCGAGCACCCCGCCCAGGCCGCCGAGCGCGAGCACCAGGCCGACGACGGCCGCGCTCATCCCCAGCGTGTCGACCATGTAGAGGTACTGGATCGCGAGGAAGACGAACGCGAACAGGTTCAGGAGCGCGGCCGCGACCGCGTTCCACAGCAGCAGCGGGGTGCGCACCACGAACTTCACTCCCTCCCGGATCTGCTGGACCAGCGAGGTCTGCTCGCCGTGCGCCTCGCGGACCCTCTCCCCCACCGGGCGGACCCGGGACATCAGCAGGCCGGACACGGCGAACGCGAGCGCGTCGGCGAGCAGCGCGAACGGTGCCGTCAGCGTCTGGACGAGAAGTCCTCCGAGACCGGGCCCGAGCACATCCGCGCCAGAGCGGCCGGCCTCCAGCTTGCCGTTGCCGTCGGCGAGTCGGTCCGCCGGCAGGAGCGCGGGCAGGACGGACATTCCGGTCACATCGGCGAAGACGCTCAGCGCGCCGATCAGCACTGCGGTCAGGTAGAGGTGGCCGATGGTCAGCAGGTCCAGTGCCGCGGCCAGCGGCACGGTGAGGATGAGGACCATGCGGAGCACCGCCGTCGTCACCAGGACCCGCCGGTGGTTCATCCGCTCGATCAGAGCGCCGGCGGGCAGCGACAGGACGACGAACGGCACTCGCTCGACCGCCGCAAGGACGCCGACCTCGAACGGGGTGGCGTCCATGGAGAACACCGCGATCAGCGGCAGTGCCACCATGGTTACCTGAGTGCCACCGAACGACGCCGCCTGCGAGCCCCAGAAGTACGCGAACGAAGAGTCCCGCCACAGCGACCGGTACTTCTGCCCGCTCGTCTCCGCCACGCTCACGGCGTTCCCCCCGTCACCGATCCGGCGGCCCGCCTGGCCAGCAGTCGGTCGAGCTTGGCGCGGCCGACGTTCTCCAGCTCGGCACTCCGGCTCGACCGATGCTCCACGAGGGCGTCGTCGACGATCCCCATCAGCTCGCCCACCGTGGCCGACTTCGCCGCTACGGCATCGAGAATGGTCTCGAACTCCACGGCGATCTCCCGCACCGTCCCCGGGTCGAAGAGATCCGTCTTGTAGAGGATCTCGCCGGCCAGACCGCCGTGCTCTGGCCAGAGGTCGAACTGAATCTCGTAGTGGACCGGCCAGTCGAAAACTTCGGTGTACTCCGCTTCCAGACCTTTCAGCGCCGGCTTGGCGTCGGCGAGATTGATGAAGTCGAGCCATGCCTGGACCAACGGCGGACGGGTCGAGTCGCGTGCGGCCCGCGCCGCGTCGATCAGCCACTCGAAGGGGACGTCCTGGTGTGCGACCGCCCCCAGAACGGTGTCCCGGGTGGCGCGCAGGAAGTCCACGAGCGTCATGTCGGCGCTCTTACGGCTGCGAATGACCAGCGTGTTGACGAACGAGCCGATCAGGGATCGCAGTTCGGTCCGGGTACGGCTGGCGATAGGGGTGCCGATGAGCAGGTCGTCCTGTCCTGTGCGGCGGTGCAGGGCGAGCGCGTAACCGGCCAGCACGGCCATGAAGAGTGTCGCGCCTTCCCGGTTGGCCAGCTCCTCCAGCTTGCGGGTCGTCTCCTCCCCGATGCGGAATGCGACGCAGCCACCGGTGAACGTCTGGGCCGACGGCCGCGGCCGGTCCGTCGGCAACCGGAGTTCCGTCGGCACGCCGGCCAACTGCCTTTTCCAGTAGGCGTGCTGTTCCGACATGCGCTCCGGTGTCAGCCACCGGCGCTGCCAGGTGGCGTGGTCGGTGTACTGGACGGGCAGCTCGGGTACGGCCCGGTCACCGCCGTACAGCGCACCGACCTCCTCGACGAGCAACCCGAGGGAGAACCCGTCCGACACGAGGTGGTGGACGGTGAGCAGGAGCAGATGGTCGGTCGGGCCGAGCACGTACAGGGTGGCCCGCAGCGGCGGCCCCTGTTCGAGATCGAACGGCCGGCCCGCGTCCCGCCCGGCCGACACGCGCGCTTCGCCCTCGCGGGTGGCTGCCGGGTGGTCGGTAAGGTCCACGATCCGCAGCGGTACCGCGGCCTCCGACAGCACGAGCTGGACGGGCGGATCCGCCTTCGGGAAGACGGTACGCAGGGTGCCATGGCGCGCAACGACGGCCTGGACGGCGTGCTCCAGCCGCACCGGGTCGAGTCGGCCGCTGAGGCGTACGCCGATCGGTACGTTGTGCACGGCCGTGCCCGGGTGCCACTGCTCCAGCAACCACATGCCCTCCTGGTCGTAGGACAGTGGCGCTTCGGACGCGCCGGTCGCGACCAGTTCGGGGAGTGCCGACGCGTCGGCCGGCCCGGCCTTCTTCTCCTCGATCATGGCGGCCAGGGCGGCAACCGTGGGTTCTTGGAAGATCATCGGCAGCGAGAGGTCGACGCCGAAGGTGTCGTTCAGGCGTGCGACCGCCTCCGTCGCGAGCAGTGACTGGCCGCCGAGGGCGAAGAAGTTGTCGTGCAGACCGACCCGGTCCACCCCCAACACCCGCCGCCACACCTCCGCGACAGCCCGCTCCACCCCACTCACCGGCTCCACACCCTCCGAAACCGCCAAATCCTCCCGCCCCGGCACCGGCAACGCCGACCGATCAACCTTGCCATTCACCGTCAACGGAAAACGCGACACCAACACAAACGCCGCCGGCACCATGTACTCCGGCAAACTCCCCTGCACCAACCCACGCAACTCCACCGGCGACACCGACCCACCACCACCCCCACCATCCGACACCGGCCGCACATACGCCACCAACCGCCGATCCCCCGGCCGATCCTCACGCACCATCACCAAACACTCCGCCACCCCCACATGACCCACAACAACCGCCTCCACCTCACCCGGCTCCACCCGAAAACCACGAACCTTGACCTGCCCATCAACCCGACCCACGAACTCCAACACACCATCACCACGCCACACACACCGATCACCCGACCGATACAACCGCCCACCCGACCCACCAAACAGATCAGGCACAAAACACTCCGCCGTCACACCAGCCTGACCCACATACCCCCGCGCAACCCCCACCCCACCAATCAACAACTCACCCGGCACACCAACCGGCACCAACCGCAACTCCTCATCCACCACAAAAACCCGCACCCCACCCACCGGCACACCAATCGGCACCACCCCACCCCCACCAACCCCCGACCCCACCACACCCACCACCGACGTAACCGTCGCCTCCGTCGGACCATAGACGTTGAGGTGGCGGGCGGCTGGGAAGACCGCCTGGGAGCGGTCGGCGTCCGTCCGGGTCATCTGCTCGCCGCCGACGATCACGAGTCCGATGTGGTCGGGGCGCAACTCGGGCGAGGACTCAAGCAGACCCACCAGGCCCTGCCAGTGAGACGGCGTGAGGTGCAGGACGGTGATGCCGTGGTAGTCGACACGCCGGACCAGGTCGAGCGGGGACCATCGGTCATCACCCCGCAACACCAGAGTGGCCCCGCAGGCGAGGGTGGTGAACACCTGCTCCAACGAGACATCGAAGCCCTGTGCGAGGAAGTGCAACACCCGGTCGTCCGGCTTGAAGGCGTAGACCTCCTCCATGGCCGCGGTATGCCCGTCCAGCGATCGCTGCGACACCATGACGCCTTTGGGCCGACCGGTCGAACCCGAAGTGAAGACGGTGTACGCGAGGTCCTCGGAGTGACCGACCTGTGCCGGATCGGTCATCGGCAGGCTGTCGTCCGCCCACACGTCGTCGAGCCACACCGTGGGGACGTCGCCGATAGCGACCAGACCGCTTTCGTCGTCCGTGACAACGAGCGACGCCTCTGCGTCGGACAACATCACCGCCACCCGGTCGGCGGGTAGCTCGGGATCGAGCGGAAGGTAGGCGGCCCCCGCCTTGAACACGGCCAGCATGCCAACGACCAGCTCGGGCGAGCGACGAAGGCCGACGCCGACCACGTCCGCGGGCTGGATCCCCCGCCGACGCAGATGATGGGCGAGCCGGTTGGCCCGCTCGTTGAGTTCCCGGTAGCTCAGCGAGTCCTCCTCGCACACGACCGCGGTCGCCTCGGGGCGGGCCTCCACCTGACGCTCGAAGCGCCGGAGCACGAACTCGTCGCCGTCGTGGGAGTGCTCGGCCGTACCCCACGTCAGTAGCTGCCGGCGGTGTTCCTCGGACAGGACGGAGACCTCGGCGAGCGGACGCTCCGGGTCTGCCGCCATGGCCGCCAGGCCGGTCTGGACGCCTGCGGCGAGCTGCGCGATCATCCGCTCGTCGAACAGGTCCTTGGCGTAGAGGATGCGTCCGCGGAGTCCGCGTGCGGTCTCCACGAACTCGACGGTCAGGTCGAACGGGGCGATCTCGACCGGGACGTCGTACTCCTCCACCTGTAGGTCTTCGAGGTCCGGGGTGGGCTGGGCCGGGTTCTCCAGGACGCACATGAGCTGGAAGAGGGGGGTCCGGCTGGGGTCGCGATCGATGGACAGGTCCTCGACGAGTTTGTCGAAGGGCAGGTCCGCGTGGTCGTACGCGGACAGCGAGACCTCCCTTGTCGTGCGCAGCAGGTCCGCGAAGGTCATGTCCTTGTCGACGCTCAGCCGGATGACGAGCGTGTTCACGAAGAACCCGAGCAGGCTCTCCAGCTCGCTGCGGTTCCGGCCGGAGGCTGCGGTGCCGAACGCCACGTCGCTGCGGCCGGTGTATCTGGCCAGGAGCAGCGCGACGGCAGACATGAGGACCATGTGCAGGGTGGCGCCGAACTGCTGGGCCAGCCCCTTCAGATCGGCGAGGAACGCGGGATCCATCTGAAAGTCGTGACTTACGCCGCGGGTGCTTCGCACCGGCGGCCGGGGCCGGTTGGGCAGGATCTCCGCCGGCTCGTATCCAGCCAGCCGGGTGCGCCAGTAGCCGAGCTGGCGATCCAACTCCTCGCCGGCCAGCCACTGTTGCTGCCAGGCCGCGTAGTCGGCGTACTGGATGACCGGCTTCGGCAGCTCCGGCGACCGCCCGTTCAGCCGCGCCGCGTACGCCGCGGACAGCTCGTCGAGCAGCTGCCCGAGTGACCACCAGTCGGTCACGATGTGGTGCTGGGTGATCGTGACGATCCATTCGGCGGCGCTCAGGCGGACGGTGAGCACCCGCAACAGCGGCGGTTTGCCGAGGTCGAACGGGCGCAGCATGAACTCCCGGACGCGCCGCTTGGCCTCCTGTTCCCGGGTCGGCACCTTGCCCAGCCACCTCAGGTCCACCGGCTCCCAGGACACGTCCGCCCGGTCGAGAACGTGAAGCACCGGACGGCCCTGCTTCCGCCCGAACCCGGTGCGCAGTACGTCGTGGCGCTCCAGCACGGTGCGGAACGCGGTTTTCAGGACGTCCTCGTGGAGATCCCCGCGGATCCGGAACGACAGGGAGACGTTGTACTGGCCGTTCTCGGGCTCGTACTGGTCCAGGAACCACAGCCGCTGCTGGGCGAAGGACAGCTGGCCGTCCTCGTTGTGGACATCCGCGACGGCCAGGGTTTTTCCGGAGCTCTCGCCGCCCACCCGCGCGGCGAATTCCTCCAGGAGCGGCGCTTCGAAAATCGAGGACATCGGCAGCTCGACACCACGTTCCCGACGGAGCCGCGAGATGACTCTGGTGGCAGCGATGGAGTCGCCGCCGAGGGCGAAGAAGTTGTCGTGCAGACCGACCCGGTCCACCCCCAACACCCGCCGCCACACCTCCGCGACAGCCCGCTCCACCCCACTCACCGGCTCCACACCCTCCGAAACCGCCAAATCCTCCCGCCCCGGCACCGGCAACGCCGACCGATCAACCTTGCCATTCACCGTCAACGGAAAACGCGACACCAACACAAACGCCGCCGGCACCATGTACTCCGGCAAACTCCCCTGCACCAACCCACGCAACTCCACCGGCGACACCGACCCACCACCACCCCCACCATCCGACACCGGCCGCACATACGCCACCAACCGCCGGTCCCCCGGCCGGTCCTCACGCACCATCACCAAACACTCCGCCACCCCCACATGCCCCACAACAACCGCCTCCACCTCACCCGGCTCCACCCGAAAACCACGAACCTTGACCTGCCCATCAACCCGACCCACGAACTCCAACACACCATCACCACGCCACACACACCGATCACCCGACCGATATAACCGCCCACCCGACCCACCAAACAGATCAGGCACAAAACACTCCGCCGTCACACCAGCCTGACCCACATACCCTCGCGCAACCCCCACCCCACCAATCAACAACTCACCCGGCACACCAACCGGCACCAACCGCAACTCCTCATCCACCACAAAAACCCGCACCCCACCCACCGGCACACCAATCGGCACCACCCCACCCCCACCAACCCCCGACCCCACCACACCCACCACCGACGTAACCGTCGCCTCCGTCGGACCATAGGCATTCATGATTCGAGTGCTCGCGGGCAGAATCCTCCGCCAGGCGCGGATGTCAGTGGGCTTGACGGTGTCGCCACCGAGCAGGAGCAGCCGGACGGAGTCCATCGCCCCGTCGGCGTCGCTCTCCGAGAGGTGCTGTGCGTAGCCGGGCAGCAGATCCACGACGGTCGGCCGGGCTTCCCGGATCTTCTCGACCAGTTCGAGCGCACCCCACCGGCCGGCCGGCACGAGGACGCTCGCCCCGCGGGTCAGCGGAGGAAGGCTCTGTTCGATGGCGACGTCGACGCCGGGGCGCGCGGCCAGCAGGACTCGGTCGGCCGCGGAGAGTTCGTACCGGTCGGTGATCGTCACAGCGTGCTGGGAGAGGGCATATCGGCTGACGCCGACCGCCTTCGGCCGCCCGGTCGAGCCGCTGGTGTAGATGACGTAGGCGAGTTGTTCCGGGTGCACGGCCGACCGAGGGCGGACCGCTTCGGCGTCGCCATGTGTGGCTGCCGACATCGGTACGGCGGTCACGTCGCCGAGCGGGAACCCGGCGCCGTCGTCGGGCACGATCACAGCCCGGGCATCCGCGCGGTAGACCAGGTCCGCCAGCCTGTTCGCCGGCTGGGTGGGGTCCACGGGGAGAAACGCTCCGCCGCTCTTGAGTACGGCGAGGTGGGCGACGAGGAGATCGACGGACGGTTCCAGAACTGTCGCGACGACGGACTCCGCGCCCACTCCGGCGGCGATGAGCGCGTGGGCCAGGCGGTTGGCCCGGCAGTCCAGTTCGCGGTAGCTCACAATCAGGTCACCGTGGACAACCGCGGGCTCGTCCGGCCCGCTGTCGACACTCCGCTCGAACTGGTCCACGATGTCCGTGACCGCTATGTCCTCGATGGCCATCTCACGTATCTCCTGTATCAACCGGAACGGGGGGGTACGCGCTCTAGACAGTGACCGCTCCGGGCTAGGGGGCACTGCCGACGCGGACCGGCTTGAACTGGGCGCGTTCGAGAAGGCGGTCCACTGCGCCGGCGCTGACCTCGACCGGGGTGGAGCGACCCACGTTCTCGCCGACGGCGGCGTTAAACGCCCGCACGTACTGCTTCACCTGGTCCAGGCTCATTCCCCGGCGCATCAGGTAGAAGACGCTCCACAGTTCGAATCCGCTCTGCGGCAGCCAGAGGGAATCCGGGGTGCTCAGGAACATGTCGTCGATGATGTCGGCGGCCTGGTCGGAGGTCATCGTCCGGTGGCGCCAGTTGAACATGGAACCCGATACGTCGAATTCGTCGCGCCGTTCCCAGATCGGAGTGATGGGGTCGGCGTACCAGAGTTGCGGACGGAAGAAGTCCGGCTGTGCCTCGGCCAGTAGTCCCCGGGTCTCGTCCACGGTCTCCTTCGTCTCACCGGGGAATCCGATGATGAGGTTCGCGTGGCTGATGATGCCGGCCTGCCGCAGCCGTGGAATGGCCCGCATGTAATTGTGCCGCCGGGCCGTCTTGTTCATCGCCTTGAGCATGGTGTCCGATCCGGACTCCACACCGAGGAAGACTCCTTCGCAGCCAGCCTCGGCCATCAGGTCGATCGTCTCGTCGTCGCCGTGGTCGCTGCGGTAGAAGGAATTCCAGCGAAATCCGTAGTTCTTCCGGATCATCAGCCGGAGTATTTCCTTGAAGCGGACCTTCGGCACGTTCACCGTGTCGTCGATGATGGTGAGGCTGGTGACGGACTCCTGCTCCCGGATCCGGTCGAGTTCCCGCTCGACGAGTTCGAGCGGAAGATAGACGTACTTGCCGGCCCGCGCCGGAAAGCCGCAGAAGGCGCACGAGAAGGGGCAGGACTTCGCGGTGCGCAGAGTGACGAACTGGCCCAGTGATTTCCCGAACAGGCTGTAGTCCACCATGTTCTGGTCGAGCACATTCGTCTCGATCCGCTCGTCGTTGAAGACCCACTCCCCGTCTTCCCGGAAGATGACGTTCGGGATGCCACGCAGCGACTTGCCCTCCCTGAGCGCGGCCAGCACGTTCACCATCGTGCTCTCGCCTTCGCTGCTGACCACGTAGACGTCGGCACCCACCAGGTTGAGTACCTGGCTGAAGGCGGGCCGCGTGGTCTGCCGGGCGTAGTTGGCCACGAACGGGCCGCCGACGATCACCTTCGTCTTCGGGCTGTGGTCCCGGACGAACCGCACGACCTCGACGGCGGGATCGGGCGTGACATACAAGGTCGTAGTGATCGCCACAGCGAGGGGCTCGTCGGCGAGCTTGGCCGCGAATTGTTCCTTCTCGTCCTGGAACAGGTTGACGTAGTCGAAGCTGTAGCCGTGCCGGGCCAGGAATGAGCCGAGGTAGGTGATGGTGGGCCAGAGCATCTCAAGATTGTGGTAACGCCGGTCGTCCCCGTAACCGTCCTTCACCTGTTGCCGGGTCAGGAAGTCGAGGGCCCGGGTCGGCACGCCTTCCCATTGCATGAAGGCGAGCGACAGGTCGCGGTAAGCACCGGAATCGCGACCCATACCCGCGACCATGTCGACCTGCGCTGGAAAGTCCCCATCGTTGTGCCCGACGATGATGCAGTCCACCACGTCCACAGCCTCCTCCGAGTCACAACTCCTGCGATCTCAGCTGACGGAACAGAATCAGGCCGACACGAGCCAGCCATGAGGATCATGGCGGCGGCATGGGCGGATGGGAATCCGGAGCTGTCCAGACAGGTATCCGTTGACAACCACGTACTCCTGACGTAAGAAGCCGGCATGCTTGCGGGCAGTCGACCACGATCCGGAATCCCAGGCTTGGCAGTCAGAGGACACGTGGTGGCCGCCCAACTGGGACGTCCTGGATGAATCGTTCCGTCCGCAAGCGTTGAAGAGGGGGACTGTTGAGTTGGAGCGGACCTGCGAAACCCTCAAGGCTGCGGCGTATCTTCGTGGCCGAGCTCTACCGGCCGCATCTGGGCTCGTAAGCGTTTATCGACGTGCACCGGGCCCCCGCCAGTGGCGTCGAGCCGAACTGCGGAGCGCGCACCGAACACGACTGCGGCATCGCCCCTTCCATCGGTGAGGGTGTCGGCCGGGCCTGTGTCGAGGCGAGCGCGGCGACGACCTGCGCCATCACGGCGGGTACGCCCGTGGACTCCACGCTGATGTCGGGCCGGTCCCCCGGTCAGCTCCCGTACCCGCTCGATGGCGAGACCCTCGGTCGCGTCGACCACATCGGTCGCGCCCAAGTGGGCGGCGAGGTCGAGCCGCGCGGAGTGCGGGCCGGTCGATGATCCGTGCGGCGCCCGCCGCCGCTGCCGCAATGACGGCGCTCAGCCCGACGGCTCCCGCACCGAAGACCGCAATCGTGCTCCCCGACGAGACCTTCAGCGGGTTCCAGACCGCGCCGGCACCGGTGACGACGCCGCAGCCGAGGGGCCAGCAGGTGATCGGGCAGGTCCGCTTCGCCGACCTTGATCAGTCTGCTGGCGAACACTGGCCGCCCCGTGGCTCGTACCACGTATCTGAACATGAACCTCAACGCGCCTTCTACGGCAATCAGTTCGGGCTCACCTTTCCCGTCTTCGTCCACTACGGCGTACCGCTGTGGGTGCCCGAGGTCGGTGGTCCCATCGATCCGGAGTCCGAGGCCCACGACCTGGTGATGTCGGTCTTCGGCGGCATCAGCAAGGGCGAACGCAACCGCATCAAGATCCGCGTACGCACCGCGATGGCCTCCCAGGCCAAGATCGAAGGGCGATTCCTCGGCGGGCGACCGCCCTACGGATACCTTCTGGTCGACGCCGGACCCCACCCCAACCCGAGCAAGGCCGCCGACGGCAAACGGCTCCACCGCCTCGAACCCGACCCCGTCACCGCCCCGATCGTGGAGCGGATCTTCGCCGAGTTCCTGGCAGGCTTCGGGATCCTCGCCATCGCGCTCCGCCTCACCGCCGACGGCATCCCCTGCCCCTCCGCCTACGACCGCGAGCGAAACCGGCACCGGCACGGCGACGCCTGGTCCAAGTCCGCGGTACGGGTGATCCTCACCAACCCCCGCTACACCGGACGCCAGGTCTGGAACAAACAGCGCAGGGAAGAGTCCCTGATCGATGTGGAAGACGTGGCGCTGGGCCACGAGACCCACCAGAAGTGGAACCCCCGGGATGCCTGGGTCTTCTCCGACAAGATCGTCCATCAGCCGCTCGTCGCCCCACAGGTCTTCCAGGACGTCCAGGACCGCCTGGCCTCGCGCGGCCCGACCTCCCCAAGGCCGCACGCCGCGAGCCCCAAACACGGCTACGCGTTCAAGAGCAGACTCAAGCACCGCGACTGCGGACGACGGATGCAGGGCACCTGGACCCACGACGAGGCGTACTACCGATGCCGCTACCCACGCGAGTACCTGGAAGCGAACCACCTCGACCACCCGCAGAACGTCTACCTCCGCGAGCACGACCTGCGCGGACCCATCGACTCCTGGCTGACCCAGGCGTTCGCGCCGGCCGGCATCGAGCACTCCCTCTCCGCCATGCAGGACGCCCAGCCCACGGGCGACGCGCGAGGCGATGCGCTCCGGAGGACCATCGCCGAATGTGACCGCAAGCTTTCCCCAGCACCGTGCCGTCGTCGAGGCCGGCGGCGACCCTGTTCTCATCGCCGAGTGGAGCCGCGCAGAGCCGACCCGGCCGACGTACGTGAAGGTCTACCGGCAGCTCGGGCTGAGGTTGACCTACGACCATGAAACGCGAACGGTGCCGGCCGAAGTTCGGCCAGCACCGGGGTATGAAGATCAAAGTGTCCGAGGGGGGACTTGAACCCCCACGCCCGATAAAGGGCACTAGCACCTCAAGCTAGCGCGTCTGCCATTCCGCCACCCGGACCAGGTGTTGTGTTCGCGGGGTGTTCCCCGCGGCGACATGGACAACAATACCAAGGTTCCGGAGTGCCCTTCACCTGTGTATCCGGGGAGGTGGGCGGCGCCTCCCGTCCCGGTGCGCCGCCCACCCGTCTGTGACCGGACGGCTACGGCATCAGGTGGTAGTCGGGGAAGTTACCGGGCAGCCGCTCCCCCGGTGGACCCTGGGTCACGGCCCGTACCAGCAGGTCACCGCCGACGAAGGCGCCCCGCCAGGACGCGCCGAAGCCGCCGAAGAGTTCGTCGCGGTCGCCGCGGGAGCGGGGCTTGCCCTGGCCCACCTTGAAGGCACGGATCTGGGGTGCGAGCCGCTCGTAGGTCGCAGCGTCGTCGGTGGACAGGGTGGCGACGAGGGCGCCGTTCGACGCGTTCATGGCGGCGAGCAGCTCGGCCTCGGTGTCGACCAGGACGATCGTGTCGACCGGGCCGAAGGGTTCCGCGTGGTGCAGCGGGGACGACGGGGGCGGGTTCAGGAGGGTGACCGGCTGAACGTAGGCGCTGGTGTCCTGGCCGGGCAGGAAGCGGGCGTCGGCGAGGGAGCCGCGGTGCAGCGGTACGGCGCCCCGGTCGACGGCCTCGGTGACCTGGTCGAGGAGTTCCTTCGCCTTCGCCGCGTTGATCAGTGGGCCGAAGTCCAGTTCGGGGTACGGGTCCCCCGGGTTCTCGACCGCCAGCGGATGGCCGACGCGGAGGGTCCGTACGGCGGGGAGGTAGGCGGCGAGGAACGCGTCGAACAGGTCGCGCTGGACGACGAAGCGGGGGTAGGCGGTGCAGCGCTGCTTGCCGTAGTCGAAGAGCTTCGGGACGACCGCGGAGAGTTTGTCCCAGTCGCTGTAGTTCCAGATGCCCCAGGTGTTGAGCCCTTCCTGTTCGAGGATGTGCCGCTTGCCCAGGTCGGCGACGTGGGTGGCCACGGCGGCGCCGGTGTCGCGTCCGCCGACGAAGGAGACACAGCCGATCTCGGGCGCCCGCACCAGCGCCTGGGACAGCTCGCCGCCGCTGCCGCTGACGAGGGTGACGGGGATGCCCTCGCGGGCGGCGAGGGCGCAGGCCAGGGTGAGGCAGGAGACGCCGCCGTCGGTCGGCGCCTTGGCGATGACCGCGTTCCCCGCCAGCGCCTGGATCAGCAGCGCGTGGACGAGGACGGACATCGGGTAGTTCCAGCTCGCGATGTTGGAGACCGGGCCGTCGAGCGGGACCCGGCCGTCGAGCATCGGCTCGATCCCGTCGACGTACCAGCGGACGCCGTCGATCGCGCGGTCCACGTCGGCCTGCGCGAGGCGCCATGGCTTGCCGATCTCCCAGACGAGGAGAAGGGCGAGCAGCTCGCGGTGTTCGGTGAGGGCGTCGAGGGTTGCGCCGACCCGGGCACGGCGTTCGGCGACCGGGACGTGCCGCCAGGCGCGGTGCTGGTCGAGGGCAGCGGCGACGGCGCGCTGGGCGGTGTCGGCGTCCAGGCGCGGCGGCCCCGCGATCGGGGTCGCGTCGACGGGACTGGTGGCGGGCAGGGCGCGGCCGTCGGCCTGCCAGGCGGCGCCCCAGAGGTTGAGGACCCGGTCGCCCTGGAACGCTTCGGGGGCGACGGCCAGGCAGCGCTGCCAGGCGTCCGACCAGGCCGTACCGGATTTGAGGGTGAGGTTGGTGAGGGACGGTGCCATTCTTTGCTCCGCTCTCGGTGCACAGTCGGGGGCGGGGGGACCCGTACGGATACGGGCACGGAACGTGGTGGTCCGTGTACTGATGTGGACCGTAGTGAGGTGAGACGCCTGCGCGAGAGGCCGCTACTTCAACTATGAGCGATGTCACGCTCACCTGTCGCTCTGCCCGACCGCCGGGTCACCGTTCCGTGTCGAGTCGCGCCAGCACCAGCCGTGCCGTCTCGGTCGGCGTACCGCCCACGCTCACGCCGACCGCCTCCAGGGCCTCCTTCTTGGCCTGGGCGGTGCCGGACGAGCCGGAGACGATCGCTCCCGCGTGGCCCATGGTCTTGCCCTCGGGCGCGGTGAAGCCGGCGATGTAGCCGACGACGGGCTTGGTGACGTGGTCGCGGATGTAGGCGGCGGCCCGTTCCTCCGCGTCGCCGCCGATCTCCCCGATGAGGACGATGAGTTCGGTGTCCGGGTCGGCCTCGAAGGCGGCCAGGCAGTCGATGTGCGTCGTGCCCACGACGGGGTCGCCGCCGATGCCCACACAGGTGGAGAAGCCGATGTCCCGCAGCTCGTACATGAGTTGGTACGTGAGGGTGCCGGACTTGGAGACGAGCCCGATGCGGCCCGGCTTGGTGATGTCGGCGGGGATGATGCCGGCGTTGGAGCGGCCGGGGGTGATAAGGCCGGGGCAGTTGGGGCCGATGACGCGGGTGCCGTTGGCCGTCGCGTAGGCGTGGAAGGCGACGGAGTCGTGGACCGGGATGCCCTCGGTGATGACGACGGCGAGGGCGATGCCGGCGTCGGCGGCCTCGATGACGGCGGCCTTGGCGAAGGCGGGCGGCACGAAGACGACGGTGACATCGGCTCCGGTGGCCCGCATGCCGTCGGCGACGGTGCCGAAGACGGGGACGGACCGGTCGTCGAAGTCGACGGTGCGGCCGGCCTTGCGCGGGTTGACGCCGCCGACGACGTCCGTACCGGCCGCGAGCATGCGGCGGGTGTGCTTCATGCCTTCGCCGCCGGTCATGCCCTGGACGAGGACCTTGCTCTCCTGGGTCAGAAAGATCGCCATGTCCTGTCTCCTTAACCGGCGTTGGCGAGATCGGCGGCGCGCCGGGCGGCGCCGTCCATGGTGGTGGCCTGCTGGACCAGCGGATGGGCGTGCTGGTCGAGGATGGCCCGGCCGCGGACGGCGTTGTTGCCGTCGAGGCGGACCACGAGGGGCTTGGTGAGCCGTACCGTGCCGAGGGCCTGGACGATGCCGTCGGCGACCGCGTCGCAGGCGGTGATGCCGCCGAAGACGTTCACGAAGACGGATTTCACGTCCGGGTCGGAGAGGATCACGGAGAGGCCGTCGGCCATGATCTGCGCGGAGGCGCCGCCGCCGATGTCGAGGAAGTTGGCGGGGCGTGCCCCGCAGCCCGCGACGACGTCGAGTGTCGACATGACGAGTCCGGCGCCGTTGCCGATGACGCCGACCTCGCCGTCCAGTTTCACGTAGTTGAGGCCCTTGGCCGCCGCCGCTGCCTCCAGCGGGTCGTCGTGCGGGGAATCCTGGTCGCCCCAACGGGCCTGCCGGAAGCGGGCGTTGTCGTCCAGGGTGACCTTGCCGTCGAGGGCGAGGATCTGGCCCTGGGCGGTGCGGACGAGGGGGTTGACCTCGACCAGGAGGGCGTCCTCGCGGATCAGGACGTCCCAGAGGCGGACCAGGACGTCTACGGTCTGCGGGGGCAGGCCCGCGGCCTCGGCGATCTCGGCCGCCTTGGCCGAGGTGACGCCCTCGGCGGGGTCGACGGGAATGCGGGCCACCGCTTCGGGCCGGGTCGCTGCGACCTCCTCGATGTCCATGCCGCCCTCGGCTGACGCGATGGCGAGGAAGCGGCCCGCCGCGCGGTCGAGGACGTAGCTGACGTAGAACTCGGCGTCGATGTCGACGGGTTGGGCCAGCATCACCGTGCCGACGGTGTGGCCCTTGATGTCCATACCGAGGATCTGTCGTGCCGTCAGTTCCGCGGCGGCCGGGTCGGCGGCGATTTTCACGCCGCCCGCCTTGCCTCGGCCGCCGGTCTTCACCTGTGCCTTGACCACGACCCGGCCGCCGAGTCGGCGCGCGATCTCGCGCGCCTCCTTCGGTACGTCCGTGATCTCGGCCTTCGGCACCACGATGCCGTGCTCTTCGAAGAGTTCCCTTGCCTGGTGCTCGTACAGGTCCATCTCGGCTCCTGACCGCTGCGCCGGTCCGGGGGACTGCCCCGGAACCCCGAAAAGTGCCGCACGCCCCCTGGACACCACCCACCGGATGCGGGATAACAAGCTTCATACAGTATTCGTCGACTGTATGCAATGTACCGCGAGAGCACGTGAGCGCACCTCAGAGCAGTTTGTGCGTGCTCCCAATCCCCTACGAAGGGACAGGACTTCGCCATGCCCGACGGCAGCAGCGACAACAACCAGGACCTCATCTCCGGTGGGCATCTGGTCGCCAAGGCCCTCAAAGCCGAGGGAGTGGAGGTCGTCTACACCCTCTGCGGCGGCCACATCATCGACATCTACGACGGCTGCGTCGACGAGGGCATCGAGGTCGTCGACGTACGCCACGAGCAGGTCGCCGCGCACGCGGCCGACGGCTACGCGCGGATCACCGGCAAACCCGGCTGCGCGGTCGTCACCGCGGGACCCGGCACCACCGATGCCGTCACCGGCGTCGCGAACGCGTTTCGCGCCGAGTCACCGATGCTCCTCATCGGCGGCCAGGGCGCCCACACCCAGCACAAGATGGGCTCGCTCCAGGACCTTCCGCACGTCGACATGATGACGCCGATCACCAAGTTCGCGGCCACCGTGCCGGACACGGCACGGGCCGCCGACATGGTGTCGATGGCGTTCCGCGAGTGCTACCACGGGGCGCCGGGCCCGTCGTTCCTGGAGATACCCCGGGACGTCCTCGACGCCAAGGTCCCGGTGGAGAAGGCGCGGGTGCCCAGGGCCGGGCACTACCGGGCGTCGACGCGCTCGGCCGGCGACCCCGAGGCCATCGAGAAGCTGGCCGATCTGCTGGTCCACGCCGAGAAGCCGGCGATCCTGCTCGGCAGCCAGGTATGGACGACCCGCGGCACCGAGTCCGCGATCGAACTGGTCAGGGCCCTCAACATCCCCGCGTACATGAACGGCGCCGGACGCGGCACCCTGCCGCCCGGCGACCCGCACCACTTCCAGCTGTCGCGGCGCTACGCCTTCTCCAACGCCGACGTCATCGTCATCGTGGGCACCCCGTTCGACTTCCGGATGGGCTACGGCAAGCGGCTGTCGCAGGACGCCACCGTCGTCCAGATCGACCTCGACTACCGGACCGTCGGCAAGAACCGCGACATCGACCTCGGCATCGTCGGCGACGCCGGGCTCGTCCTGAAGTCGGTCACCGAGGCCGCATCGGGCCGGCTCAACGGCGGTGCGTCCCGGCGCAAGGAGTGGCTGGACGAACTGCGCTCCGCCGAGCAGGTCGCCATCGAGAAGCGGCTGCCGCAACTGCGGTCCGACGCCGCGCCGATCCACCCGTACCGACTGGTCAGCGAGATCAACGACTTCCTCACCGAGGACTCGATCTACATCGGCGACGGCGGCGACATCGTCACCTTCTCGGGACAGGTCGTCCAGCCCAAGTCGCCCGGCCACTGGATGGACCCGGGCCCCCTCGGCACCCTCGGCGTCGGCGTCCCGTTCGTGCTCGCCGCCAAGCAGGCACGCCCGGACAAGGAGGTCGTGGCGCTCTTCGGGGACGGCGCGTTCTCGCTGACCGGCTGGGACTTCGAGACCCTGGTCCGCTACAACCTGCCGTTCGTCGGGATCGTCGGCAACAACTCCTCGATGAACCAGATCCGTTACGGCCAGGCCCAGAAGTACGGCCTGGAGCGGGAGCGGGTCGGCAACACCCTCGGCGACGTCCACTACGACAAGTTCGCCCAGATGCTCGGCGGTTACGGCGAAGAGGTCCGCGACCCCGCCGACATCGCCCCCGCGCTCCAGCGCGCCCGGGAGTCCGGCAAGCCCTCACTGATCAATGTGTGGGTCGACCCGGACGCGTACGCCCCCGGAACCATGAACCAGACGATGTACAAGTGAGGTGAGCCGGCCATGACCAAGGCTCTTGAAGGCATCCGCGTCCTCGACATGACCCATGTCCAGTCCGGCCCCTCCGCGACCCAGCTGCTCGGCTGGCTCGGCGCGGACGTGGTCAAACTGGAGGCACCGACCGGCGACATCACCCGCAAGCAGTTGCGGGATCTGCCGGACGTCGACTCGCTCTACTTCACGATGCTCAACTGCAACAAGCGCAGCATCACCCTCAACACCAAGACCGAGCGCGGCAAGGAGATCCTCACCGAGCTGATCCGCCGCTCCGATGTGATGGTGGAGAACTTCGGCCCCGGCGCCGTGGACCGCATGGGTTTCACCTGGGACCGCATCCAGGAGATCAACCCACGGATCGTCTACGCCTCGATCAAGGGCTTCGGCGACGGCCCGTACACCAACTTCAAGGCGTACGAGGTCGTCGCGCAGGCCATGGGCGGGTCGATGGCGACCACCGGCTTCGAGGACGGTCCGCCGCTGGCCACCGGCGCGCAGATCGGCGACTCCGGCACCGGCATCCACGCCGTCGCCGGCATCCTCGCCGCGCTGTTCCAGCGCGAGGCGACCGGGCGCGGTCAGCGGGTCAACGTCGCGATGCAGCACGCGGTGCTCAACCTGTGCCGGGTCAAGCTCCGCGACCAGCAGCGCCTGGTGCACGGGCCGCTCGCCGAGTACCCGAACGACGACTTCGGCGACGAGGTCCCACGCTCCGGGAACGCCTCGGGCGGCGGACAGCCCGGCTGGGCGGTCAAGTGCGCGCCCGGCGGGCCCAACGACTATGTGTACGTCATCGTGCAGCCCGTCGGCTGGAAGCCGCTGAGCGAGCTGATCGGCCGTCCCGAACTGGCCGACGACCCCGAGTGGGCGACGCCCGAGGCCCGGCTGCCGCAGCTCACCAAGATGTTCCAGCTGATCGAGGAATGGTCGTCGACACTCCCCAAGTGGGAGGTCCTGGAGCGACTCAACGCCCACAACATCCCCTGCGGCCCGATCCTCTCCACCAGGGAGATCATCGAGGACGCCTCCCTGGTCGCCAACGAGATGGTGGTGACCGTCCCGCACCCGGAGCGCGGCGAGTTCGTGACCGTCGGCTCCCCGCTGAAGCTCTCCGACTCCCCCGTCGAGGTCGTCACGTCCCCGCTGCTCGGCGAGCACAACGCCGAGGTGTACGTGGGCGAACTGGGCCTCGGTGACGAGGAACTGCGCCTGCTCAAGTCGAACGGAGTGATCTGAGTTGATGGCCGAAGACCGCGTGCTGAAGGTGCGGACGCTTCTGGACGCCGTACGGGCGTCAGGACGCACCGCGCTGACCGCGCCCGAGGGCAAGGTGATCGCGGACGCGTACGGGATCGCCGTCCCGGGCGAGGACCTGGCGACGGACATCGAGGAGGCGGTGGCCGCCGCGGCCCGCTTCGGGCGGCCCGTCGTGATGAAGATCGTCTCCCCCGACATCCTGCACAAGACCGACGCGGGCGGTGTGATCGTCGGCGTCGAGGGCGCCGCCGACGTACGGGCCGCGTTCCGCAGCATCGTCGAGAACGCCCGCGCCTACGCGCCCCAGGCGCGCATCGAGGGCGTCCAGGTGCAGGAACTCCTCCCCAAGGGGCAGGAGGTGATCGTCGGCGCGGTGACCGACCCGACGTTCGGCAAGGTCGTCGCGTTCGGGCTCGGCGGGGTGCTGGTCGAGGTGCTGAAGGACATCACCTTCCGGCTCGCGCCGGTGGACGCCGACGAGGCGCTGTCGATGCTCGACTCGATCCGGGCCGCCGAGATCCTGCGCGGGGTACGCGGTGCCCGCGCGGTGGACCGGTGGGCGCTCGCCGAGCAGATCCGCCGGGTCTCCGAACTCGTCACGGATTTCCCGGACATCGCCGAGGTGGACCTCAACCCGGTGATCGCCACCCCGGAGGGCGCACTCGCCGCCGACATCCGGGTGATCCTCGCGGAGAGCGTCCCGGCGGCCCGGCCCACGTACACCCGGGAGCAGATCCTCACCACGATGCGACGGCTGATGGAGCCCCGCTCGGTCGCGGTGATCGGCGCGTCGAACGAACAGGGCAAGATCGGCAATTCGGTGATGCGCAACCTCATCGACGGCGGTTTCTCCGGTGAGATCCATCCGGTGAACCCCAAGGCCGATGACATTCTGGGCCGCAAGGCGTACAAGAGTGTCACGGATGTCCCCGGTGAGGTGGATGTGGCGGTCTTCGCCATCCCCGCCAAGTTCGTGGCCACGGCCCTGGAGGAGGTGGGACGCAAGGGGATCCCCAACGCTGTCCTCATTCCCTCCGGGTTCGCCGAGACCGGCGAGGACGAACTCCAGGCGGAGATCGTCGCGATCGGCCGGCGGTACGGGGTACGGCTGCTCGGGCCGAACATCTACGGCTACTACTCGACCTGGCAGGACCTCTGCGCCACGTTCTGCACGCCCTACGACGTCAAGGGCGGGGTCGCCCTCACCAGCCAGTCCGGCGGCATCGGCATGGCCATCCTCGGCTTCGCGCGGACCACCAAGACCGGTGTGTCGGCGATCGTCGGGCTCGGCAACAAGTCGGACCTGGACGAGGACGACCTGCTGACCTGGTTCGGCGAGGACCCGCACACCCAGTGCATCGCGATGCATCTGGAGGACCTCAAGGACGGGCGTGCGTTCGTCGACGCGGCCCGCGCGACCGTGCCGAAGAAGCCGGTGGTCGTCCTCAAGGCCGGGCGCACCGCCGCCGGGGCCAAGGCGGCGGGCTCGCACACGGGCGCGCTCGCGGGCGACGACGCGGTGTACGACGACATTCTGCGGCAGGCGGGGGTGATCAGGGCGCCGGGTCTCAACGAGATGCTGGAGTACGCGCGGGCCCTGCCCGTACTGCCGACCCCGCAGGGCGACAACGTCGTGATCATCACCGGCGCGGGCGGCTCCGGAGTGCTGCTGTCCGACGCGGTGATGGACAACGGCCTGACCCTGATGGAGATCCCGGACGACCTGGACGCCGCGTTCCGCGCGTTCATCCCACCGTTCGGCGCCGCGGGCAACCCCGTCGACATCACGGGCGGCGAACCCCCGTCGACGTACGAGGCGACCATCCGGCTGGGACTTGAGGACCCGCGCATCCATGCCCTGGTCCTGGGCTACTGGCACACCATCGTCACCCCGCCGATGGTGTTCGCGGAGCTGACGGCACGCGTCGTCGCGGAGTTCCGGGAACGGGGCATCGAGAAGCCCGTGGTGGCGTCGCTCGCGGGTGACGTCGAGGTCGAGGAAGCCTGCCAGTACCTCTATGAGCGGGGTGTCGTGGCGTACCCGTACACGACGGAACAGCCGGTGGCCGTGCTCGGCGCGAAGTACCGCTGGGCCCGCGCGGCGGGACTGTTGGGAGGCGACCGATGAGGTGAGCCGAGCCTCGGGAGCGGCCGGCGGTGCGCGCCGGCCGCTCCCAGGACCCGAGCGCACACGAAAGGAATTGGACAGGGGGCGCTGGCCAGGCACTTTCGACCGCAAGGGGTGCGACACACATGACCACCACCGACCTACCCACATCCGTTCCCTTCAAGGAGGTGACGGACCGCAACGGGCGCCTGTTCCGGATCGGTGAGACCGACCGGGACATCATGGGGCGGCCCCGCTGGACCATGGTGCTCTTCCCCTGGTTGGGCATGATGGGCATCAGTTCCTCGGAGTACGCGTTCACCTCCGCCGAGGACACCCTGCACGAGGCCCACTTGTGGAGCAGTGGGCACATCTTCTGGCTGATGGGTGTCTGGATCTTCTTCCAGGCGGCCGTCGCCTTCCCCGCAGGACAGCTGCGGGAGAGCGGCAAGCTGCCCGCGCGGTACGCCATGATGCTCGGCGCGCTCGGCACGATCCTGGGCTACATATCGCTCGCGTACGCGCCACATGTCATCGTCGCGTACATAGGTTTCGGCATGTTCAGCGGCATCGGGGCCGGCCTCGTCTACGCGACCTGCGTGAACATGGTCGGCAAGTGGTACCCGGAGCGCAAGGGCGGCAAGACCGGCATGGTCAACGGCGGTTTCGCCTATGGGTCGGTGCCCTTCGTGTTCCTGTTCACCTCGTACATGGACCTGAGCAACTACAAGCCGGTCCTTGTGATGGTCGGCGTGATCTGCTGCACCGTGGTCGCCTTCGCGGGCTGGTTCTTCAAGGACCCGCCGAAGGGCTGGTGGCCGTCACATGTGGACCCGCTGAAGGTGCCGGACGACCCGAAGATCCGACGGGCGCTGGAGAAGAACCCGCCGGCCGTGAAGCAGTACACCCCCAGGGAGGCCGCCCGGACTCCCGTGCTGTGGATGATGTGGTTCTGCCTGCTGTGCACCGCGGGTATCAACATCTTCGGTATCGCCTTCCAGGTGCCGTTCGGCAAGGACATGGGCTTCGCGGGCGGGATCGTGGCCACCGCGATGTCACTCAAGGCCATCGTCAACGGCACCGGGCGTGGTGTGATCGGCTGGATCTCGGACAAGTACGGACGGCGCAACACGCTGATCATCGTCTGCATCGTGCTGGGCACCGCGCAGTTCGGGGTGCTCGTCTCCGGGTCGATGGGCAGTATGCCGTTCTTCCTGTTCTGCTCCATGGTCTCCGGATTCGGCGGCGGTGCGATCTTCCCGCTGTTCGCCGCCATGACCGCCGACTACTTCGGTGAGAACAACAACGCCACCAACTACGGCATGGTCTACAGCTCGAAACTGATCTCGGGCCTGGTCGGCTCCGGTATGGGAGCCGTCGTCGTCGCGGCCTGGGACTACGAGGGCGCCTTCGTGATCGCCGGCTGCATCGGGCTCGCGTCGGCCGTCCTGGCGCTGTTCCTCAAGGCACCGGGCCGCCCCAAAGCTCAGCGCATCGTCCCCAACCCGCAACCCCTCGGCGAGGAGATGGCGTAGTTGACTTCTCCCCCCTCCTCGCGGAGGGGGGATTCTCACGGCTCACGCTGTGAGGGTTTCTGTTTCATCGCCGACTGCCCGCCCGGAGTTCTCCGTTGAGGTCTTACACCAGCTCCCCAGACCGTCACCGCCAGCCCGGCGGCCAAAAGATTCTGCGCCGCGTTCACGTCCCGGTCATGGAACGCCCCGCAGGCGCACGTCCAGGTACGGACGCTGAGCGGCATCTTGTCAGCCAAGGCGCCGCAGGTGGAGCACAGCTTGGATGAAGGGAACCAGCGGTCCACGACCACGAGGTTCCTTCCGTACCAGGCGCATTTGTACTCCAGCATGCTCCGCAGTTCCCGCCATGCCGCGTCGGAGATGGCGCGGGCGAGGCTGCGGTTTTTGACCATGTTGCGGACGGTGAGGTCCTCGATCACGAGCGTTTGGTTCTCACGCACGAGACGCGTGGTCAGCTTGTGAAGACCGTCACGGCGACGGTCGGCGATACGGGCATGGATCTTCGCGACCTTGCGCCGGGCCTTCGCCCGGTTGGCGCCGTTCCCTTTGGCCTTGCGGGACAGTGCCCGTTGGGCTACGGCCAGGCGTGCGCGGTCGCGGCGCTCATGCCTCGGGTTGGCGATCTTCTCCCCGGTGGAGAGGGTCACCAGGTGATCGAGGCCCGCATCCATGCCGACCGCCGTATCGGTGGCGGGCAGCGGCACGACAGCGGGGTCCTCGCACAGCATCGAGACGAACCAGCGGCCGGCCGCGTCCTGCGACACAGTCACCGTCGACGGCCGCGCCCCCTCCGACAACGGCCGGGACCACACGATCGCCAGCGGCTCGGCCATCTTCGCCAGCGTTAGCCTGCCGTCGGCGAAGCGGAAGGCACTGGTGGTGTACTCCGCCGACCTCCGAGACTTTTTAAGGGACTTGAAGCGCGGGTACTTCGACCGCTTGCCGAAGAAGTTCGCGAAGGCGACCTGCAAGTGCCGCAAAGCCTGCTGGAGTGGCACCGAGGACACCTCGTTCAGGTAGGCGAGTTCCTCAGTTTTCTTCCACGCGGTCAGCATCGCGGACGAGGCGTTGTAGTTGACCCGCTCCTGACGCGCCCACGCCGCAGTGCGGGCGGCGAGGGCCAAATTGTAGACCTTCCGCACGCACCCGAAGGTGCGTGACAGCTCCGCTGCCTGCGCATCGGTCGGGTAGAAGCGGTACTTGAACGCCCGCTTCACAAGAATGGCCACGTCTCACAAACTACCATCCCAACTAGTGACCGGGACGTCTCCGCGACCGTCTGAGCTGTGGTGACGGCCGTGCGGCCTCCCGGAGTGCTCCGGGAGGCCGCACGGCTTTGTCTGTCGCTACCGGATGGTTCAGCAGTCGCGGTCGCGCAGAGCGGCCATGTTGTCGTAGCCGATCTTCGCGTAGTCGAGCGACTGCGACGGGACGGTGGAGCTGGGCGCGTTGTCCTGCTCGACCATCGGGTTGTGGTAGTTCTTCTGGCCCACGCGGGAGAAGAACTTCGTGTAGTCGATGTCACCGGTGCCGAACGGCACCATGTCGTAGCCCATGCCGTTGGTGGCGTTGACCGTGCCGTCCTTGGCGTGGAACAGCGGGTAGCGCTTGTTGTTGCGGGAGACG
Source organism: Streptomyces sp. NPDC058001 (assembly GCF_042886315.1). Taxonomy (NCBI): domain Bacteria; kingdom Bacillati; phylum Actinomycetota; class Actinomycetes; order Kitasatosporales; family Streptomycetaceae; genus Streptomyces; species Streptomyces sp. NPDC058001. The sequence goes on from NZ_JBHVQT010000008.1 coordinate 284,039, forward strand.
AGCTTCGCCGGGTCGAAGACGTTCTCGCGCTGCGAGCCGTCGTGGGCGGTGTAGGTGTGGAACTTGTACTGGGCGACGTGTGCCCAGAAGATGTCCATCTCCAGCCACACGTTCTTCGGGTCGGTGCCGTTCAGGAAGTACTCCAGCTTGCGGATGCCGGAGCTGCGGGTCGGGCGGCCCTGCGCGTCCAGCGGGCCACCGTCGAGCAGGAAGCCGTACGCCGCGTCGTGGTTGTGCGTGTACAGCTTGATGCCCTCACGGCGGGCGATGGCACCGAGCGCGTTCCACTTGTCGGCCGCGACGTCCCAGTCCGCGCGGTACGAGCTGCCGGTGGGGTCGCCACCGGTGCCCATGTGGTCCATGCCGAGGATGTTGGCTATTTCCAGGTGCCGCTTGAAGGTGTCCAGATCGGGCGTGCTCAGCGGCCAGGAGCCGGGGATGAAGCCGTGGTTGCCCTGGGCGCGCAGCCCGTACTCGTCGAGCCAGGAGCGCAGCAGCTTGGCGCCCGCGACGGACTCAAGGTTGTTGCCGCCGGGGGCGTTGGCGTGCTGCCCGTAGCCGGCGAACTCGACCTGCTTGTAGCCGTAGCGGGCGAGTTGCTTGAAGACCTCGCGGAAACCGGAGGGCAGGTCGCTGGCGAGCGGGTCGCGGCCCGTGGCGTCCCGCACGGTGTAGAGGATGATGCCGCGCCTGCCCGCGGGGACCAGGTCATGGCCCTTGCCGTTGCCCTTCCCCGTCTCGGCGCTGTCGTTGCCCTTGCCCGAGGCGAAGGCGGGTGAGGCGCCGAGGACCGGCGCGGCGATGGCCGCCGCGCCCACGGCGGTACAGGTACTCAGGAAGCGTCGGCGGTCGACGCCCAGGGTGCGGCGCAGGGCGTCGCCACTACCGGATTCATCGTTGAACGCGGTCACGGTCTCTCTCTTTCGACTGGAGGGTTGCCTCGTGCGAGGCCGGCGAGGTGGAGCAGCAGGGACTTCACGTCGGTGGCCGCGACGCGGCCCTCGACAGCGCGGGGGGTGGAGCACAGGATGAGCGGCCCTTCGGCGTCGCTCGTGGGCAGTCGGCCGTGGCTGCCGCGGATCGGCGCGGGGTCGAGGGGGACGACCGCCATGCGGTAGCGCATACCGAGCTTCTTGCGGGCGAGCGCGCCCGCGGCCTTGACCCGGACATAGGGGTCCTGGGGGTCCATGAACAGTTCGACCGGGTCGTAGCCGGGTTTGCGGTGGATCTCGACGAGTTGCGCGAAGTCGGGTGCCTGGGCGTCGTCGAGCCAGTAGTAGTACGTGAACCAGGCGTCGGGTTCCGCGACGGCGACGAGTTCCCCGGCGCGCGGGTGGTCGAGCTGGTGCGCCTTCTTGCCCTCGTCGTCCAGGAGTTGCTCGATCCCGGGGAGGTCGGCCAGGGCGGCGCGGGTGGCGTCCAGGTCCTCGGGGCGGCGGACGTAGACATGGGCGATCTGGTGGTCGGCGACCGCGAAGGCGCGTGACGCCATCGGGTCGAGGTACTCCATGCCGTCCTGGGTGTGCACCTCAAGGAGTCCGGCGCGGCGCAGGGCGCGGTTGATGTCGACGGGCCGGTCGGCGCGGGTGATGCCGTACTCGGACAGGGCGACGACGGTGCGGCCCTCGGCGCGGGCGTCGTCCAGGAGCGGTGCGAGGGCGCGGTCGAGTTCGGCGGCGGCGGAGAAGGCGCGCGGGTCGTCGGGGCCGTAGCGCTGGAGGTCGTAGTCGAGATGCGGGACGTAGCACAGGGCGAGGTCGGGGTGGCGGGTCGCGATGATGTGCCGGGTCGCGTCGATGATCCACTGGCTGGAGACCAGGTCGGCGCCGGGTCCCCAGAAGTGGAAGAGGGGGAACGTGCCCAGTTTCTCGGTGAGTTCGTCGTGCAGGGCCGGGGGCCGGGTGTAGCAGTCGGGTTCCTTGCGGCCGTCGGCGTAGTACACGGGCCGGGGCGTCACCGTCCAGTCGGTGTCGGCGCCCATCGCGTACCACCAGCAGATGTTGGCGACGGTGTAGCCGGGGTGCACGCGGCGGGCGGCGTCCCAGAGTTTGTCGCCGGCGACGAGGCCGTTGTGCTGGCGCCACAGGAGGACGTCGCCGAGTTCGCGGAAGTACCAGCCGTTGCCGACGATGCCGTGTTCGGCGGGTGGCGCGCCGGTGAGGAACGTCGACTGGGCGGCGCAGGTCACGGCGGGCAGGACGGTGCCCAGCGGGGCGCGCGAGCCGCTCTGCCCGAGCGCCTTGAGGCGGGGCATGTGGTCGAGGATCTTCGGGGTGAGGCCGACGACGTCGATCACCAGGAGCGGCTGGGGCCCGCCGGGCTCGGGCGGGGTGTGCGGTGCGGTCATGGCAGTTCCTTCAGGCCGAGGTCCGTCAGGAGGTCGCGGGCCAGGGTGAGTTCGGCGGCGATGCCGTCGGCGAGCTGGGCGCGGGCCCGGGGCCGCAGCTCGGGCGGCAGGGCCTGCCAGGTGTACGTCTCGACCTCCAGATGCTGAGTGAGGGGCCGGGGTCCGCCGACGAGCCGTTGGAGGGTGTCCCCCAGGACCGCCATGGTGGAGGTGAGGGGCGCGGCGGGGGCCGCGTGCAGCGGCACGTGGAAGTGGGCGCGCCAGGGTGAGGCGTCGGGCAGGGCCTCGCCGTTCAGGGCCTCGCCGAGGTCGTCGGTGCCGCGCAGTCCTGCCGCGGTGCGGGTGCGGGTCTGGTGCAGGAAGCGGGGCTCGTCGAACGCGGCCAACGCCTCGCGGACCTCGGGCAGATGGGGCTGTTCGGCGTGCAGCGCGGCGGACAGCTGCGACTTCACGACCGGGATTCCGGCGGCGGCCAGGGCGTCCAGGGCGGTGCCCGGGGACTCGAAGGAGGTGGCGAGGTGACAGGTGTCCACGCAGATGCCGACGCGGTCGTGGCCGACGGCGGTGAGCGGGGCGATGGCGTCGGCGGTGGTCTCCACGACACAGCCCGGCTCCGGCTCCAGACCGATACGGATGGAGCGGCCCGTCAACTCGGCCAGCGCGTCCAGGCGTTCACCCAGGGTGCGGAGCGCGGCGATGGCGGCGTCGGGGCGTGGCGCGTCGTAGGCGGTGCGCCAGGCCAGGGGCAGCGTCGACACGGTGCCTTCGGCGACGTCGTCGGGAAGGAGCTGGGCGAGCAGCCGGGCCAGGTCGGTGGTGTGGGCGAGGCGCTCGGGGTCGGCCCAATCGGGCTTGTATACCCGGTACTTGACCTCTTCGGCGCCGAATCCCTCGTACGGGAAGCCGTTGAGGGTGACCACTTCGAGGCCGCGCCGGTCGAGTTCGGAGCGCAGGCCGCGCAGCGCGACGGGGTCGCTGCTGAGGGCGCGGGCGGCGTCCTTGGCGAGCCACAGGCCGATGCCGAGACGGTCGCGGCCGAGGCGCTTGCGGACGGGTTCGCAGTGGTCGCGCAGTTGTGCCAGGACACCGTCCAGGGTTTCGGCCGGGTGGACGTTGGTGCAGTACGCGAGGTGGACGGTGGAGCCGTCCGGGTGCCGGAAGCGCATGGCTCACGCACCGCCACGGAGGATGGAATTGCCCTCATGGGTGGTGTCGGTGTCCGTCACATCGAGGGCGAGCCGGCCGCTGAGTCCGTAGAAGGCGACCGGGTTGCGCCACAGCACCAGGTCCACGTCGTCGTCGCTGAAGCCCGCCTTCAGCAGGGCGTCGCCGACCTTACGGGTCTTCAGCGGGTCGCTCTTGCCCCAGTCGGCGGCCGAGTTGACGAGGACCTTCTCGGTTCCGTACTCCTCGATGATCGCGACCATGCGGTCCTCGTCCATCTTGGTGTCCGGGTAGACCGAGAAGCCGAGCCAGCAGCCGCCGTCCTTGGCCGCCCTGACGGTGGTCTCGTTGAGGTGGTCGATCAGGACCCGGTCGGCGGGCAGCGCCGATTCGGCGACGACATCGAGGGTGCGGCGCAGTCCGGCGAGCTTGTCGCGGTGCGGGGTGTGCACCAGGGCGGGCAGCTCGTGGTCGGCGGCGAGCTGCAACTGGGCGGCGAGCGCGGTGTCCTCGGCGGGGGTCATCGAGTCGTAGCCGATCTCGCCGACCGCGACGACGTTGTCCTTGACGAGATAGCGGGGCAGTTCGTCCAGGACGGGCAGACAGCGCGGGTCGTTCGCCTCCTTGGGGTTGAGGGCGAGCGTGCAGTGGTGCGCGATGCCGTACTGGGCGGCGCGGTAGGGCTCCCAGCCGAGCAGAGAGTCGAAGTAGTCGAGGAACGAGGCCGGTGAGGTGCGGGGCTGGCCGAGCCAGAACGCGGGTTCCACGACGGCCCGTACACCTGCCGCGTACATGGCCTGGTAGTCGTCGGTGGTCCGTGACGTCATATGGATGTGGGGGTCGAAGATGCGCATCAGGACTCCTCGCCGTGCCGTGCGGTGGCCGTGGGGGTGACGACCGTGGGGGTGGGGGCGGTCAGGGTCAGGACGTGGTGCAGGTCGTCGGGTACGGGACGGCCCGCGGCGGTGCGTTCGCTCGCGTAGTCGCGGAGCATCCGGGCGAGTTCGGCGTCGCCCTGGGCGCGGCGCGCGAGGTCCGCGACGGCGGCGACCGGTACGCCGGTGAACAGGCACTTGAGGACGGCGTGCCGCCAGGCGTGCGGGTCGAGGTGGGCGGCGCCGTAGGGTCCGACGGCGGCGGCGACCAGGCGGGTGTCGTTGGTGCGCAGGGCGTCCTCGACCAGCGGCAGCGCGTCGGGTCCGGTGGCGAGGTCGGGCAGGGCGAGCAGGACGGCGCGGCGTTCGGCGGCGGTGCCCTGGTCGTAGAGGCGGGCCAGCGTGTGCGTGTCGGCGTGCGCGGTGTGCAGCAGCAACACACGGGCGGCGTCGGCGTGTTCGGGGCCGCAGCGGCGGCCGGCCTCGGCGAAGCGGAGTTCCCAGGAGGCGTCGGCGGCGGTGGCCGCCTGGGTGGCGCGGTCCAGCCAGGCACGCGCGGGGTCCGGGAGTGCGGCGCCGAGCTGGTCGCGGAGGACCGCGGCCCGGGATGCGGTCACGGGGTACCTCCTGGAACGGGAAGGCGTACGGCCGCCTGGGGGGCCGCCGCGCGCAGGAAGGCGAGGGAGCGTTCGGCGAAGTCGGGTCCCGCGTGGGAGTGGCGGGGCAGCTCGACCACGGTCAGCCCCTGGTAGCCGGTGGCCGCGAGGGCGTCGAGCACGGGCGGGAAGTCGATCTCGCCGTCGCCGAACGGGAGATGCTCATGAACGCCGGGCCGCATGTCCTCGATCTGGACGTGCCGCAGCCAGGGCGCGGCGGCCCGTACGCAGTCGGCGGGCGGCTCCGGCTCGACGACCAGGCAGTGGCCGATGTCGAGTGTGAGGCCGAGGGATTCCGGGCTACCGAGGGCGCTGCGCAGCCGGTGGAAGTCGGCGAGCGTGGCGAGGAGATGGCCCGGTTCGGGCTCGACGGCGAGCGGGACGCCGTCGCGTGCGGCGAGGTCGGCGAGCGGGCCGAGCGTGTCGGCGAGCCGCTGCCAGGCGGTGTCCGGGTCCGTACCGTCCGGGGTGATCCCGCTGAAGCAGTGCACGGCGTGGGCGCCGAGGTCGGCGGCGACCTGGACGGCACGGGTGAGCAACCCGGTGCGCAGCGCCCGGCGTTCCGGGTCGGGGTCGAGCAGCGAGGGACCGTGTTTGTGCCGGGGGTCGAGCACATAGCGCGCGCCGGTCTCGACGGTGACCGCGAGTCCGAGCGCGTCGAGCCGCCGGGCGATGTGCCGGGTACGGGTGGCGAGGTCGGGGGCGAGCGGGTCGAGATGCATGTGATCGAGCGTCAGTCCGACCCCGTCGTACCCGAGATCGGCCAGCATCCCGAGGGCGTCGTCGAGCCGCAGATCGGTGAGCCCGTTGGTGCCGTACCCGAAGCGGATGCGCTGGATCATGTGCTGCTCACCGCCTTCGCGAAGGTGCGGGGCGCCGGGGGCGGCGCGGATCTCAGGGGCGGTCGTCTCAGGGCCCCGTACGGCCGTGCCGATGAGACGGGCGACGAACATCCGGGCGACCGGTGGTCGGTGGGGGTCATGTGATGCTCACCCGCTTCGCGAAGGTGCGGGCCGCCGGGGCGAGTGCCGCTGTGGCCAGGGCTGTCGCCGGGGAGCCGGCGCGGGCCGCGAGGGCTGCCTGGAGGGGGATCATGGCGCGGATCCCGCCGCCGACGGCGCGTTGGGTGAGCGGGGGTGAGGGGTTCAGGACGGCGTGCCACAGGGGGCGGGCGGCCGTCGCGAAGTAGACGAGGGCGAGTGCGGCGCGCAGCGGGTCGGGGGCGGGCGTGGGACCCGGCAGGCCGGGCGCGGGGACAGGGGTGGAGTCCGGCCTGCCGGGAGCGGGTGCGGGGGTGGAGCCCGGCAGGCCGAGAGCGGCTGCTACTCGTCGGCCTGCCGGGAGTCGGGTGGTGGCGCCACCGGCCCGGAAGCCGGCCGTGTGCGCCAGGGCGGCGGTCGCCGCGAGCGCCGCGAGGGGGACGGCGGAGGAGCCGCCGTCGGCCTCGTGGCGGGACACGGCGGTGACCGCGAGGGTGTGGGCGCCGAGCAGCGCGGCGGACGGCGCGACGTCCCGGGCCCGTCCGCCGGTCGCGGCGGCGCCGAGCGCCAGGTCGAGGCCGCGGGCCGCCGCCATTGCGACGGGCCCCGCGGGCGTGTGCTTCAGCCCGAGGTCGTACGCCCACACGGTGGCCGCCAGGGCTCCGGCGACGGCGAGGGCCGGGCGCCCGGCGCGGGCGGCGAGCGCGAGTCCGGCCGCGGTCAGGGCGCCGGCCGCCGCGAGGGCCGCGGCGGGCCGGATCCGGCCGGAGGGCAGGGGGCGGTGCGGGCGTTCCACTGCGTCCTCGGCGCGGTCGGCCCAGTCGTTGAGCGCCATCCCGGCCTCGTACAGGCACAGCGAGGCGCCGATGGCGTACAGGGTGCGGCGGCCGGGGCGCCGTCCGGTGGTCGCGACTCCGGCAAGCGCGTCGCCGGGGACGGTGAACAGGGCGGGCAGGCGCAGGAGTTCGACCCAGTCGGCAGGGCGGCCGAGACCGGAAGCGGAGGCGGATACGGAGGCTCCGGTACCAGGTCGGGGGGCCGCCGGTTCCTGTTCCTGGACGAGGGCGTCCACGGGCCGGGGCGACGGCGCCGGGGTGACCCCGTCCTCGGCGGGCGCGTCACGGCGGGGCCGTGCGCGTCCCGCGACCCCCGCCGTCATCGCCACGGCGACGGCGACCGCGCCGCCGAGCAGCACGACCCCCACGGCCCCGAGTCCACCGCGGCTCATATGCCGCTCCCGAGCCGCTGCCCGAACCGCACCAGGGCGCCGTACTGTTCGGCGAGCGCCGAGGTCGACCCGGGGTCCGGGTCCTTGAAGTAGAAGCCGAGTTCGGGGCGCGGTCCGCGCAGCCCGGCCTCGTGGGCGCGGGCGAGGAGCCGGGCGAGGTCGAGGACCAGGGGTGCGGCGAGTGCCGAGTCGCAGCCCTGCCAGGTGGTCTGGAGGGTCATCCGGGAGCCGAGGAACCCGTCGAAGGCGATGTGGTCCCAGGCGGTCTTCCAGTCACCGAGCGCGGGCACGTCGTCGATGTGCGTCTCGCCCTGGGGGACCGTGCCGAGCGTGTCGGCGAGGGCACGTTCCTTGCCGGCGTTCTTCGCGGCGGCGGCAGCGGGGTCGGCGAGCGCGGCGCCGTCGCCGCCGCCGAGGAGGTTGGTGCCGGACCAGGCGAGGACCCGCAGCGCGCGCTGCGCGAACATCGGCCCGAGCACGGACCGCAGCAGGGTCTGCCCGGTCTTGCCGTCGCGTCCCGCGTAGGGCAGGTCACTGGCGTGGGCCTCGTCGGTGAGTGCCGGGTGGTGCAGTCCGGCCGACGGGGTGAAGTTGACGTAGGGGCAGCCCGCGCGCAGGGCCGCCGCCGCGTAGAGAGAGCTGGCGGGCAGCGCGGATCCCTCGGGTACGGGTTCGGTCGACGCGACGTTGAGGACGACCGCGCGGGCCAGTCGGCCGCGTCGGACGAAGTCGCGGATGTCGCCCGCGAACGTCTCGATCAGTTCGTCCTCGGTGCGGGTGTCGCCGGGCAGTGGGCCGCCGGTTCTGATCTCGTGGTCGGCGGCGGCGAGTTCGGCGCGTACGGCGGACGGCAGTCCGTGCGGCAGCACACCGGACGCGGCGAGTGTCTCGGCGCGCTTGGGCAGCGGGCAGTCGACGGTGTCGTGGCCGCCGAAGACCAGTGAGGACAGCGGTGGCAGGGCGCTCCCGGCGAAGGGGTCGGTCTCCGTGACCATGCCGGTCGGGGGGTGCAGTCCGGCGGTGACGGCCGCGCATCCGGCGACCGCGGTGGTGGCGACGGAGCCCCGTGCGCCGATCAGCCAGACACCGATACGGGGAAGGGAAGCGGAAGGTTCGGCGGACATGGGCAGCCTCCTTGTCGTACGCGAACCGGAAGCCGGACGGGGATGCCGGGCACCGCCGTGGCGCGGGCGGGCGCCCGCGCGCGGGGGTGCCGGGACAAGCGGCCCGGCGGGGGGTGCCCGGCACCGGTGTCCGAGGGGAGCACCGGACACCGATGCCCGGGACGTGCGTGGTGCGGGTGCCGGAAGGGGAGGGGGGACGGCGGGCGGGAGTCCGGCGTCCCCCGCCCGCCGCCGTTCTAGTCGCCCTTCACGGGCAGTTCCTTGAGCTGGATGTCGCGGAACGACACATGGTCGTTCGCTCCGTGGTTCTGGAGCCCGATGTAGCCGTTGGCCAGGCTCCGCTCCGGGTCCTTGTTGGTGAAGTCGTTGATCTTGACTCCGTTGAGGAACACCTGGAGGCGTTCGCCCTGGACGCGGATCTCGTAGCTGTTCCACTGGCCCGGCGGGCGCAGCGCTCGGTCACGTGCCTGGATGTCGGCCGACTTGAAGGAGTACACGGATCCGGTGGTCCGGTCCGGCGCGTCGGTCGCGTCGATCTGGATCTCGTAGCCCTTGTTCACCGCCGACCAGGGGTCGTCCGATGCGGGGAAGCCCACGAAGACGCCGGAGTTGTCGTCGCCCTGCATCTTCCAGTCCAGCTTCAGGGAGTACGACTTGAACTCCTTGGCCTGGTACCAGAGCAGACCCATGCCGCCCTCGGTGTTCAGCACCCCGTCCTGGACGGTGAACTTGCCGGGGCCCGCCTGCTTCCAGCCGTCGAGCGTGTGGCCGTTGAAGAGGTCCCGGTAGCCGGTGCGGGGCTTGCAGTCGGCCTTCTCCTGGCCGGTGACGTACTTCAGCCCGCCGAGCAGGTGTCCGCGGAAGGCGGCCTCGTCGTACGACTCCTTGGTGTGGCCGAGTCCGGTGTAGAAGGAGCGTCCGCCTCCGTAGGACTGGCACCAGGAGATCGGGTGGTCGCCCTTCATCGAGCCGCCCTGGTAGGTGGTCTCGTCGAGGGTGGCCAGGATCCGGGCGTTGTCACGCGGGTTGGTGCGGTAGTTGTACCACTCGTCGGTGCGCTCCCACGCGTCGCTGAGGCCCTTGGTGGCCGGGTGGTCGTGCTCGGGTACCCGGACGGTGGCCTTCTGGATCTGCGGGTGCGAGTCGAAGTACGCGCCGACCAGCTTGCCGTAGTAGGGCCAGTCGTACTCGGTGTCGGCCGCCGCGTGGACGCCCATGTAGCCGCCGCCGGAGCCGATGTAGTTCTCGAACGCCTTCTGCTGATCGGCGTTGAGCACGTCACCGGTGGTGGACAGGAACACCACACCGTCGTACCGGGCGAGGTTGCTGGACGTGAACTGCTTGGCCTCCTCGGTGACGTCGACCGTGATGTCGTTGTCCTTGCCGATGTCCGTCAGCGCCTTGACGCCGGCCGGGATGGCGTCGTGGCGGAATCCGGCGGTCTTGGAGAAGACCAGGATCCGCTTGGCGTTCTTGACCGGCGCCTGGTCGGAGATCTCGAAGTCGTCGAGGTCGTAGAGCGCTCCGGCGCCGCCCTTGAAGACCAGGTACAGCTCGGTGGTCTTCTTGGGGACGTTGCGCAGCGGTACGTCGACGTTCTGGAAGGTCTCCCAACTACCGGTCACCGGGACCGGCGTGGAGCCGAGCAGGGTGCCCTTCGGGCCGCCGGCCCGGACCTCCAGATAGCCGCCCGCGCCGCCGGAGGAGATCCGGGCCGTGAGCTTCTTGGAGCCGGTGAGGTTGTACGGCTCGAAGGAGATCCAGTCGCCGTCGTCGATGTCACCGACGGTCTTGCCGCCGTTCGCCGCGGCCTTGTCGTAGGTCTTGATGCCCTGCTGGCCCGTGAAGTGCTCGGCCTGCCGGTGGCGCGGCTGGAGCTGCACCTGGGCGTGGCTGGTCAGCTTCTCCTGGCCGCCGCCGCCGTTGTCGGTGTACTCCGCGTCGAGTACGCCGAAGATATTGGCGTTGGGGTCGTGCTCGGTGTCGGCCGGTGCGGTGATGGTGCCTTCGCAGCCGGTCGCCGAGGTGATCGGGTGGCCGTGGCTGTCATGGCCGAGGATGTAGCGGACGGTGACCTTGGAGCAGTCGATCTTTCCGTCCTCGGGGTCGGTGACCTTCACCTTGAACGGGATCTTGTCGCCGAAGTTGAAGAGGTGCCCGTTGGCCGGGGACTCCAGGGTGACGGTGGGCGCGGTGTTGCCTACCACCACCCGCACACTGGCACGGCCGGTGCGTCCGGTGCCGTCGTCGACGGTGACCTTGGCGGAGTAGGTGCCGTTCTTGCGGTAGGTGTGCTGGGCGTTCTCGCCGGTGGCGGTGGTTCCGTCGCCGAAGTCCCAGGCGTAGGTGAGGGGATCACCGTCGGCGTCCGCTCCGGTCGAGGTGAAGGAGACCTTCAGCGGGGACTGGCCCGAGGTCTTGTTGGCCTTGGCCTCGACGGTGGGCGCGTGTCCGTCGGTGACGTTGTCGATGCGGTACAGCGCCGAGTGCTCGTCACCGCCGAACCAGGAGATGCCGTAGTCCAGGACGTAGAGGGCGCCGTCCGGGCCGAAGGCCATGTCCATCACCTGGGTCCCGGACCACGGGAACGGGTTGATGGACTGCACGGTGCCGTTGCCGTCCTGCTCGATCCGCTTGATCCAGCGGCGGCCGAACTCGCCGGCGAAGTAGTCGCCGTCGTACGCCTCGGGGAACTTCACCGGGGAGTCGAGGTTCGGGTCGTAGCGGTAGACCGGGCCGCCCATCGGGGACTCGGAGCCGGAGCCGAACTCCGGGACGGAACCGCCGTCGTAGGGGATCCACGCCTCCTGCGCGGGCGGCAGATCGGTGAGTCCGGTGTTGTTCGGCGAGGTGTTCTTCGGCGCCGCGCAGTCGAAGGTGGCGCCGGACTGCTTGGTGCCGAAGTCGTAGTCGACGTACGGCTCGTTCTTGCCGACGCAGTACGGCCAGCCGAAGTTGCCGGCCTCGGTGACCCGGGCGAACTCGACCATGCCGGAGGGGCCGCGCTTGGGGTCGGCGGCGCCCGCGTCGGGTCCGTAGTCGCCGACGTAGACGATGCCGGTGGGCTTGTCGACGCTGATCCGGAACGGGTTGCGGAAGCCCATCGCGTAGATCTCGGGGCGCGTCTTGTCGGTGCCGGGGGCGAAGAGGTTGCCCTCGGGGATGTCGTACGAGCCGTCCGGCTTGACCTTGATGCGCAGGATCTTGCCGCGCAGGTCGTTGGTGTTGCCGGAGCTGCGCTGCGCGTCGAACGCCGGGTTGCGGCCCGCCCGCTCGTCGATCGGCGTGTAGCCGTCCGACGCGAACGGGTTGGTGTCGTCGCCGGTCGACAGGTAGAGGTTGCCGTCCTTGTCGAAGTCGATGTCGCCGCCGACGTGGCAGCAGAGGCCACGGGTCGCCTTGACTTCGAGGACGTTCTTCTCGCTGGCCGCGTCGAGGGTGCCGTCGGCCTTCAGGACGAAGCGGGAGAGCCGGTTGACGCCGTCGAAGGGGGCGAAGTCGGCGGCGGTGCCGTTCTCGGGGGCGTCGCCGGCCGGGGTGTTCAGCGGCGGCGCGTAGTACAGGTAGATGAATCGGTTCGTCTCGAAGCCGGGGTCGACGCCGACGCCTTGAAGGCCCTCTTCGTCGTGGCTGTAGACGTTCAGCTTGCCGGCGACCTCGGTGTTGCCGTCGGAGTCGGTCAGGCGGAGTGTTCCGTCGCGCGAGGTGTGCAGCACGCTGCGGTCGGGAAGCACGGCGAGCGACATGGGCTCGCCGGTCTCCTCCTCGCCCTTGGCGAGTGTGACCTGCTGGAAGTCCTCGGCCGCCGCGGCCGGGGGCTGGGCCGGTTCCGGGTCGTGGGCGGAGGCCGGCGGCGCGGCCAGCGCGAGTGAGGCGCCTGCGAGAAGTGAGCCGGTGAAGAGTGCGAGTGTCTTTCGCAGTCTCAGACGTTTTCTGTGCACGAATTCCCTCCGGGAGGGGTGGGCCGTACGGGCGGGTGCGATACGCCGGGGTGCGCCGTCACCCCGGAACCGTGCGTGTCCTGTACAACTCAGGGACCGTAGCTGTCTTTGTCAGGGCCGGATAGCCCTTGCGCAGCAGAGAAGTTGAACTTTTTCCAGCCGCAGGACAAAGCAGTCCCCGGGCAGGCGGGATCCCCCGGTGGCGTACAGCGCACCGGGCGGCCCTGCCTGGTCATGGAGTTGGTTCCCGCCGCGGCGGCGAATCCACCGCGGCGGGACATACGCCGGAACGGCTAGTCGTTACCGCCGAACGCGGCGTCGAAGGAGGCCGTCGGGGGTTCGAAGTCGAATGCCTTGAGGCGGGCCAGGGCCTCCGGTGCGCCCTGGAGGCGGTCCATGCCGGCGTCCTCCCACTCGACGGAGATCGGACCGCCGTAGTCGATGGAGCGGAGCATCCGGAACACGTCCTCCCACGGCACGTCGCCGTGCCCCGCGGACACGAAGTCCCAGCCGCGCCGGGGATCGCCCCACGGCAGATGGGAGCCGAGGCGCCCGTTGCGGCCGTCGAGGCGCTTACGGGCCTCCTTGCAGTCCACGTGGTAGATGCGGTCCCGGAAGTCCCAGAGGAACCCGACCGGGTCGAGGTCCTGCCACACGAAGTGGCTGGGGTCGAAGTTCAGCCCGAACGCGGGCCGGTGGTCCACGGCTTCCAGGGCGCGGTGCGTGGTCCAGTAGTCGTACGCGATCTCGCTGGGGTGCACCTCGTGCGCGAAGCGGACCCCCTCGGCGTCGAAGACGTCCAGGATCGGGTTCCAGCGCTCCGCGAAGTCCTCGTATCCCCGGTCGATCATGCCGGGCGGCACCGGCGGGAACATCGCGACGAGGTGCCAGATGGAGGAGCCGGTGAAGCCGATGACGGTGTCGACGCCGAACGCGGCGGCGGCACGGGCGGTGTCCTTGATCTCGGCGGCGGCCCGCTGCCGTACGCCTTCGGGCTCGCCGTCGCCCCAGATACGGGACGGCAGGATGCCCTGGTGGCGCTCGTCGATCGGGCTGTCGCAGACGGCCTGACCGACCAGGTGGTTGGAGATCGCCCAGCACTTGAGGCCGTACTTGTCGAGCAGGGCGTGGCGCGAGTCCAGATAGGACGGGTCGCTCAGCGCCTTGTCGACCTCGAAGTGGTCGCCCCAGCAGGCGAGTTCCAGACCGTCGTAGCCGAAGTCGCGGGCGCGCCGGCAGACCTCCTCCAGGGGGAGATCGGCCCACTGACCGGTGAAGAGCGTGAACGAGCGTGGCATGACCTGGCCTCCTAGGCCGCCGGAACGGAGGTGTAGACGGAGTTCTTGGCCGCGCTTTCCTCGACGGCCGAAAGGACGCGCTGCACCTGGAGTCCGTCGGCGAAGGAGGGCTCGGGGGCGGTGCCCTCGGCGACGGCGTGGACCAGGTCACGGGCCTGGTGGACGAAGGTGTGCTCATAGCCGAGCCCATGGCCCGGCGGCCACCAGGCGTCGAGATAGGGATGGTCGGGCTCGGTGACCAGGATGCGGCGGAATCCCGCGCTCACACCGGGTTCGGTGTGGTCGTGGAAGGAGAGTTCGTTGAGCCGTTCCAGGTCGAAGGCCAACGAGCCCAGCTCGCCGTTGAGTTCGATGCGGAGCGCGTTCTTGCGGCCCGCGGCGAACCGTGTCGCCTCGAAGGAGGCCAGGGCGCCGGAGGCGAGACGCCCGGTGAACAGGGCCGCGTCGTCCACGGTGACCTGGCCGCGTCCGCTGCCGCCGCCGGTGCCGCTGAGTCCGGCCGACGCCCCGTCGAGCAGCGGCCGTTCCCTGATGAATGTCTCGGTGACCGCCGAGACGCCGACCAGGGGCTCGCCCGCGAGGAACTGGGCGAGGTCGATGATGTGGGCGCCCAGGTCACCGAGTGCGCCCGAGCCCGCGGTGTCCTTGCGCAGCCGCCAGGTCAGCGGGAACTCGGGGTCGACCAGCCAGTCCTGGAGATAGCTGACCCGGACGTGCCGCAGGGTGCCGAGACGCCCCTCGGCGATCATCCGGCGGGCGAGCGCGGTCGCGGGCACCCGCCGGTAGTTGAAACCGACCATGGCGACCTGGCCCCGGGCGCGGGCCCGTTCGGCCGCCGCCACCATCGCCTCCGCCTCCTCGACCGTGTTGGCGAGGGGTTTCTCGCACAGCACGTGCTTGCCCGCCTCCAGCGCGGCCACGGCGATCTCCGCATGGCTGTCGCCAGGGGTGCAGATGTCGACCAGGTCGACATCGTCCCGGGCGATCAGGTCACGCCAGTCGGTCTCGGCCGCGGCCCAGCCGAGCCGGTCGGCCGCGACGGTCACGGCCTCCCGGTCACGGCCGCAGACGGCGGCGAGTACGGGCCGCCGCGGCAGGTCGAAGACCCGCCCGACGGTGCGCCAGCCCTGGGAGTGGGCGGCGCCCATGAAGGCGTAACCGACCATACCCACGCCCAGGGGTGGCTTCCCGGCCTCGGTGCCGCTGTCGGCCTGCTCCGACTGTCCCTTCGGGGCCATACGGATGTCCTCCTTATCATCGGCGTCATCCACATCCGCGACGCCATGACTGCTGTGTGGGGGCGGGCGCGCGCGTCTACTTGAAGCCGGTGGGCATGTACTGGTCGACGTTGTCCTTGTCGACGACGGCCGAGTAGAGCGTGATCTGGGCCGGGATCTCGAACTCGGCCATGCCGGACACGCCCTTGCTCTGGCCGAGCGCGCGCGCCAGGTCGATCGCGGAGGCGGCCATCGTCGGCGGGTACAGGACGGTGGCCTTCAGGACGCCGTTGTCGGCCTTGATCGCCTCGAAGGCGGAGAGCGCGCCCGCGCCGCCGACCATCAGGAACTCGTCGCGCCCGGCCTGGTCGATGGCGCGAAGGGCGCCGACGCCCTGGTCGTCGTCGTGGTTCCACAGCGCGTCGATCTGCTTCTGCGCCTGGAGCAGCTGCGCCATCTTGGCCTGGCCGGACTCGACGGTGAACTCGGCGGCCTGCCGGGCGACCTTCTTGATGTTCGGGTAGTTCTTGAGGGCGTCGTCGAAGCCCTGGGTGCGCTGCTTGGTCAGCTCCAGGTTGTCGATGCCGGCCAGCTCGACGACCTTGGCGTCCTGCTTGTCCTTCAGCTTCTCGCCGATGTACTGCCCGGCGTTGAAGCCCATGCCGTAGTTGTCGCCGCCGATCCAGCAGCGGTACGCCTGCGGGGAGTTGAAGATCCGGTCGAGGTTGACGACCGGGATGCCGGCACGCATCGCCTTGAGGCCGACCTGGGTGAGGGCCTTGCCGTCGGCGGGCAGGATGACGAGGACGTCGACCTTCTTGTTGATCAGCGTCTCGATCTGGCCGATCTGGGCGGCCGTGTCGTTGGAGCCCTCGGTGATCTCCAGCGTGACGTCCGAGTACTTCTTCGCGCGGTTCTTGGCGTTGTCGTTGATCGCGTTGAGCCAGCCGTGGTCGGCCTGCGGTCCCGCGAAGCCGATGGTGACCTGCTTGCCGGGCTTGTCGTCGGCCGCGGGCTGGTTGGTCGCGGACGCGGTGTTCTCCGACTTGGGGTCATTGCTGGTGCAGGCGGTGAGGAAGGCGCCCGCGCCCACGGCGGCGGTACCGAAGAGGATTCCTCTGCGACTCGGAATCTGTGGCATGTCGATGGCCTACTTCCCTTGAGGGTGGCGAGCGCCGGGCTAGGTAGTGGAAGCTGTGCGTCTTTGGACCAGGACGGCGGCGACGATGATCGCGCCCTTGGCGATCTGCTGGACGTCGCTCTGAAGGTTGTTCAGGGCGAAGATGTTGGTGATCGTGGTGAAGATCAGGACCCCGAGCACCGAGCCGACGATGGTGCCCCGGCCGCCGCTGAGGAGGGTGCCGCCGATGATCGCCGCGGCGATGGCGTCGAGTTCGTACAGATTGCCGTTCGTGTTCTGCCCTGAGCCGGACAGGATGATCAGCATGAAGGCCGCGATGCCGCAGCACAGCCCGGAGAGCAGATACAGGTAGAGCCGCTGACGCCGGACGTCGATACCGGCGAGCCGGGCCGCCTCGGAGTTGCCGCCGACGGCGACGGTGCGGCGGCCGAAGGTGGTGCGGTTCAGGACGAGCCAGCCGACGATCGTGACGGCCGCGAACACCATGACCAGGGGCGGGATACCGAGGACGTAGGAGTCCCGCTCGCCCAGGTTCAGGATGCTGTCGATGCTGGTGACCTGGGTCTTGCCGTCGGTGATCTGGAGGGCAAGTCCGCGCGCCGACGCCAGCATGGCGAGCGTGGCGATGAACGGGACCATTCCTCCGTACGCGATGAGCAGCCCGTTGACGAGTCCGCAGCCGAGACCGACGAGTACCGCCGTGAACAGGACGCCCACGAAGCCGTACTCCTGGGTGGCGAGGGTGGTCGCCCAGACCGAGGAGAGCGCGACGATCGCACCGACGGACAGGTCGATGCCGCCGCTCATGATGACGAAGGTCATACCGACCGTGACGACACCGATGACGGACGACAGGGTGAGCACCAGTTGGAGGTTCCTGGTGTCCAGGAACTCGTCGGGCTTGGTGATGCCGCCGATCAGGACGAGGGCGGCGAGCACGCCGAGCAGGGACAGGGTGCGCGCGTCGGCGCGTGCCCACACGGGACGCGACGGGCGGCCGTCCGCGGGTTCGTTCTTGCGGAGGGCGGGGCGCGGTCCGGTGTCGGACCCGTCCTGCTGGGCGGGCGAGGCAGGCTGCGTCATGACGTCGGGCTCCCTTCTGCTCGACTGGACGCGGACTCCGTGGGCACGGGGCTTCCTTCCATGACGAGGTCGAGTACGCGGTGTTCGTCCAGCTCCTGGGCGGGCGCCGTATGGACGACCCGGCCCTCGCGGAGCACCAGCACACGGTCGGCGAGGCCCAGCACTTCGGGGACCTCGCTGGAGACCATCAGGACGGCGAGGCCGTCGTCGGCGAGGCGGCGCACCACGGCGTACAGCTCGGCGCGGGCGCCGACGTCGACTCCGCGGGTCGGCTCGTCGAGGAGCAGGACCCGGCAGCCGCGCAGCAGCCAGCGGGCCAGGACCGCCTTCTGCTGGTTGCCGCCGGACAGGGTGCGGATCCGGGCGTCCGGGTTGTCCGGGCGCAGGGACAGTTCACGGGTGGCCTGTTGGGCCGCGGCGCGTTCGGCGCCCCGGTCGAGCCAACCGCCGCGTGAGAAGCGGGACATGGAGGAGACCGACACGTTGTTGGTGACGGACTCCAGCATCAGCAGCGCCTGTGCCTTGCGCTCCTCGGGGGCGAGCCCGAGTCCGGCGCGCACGGCGGACCGTACGCTGCCGGGGCGCAGCGGCTGGCCGTCGACGAGGACGCGGCCCGCGGTGGGTTTGCGGGCGCCGTAGACGGTCTCCAGGATCTCGGAGCGTCCGGAGCCGACGAGTCCGGCGAGGCCGACGATCTCACCGGGCCGCAGTTCGAGGTCGACGGGCTCGAACTCCCCGTCGCGGGCGAGCCCTTCGACGGTGAGGATCGGGGCCGGTCGCTCGGTGGTGAAGGTGGGGCGCGGCGGGAACACGTACTCGACATTGCGGCCGGTCATCAGGGCGACGACCTCGCGGGTCGGCGTCGAGTCGGCGGGCAGTCCCCCCGCGACCGCCCGCCCGTCCTTGAGGACGGTGACCCGGTGGCCGATGCGGCGGATCTCCTCCAGGCGGTGCGAGATGTAGACGACGGCGACGCCCTCGGCGGTGAGGTCGCCGACGATCCGGAAGAGGTTGTCGACCTCGTCGGGGTCGAGGGCGGCCGACGGCTCGTCCATCACGATGAGGCGCACGTCGTGCGAGAGGGCCCGCGCCATGGACACGACCTGCTGCTGGGCGGCGGACAGCGCGCCGACGAGCCGGGCCGGGTCGATCTCCGGGTGGCCGAGCCGGCGCAGCAGGTTCGCGGCGGAGGTACGGGCCTCCCGGCCGCGTACGACGAATCCGGCGGTGGTCGGCTCATGGCCGAGGAAGACATTCTCGGCGACCGAGAGGTGTTCGACCAGGTCGAGTTCCTGGTAGATGGTGGCGATCCCGAGGCGCATCGCGGCGATCGGGGACTTCAGGGTGACACGCTCGCCGCGCCAGGTGATCTCGCCGTCGTCGGGCTGGTGGGCCCCGGCGAGGACCTTGATGAGCGTGGACTTCCCGGCGCCGTTCTGGCCGAGCAGGCAGTGGACCTCGCCCGCCAGGACCTCCAGGTCGACGCCGTCGAGCGCGCGGACTCCGGGGAACGACTTGGTGATGCCGGACATGCTGAGCAGGGGTGGTTCTGGGGCCATGACGGGGTTCCCCTCGGCGGTTCGGCCGGTTTCAGGGCAGGGCTGACGTACGCGGGGCGGGACTGGGTGTGTTACGGGGTGGACGGGCGGGCTGGATCAGGGCAGGCGGGACCAGGGCAGGGCTGAGGTGCGCGGGTGCTGTGGTGGTGCGTCAGTGGTGCGGCTCTTGCGCGTGGTGCGGGTGTGCACGTGGTGCGGATGTGCCGGTAGAGCGGATGTGTGTGCCTGTGGAGCGGGTGTGCCTGTAGTGCCTGTGGTGCGGCTCTTACGTTTGGTGCACGTGGTGCGCGCCGGTCAGGCCGGCGAGAACAGGTGGTCGCTGATGAGCCGGGCGCCGCCGATGACACCGGCGGCGGGCCCCAACTCGCCCAGGACGATGGGCAGATTGCCGGTCGCGAGGGGAAGCGACTGGCGGTAGACCTGGGTGCGGATCGCGGCGAGCAGGGTGTGGCCGAGTCCGGTCACACCGCCGCCGATGACCACCAGGCCCGGATTGAAGAAGCTGACGAGTCCGGCGATGACCTGGCCGGTGCGGTTGCCGCCCTCGCGGATGAGGTCGAGTGCGGTGGAGTCGCCGGCCGACGCCGCCGCGGCGACATCGGCCGCGGTCAGCTCCCCCGCGATCTCCAGGCGGCTCGCCAGCTCCGCGGACCGGCCCTGTTCGGCGGCCTCCTGGGCGTCGCGGGCCAGCGCGGCGCCGCTGAAGTGGGCTTCCAGACAACCCCGGTTGCCACAGGCGCAGGGGCGTCCGTCGGGTTCGACCTGGATATGGCCGATGTCTCCCGCGCTGCCGGTGGTGCCGCGGTGGACCTCGCCGCCGACGACGATGCCGCAGCCGATACCGGTACCGATCTTGACGCAGAGGAAGTCGCCCACGGAGCGTGCGACGCCCGCGTGCTGCTCCCCCATCGCCATCAGGTTCACGTCGTTGTCGACCATGACGGGGCAGCCCAGGTCCTGGCTGAGCGCCTCGCGGACCGGGAAACCGTCCCAGCCGGGCATGATCGGCGGGGCGACCGGGACGCCCTCGGGGAAGCGGACGGGTCCCGGGACGCCGATACCGGCGCCGTCGAAGCCTTCCGCGAGTCCCGAGGCGCGCAGCTTGGCCGCCATGGCGAGAACCTGCTCGAAGACGGCGACCGGTCCTTCGCGTACGTCGAGGGGCTGGGTGATGTGACCGAGCACCTCCAGTTCGGCGTTGGTCACGGCCACGTCGACCGAGGTGGCGCCGATGTCGACGCCGAGGAACCGCAGCGCGGGCGCGAGCCGGATGTTGTGGGAGCGGCGGCCACCGCGCGAGGCGGCGAGTCCGTCGGCGACCACGAGTCCGGTCTCCAGGAGCCGGTCCACCTCGACGGCCAGCTTCGACCGGGAGAGATCGACCTGATCGCCCAGCTGGGCCCGGGAGTTGGGGCCTCCGTCGCGCAACAGCCTGAGCAACTTGGCCTGATGCGCGTTCGCGGGTCGAGCCGTCATGCGTCTCACGTGCCCCTCCCCGCCACTTCGGCTGTGTTCTTCGTGCTTTCGAGGGGAACGTAGCAGTGCTTTGCCGGGCTGGGAAGAAGTTGAGCGGGAATTACCCACGACTTTCTCCAGTCACAGGACAAAGAGCGGGACGCAGGCACACCACGAAGGGCCCTGTACGGACAGGGCCCTTGAGGACAAATCGGGGTGAAGGGGTGCCGAAAGCGGCGGGCGGGGCTACTTCTCGCGCTCGTGGTAGGTCGTGCGCGTGTGTTCCGTATGGGCGCGCATCACTTCGGTGGCGCGCCGCTCGTCGCGCCCGGCGATCGCCGCGATCAGCTCGCGGTGCTCGATCCAGGACTGCCGGCCGCGCTGCCGGGCGACCGGCGTGTAGTACCAGCGCACCCGGCGGTCCACCTGCCCGGCCAGTTCGGACAGGACCAGATTCCCGGCCAGTTCCATCACCTTGGCGTGGAAGGCGGCGTTGGTCGCGACGACCAGGTCCACCTCGCCGTCCTCGACGGCCTGTTCGCCCCGGGCGCAGAGTTCTTCGAGGGCGGCGATCCCGTCCGAGCCCGCCTTGGCGGCGGCGAGCCGGGCCGCCTCCGCCTCCAGGAGGGTGCGTACGGTGAGGAGTTGGTCCGCCTCCTCCTCGGTGGGCTCGTGCACGAACGCGCCCTGCGCGGGCCGCAGATCGACCCAGCCCTCGGTGTTGAGGCGTTGCAGCGCCTCCCGTACCGGCTGCCGTGACACCCCCAGGTGTCCGGCGAGTTCGGACTCCACCAGGTGCTGGCCCGGTTGCAGGGCGCGGGTCGTGATGAGTTCGAGCAACGCCTCGTAGACCCGCTCACGCAGAGGGCCCGGCCGCTCAAGGCGGGGCACCGCTCCCTGGGGCAGTCCTTGGGACAACATCGCGGTCCCCCTCCTGGGTGGTGACGCCAACAATTGGTTATTGTCTACAGTCTACCGCGCAGAAAGGGTAGGGCGAGCGGGAGTTGGGCTCGTCACATGTGCCCGACAGGCAGGCGCCGGCCGGCTCGCCACCTCACGGGCAGCGGATCACGGGCAGCAGATCAGGGGCAGCAGATCAGGGGCAGCGGATGACCAGCCCCGCGTACGAGAGGTTCCCGCCGAAGCCGAAGAGGAGTACCGGCGCACCCGAGCCGATCTCGCCGCGTTCGACCAGCTTGGAGAGGGCGAGCGGAATACTGGCCGCCGAGGTGTTGCCGGAGTCGACGACGTCGCGGGCGACGACGGCGTTGACGGCGCCGATCTTCTCCGCGAGGGGTTCGATGATCCGCAGGTTGGCCTGGTGCAGGACGACGCCCGCGAGGTCCTCGGGCGTGAGTCCGGCCCGCTCGCACGCCTGGCGGGCCAGCGGGGGCAGCTTGGTGGTGGCCCAGCGGTAGACGCTCTGCCCCTCCTGTGCGAACCGGGCCGGCTCGCCCTCGATCCGTACGGCGTTGCCCATCTCCGGCACGGATCCCCACAGCACCGGACCGATGCCCGGCTCCTCGTCGGGCGGGCACGCCTCGACCACGGCGGCGCCCGCGCCGTCGCCGACCAGGACACAGGTGGTGCGGTCGGTCCAGTCGGCGACCTGGGTCATCTTGTCGGCGCCGATGACCAGGGCGCGGGTCGCCGCTCCGGCCCGTATGGCGTGGTCGGCGGTGGCGAGTGCGTGGGTGAACCCGGCGCAGACGACGTTGACGTCCAGGGCGGCGGGGCCCGGCACACCGAGCCGGGCGGCGACACGCGCGGCCATGTTCGGGGACCGGTCGATCGCGGTCGAGGTGGCGACCACGACGAGGTCGATGTCGGCGGGGGCCAGACCCGCGGCGGCGAGCGCCTTGGCCCCTGCGTGTCCGGCCAGTTCGTCCACCGGCTCGTCGGGTCCCGCGATGTGCCGGGTCCTGATGCCCACGCGTGAGGTGATCCACTCGTCACTGGTGTCGACCATGCCCGCGAGGTCCGCGTTGGTGAGCACACCCGCGGGCTGGTAGTGGCCGACGGCGGTGATGCGTGAGCCGCTCATGTACGGGGTCCCCCTGGGGTGCGGTGAGATCACGGACTCTCCAGTCTGGCCAGCGACTCACCAGTACGACGGCAGGTAAAGCGACAGTATTGGCGCGCAGTCCTTGTGGGCTTCGACAGCGCTTCATGATCGACAACCGCATCCGTCACGGACGGTCACCGGAAGGGGACGGTCCGCCTCAGGGTGTGACCTCGCGCCCCGGGCCGGACCGTCTCACCGGTCACCCGGTGAAGAGTTTCGTCGCTTTCTGTACGAGTTCGTACACCCCGTATCCGAGGGGCAGCCCCACCCACAGCCAGGCGAAGAGGATCAGACCCCGGCGGCGGGGCGGGGTGTCAGGCGGACTGCTGGTGGCGTGCGGTGTCGTCATCGGCGGCCTCCCTCGGTGCGGGGATGTGGTGGCGGGAGTGCACGGGCCGGACCAGTTCGTTGGCGACGAAGCCGACGGCGAGCAGGCAGATCATGATGATCAGGGAGAGTCCGTAGAGCCCGGCGCCGTGTTTGCCGGCCTCTTCCTGGCGGTCGGCGACCCAGTTGACGATGAGCGGTCCGAGGACGCCCGCGGTGGACCAGGCGGTGAGCAGCCGGCCGTGGATGGCGCCGACCTGGTAGGTGCCGAAGAGGTCCTTGAGGTAGGCGGGGACGGTGGCGAAGCCGCCGCCGTAGAAGGAGAGGATCACCAGCGCGCAGATCACGAAGAGCGGTTTCGACGCGTCGCCGAACTGGGCGATCAGCAGGTACATCAGAGCGCCGACGCCGAGGTAGAGCCGGTAGACGTTCTTGCGGCCGATCAGGTCGGACGTCGACGACCAGCCGATGCGGCCCGCCATGTTGGCCGCCGACAGGAGCGCGACGAACCCGGCGGCGGCGGACGCCGAGACGGGGGCGCTGGTGTCGGCGAAGAAGTCCGTGATCATCGGCGCGGCCTTCTCCAGGATGCCGATGCCCGCGGTGACGTTCATACAGAGCACCACCCACAGACACCAGAACTGCGGGGTGCGCACGGCCTGTCGGGCGGAGACCTGGGGACCGTCGAGCGGCGCGGGCCCGCCCGGTTTCGCGGGACCTTCGGCCTGCGGGACCCGTACCAGGAGCACGCCGAGGGTCATGAAGACGGCGTAGGTCAGTCCGTGCACCAGGAAGGCGAGGGCGATTCCGGAGGAGTCGGCGCCGAAGGAGTCCAGCATCTGCGCGGACCAGGGCGCGGCGATGAGGGCGCCGCCGCCGAAGCCCATGATGGCGATTCCGGTGGCCATGCCGGGCCGGTCGGGGAACCACTTGATCAGCGTGGAGACCGGGGAGATGTAGCCGATGCCGAGACCGATCCCGCCGACGAATCCGTAGCCGAGGACGATCAGCCAGTACTGGCGGGTCTCGGCGCCGAGTGCGGCGATCAGGAAGCCCGACGTGAAGCAGACCAGGGCCACGGTCATGGCCCAGCGGGGGCCGCGGCGTTCGACGAGTGTCCCGCCGAAGGCGGCGGACAGGCCGAGCATCACGATGCCGAGTTGGAAGGGCAGGGCGCTCTGGGTGCCGCTGAGGCCGAGCGCGGTCTCCAGTGGGGGCTTGAAGACGCTCCAGGCGTAGACCTGGCCGATCGACAGGTGGACGGAGAGCGCTGCGGGCGGCACGAGCCAGCGGCTCCAGCCGGTGGGGGCGACGGGTGGGCTCATGATCCCGAACGATAGGAACCCGCGCGGTTGTTGGGAAGCTCCCGCACAGAACCGCCCAAGAACCACCGCGTTTCCCATGACTCCCCCAAGAGCCGCCCGGGTGCTGCGCGAACCCTTGCTGAGGCAAGTTCCATACTGTAGACAATATTTCGTCGACACAGTCGGGACACCCTTCTCGGTCCCTCAACCGATCGGAGCGCCCCACGTGAAAGTCGCAGTACTCGGCGCCGGTGCGATCGGCGCCTACGTCGGGGCCGCGCTGCACCGCGCCGGCGCCGATGTGCATCTCATCGCCCGTGGACCGCATCTGGCGGCCATGAGGCAGCACGGAGTACGCGTGTTCAGTCCGCGCGGTGACTTCACCGCGCGTGCCCACGCCACCGACGACCCGGCCACGGTCGGCCCGGTCGATTTCGTCTTCCTCGGCCTCAAGGCCAACTCGTACGCGGCGTGCGGGCCGCTGATCGAGCCCCTGCTCCATCCGACGACGGCGGTGATCGCCGCCCAGAACGGCATTCCCTGGTGGTACTTCCACCGGCACGGCGGCCCGCACGACGGGCAGCGCGTCGAGAGTGTGGACCCCGGCGGCGCGGTCAGTGCGGTGCTCGCGCCCGAACGGGCCATCGGCTGTGTCGTCTACGCGGCGACCGAGCTGGAGGGTCCGGGCGTGGTCCGCCATCTGGAAGGCACCCGGTTCTCCATCGGCGAACCGGACCGGACGGTCTCCGACCGGTGCACCGACTTCAGCGAGGCCATGCAGGCGGGCGGGCTGAAGTGCCCGGTCGAACCGGACCTGCGCGGCGACATCTGGATCAAGCTGCTCGGCAACATCTCCTTCAACCCGATCAGCGCCCTGTCCCGCGCGACGATGCGTCAGATGTGTCTGCACGGCGGCACCCGGCGCGTCATCGAGATCATGATGTCCGAGACGCTGGCGGTCGCCGCGGCCCTCGGCTGCGAACCGGACATCTCCATCGAGCGGCGCCTCGCCGGCGCCGAACGCGTCGGCGACCACCGCACCTCCACTCTCCAGGACCTGGAGCGCGGCAAACCGCTCGAACTCGACGTGCTGCTCGCGGCCGTCGTGGAACTGGCGGAGATCACCGGCGTGCCGGTGCCCACGCTCCGTACCGTGCACGCCCTTTCGGATCTGCTCGCGTCGAGGAGCGCCGCATGAGCAAACGCGACCGTACGCCGAAGACATACACCCGGCTCACACACCCGCTGGTGCGGGACTCCCGTGCCGCGCCGTTCCGGCGGGCCACCTGGGACGAGGCCCTGGACCGGGCCGCCGAGGGGCTACGGGCCGCGCGGGGCTCCTTCGGGATGTTCTCGTGCGCCCGTGCCACCAACGAGATGAACTACGTGGCGCAGAAGTTCACCCGCGTGGTGATGGGCACCAACAACGTCGACTCCTGCAACCGGACCTGCCACGCGCCCAGCGTGGCGGGTCTGACGGCAGCCTTCGGTTCGGGCGGCGGCACCTCCTCGTACGAGGAGGTCGAGCACACCGATCTGATCGTGATGTGGGGCTCCAACGCCCGCTTCGCGCACCCGATCTTCTTCCAGCACGTCCTCAAGGGCATACGCAACGGTGCCCAGATGTACGCCGTCGACCCGCGCCGCACCTCGACGGCCGAGTGGGCGGAGAGCTGGCTCGGCCTCAATGTCGGTACGGACATCCCGATGGCGCACGCGATCGGCCGCGAGATCATCCACGCGGGCCTGGCCAACCGGGCGTTCATCGACCGGGCCACCTCCGGCTTCGAGGAGTACAAGGAGCTGGTGGAACCCTGGACGCTGTCCCTCGCCGAGAAGGTGACAGGCGTACCGGCCCCGGCGATACGGGAGTTGGCGCATGTGTTCGCCCGCGCGGAGCGGGCCCAGCTGTGCTGGACACTCGGCATCACCGAGCACCACAACGGCACCGACAACGTCCGCGCGCTGATCAACCTCTGCCTGCTGACCGGGCACGTCGGCCGGTTCGGCTCCGGGCTCCAGCCGCTGCGCGGGCAGAACAACGTCCAGGGCGGCGGCGACATGGGAGCCATCCCCAACCGGCTGCCCGGCTTCCAGGACATCCTCGACCCGCAGTCCCGGCTGAAGTTCGAGGCCGCGTGGGACACCGTGATCCAGCCGCACTACGGGCTGAACCTCACGGAGATGTTCGAGGCGATGGAGGAGGGCACCCTCAAGGCGGTCTACTGCATCGGCGAGAACCCCGCCCAGTCCGAGGCCGACAGCGAACAGGCCGTCCGCCGGATGCGGGCCCTGGACTTCCTGGTCGTCCAGGATATCTTCCTCACGAAGACCGCCGAACTCGCCGATGTGGTGCTGCCCGCCACGGCCGGCTGGGCGGAGACCGACGGCACCACCACCAACAGCGAACGGCGCGTGCAGCGGGTCCGCAAGGCGGTCACCCCGCCCGGCGAGGCCCGCGAGGACATCGACATCCTCTGCGACCTGGCGGGCCGACTCGGCCACGACTGGAAGTACGCGGACGCCGAATCCGTCTGGAACGAACTGCGGTCTGTGTCACCCGACCACTACGGCATGACCTATGAACGGCTCGCCGAGCACCAGGGCATCCAGTGGCCCTGCCCCACCACCGACCGGCTCGAACCGACGTATCTGCACGGCAGGTTGTGGGAGTCCGACCCCGCGCTGCGCGGCCGGCGCGCGCCGTTCGGCCTGGTGCGGCACGACCCACCGGTGGACCTCACCGACGAGGAGTACCCGATCCGCCTGACCACCGGGCGACGCCTCGACTCGTACAACACCGGGGTGCAGAGCGGTGGTTTCGCCTCGCCGCTGCGGCGCGGCGAGTACGTCGAGCTGTGCCCGGAGGACGCCGAGCGGTACGGGGTCGTGGTGGGCGAGGAGGTCCAGGTCAGCTCGCGCCGGGGCGCGGTCGTCGCGCCGGTGTGGGTCGATCCGGCGCTGCGCCCCGGCCTTGCCTTCATGACCATGCACTTTCCCGACGAGGTCGACACCAACCAGCTCACCATCGAGGCGAACTGCCCGATCGCGGGCACCGCGGAGTTCAAGGCGTCGGCGATCCGCATCGACAAGCTGCCCGTCGCGGCCGTGAGGAGCTGAGGCAGGACATGGATCTGCGTTTCGGTGACAGCAAGCCGACCGATGAGGAGCGGGCCGCGATCGACGCGCTGCTCGGCCCGCCCGCGTCGGCGTGGGAGGCGCCCGCCGGGGTCTGGATGGACCGCCCGGACGAGGATCTGCGCTGGGCGCGCGGTGGACGCGCGGCACGGGACAGGCGCGACCAGCTGTTGCCGGGGCTGCACGCCGTCAACGACCGGATCGGCTGGATCAGCGAGGGGGCACTGGACTATCTGTGCCGCCGGCTGACCGTCCCGCCGGCCGAGGCGTACGGCGTGGCGACGTTCTACTCGATGTTCGCGGTGAAGCCGCGCCCGGCGACCGTGCTGCATGTGTGCACGGATCTGGCGTGCGCGGCGGCGGGCGCGGCCGAGGTGTGCGCCGGGGCCGCGTCACGGCTCGGCCCCGGCAGTGGGGTCACCGTCGAGCGCAGCCCGTGTCTGGGCCTGTGCGAGCGGGCCCCGGCGGCCCTCGCGGTACGGGCCGGTGACCCGGTGCGTACGGCGGTGGCCGCGCCCGCGACCGAGGAGTCCGCGGTGCTCGCGGCGACGGCGCCCGATGCGGCGCCCGAGGAACCACCGGCGGCGATGGCGGTGCCGCAGGCCGGGGACGCGTCCCTGGTGCTGCTGCGCCGGGTGGGCGTGGTGGATCCGGGGTCCCTGGACGACTACCGGGCACACGGCGGCTACACGGCGCTGCGCCGGGCGTTCGCGATCGGTCCTGCCGCGGTGATCCGTGAGGTCAC
Source organism: Streptomyces sp. NPDC058001 (assembly GCF_042886315.1). Classification (NCBI taxonomy): domain Bacteria; kingdom Bacillati; phylum Actinomycetota; class Actinomycetes; order Kitasatosporales; family Streptomycetaceae; genus Streptomyces; species Streptomyces sp. NPDC058001. The sequence continues at coordinate 311,686 of NZ_JBHVQT010000008.1, forward strand.
CGACGCGGGTCTGCTCGGCCGGGGCGGCGCCGCCTTCCCGACCGGCGTCAAGTGGCAGGCCACCGCGTCCCAGCCGGACCAGCCGCACTACGTCGTCTGCAACGCCGACGAGTCGGAGCCGGGCACCTTCAAGGACCGTGTGGTCATGGAGGGCGATCCGTACGCGCTGGTCGAGGCGATGACCATCGCCGGGTACGCGGTCGGCGCGCACAAGGGCTACCTCTATCTGCGGGGCGAGTACCCGCGCGCCCTGGAGCGGATGAGCCACGCGATCGAGCGGGCACGCGCGCGGGGTCTGCTCGGCGACGACGTCCTCGGGCAGGGCTACGCGTTCGACATCGAGATCCGGCGCGGCGCGGGCGCGTACATCTGCGGTGAGGAGACCGCGCTGTTCAACTCCATCGAGGGCTATCGCGGGGAGCCGCGCTCCAAGCCGCCGTTCCCCGTCGAGAAGGGCCTGTTCGGCAAGCCGACGGCCGCGAACAATGTCGAGACGCTGGTCAACGTGCTGCCGATCCTGACCATGGGCGCCCAGGCGTACGCGGCGATCGGCACCGGCAAATCGACCGGACCGAAGCTGTTCTGCGTCTCGGGGACCGTGGCACGGCCCGGGATCTACGAGCTGCCGTTCGGCGCCACGCTCGGTGATCTGCTCGACCTCGCGGGAAAGCCTCCGGCGCTGCGGGCGATCCTGCTCGGCGGCGCGGCGGGCGGCTTCGTACGGCCCGACGAACTGGACATCCCGCTCACCTTCGAGGGCACCCGCGAGGCCGGCACCACGCTGGGCTCCGGTGTGGTGCTCGCCTTCGACGACACCGTCCCGCTCCCCCGGGTGCTGCTGCGCATCGCCGAGTTCTTCCGCGACGAGTCGTGCGGGCAGTGCGTGCCGTGCCGGGTCGGCACCGTCCGCCAGGAGGAGGCCCTGCACCGCATCGCGGACCGCACCGGCGCCGCGGCGACAGGCGACATCGCCCTGCTCAGGGAGGTGGGGCGGGCCATGAAGGACGCCTCGATCTGCGGTCTCGGACAGACCGCGTGGAACGCCGTGGAATCCGCCATCGACCGACTGGGGGCGTACGAATGACCGCGATCCCGCTGCAACCGCCGCGCCGCCTCCTGGAGTTCACGCTCGACGAGGAACCGGTACTCGTCGTCGAGGGCGCCACGATCCTCGACGCCTGCCGGGCCGCGGGCAAGGACATCCCGACGCTCTGCCAGGGCGACACGCTGACCCCGAAGAACGCCTGCCGGGTCTGCGTGGTCGAGGTCGAGGGCGCCCGGACCCTGGCGCCCGCGTGCTCCCGTAAGGCCGAGCCGGGCATGACGGTCCGCACGGACACCGAGCGGGCCCGGCACAGCCGCAAGGTCGTCCTGGAACTTCTCGCGTCCTCGGTCGACCTCTCCACCACACCGAAGGTCGCGAACTGGCTCAAGGAGTACGACGCCCGCCCTGACCGGTTCGGCCCGGACGCGGCCCGCGTGGAGGAGGAGCCGAAGGTCGACAACGACCTGTATGTACGTGACTACGACAAGTGCATCCTCTGCTACAAGTGCGTCGACGCGTGCGGCGACCAGTGGCAGAACACCTTCGCGATCTCGGTGACGGGACGCGGCTTCGACGCCCGGATCGCCGTCGAGCACGACGCGCCGCTCACCGACTCGGCGTGCGTGTACTGCGGCAACTGCATCGAGGTCTGCCCGACGGGCGCGCTGTCGTTCAAGTCCGAGTTCGACATGCGGGCGGCCGGCACCTGGGACGAGGAGCGGCAGACGGAGACGACGACGGTGTGCGCGTACTGCGGTGTGGGCTGCAACCTCACGCTCCATGTGCAGGACAATGAGATCGTGAAGGTCACATCGCCGCACGACAATCCGGTGACCCACGGCAACCTCTGCATCAAGGGTCGCTTCGGCTACCAGCACGTACAGAACCGGGACTGATCACCCATGGGACGAGTCACCGAGCGCCGCCGCGTCATCCGTATCCGGGACGGGCAGGTCACCACCCGCCCGGACACCCTCGTCGCCGAGGAACCCCTGGAGATCCGGCTGAACGGCAAACCCCTCGCCATCACGATGCGCACCCCGGGCGACGACTTCGCGCTCGCGGCGGGCTTCCTGGTGAGCGAGGGCGTGCTCGGCTCGGCCGACGAACTGCGCAACATCGTGTACTGCGCCGGGGCCACCGAGGACGGCTCGAACACCTACAACGTGGTGGACGTGCAGCTCGCGCCCGGTGTCCCGGTCCCCGACATCACCCTGGAGCGGAACGTCTACACCACCTCGTCGTGCGGCCTGTGCGGCAAGGCGAGCCTGGACGCGGTCCGTACGACGACCCGCTTCACGATCGACGACGCTCCCCCGGTCCGGCTGGAACCCGAACTGCTCGCGAGCCTCCCCGACCGGCTTCGCGCCGCCCAACGGGTCTTCGACCGGACCGGGGGTCTCCACGCGGCGGCCCTCTTCACGGAGGGGGGCGAGCTGCTGGACATCAGGGAGGACGTCGGCCGGCACAACGCCGTCGACAAGCTCGTCGGCCGCGCCCTCCAGAACGGTGAGCTGCCGCTGTCCCGGGTCGTCCTCCTGGTCTCGGGGCGCGCCTCCTTCGAACTGGCGCAGAAGGCCGTGATGGCGGGCATCCCGGTGCTCGCCGCGGTCTCCGCGCCGTCCTCGCTGGCCGTCGACCTCGCCGCCGAATCGGGTCTCACCCTGGTCGGCTTCCTGCGGGGCACCTCCATGAACGTGTACGCCGGCGCGCACCGGATCGCCCTCACGGCCACGGCCGCCCAGGGCTGACCCCCGGGCCCGCCGACGACACGGCGGTGGGGCCCCGACCGGCGGGGAGCGCCCCCTGCGCCGGCGGGGCCCCGCCTTTTCTCCTGCCCGGAAGGGCGCACTCCCGCCCGTAAGCGGGCACTCCCGCCCGGAATGTTGCACTCCGCCATCTGCCGGGCCTCTGTCATCCGTTGCGGTGAAGGCGGTCGCGCGCGGATACGCGACATTCGCATGACGCACGGTTCTTGTGGGGTGCCCGAAGGCCCAAGTAGCGTCTGTTCCTCGCACGTTGGACGTGGGATGTCCAGATGTCCAGACGCCGTGAAGGGCAGGTCGCACCATGCCGTCGAGTCTCCGTGCACGTCTCAGATCCACACGTTCCCTCCGTTCCTTACGCGTTCTCCTGGTGGCCCTGTGCACGGCTGCGGTGGCCACACTGCCCGCCGCGGGGCAGGCCGTTGCCGCGTCCGTGGACACCCCGGGAGCCGCCGGGGCCACCGCGAGCGGCTTCGAGCAACAGGTCCTGTTCAAGGCCGCCCAGGACCCGGGGTACGCGTGCTTCCGTATCCCGGCCGTCGTGGAGTCCAAGACGGGCACGCTGCTGGCCTTCGCCGAGGGCCGTGTCAACGACTGCGGTGACGCGGGCGACATAGACATCGTCGTCAAACGCTCCACCGACAACGGCCGTACGTGGGGCCCGCTCCAGGTGGTGAACGAGGGCGCCGGTGACACACACGGCAACCCCGCGCCCGTCGTGGACCGCGGGACCGGCCGCATCCTGCTCGCCGAGACCTACAACACCGGCCGCACCGACGGGCGCGGCTGTTCGGTGCCCTGTGACCGCACGCCTCACCTGCAGTACAGCGACGACGACGGACTGACCTGGTCGCAGCCGCGCGATCTGAGCGACGAGATCCTGCCGGAACACTGGAACTCCTGGTACGCGACCGGTCCCGTGCACGGCATCCAGCTCACCAAGGGCCGGCACAAGAACAGGTTGGTGTTCTCCGCCAACACCGAGACCTGGGACGGCACCCGGATCACCGCGAACCATGCCGCGCTGATCGTCAGCGACGACGGCGGCGACCAATGGAAGATCGGCGCCCGGGACTCCTATCCGATAGCGGCCGACGGCACGTTCCGCCAGAAGCCGTCCGAGATGACCCTCGCCGAGCGCGCGGACGGCGCGATCTACGTCAGCGGCAGGGAACAGGACGGCACCGACCTGGGACACCGCACGCACGCGGTCAGCCGGGACGGCGGCGACAGCTTCGCGGCGCCCTTCAAAGACATCCCGGACCTGTACACACCGCAGGTCCAGGGCTCCGTACTGCGAGTGGGCAAGCGACTGCTCCTCGCCGCCCCCGCCGACCCGGACCGCCGCCGCACCATGATGGTCCGCTCCTCCTACGACGGCGGCCGGACCTGGGACAGCGTGGACCGGGGCACCGTCGTCACCACGGACTGGTCCGGCTACTCCGACCTCGTCCAGGCCCCCGACGGCACCATCGGCCTGATGTACGAGGGCGGCGCGGTCGACGCGCGCGACGAGATCCGTTTCGCGCGCTTCACGAAGGACTGGCTGACCCCCCGTCGCGGCCCCGATCCGACGACCAAGGACCGGGTACACGGCGCCGACGACGCCGCCGTGCTCGGGGGTGCGGAGGTGACGGACGGACGCTTCGGCAACGCGCTGGCGTTCGACGGCACCGACGACGCCGTACGTCTGCCCTACAGCACCCGACTGCCGCTGGGCGCCAAGGAGTTCACGGCGTCCCTGTGGTTCCGCTACGACGCGACGACGGGTGAGCAGCCGCTGCTCTGGATGGGCGGGATCGGTACCACCCAGCCGCAGGTGTGGCTACGCGGTGAACCCGCCTCGAACCGGATCACCGGCCTCATCACGGCCCGGGACGGCGGGGCCGCGCCGCGCACGACGTCCGTGCGGACGACGGGCGCGTACAACGACGGCCAGTGGCACCATCTCGCCCTGCGCAGGGGTGGCGGACAGCTGTCGATGTTCCTCGACGGTACGGCGGTCGGCTCGGTCGCCGATGTCCCGGGCTCGGTCAGCCGCAACTCGCCGTTCGGCGTGCACATCGGCCAACGCATGGACAGCCGTGCCTTCTTCGCCGGCGCGATCGACGAGGTCCGGGTCTACGACCGGGCGCTGAGCGACGACGAACTCGCCGGGCTCCGCCCATCGGTGTCGGGGGTCGCGACGCGGGACACGGTGCTGTGGCTGCCGATGGACCATGTCACCGGCCGGCGTTAGCGCTCTGCTGTAGGACTGGGTACGGATGTAAGACCGGTGGGGAAGCTGCGGGCCGTCGGTGGCTGGTCGCGCAGTTCCCCGCGCCCCTTACGGGGCTCGGTACCGCACTTCAGCCGCCCTTCCGGGTACCCACCGGGAGGGCGGTGGCGCTTTCGCGCAGGGGTGAGGTCGGCTCCGGGTCGCGTGAGCGGCGTTTGGCGATGACCGCGCAGACCATGAGCTGCATCTGGTGGAACAGCATCAGCGGCAGGACCGCCAGCGACGCGTGCGCGCCGAACAGGACGCTCGCCATGGGCAGTCCGGCGGCGAGGGACTTCTTCGACCCGGCGAACTGGATGGCGATCCGGTCCCCGCGCCCGAAGCCGAGCCGCTTCGCTCCGTACCAGGTCAGGGCCAGCATCACCGCGAGGAGCACCGCCTCGACGCCGAGCAGCGCGAGCAGCCGCAGCGGGGTGACCTGGTGCCAGATGCCCTGGACCACGCCCTCACTGAACGCGGTGTAGACGACGAGCAGGATCGAGCCGCGGTCCACATATCCGAGGAGCTGCTTGTGCCGGGTGACGAAGGGGCCGAGCCAGCGCCGCAGCAGCTGTCCCGCGAGGAACGGCACCAGGAGCTGGAGCACGATCTTCCCCACCGAGTCCGCCGAGAACCCGCCGCCGCTGTTGCCGAGCAGCGCCGCCGCGAGCAGCGGGGTCAGCACGATCCCGGCGAGCGAGGAGAAGGAGCCCGCGCAGATCGCGGCGGGCACGTTCCCGCGCGCGAGTGAGGTGAAGGCGATGGACGACTGGATCGTCGAGGGGACGAGGGTGAGGAAGAGGAAGCCGCCGTAGAGGGCGGGCGTCAGGACGTACGGCACCAGGCCCCTGGCGGCCAGGCCGAGCAGCGGGAAGGCGACGAACGTGCAGGCGAGGACGGTGACATGGAGCCGCCAGTGGCGCAGTCCGTCCAGCGCCTCACGGGTCGACAGGCGTATCCCGTAGAGGAAGAAGAGGAGGGCGACGGCGCCGGTGGACGCGCCGGACGCGATGTCGGCGGCGGGGCCCCGGGCGGGCAGCAGCGCGGCCAGGCCCACGGTCGCGAGCAGCGCCACGATGTACGGGTCGAGCGGCAGCCGGGACGGCCACCGACGGCGGATGGTGCGCAGCATCGCTTCCTTGCTCTCGGTTCAGGTCGTGCCCTCTCGATGGTCCTCCTGATTACCTTGATCGGGAATCCGGCATACCGCACTCACTGTCATCACGTTCTGCGATGACCGGAGGTAGGCTCGCGGTATGTACGACCCCTCTCAACTGCGGACCTTTCTCGCCGTCGCGCAGACGTTGAGCTTCACGCAGGCGGCGCGTCGGCTCGGCCTTCGCCAGTCGACGGTGAGTCAGCATGTGCGGCGCCTGGAGGACGCGACCGGGCGCCAGCTCTTCACCCGGGACACGCACTCCGTGGACCTCACCGAGGACGGCGAGGCCATGCTCGGTTTCGCGCGCCGGCTCCTGGAGGTGCACGAGCAGGCGGCGGCCTTCTTCACCGGGACGCGGCTGCGCGGCAGGCTCCGGTTCGGCGCGTCCGAGGACTTCGTACTGACCCGGCTCACGGAGATCCTGGAGGCGTTCCGGCACGAGCATCCGGAGGTCGACCTGGAGCTGACCGTGGAGCTGTCCGGCACGCTGCACGAGCGGTTGGCGGCGGGCAAGCTCGATCTGGTGCTCGCCAAGCGGCGCCCGCAGGACACCAGGGGTGAGCCGGTGTGGCACGACCGGCTGGTGTGGATCGGCGCGGAGCGGCTGCGCCTCGACCCGGAGCGGCCGGTGCCGCTCATCGTGTATCCGCCGCCGGGCATCACCCGGGCGCTGGCCCTGGAGGCGCTGGAGCGGCAGGGCCGGCCGTGGCGCGTCGCGTGCACGAGCGGCAGCCTCAACGGGCTGATCGCGGCGGCCCGCGCCGGACTCGGGGTGATGGCCCACTCGCGCGGTCTGATCCCGCCGGGTCTGGTGCGGGTGCCGGAGCGTGCGGGTCTGCCGGAGCTGGGCAAGGTCGACTTCGTGCTGCTGCACGGCCGGGCGCGGGGGGCGGGGCGCGGGCGGGACGGCGGTACGGCGCCGGGCGCGGCGGACGCGCTGGCGGCGGCGATCCTGGCAGGCGGTGACCGGCTGCACCGGGCACCGTGAACGGCAGGTCCGGACGGTGAGCGGCAGGTCTGGACCGGAAGTGATCCTTCCGGCGTAGCACCCCGGTAACCGCCCCGTACAGATTCGGTGGAGGTTACGGCACCGAAACTTACCGAGCCGTCATGATTCTGTCCCGCCCCTCCCCTTGTGGCCGTATTTCACCGGCTGACCAGTGGATTTGCGCCACCCGGAGCCGCTGCGGCGACCCTCCCGCACCGGCGTCCCGTGGGGTACCGTCACGGCGCTGTGCGGAGCGGCACAAGGAGCATCATTGCGCGAGTTCACAACCCCTCCCCTGGCGCCGACCCCGCAGGGCGGGCTGGCCGACACCCTCTATGAACATGCCCTGGACAACCCGCGGCACATCGTCATGGGCCGCAAGGACGACTCAGGCGTCTGGCACGACGTGACCGCCGCCGAGTTCCGTGACGAGGTGCTGGCACTCGCCAAGGGGCTCCTCGCACAAGGGGTGCGGTTCGGAGACCGCGTGGCGATCATGTCGCGTACCCGCTACGAGTGGACGCTGTTCGACTACGCGCTGTGGAGCGTCGGCGCCCAGGTGGTGCCGGTCTATCCGACGTCGTCGGCGGAGCAGGTCTTCTGGATGCTGCACGACGCGCAGGTGTCGGCGGCGATGGTCGAGCACGAGGACCACGCGATGACGATCGCCACGGTCATCGACCGGCTGCCGAACCTCGGACGGCTCTGGCAGCTCGACGTGGACGCGGTCCGCGATCTGTACGAGGCGGGCGCGCACCTGGACGACGAGCTGGTGCACCGGCACCGCAGGGCCGTCACCCCGGACTCGGTGGCGACGATCATCTACACCTCGGGCACCACGGGCCGCCCCAAGGGCTGTGTCATCTCGCACGCCAACTTCATGTTCGAGGCGGACACGATGGTCGCGCGCTGGGAGCCGGTGTTCCACTCCCGGCGCGGCGACGAGGCCGCCACCCTGCTGTTCCTGCCGCTGGCGCATGTCTTCGGCCGGATGGTGCAGGTCGCCGCGGTCCGCGGACACGTCAAGATGGGCCATCAGCCGCAGCTCAACGCGGCGGCGCTGCTGCCCGATCTGGCGGCGTTCCGGCCGACGTTCATCCTGGCCGTCCCGTACATCTTCGAGAAGGTGTTCAACGCGGCCCGGCGCAAGGCGGAGCGGGACGGCAAGGAAGGCCCCTTCGACAAGGCCGTCGAGGTGGCGGTGCGCTACGCGGAGGCGCTGGAGGCGAAGGCGTTCGACACCGGGCCAGGGCCGTCCGCCGGGCTGCGGATGCAGCACCAGCTCTTCGACAAGCTCGTGTACGCGAAGGTCCGGGACGCGATGGGCGGCCGGGTGCGGCACGCGATGTCCGGCGGCTCGGGGATGGACCGCACGCTCGGCCTGTTCTTCTGCGGCGCCGGGGTCACCATCTTCGAGGGGTACGGACTGACCGAGACCACGGCGGCGTCGACCGCGAACCCGCCCGAACGCACCCGGTACGGCACGGTCGGCCGGCCCATCCCGGGGGTGACGGTGCACATCGCGGACGACAGCGAAGTGTGGCTGCGCGGCGACAACGTGTTCCAGGGCTACCTCAACGACCAGAAGGCCACCGACGCGACGCTGCACGACGGCTGGCTCGCCACCGGTGACCTCGGCGCCCTGGACGACGACGGGTATCTCACCATCACCGGGCGCAAGAAGGAGATCCTGGTGACCTCGGGCGGCAAGAGTGTGTCGCCCGCGCAGTTGGAGGAGCGGGTGCGCGACCACCCCTTGATCGCGCAGTGCATCGTCGTCGGCAACGACCGGCCGTACATCGCGGCGCTCGTCACGCTGGACGGCGAGGCCGTCGAGCACTGGCTGACAATGCGCGGCAAACCACAGCTCACGCCCGCCGAGTTGGTGCGGGACCCGGATCTGGAGACCGAGGTGCGGCGCGCGGTCGTCGCCGCGAACACGCTGGTGTCCCAGGCCGAGTCGATCCGGACGTTCCGGATCCTGGCCCGTCAGTTCACCGAGGAGCACGGGCTGCTCACCCCGTCGCTGAAGCTGAAGCGCAAGGCCATCGAGCAGGCGTACGAGACGGAGGTCGCGGCCTTGTACCGGTCCTGACTCCGCCACGCTCCCGATGTCACCAGTAATCCCCCGCACCGGTTCACCGGTGCGCCCTGGAATGCGGCGCGGCACGTGATCGTTGACGATGGGAGTCACACCCGACGACGTGAAGGATCAAGAGCCAGTGAGCAAGGTCCCCCCGATCATCCTGAACAACGGTGTCGAGATGCCCCAGCTCGGCTTCGGTGTCTGGCAGGTGCCGGACGACGAGGCGGAGACGGCGGTCGCCACGGCGCTGGATGCCGGATACCGCAGCATCGACACCGCCGCGATCTACGGCAACGAGGAGGGCACAGGCCGGGCCATCGCCGCCTCCGGGGTCGCCCGTGACGATCTGTTCGTCACGACGAAGCTCTGGAACGCCGACCAGGGATACGACGAGACGCTGCGCGCCTTCGACACCTCGCTGGAGAAGCTGGGCCTGGACCGGGTCGACCTGTATCTGATCCACTGGCCGACCCCGGCCAGGAACCGGTACATCGACTCGTACAAGGCGTTGGAAAAGATCCTCGCGGACGGCCGGGCCCACGCCATCGGTGTCTCCAACTTCGAGGTGGAGCACCTGGAGCGGCTGATCGACGCGACGTCCGTCATTCCGGCCGTCGACCAGATCGAACTGCACCCGTATCTCCAGCAGCGCGCGGCCCGTGAGTACCACGGGGAGCAGGGCATCACCACCGAGGCATGGTCGCCGCTGGGCTCCGGCAAGGGCATCCTCGAAGTGCCGGCGATCATCGCCATCGCCCAGAAGCACGGGCGGAGCCCGGCCCAGGTCGTGCTGCGCTGGCACATCCAGCTCGGGAATGTGGTCATCCCCAAGTCCGTGACCCCGTCGCGGATCAGGGAGAACATCGAGGTGTACGACTTCGAGCTGGACACCGAGGACATGGCGGCGATCAGCGCGCTCAACGAGAACCGGCGGCTGGGCCTGGACCCGTCGACGTTCAACTCGGCCTGAGCCAAGGCAACTTGATCCGTAGGGCGACATCACTCGCCCGACGGTTCCTCCAGAACAACCAGCCCTCCTTCAGCCCTCCTTGGTCGCCGTGTGGAAGGTCTGGGCGGCGAGGAGGAAGGCGTCCGGGCGGTGGTGCAGGCTCGCCGGGTCGGTCGGGTCGAGGAGGTGGTCGAGGACGGCCCGGTCGTCCTCGGCGAGTCGGTCCGCCAGGGCCTCGCGGCGCCGGGTGAAGGAGGCGACGGCGTGTTCGCGGGCCGGCCCTGACAGCGGGGCGGGCAGGTCGAGGAGGAAGGTGCGGGTGCCGGAGGGGCGCAGTCCGGCGGCGCTGAGCAGGGCGGGCCAGTCCTCGGTCTCGTCCTTGGCGCCGGGCAGCGCGGCCCGCATCTCCGTGAACGCCTCGTCCTCGGCGGCGTCCAGCCGACTCTGGAGCCCGGGACGTCCGATCCCGATGTCTCGGGGCAGGACGCGTGCGGGGAGGCCGCCTTCGAGGAGCGCGAGCAGTCCGCCGGGGGCGAGCACTCCGGCCAGCGCGGTGAGTCCGGCCCGCTGATCGCCCACGTGGTGCAGCGACTTGCCCACCCAGAGCAGGTCGGCGGGGTCCAAGGTGTCGAGTCCGGACGGGAGTTCGGCGCGGTGCGTGCGTACCCGTTCGCCAAGACCGGTGCGCGCGGCCCGCGCCCGGGTTCGTTCGAGAAGCGGTTCCTCGGCGTCCACGGCGACGACTTCGGCGCCCGGGAACGTCTCGGCGAGCAGACAGGTGACGACACCGGGACCACTGCCCACGTCCACGATCCGGCGGGGCGCGGGCCGATTCTCCGCGAGCCAGGCCGCCGCCCGGGTGTACGTCGGCGAGGTGATCTCCGCGTGACGTTCCAGGAGACGGGCCATCGCGACCCAGTCCGGGTGGGTGTGGTCGTGGGGGTGGGTGTGGTGCTGCGCCATGGCTGCGGGCCGCCTTCCGTCGGGTACGCGCTCGCGTACGGGGCGCGTCTCGCGCCGGTACCGGGTCAGGGTGCTCGCGGTCGCCGCCATGCGGCAAGGAACCTTGCCGGTCCGGCAAATCACCGGCAGGGCAGGACCCGCGCGCCGAGAAATCCGTGTGCGTTCCGGGCGGTCCGGCCGACACGATGGGCCCATGACTGCCGACGCGATGGTGAGCCGGTTCCTCGAAGACGGCTTTGTGAAGATCGAGGGGGCTGTCGCGCCCCGGGTCGCCGAGCACTGCGCCCGGCTGCTCTGGCGGGAGACCGGCTGCGACCCGGACGACCCGTCGACCTGGGAGAAGCCGGTGCACTGGGTGAGCGACATGGCCATGGGGCCGTTCGCCGCCGCCCCCAACTCGCCTGTGCTGCATGAGGCGTTCGACCTGCTGGTCGGCCCCCGCCGCTGGGTGCCCCGCTATTCGCTGGGGAGTTTCCCGCTGCGCTTCCCGCACCCCGACGAGCCGGACGACGCGGGCTGGCACATCGAGGGCAGCTATGCGCACGAGGGCGAGACCTGGCCGTACACGAATCTGCGCTCCCGGGATCGGAGTCTGCTGATGCTGTTCCTGTTCAGCGAGGTCGGCGAGGCGGACGCGCCGACCCGTATCCGCGTGGGATCGCACCTGGACATGCCCAGAATCCTCGCACCGTACGGCGAGGAAGGCGTGTCGGGTCTGGAGATCGCGGCGGAGATCGACGCGGCGTCGGCGCACCGTCCGCTCGCGTATGCCACGGGCCGGCCCGGTGATGTGTTCCTGTGCCACCCGTTCCTGGTGCACGCGGCGCAGCCGCACCACGGCAGCCGCCCCCGCTTCCTGGCACAGCCCCCGCTGCACCCGGCGGTCCCGTACGAACTGGAGCGTGCCGACGGCGCCTACTCGCCGGTGGAGCGGGCGATCCGGGCGGGGTTGGCCGCATAGCGGGCGGCGAGTTCCCGCACCGTCCCGGCCATCCGCCGGCGCAACTCCTCGGGCGCGACGACCTCGATGTCCGTCCCGAGACCGAGGAATGTGTCGTGCGCGTGGTCGACGGACTCGATGGGCAGCACGGCACGCGTCCAGCCGTCGTCCTCGGCGCGGCCGGTCGCCTCGGCGGCGCGCGCCGCGGCTCCGCCGAGCCGCGCGAGCCCGCGCGGTGACAGCCGCACGACGGCCTCGCCCTGGTGCAGCCGCGCGTGGAAGTCCCGCTGGTACGCCGTCCAGAACGCCGCCAGATCGAAGCCCGCGGGACGCTCGAACCCCTCGGTGGGCGGGTCGAGTCGGAGGATCTGGTCGACGCGGAACGAGCGGGGCGCGCCGGGTGCCTCCGGGGTGCCGGACGCGGCGACGACGTACCAGCGGCCCGCCTTGAGGACGAGCCCGTACGGCTCCAGGCGCCGTTCGACCTCGGTGGGCTCCTTCCAGCGGCGGTAACGGACCCGCAGAACCCTGCTGTTCCAGACGGCGTCGGCGACGGCGGTCAGATGCGGGACGTCCTCGTCGGGCGCGTACCAGCCGGGGGCGTCGAGATGGAAGCGGGCGCTGATCCGGTCGGCGTGCGCGGCCAGTTCGCCGGGGAGGGCCGCCCGCACCTTGAGCTGGGCGGCGGTCAGCACCGGGCCGAGCCCGAGCCGGGCCGCCGCGTCGGGCGCCCCGGACAGGAACAGGGCCTCGGCCTCCCGGACGGTGAGCCCGGTGAGACGGGTGCGGTACCCGGCGACGAGCCGGTACCCCCCGGCGTGCCCGGACTCGCCGTAGAGCGGGACGCCCGCCGTGTGCAGGGCCTCCACATCGCGGTAGACGGTCCGTACGGACACCTCCAGCTCGGCGGCGAGCTGGTCGGCGGTCATCCGGCCCCGGTTCTGGAGCAGAAGCAGCAGGGAGACGAGTCGGTCGGCGCGCACCGGCCCAGTATCCGCCCCCGGCTTCCCTGACAGAAGGTGTCAGGGGAGGAGCCCTAACGTGCGGGCATGGCCTTCACCGAGAAGTTCCTGACCGTTCCCGCACCGATCGAGGTGGCCGGCCGTCGGATCAAGCGCTACCACGTCACCGCCGAGCCGGGCGGGATCGCGCCGGACGTGGAGAAGGCGGCGTACGCGATCCTGCCCGAGCTGCTGCCCGAGCCGGACGGCACACCGCCCGCGACCTTCGTGGTGCTGCACCGGGGCGGCGACGACGGCGCGTATCTGAACGCGTACAGCTGGGTGTGGGACAACGTCCTGCACTACCGCAACGCCGCCGCCGGGCAGCCGGTGCTCGGCTGCCCCGACCGGGATCCCACGCACTTCGTGGTGCCGTCCCTGCCGTGGATCGGCTGCGTCTGGGAACTGCCGCCGATCGGCCATGAACGGAACGCCTGGGTACGGCACATCCTCACGCCCGACGTGCCCGACCTCGACGCCTACCTCACCGACACCCTCGCCGAGGGCACGACAGGAGACCGCTCATGACCACCGCCCACGACTTCGACTTCCTGCACGGCGACTGGACGATCAGGAACCGCCGGCGCGAGAACTACCTCGACCCGTCGAGCGGCTGGCAGGAGTTCCCGGCGACGCACCGCTGCTGGGCCCTGTTCGACGGTGCGGCGAACGTCGACGAGATGGACTGCCCGAGCCAGGGGTTCAAGGGGGCGACGCTGCGCCTGTTCGACCCGGCGGCGAAGGAGTGGTCGCTGTACTGGTCGTCCAGCCGGACCGGCACCCTGGAACCGCCGGTCAGGGGCGGTTTCGGCGACGACGGGCGGGGAGTCTTCGAGGGCGACGACAGCTATGCGGGCACGCCGATTCGGGTCCGCTTTCTGTGGCTCCAGGTCACACCGACGTCGGCGCGCTGGGAGCAGGCGTTCAGGACCGATGAGGACGGCGACTGGCTCACCAACTGGATCATGGATTTCACCCGGGTGTAGGCCCGTACCGACCGCTCGACCCCCGGCGTCACGCACGCAGATACGCGAGGACCGCCAGCACCCTGCGATGGGTGTCGTCCGCCGGGGGCAGGTCCAGCTTGGTGAGGATGCCGCTGATGTGCTTGCCCACGGCCGCGTCGGACACCACCAGCTCGCGGGCGATCGCGGCGTTCGACCTGCCTTCGGCGATCAGGGCCAGGACCTCCCGCTCACGCGGGGTGAGCCGCTCCAGCGGATCACGGCGGCGGCGCAACAGTTGGCGGACGACCTCGGGGTCGACGACGGTGCCGCCGTCCACGAACTCCTCGACCTGCCCCACCCGGTCCTTCAGCAGATAGCCGACGCCCGTGCCGTCACCCGAGTCCAGCAGATCCGCCGCGTACGCCCGCTGGACGTACTGGCTGAGTACCAGGACGGGCAGCGTGGGCCGCTTCTCACGCAGCCGCACCGCCGCGTGCAGTCCCTCGTGACGGTGGTCGCGGTCGGCGGGATCCTCGGCCTCCTGGTCGCGGGGATCAATCTGGCGGGGATGTGGGGCGCGCTGGGCCAGCTGTCGGTGCGGACCACGCCCGCGATGCCCTGGACGGCGGTCGGGGCGGCCGTGGGCGCCTGCGCGGTGCTCGCCGTCGTCGCGTCCGTCGTACCCGCCGCACTCGCCCTGCGGCGCGGGGTGGCGGAGCAGGCGGGCGTCCGCGACTGACTCACGCTCGGCGGCGCGTCTGGCCTGAACCAGAGGCCGTGGATCCCGATCGGTGTCGGCGCCGTCCACCGCGTACCGTCGAGGTATGACGACCGCCGCACCCGCCGCCTTCGGCTCCCCGACCGCAACCGCCCCTACGGCCAAGGGAATCGGCCCGCTGCTGCGGAGCTGGCGGGAGCGGCGCCGGGTCAGCCAGCTGGAACTGGCGCTCCGCGCGGACTCGTCGGCCCGCCACATCAGCTTTGTCGAGACCGGCCGCTCCCGCCCCAGCGAGGACCTGATCCTGCGGCTCGCGGACCACCTCGACGTCCCGGTCCGTGAGCGCAACGCCCTGCTGCTCGCCGCGGGCTACGCGCCCCGGTTCCCGGAGACACCCCTGGACGACCCGGCGCTGTCCGGGCTGCGCGCCGGGCTCGACCAACTCCTCCAGGGCTATGAGCCGTATCCGGCCGTCGTCGTGGACGCCACCTACCAGGTGGTGGCCGCGAACCGTGGTATCGCGATGCTCCTGGAGGGCGTCCCCGAGTGGCTGCTCGCGCCGCCGCTGAACTCGATGCGGCTCACCCTGCACCCGGAGGGCCTGGCACCCCGGATCCGGAATCTGCCCGAGTGGCGGGGCCATCTGCTCGACCAGATGCGGCGGCAGATCGCCCTGGACCGCTCCGACGCGCTGCGCGACCTGTACGAGGAGGTCGCCGCGTATCCCTTCGCGGACGGCCAGGACTCCTCGGAAGGCGCCGATCAGCCGGTCAGCGCCCCGGCGGTGCCCTTCGCGCTGCCCCTCCGGATCGAGCACGACGGGCGGGTGCTGTCCTTCGTGTCGTCGATCTCCACCTTCAACACGCCGATGGACGTGACTGTCGCAGAACTGGCCATTGAGACATTTGTCCCGGCGGATCCGGCCACAGTCACCTATCTTCGGGCACTCGGGACATGACCGGAACGTTAGTTTCCACGTGAAAGCCGGAGTGCCCCCGGACAGTAGCGGGGCCATGACAGACTGCGCGGGGATCGGCGCATGGGGAGGCGTGAAGGTGAGTGAACGGCGGCCGGCGCCGACCGTGGGTCAGGTAGTGCTGGGCAGACGTCTTCAGGAACTCCGGGAGTCGAAGGGACTGACCCGGGAGGAGGCGGCGGGCGCCCTGCGCGTGACCGCCGCCACGGTCCGCCGTATGGAGACCGCCGAGGTCACCCTGAAGGTCCCGTACGTACAGGTCCTGCTGATGTCGTACGGCGTGTCGGAGCACGAGGTCGACGGATTCCTGTCCCTGGTGGAGGAGGCCAACCAGCCCGGCTGGTGGCAGCGGTACAGCGATGTGCTGCCCGACTGGTTCAGCCTCTACGTCAGCCTGGAGGGCGCGGCGCAGGTCATCCGCGCCTATGAGCCGCATTTCGTGCCCGGACTCCTCCAGACCGAGGACTACGCCCGCGCGGTGATGACCGCCGGGACGCTCGGCCAGCGCAAGCCCGGCGAGATCGACCGGCATGTCGCGCTGCGGATGGACCGTCAGGAACTGCTCAGACGCCCCGAAGCGCCGCATCTGTGGGTCGTGATGGACGAGACGGTACTGCGCAGACCGGTGGGCGGACCCGCGCTGATGCGGGAGCAGGCACAGCGGCTCGTGGAAGCCGCCGAGGAACCCCGCATCACGCTCCAGATCGCCGAGTTCGCCCGGGGCCCGCACCCGGGGACGTACGGGCCCTTCGCGCTGTTCCGCTTCGCGGAGCCGGAGTTGCCGGACCTCGTGTACAGCGAGTTCCTGACCGGCGCGGTGTATCTCGACGCGCGGCCCGAGGTGGTCACGTATCTGGAGGTCCTGGACCACATGTCCGCACTGGCCGCGTCGACGGACCGCACGATAGAACTCCTGCGGGACTACCGCGACTCGTGGGATACGTAAACGCGTACGTAAGCGTTTACGCGGCCCCGGCGCCCCCTTTGGTGTCCCGCTCGTCCCGCTCGTCGTCCACGATCTCCGCGTCGACCACACCGTCGTCGTCGCCGCGCGAATCGGCGGGCCCACCGGCGTCGCCCGTACCGTCCGTACCGGCCTGCGGGGCGCCCCCGCCGCCCGACGCCGACGCGTACATGGCCTGGCCCATGCGCTGGCTCACCGCGGCCAGTTTCTCCACGCCTCCGCGCAGCGCGGCCGTGTCGGCCTCGTCCGAGAGAAGCGTCTTGAGTTCGCTGACGGCGTCGCCGACCTCGTTACGGGTCTCCGCGGGGATCCGGTCCGTGTTGTCCTGGAGGAACCGCTCGGTCTGGTAGACGAGTTGCTCGGCCTGGTTGCGGGTCTCGGCGGCCTCGCGGCGCCGGTGGTCCTCCTCGGCGTACTGCTCGGCGTCGCGCATCATCCGGTCGATGTCGTCCTTCGGCAGCGCGGAGCCGCCGGTGACGGTCATCTTCTGCTCGCGCCCGGTGGCGAGGTCCTTGGCGGAGACATGCATGATCCCGTTGGCGTCGATGTCGAAGGCGACCTCGACCTGCGGCACCCCGCGCGGCGCGGGCGGCAGCCCGGTGAGGTCGAAGACGCCGAGCTTCTTGTTGTACGCGGCGATCTCGCGCTCGCCCTGGAAGACCTGGATGCCGACGGACGGCTGATTGTCGGCGGCGGTGGTGAAGATCTCCGAACGCCGGGTGGGAATCGTGGTGTTGCGCTCGATCAGCTTGGTCATGATGCCGCCCTTGGTCTCGATACCGAGGGACAGCGGGGTCACGTCGAGCAGCAGGACGTCCTTGACGTCGCCGCGGATCACACCGGCCTGGAGAGTGGCGCCGAGTGCGACGACCTCGTCCGGGTTGACGCCCTTGTGCGGGTCCTTGCCGGTGAGTTCCTTGACCAGGTCGGTGACGGCGGGCATCCGGGTGGAGCCGCCGACGAGGATGACGTGGTCGATCGCGGCGAGTTTGACGCCCGCGTCCTTGACGGCCTGGTGGAAGGGGGCCTTGCAGCGCTCCAGGAGGTCCGCGGTGAGTTCCTGGAACTGGGCGCGGGTCAGCTTCTCGTCAAGGTGCAGGGGGCCTTCGGCGGACGCCGTGATGTAGGGCAGGTTGATCGTGGTCTCGGTGGACGAGGACAGTTCGATCTTCGCCTTCTCGGCGCCTTCGCGCAGCCGCTGGAGAGCCATCTTGTCCTGGGCGAGGTCGATGCCGTGCCCGTTCTTGAACTGCTTCACCAAGTGGTCCACGATCCGCTGGTCCCAGTCGTCGCCGCCGAGCAGGGTGTCGCCGTTGGTGGCCTTCACCTCGATGACGCCGTCGCCCATCTCCAGGAGCGAGACGTCGAAGGTGCCGCCGCCCAGGTCGAAGACGAGGACGGTCTGTTCGTCGCCTTTGTCGAGGCCGTAGGCGAGGGCGGCGGCCGTGGGCTCGTTGATGATGCGCAGCACCCGCAGTCCGGCGATCTCGCCGGCCTCCTTGGTGGCCTGGCGCTGGCTGTCGTCGAAGTAAGCGGGCACGGTGACCACGGCATCCGAGACGTCCTCGCCGAGATATGCCTCGGCGTCCCGCTTGAGCTTCTGGAGGACCCGCGCGGCGAGTTCCTGCGCGGTGTAGCGGGTGCCGTCGATGTTGCCCTGGTCGGGGAAACGCCAGTCCGGGTCGCCCATGTGGCGTTTCACGGAGCGCGCGGTGCGCTCCACATTGGTGACGGCCTGCCGTTTGGCGACCTCGCCGACGAGGACGTCACCGTTCTTCGCGAAGGCGACGACGGACGGCGTGGTCCTGGCGCCTTCGGCGTTGGCGATCACCGTGGGGTCGCCGCCCTCCAGGACGGCCACCACCGAGTTCGTGGTCCCGAGATCGATCCCGACCGCTCGCGACATGTCCGTTCCCCTTCCGGCCCACCGGGTCTCTCACTCCTTCCATCACAAAACTTGAGTGCGCCACTGTCAACCCCACGGCTGGGACATTCCCTCGCACGAGACCGCGACCGGCGCTCGGTGGGCCGTGTGGCCCGCGCCCGGAAACAGCGCGGTGCCGCGGCTCCCCCGAGGGGAACCGCGGCACCGCGGAGGCCGTACGGCGTCAGGCGAGCTTCGCGGACAGCGTGATCGTCGTCCCCGTGAGTGCCTGGCTGACCGGGCAGTTCTTCTTGGCGTCCTCGGCCGCCGCGACGAACGCGTCCTCGTCGAGACCGGGCACGGTGCCCTCGACGGTGAGGTGGATCCCGGTGATGCCCTCACCGGGCTGGAACGTCACATCGGCCGAGGTCACCAGCTTGGTGGGCGGGTTACCCGCACCCGCCAGGCCGTGCGACAGCGCCATGGAGAAACAGCTGGAGTGCGCGGCGGCGATCAGCTCCTCCGGGCTGGTCTTGCCGTTCGCCGCCTCGGCCCGGGAAGGCCAGGACACCGGCTGGTCGCCGATGCCGGAGGAGTCGAAGGTGACGACGCCGTTGCCCTGGAGGAGGTTGCCTTCCCACACGGTGTGTGCGGTGCGCGTGGTTGCCACGATGAATCCCTTTCGGTTCAGGACCCGTTGCCGGGTTCCGTGTCCACCATCCGACCACATCCGGCGTCAGCGCACGCGGAAGACGGGTCCCTGCGGCGTGAACGGCAGGGACGCGCCCTGCGGCACCAGGTAGGCGTGCTCGCGGCGGATCCGCAGCACGTCGCACCACCCGTCGGTGATCACCAGAACCGGTGCGGCGGCGGGAAAGTCGTCGGCGCGGCGCAGCAGATCGATCGCCGGTTGCAGGACGGTGCCGCCACGGCCCCTGACCCGGACCCGCCCGGCGATGTCCTCGACCGGGACGTATCCCGCGTCGTGCGGGGCCGCGTCGCAGAACACGACCCGCGCGGCCGGTACGTCGCGGGCGGCGGCGTACGAGGCGATGGCGCCGAGAGCCTTGCCGAGCAGGGTCGAACCCATCGACGCGGAGGTGTCCAGGACGACGCCGAAGGTGCAGCGGGCGATCTCCTCGGGCGGGAAGTGGCGCCCCGCGCGCGGGATGTCCGGCGTCGCGGCCTGGCGGCGAGCGGGGCGCGCGTAGCGGCGGACGGGGACCGGGCGGGGCACGAACTCGTCGAACCAGCGTGCCAGTCGGGCGTCCCACGGCAGCGGCGGATGGCTGAGCGCCCGGATCTCCTCGACCAGTCCCGCGGGCAGCAGACCGCGCTCCTGGCGGTCGTGCAGATCGAAGCCCTGGACCAGGCCACGGCGGTAGAACTCGTCCAGGTCGACGTAGTCCGCGGGCCCCCGGACCAGTGGCTCGCCGAGAATGTCACCGCGCCCCTTGCCGCGCGGCGTCGCCAGGCGGCGCATCCGGCGCAGGTCACCGGCGATCCGGTCGTACACCTCCTCGGCCGACAGACCGGCCAGGTCCAGGTCGTACAGCAGCCCTTCGGGCATCTCGCCGATGCGCATCTCGCGCAGCCAGCCGTTGATGACGTAGTCGGCGGCGACATTGAAGAGGTACGGGTCGCGGGCGCCGCACCGGTCGCCGTGCCGCAGCGCGGCGTGCAGCATCTCGTGGCCGAGGATGAACCGCCACTCGTCGTCGGTGTGCCGCCTCAGCGGATTGACGTAGATCTCGCCCGCCCCGGCGTTGACGGCGGCCACGGAGATGTCATGGGCGCGGGCGAGTTCGGCGTCGGCGACGAGGGTCATCCCGGCCGCGATCCCGCCGAGCAGCGGGTACGACGACACGAACCAGTTGAGCGCCTCCTGCCAGGGGCGCGGTACGGTCCTTCCGCCGTGCAGGGTGTCGCGGCGCCCGCCCGCCATGTCCATCGCGGCGGACATGGTGCGGGTGAGGGCGTGCGCGAACGCGGTCTGCCAATCGGGCGCCGGATGCTGCCCGTAGGCGTCCCAGCGCACGAGGAGCTGGTCCGGGTCGGTGCCCGCGGTGCCGCAGTGCTCGTATCCGGAGGGGATGCCGTCGCGGCGCCAGCGCGCGGCGAGTTGCTCCTCGTCGCCCCCCGGATAGCTGTCGGGCAGGTCGTCCGGGCGGCGGCCGACGGGGAAGGTGAGCAGGAAGCGGTTGACGACGGCGCAGCGGGCCGCCAGGTCGTAGCGGTCCGGCGCGGCGCGCGCTTCGCGGGCGGCCGGCACATGGCCGAAGCCGAGATGGATCACGCCGTGCGCGAGGGCCCACGCCCACTCGGCGGGCTCGGCGCGACGGGTCGGGTGGACGTGCAGGGTGCCGTTGGAGTCGACGGTGAGCAGGCCCTGCGCGGGGTATTGGCGGCACTGCTTGGAGCGGCAGGTGGAGGCGTCAAGGGCGGCGACGGCGGGGTTGCTCCACGCCTGGCGCAGGCCCGCCGCGAACGCCTCGGCAGCCGGGTCCTCCTGAGCGGCCTTGCCCTTGCCTTTGGCCCCGCCCCTGCGCGCGCGGGCGCTCATCGCGGGCCGACCGTCGCGTACGGGTACGGGTACGGGCTCATCGGCGGGCCTCGACCAGGCGCGGCATGTCCCGGGCGGCCTCCACGAGGAACCAGGCGGGCAGCACCGGCAGTCCGTCCGCGTCGTCCGCGATGACGGTCTGCGCGACCTCGACGGAGATCTCGGCGAGCTGCACCAGGAGTGCCTTGGCGCGGTACGAGGTCTGCCGTCCGACGGCCGACACATGCTCCTTGCTCGCGGGCAGCTCCTTGACGAGGCGGCCCCGAAAAGCCTCGGCCAGGTAGTACAGCAGGTCGCGGTCCTCCAGGCGGTGCGGCCAGGACGCGTCGCCCTTGACGATGGCGTCGATGCCGTGGGCGTGCCGGACGATCTTGACGTAGCCGCAGAAGGCGACCGCGTGCGCGGGGGTCAGGGTGCCGTGCGCGACGACCTTGAGGGTGTCCTCGTCCAGGGCGGGCCCGAAGGAGTGCAGGACGTCCGAGAGCATGTGCCAGGACCGGGGTGTGGAGAACGGCTCCTCGGTCTTGGGCGGCTTCGACCAGAGGTGGTCGGGCCGGTCGGTGAGGTGGTCCAGGATCCACGGGTGGATGCCGTGGGCCGCCGCCCAGGCGAGCCAGTCCGTCGCGGACGCCTGGAGATGCACGTGCGCGAGGCGGTTGACCAGCGCGGAGGCCATGGGCCGTGCGAGCGCGTTGTCGGTGGCGCGGTTGCCGGCGCCGATGACGATGGAGCCGGCCGGCAGTTCGTAGGAGCCGATGCGGCGGTCCAGGATCAGCGAGTAGAACGCCTTCTGCACATCCGGTGTCGACGCGTTCAGCTCGTCGAGGAAGAGGCAGTACGGCTCGTCGCGGGCGATCGACTCGGGCGGGCAGAACACCGAACGGCCGTCCCGGATCTGCGGCACCCCGATGAGGTCCTCGGGCGCGAGCTGGGTGCCGAGCAGGCTCACGCACTCCAGGCCCAGGGACTCCGCGAACGCCCGCACCAGCGACGACTTGCCGATGCCCGGCGCGCCCCACAGGAACACCGGCCGCACGGTCGCGAGGCCGAGCAGCAACTCGGGAAGTCGGGCGGGGGTGACGGTGACGGCTGCCTGCACGCACGGGCTCCTGGGCGTTGACGCTGGACGGGTGCGGCCCAGTGTGCGGGGAGCGAGGTCCTCGGCGCAGCTCGATTTCGCGCGGACCGTCAGGCGACGGATGCCTGTTCGCCGCCGTCGCCGCCTTCGGCCGTGGACACGGGCGTGGTGAGCGGCACTTGGGGTCCGTCGGCCGCGCGCAGCCAGTGCCGCAGCACCCGGTGGACGTGTTCGGCGCCGACGAGTTCGGCGCCGGCGGCGACGGGGTCCGGCAGCTCGACCGGGGCGAGCAGGAACGGGCGGGCCTGGGCGCCGCCGAGCCCGCCGTGCGAGCCGATCTGCTCCTCGAACGCGAGGACTTCGCCGCCGTCGGGGTCGTACCAGGAGTTGACCATGATGTCGGCGACGTGCGGGAAGCCGTCGGTGCGGCGGACGGCGTCGGCGGCACCGGGCCCGAAGTCGGCGAGCGGGCCCGGGTCTTCGTCCAGGTCGGCGAGCGGGATCTCGGCGCCGTGCGCGCCGAGGACGAGCCCGCCGTGCCGCTCACTGGTGACCAGGACGAAGCCGACGCCCGGGTGGTTGGCGAGGGTGGACAGGAGGGCGGGGTGGCGGGCGTCGATCTCCTCGCGGGTCATCCGGTGCGGGACGTCCGGGAACGACACCAGGCCGAGATTGCCCGAGGCCAGCACGATCGGCTCCGAGTGGCGGGACGGGCGGTGCTGCTCGGCGCCCTCCTCGACGGGCCGGCGCAGCGCCGCGCGGACGGCGGCGCGGGCCTCGGCGCCGCTGTGGGTACGGCGGGCGCGGCGCGGTACGGGCAGTCCGCAGCCGGCCCTGACGAGGTTTCCGAGGGTGAGTCCGTAGCGGCCGAGGAAGGTCTCGCCGGGGCTCTGCCCGTGATCGGACAGCACCACGATCCGGTACGGGCGGGGGCTGTGCTCGGCGACCTTCTCGATCAGTGCGAGGGAGCGGTCCAGGCGCTCCAGGACCTTCGCCGCGTCCCGGCTGCGCGGGCCCGAATGGTGGGCGACCTCGTCGTACGCGACGAGGTCCGCGTAGACCGCGCTGCGTCCGGCGAGCATGTCGCCGATGACGGCGGCCACCACGACATCGCGTTCGACGACGGTCGCGAAGGCCCGGATGAACGGGTAGAGCCCGCCCCGCGAGACCCGGGGCCGACGCTTCTTGAACTTGGCGTACGTGGACTGGCCGACCTCACGGCCGACCTCGGCGAAGAAGGAGAGAACGGTACGGACGGCGTTCGCCGGGTCGCTGAAGTACGCGAAGTAGCCCGCCCGCGAACGGTTTTCGCGGCCCCGGCGCGCGGCGACCGACAGGACGAGGGCGAGTTGGTCGGCGCCGCCGCTGAACAGATTGCCCCGGCTGGCGCCGTCGACGGTGAGCAGCCCGCCGTCGCCGGTGCACCGGACGGCGCGGCGCTGGAGTTCCGCCGCGCTGGTGGGCCGGTTGCAGACCATGACCTCGCGGGTGTCCTTCTCGTACCAGCGGAAGGCGGGGATGTCGTGGTTGCTGCCGTGCAGGATGCCTAGCTGGCTGGCACCGGTCTGGCTGGACCAGTCGGTACGCCAGGGGGTGAGCCGGTGCGTGGGCTCGGCGCCGCCTTCACCGAGCCAGCCGGCCAGGGTCGGCGCGAGCCCCTGCCCGACGGCGTCCACGAGCAGGTCATGTCCGACCCCGTCGAGCTGGATGAAGACGGTGCCGGGGGTGGGCGGACAGGCGCCCGCCGTCTGTCGTCGGCGTCGTCGGTCGGCGAGCCGGTAGAGCCTGCGGCGGTACGCGTCGTCGTCCCGGACCGCGAGGGCACCGCCGGTCGCTGAGGCGACGGCGGACATCACGGCGGCGACGACCACGGCGGTCTCGGGGGCGACGTCGGTGCGCCCGGACGGATTCAGCCGCAGGGCGAGAAGGAGCAGCGACCCGTTGAGAAAGAAGACAAGCAGCCCAAGAACGAGCGCGGGAACAAGAAGCAGGGTCCGCACGAGCAAGGGCCACACCAGGGCGGACAACAGACCAAAGGCGCCGGCGCCGAGGGCGGCGGTGATCGCGATACGGGTGGCGCTGTCGCCGTCGGCGGACTGGAGCCGGAAGTCCGGGAGGACACCGGCGAGCGCGAGCATCGTGACGGTACTCACCGCCCACACGGCGATGGACCGCCACACCGCACTACCGACCGTCCGCCATCGCCCTCGCACGCGCCAACCCCACCTCACCCGGCCCTACCCGCACCCACCCTGCCACACCCCTGCCGGGGGCCGAGCACACAACAGTCCCGGCGGTGCCCGAGGGGCTACCGGCCGTCGTAACCCGCTGTCGGCATCGAGAGGCGGCGGTGGACTCTCGCCTTCATTTCCGCGTCGTAGCGCGGTTCGTCGAGGCCCGCCACCTCCACCCGTACGCCACGGCGCGCGCATTCCGCCGTGAAGTCGTCGACCGACCGCAGCGCCCGGTCGAGGACGCGTCGGTTCGGGGCGACGAAGAGGTCGATCTGGCCCGCGTCGACGTCGGTCCACAGGGCGCAGTGGTCGGGTCGCAGCGCGTGGACCAGCAGTTCACGGGTGATCACATGCCCGTGCGCGGCGGCCCACCGGGCACACATGGCGTACTGGCTGCGCGAGTCCACGAGGAAGGGGTCGGCGTCCAACTCCTCCAGCGGGATCAGACTGGCGATCGCCGCGACCCGCAGCGCGCCCGACGTACCGTCGTCGGCCAGTCCCATGGGCGCCCCTCACTTCCCGCGCTTCGGCGACGACCCTACCGGTGCCCGTAGGCTCGGGGGGAGTCGCGCGAGGGAGGAAACGGAAGTGCCGGTGGAGATCACGTGGTGGGGGCACGCCACCTGCACGGTCGAGGACTCGGGCGTCCGGGTGCTCACGGATCCGCTGTTCGTCCGCCGGCTGGCCCATCTGCGGCGCCGCGAAGGCGAAGTCCCGCCCGCCCGCGCCACCGTCGCGGACCTGGTCCTGGTCTCCCATCTGCACGCCGACCATCTGCACGTACCGTCCCTGGCCCGGCTCGCCCCCGGTACCCGTGCCCTGGTCCCGCGCGGCGCGCCCCGCACCGTCCCGGGCCTGCGCAGGCTGAGCCATCTCGACGTGACGGAGGTCTCCCCCGGCGAGGAGACGGCGGTCGGCGATCTCCTCGTACGGGCCGTGTCGGCGGAGCACGACGGGCGGCGGCTGCCCATGGGCCCCCGCCTTTCGCCCGCGCTCGGCTATGTGGTGACCGGCGAGGCCCGCACGTATTTCGCCGGGGACACCGGCCTGTTCGACGCGATGGCCGACGAGGTCGGCGCGGTGGACGTGGCGCTGCTGCCGGTCGGCGGCTGGGGCCCGTTCCTCGGCGAGAGCCACCTCGACCCGGGCCGGGCGGCCGAGGCGCTCGCCAGGATCACCCCGCGCAGCGCGGTGCCGGTGCACTACGGCACGTACTGGCCGATCGGCATGGACGGGGTGCGCCCGCACGAATTCCACTCCCCCGGCGACGAGTTCGTACGGCTCGCCGCCTCACGCGCCCCGGAGGTCGCCGTGCACCGGCTGCGGCACGGCGAGAGCGTGCGCCCCGAGGTCGCCCGGTGATCTCGCTGGCCGCGGCGGCGGTGCCCCCCGAGTCCACCCAGCAGGCGATCGGCTATCCGTCGCTGTTCCTGCTGGTGATGATCGGCGCCCTGGTACCGGTGGTGCCGACCGGCGCCCTGGTGAGTTCGGCGGCGGTGGTGGCCTTCCATCAGACGGCGCCGTTCTCGATGCTGCTGGTCTTCGGGGTCGCCTCGCTCGCGGCGTTCGTCGGGGACGTGGCCCTGTACTGGCTCGGGCAGCGCGGTATGAGTTCGAAGAACGGCTCCCGCTGGCTGGAGGCGATCCGCGACCACGCCCCGGAGGACCGCCTCGAACAGGCTCAGGCCAAGCTGGCCGACAACGGCGTGACCGTCCTCGTGCTGTCCCGGCTCGTCCCGGCCGGCCGTATCCCGGTGATGCTGGCCTGTCTCATGGCCCGCTGGCCGCTGCGCCGTTTCGCGCGCGGCGACATACCGGCCTGTCTGGCGTGGGCGGTCACGTATCAGCTGATCGGGATACTCGGCGGCTCGCTGTTCCAGGAGCCGTGGGAGGGCGTCGCCACGGCGGTGGGGCTGACGCTGGTGATCAGCACGGTGCCGATACTGTGGCGCCGGATGCGCGGCCCCGCCGCCTGAGAGCCGGACACGATCAACGGCGCGCGATGACCGGTCGGCGATCACCGGCCCGCGATCACCCGCGCGCGATCACCGCTCCAGGACCCGCGAGGCCCCCACCGGCAGATCCCACAGGTCCGCCCGGTCCAGACCGGTCCGCTCCCAGGCGGCCCGCACCCGGGTGAGCGGTTCGAGTACGGGCTCCGCCGACAGCAGGAACGTGCCCCAGTGCATCGGGGCCATCCGCCGCGCCCCGACGTCCCGCGCCGCCCGTACCGCCTCCTCGGGATCGCAGTGGACGTCCCTGAGCCACCAGCGCGGGTCGTACGCGCCGATCGGCAGCAACGCCAGATCGATGTCCGGATAGCGGTGGCCGATCCGCGAGAACCAGTGCCCGTACCCGGTGTCGCCCGCGAAGTACACGCGCTGCCCGTCGCCGTCCGTGAGCACCCAACCGCCCCAGAGCGTGCGGCAGGTGTCGCGGATGCCGCGCTTGGACCAGTGGTGGGCCGGCACGAAGTCGAAGCGGACCCCGCCGATCCGTGCGGCCTCCCACCAGTCGAGTTCGGTGACACCGCTGAACCCCCGGCGCCGGAACCAGGCGCCGAGCCCGGCCGGTACGAGGACGGGCATGCCCCTCGGCAGCCGGGCGAGGGTCGGCGCGTCGAGGTGGTCGTAGTGGTTGTGGCTGATGACGACGGCGTCGACACGGGGCAGCGCGCCCCAGGCCACCCCCACGGGCGTGATCCGTGCCGGGGTGCCGAGGATCTTGCGGGACCACACAGGGTCGGTGAGGACGGTGAGCCCGCCGATCCGCAGTACCCAACTGGCGTGCCCGACCCAGGTGACCGCGACCGTACGGGCGTCGACGCGCGGCAGCGGGCCCGGCTCGAACGGCAGCCGGGGGATGTCGTGCAGGCCGGCGGGACGCGGGCGTACGGCACCCTCGCGGGCGAAGCGGGCGAAGCCGCGCAGACCGGGCAGCGGGGCGGTGAGCCGGTCGGCGAACGACTTGGGCCAGATACGGGTGCCGCCGAGCGGACGGGGCTCGGCGAGCGGACGCGGCGGGAGGCCGGGGGTGGGGGCGGTTCCGGGTGCGGGTGTTCCGGGTGCGGTTCCTGCTCCAGGTACGGGTCCGGTGAGCTGCCCGGTCCGCTCCGTGGGCCCTGTCGGCTCCGGCGGATCGGTGGGCTCCTTCTGCTGCGTCTGCTGCGTCATCGAGGCTCCCTTCGCTGGGCATCGGCGCGGAGGTCGTCGAAAGCCGTGCCGAACATCGTCAACGCGCGTTCCACGTACGGCATTTCCAGGGGGTCCGACGCGGTGAGGGTTTCCGCGCGCTGCCGTTCGGTGGTGCCGAGCAAAGGCGCGGTGCACAGCCGTACCCGCAGGGCGCCGAGGTCGTCGCCGAAACGGTGGCCGCCGGGCGCGGGCATGCCGAGCAGTCCGGTGAGGTAGTCCTCCAGTTCCTGGGCGTCGCCCACGCCCCGGACGGCGAGCGCGGGGCGCAGCGGGCCCAGGTCGACGTACAGATGGCGGCCCGCGCGCGGGGGCAGCGCCAGGGCTCCCGCGCGCTGGACGCCGCGGTGCGCGGCGGTGGCGACGGCGCCGTGCACGCGCGCGGAGGCGGTGAGGCGGGCGGTGACCCCCTCGGGTTCGGCGAGCGCGTGGGCGGCGACCGCGGCGACCGGTGCCGCGATCCGGCCGCCGACGGCGGTGAGCACGTCGAGTACCCCGTCGCGCAGCCGCAGGCCCTCCTCGGTCGACGGGAACCGCGCGACGGCGGCCGGCCAGCCGCCCGGCAGGAACGCGCCCGCGAGATCGACGACGACGGTCACGCGGTCCGGCAGCATCTCGGCGGGACCGAGCAGGACGGGCCGGGAATCGGCGCCGTGCGTACCGTCAGGGGTGCCGTAGGGGTGCAGGGTGTCCCGCCAGGTCTCGTCGCTGACGACGTACAGACCGGCGCTCGCCGCGGCCTCGACCGTCTCGTGCAGGACCTCCGGCGGCGGCACGGTCGCCGTCGGGTCGTCGGCCACGGACAGGACGAGCAGTCGGGGGTCGCCGCCCTCGGCCCGGACCCGCCGGACGGTCTCCAGGAGGGCGTACGGGTCCGGGACTCCCCCGCACTCGGCGGGCGTCGGCACATGGAACACCGAGCGGCCGAGGAGCCGCGCCTGCGGTACCCACCAGGCGGGGCAGGGCCGGGGCACCAGGATGTCGCCGCCGAGCACGGCGGTCAGCGCGAGCAGCAACGGGGGCGCGCCCGGCGCGGCGGCGACGTGTCCGCGTCCGGTGGACAGTCCGCGTCGCGCCCAGTACCCGCAGGCGGCGTCGAGGAGCGCGGGGCCGCCGCCCGCCGGCTCCGCCGCCGTGCCGTCGGCCGCCGCGGTGAGCGTCCGGGACAGCTCGGGCAGGACGGGGAAGCCCGGTTCGGGCAGGGGCGGGCCGTAGCGGACGGGGCCGTGGCCCTCCGGGTCCGTCCGCCGCATCCCTACCTCCCCGTATGTCTCGCCGCGCCGATGACGTTCGGGCCCGTACCGGCGATCTCTCCGTACCAGCGATCTCCGTACCCAGGGTCGCCCTCTCGTATCTCCGTCGCGACCGGATATCCGTGCCCGACAGTCGATTACCGGACGTTCTGCGGACGGGTGTTGGCGCGCGCCGGGGTCCGCCGGGCGCGCGGAGTCAGCTCTCGGTGGTCCCGCTGTCCGTGTCCGTCTCCTTGCGCCGCACCGCGTAGACGGCCGCGCCGAGCGCACCGGCGATCAGGACGCCGCCGGTGACCAGGGCGGTACCGGAGTCCGTGAAGGTGCCGCCCTCACCGGCGTGCACACCGTGCCGGAAGCCGGTCTCGCGGACCACGGTGAAACTCGCGGACCAGCGGCGCTCGCCGGGGCAGTGGCCTTCGACGCTCCACTCGGAGACCGGGCCCACGGAGTCCGGGCCGCCCTCGAAGTTCTCGCCCCGGGCGATCCGGGCCCGTCCCTTGTAGGCGCCGCCGTCGGCCTTGTGCAGCCGGACGCGGCCCTCCTCGAACGCCCGCGAGTGCGCCTCGATGAACTCGGGGTCCCGGCCGCCGCCCCGCTCGCCCTCACGTCCCCGCTCGCCGTCCCGGCCGCCCTCGTGCCCGCCGCGTCCGCACGACACATGGATCTCCACGGAGCCGCCGGGCTCGACCCGGTGCGGGCGCACCTCGGCGCCCGGCTCCGCGTACGCGGTGGACGCGGTGCCGAGCACGGACAGCACGGCCAGGGCACCTACGGCCAGGAAGGGGACGGTGCGGGGCATGGGTACGGGCTCCTTCGGCCGGGGACGACGGGCACGGTGGCGCACCCGTCAAGCCCATCAGAGCCCGGCCGCCGCGAGGCCGCCCCCGGCCGGAGCCATTCGCATGACGCGCACCGCCGCCCGGGTGACCGGACGCATGGCGGCCCCTGCCCGGCTCACGGGGCCAGCGACGCGAGTTCCTTCTCCAGGCCCCGACCCCGGGTCTCGACCAAACCGGCGGCGACGTCCACGAGTTTGCGGTTGGCGTGCTGCGAGATCCGGCGCAGCACGGCGAACGCGCCCTCCGCGTCGCAGCCGAGGATGTGCATGACGATCCCGCACGCCTGGTCGACCACCGGCCGGGTGCGCAGGGCCGCCTCCAACTGGTCCACCTCGGCGAGGGCCGCGCGGTACGAGCGGTCGCGGACGAGACACGCGGCGGCGAGGCCCCCGAGCGCCCGCGCGGGCCCGTGCCCGGCGCCGCGCAGCGCGCCCGGCCGGAAGCTGTAGAGGCTCAGCGTGACGGTGAGGCCCGCGCGCCGGAACGGCAGTGTGACCCCGGCGCGGACACCCGAGTCGAGGGCCACGGCCCGGTAGCGGGGCCAGCGTTCGTCGTGCAGCAGGTCGGCCGTGTCGACGCACTCGCCCCGGGCGACGGCGGCCGGGATCGGTCCGTCCCCGGTGCCGAGTTGGACGGAGACCAGGGCCGACAGATCGGGGTGGGTGACGGCGGCCGGGCGGTCCGTACCGGCGTCGGAGACCGTGGCGACCGCGCCGCAGCAGTCGGCCGTGCACCGGACGGCCTGTTCGGCGAGTTCCGAGAGCCGGCGTCCGGGCAGCGCGGACTCCGGTGACTCGGGTCCGATGTGCTCCCTCTGGTCCGTTTCCGTCATGTCCCACGCCTCCGCCGCTCGCCCCGCGCCTTCGGTCTCTTCGGGCGCCTTCCCCGTCCGGGCCTCGGAAAACGGCGCGAGGGGCTACGTTCGGCCCATGGCGCAGACGGAGGAGTTCGGTGAAGAACTCGCGGACTTCGTGCGGCGCGTCGCGGAGCTGAAGTCGGCGCGCACCGTCCCCCGGGACGACCTGTCGACGGTTCTGGACGCGGCGCTGTTCGAACTCGACCACGTGGTGGCCCAGTTGTGGCCGTGGTACGAGCGGCTGACGGGCGCCGACGCACCGGCGCGGCCCTCGGGCGACCGGCAGGAACAGCAGTTGCTACGGGCAGTGTTCCAGCGGTTTCCGCTGCCGGTGGTCCTGGTGGACCGCGAGACGGTGGTGCGCCGGATGAACTTCGCCGCGACCGGTCTGACCGGTGTCCGCGCGGGCTACGCGACCGGCCGGGCGCTGTCCGGGCTGCTCGCGCACCCCGACCGGGCGGCGTTCCGCTCACAGGTGGCGGCGGTGGCGCGCGGGGACGGGGACCGTGGGGTGACGGTCCATCTGCAACAGCTTCCGGCGGCGCCGGTGCGGGCCACGCTGACGGCGGTTCGGCCGAGTTCCGAGCCGCGTACCGCCGTCCTGGTGGTGCTCCAGGCCGCCGACTCGGAGATCCCGGCGGCTGAGGCGGCGCCCGGTCCGCTGCCCGATCTCGGCGAGGCGACCCGGCACACGGCCCTGATGGACCTCGTGGACGTCATGGCCACCTGTCTGCTCGGCGCGCCCGCCGGTGATCCGGCCGCCGTCCTGGAGCGGGCGGCCGGGGTGCTGCGCGGCCGGTTCGCGGACTGGGTGGTCGCCGACACCGGCGCGGCGCGCCCGGTCCGCACCGCCGTACTCGCGCCGGAGGGTACGGAGGCCGGTGCCGTCGCCGCCGTGGCCGGGCAGGATCCGGCGGACTGTCCGCTGGTGGTGGAGGCGGCGCGTGGCGGTTCCACGGCGCTTCAGGTGCGGCCCGCGGACCCGGAGGCGTTCGGCCGGGACACGGCGGGTGAGCCGGTGCTCGCCGCGCTGAACGTGACCTCGCTGCTGTGTGTGCCGCTGGCGATCGGGGAAGGCCCGGACGCGGGCGCGGTGCAGGGGGTGCTCACCCTCCTGCGTACGGGCGCCCGGCAGGCGTTCTCGATGGCCGAGGCACGGGCGGTGGACGTGATGTCGCGGCACATCGCGCTCGCGGCGCGGCGAAGACGGTGAGCGGTGGCCGCCCAGGTCGTCACGCGGCGTCGTCGAGGACCTCGGCCCGCAGCCGGTCGCAGCAGCGGCTGATGAGCCGGGACACATGCATCTGCGAGATGCCGAGCTGTTCGGCGATGCGGCCCTGGGTCATGTCGCCGAAGAACCGCAGGTAGAGGATGGTCCGGTCGCGCTCGGAGAGCTGCTGGATCCTGGGCTTGACGGCCTCGCGGTCGATGACGACGTCGAGCGCGGGATCGGGAGCGCCGAGCGCGTCACGCAGCGCGTATCCGTCGCCGTCCCCGGAGCCGCCGGAGATCTCGGCGTCCAGGGACAGCGCGGTGAAGCTCTCCAGCGCCTCAAGTCCGGTACGGGCCTCCTGCTCGGTGAGCTGGGCCCGCTCGGCGATCTCGGCGAGGGTCGGCCGGCGCCCGGAGACGGTCCCCGCCAGGTCCTGTTGCGCGAACCGCACCCGGTTGCGCAACTCCTGGACGCGGCGCGGCACATGGAGGGTCCACAGATGGTCGCGGAAGTGCCGTTTGATCTCACCGGTGACGGTGGGCACGGCATAGCTCTCGAAGGCGTGCCCGCGCTCCGGGTCGTAGCGGTCGACGGCCTTGACCAGGCCGAGTGCGGCGACCTGGCGCAGATCCTCCAGGGACTCGCCGCGTCCGCGGAACCGTCCGGCGAGCCGGTCCGCCATCGGCAGCCAGGCCCGGACCAACTCCTCGCGCAGGGCGTCGCGTTCGGCCCCGTGGGGCAGCCCCACGAGCCGGCGGAAGTCCGCGGCCGTGTCGGGGGCGTCGTGGTGGGGATGGTGCTTCGCGCTCGCATGGATAGGCATGATGCGTGCCAACTCCCGTAGGTCCGCGGTGGGGAAGGTCACCGTGGGAGCGCGCGCGACCGTCACAGGGCACACCCGGGGCGACTCTCCCGCCATCCCACGGACGTGCCTCCGTTCCGAAGCACACAGGGCGCGTGCCCGAGCGACGGCCACCCAAACACACCGCCGGCCGCGCTCCGTTGACGGCACCACGGATGTCGACGGTCGGATTCGCGGGCGTGAAGGGGCATGGTCGGGTCGGGTGGGGGTACTGCGGTGGGGAGGCGGGGGTGGGAAGGGGTGTGTGGGTGTGGTTGTTTGCGTCAGGGACGTGATGACGTCGGCCGTGGTGGCCGTGTCGCCCGACGCCTCGCTGGTCGAGGCCGCGCAGGTGATGCGGGCCCAGGACATCGGTGGGGTGCTGGTCGCCGAGGGGCGGCGGCTCATCGGGGTGCTCACCGACCGTGACATCACGTTACGGGCCGTCGCGGAGGGTGCGGATCCGCTGACCGTGAGCGCGCGGGCCGTGTGCACCCGGCACCCGGTCGTCGTCGGCCCCGACGACGCGCTGGCCGACGCCGTACGGCTGATGCGGGAGCACTCCGTGCGGCGGCTGCCCGTGGTGGAGGACGGGTGTCCGGTGGGGATCGTCAGCTTCGGGGACCTCGCGGACGCGCTGTCCTGAGCCCGCGCGTCACGTCAGGTACCGGATCCGGTGGGTCAGGCGCCGACGCCCGCCCCGTCCGTCACCCCGGCGCCCGTCCCGGCGTCGCCCTCCGCCTCGGCCTCCCGTTCGCGGGCGCCCGCACGGGTCCTGCCCCGGGCGACCGGACGGCGCGGGTGGCGCCGCAGGTACTCGCCCTCCAGCTGGGCCATGCGTTCGTTGTGGGTGTGCAGGGCCTCGTTCGAGCCGTGCAGCAGCGTGTCGTGGCGGGTGCGGTGGATGGTCTCCAGCTCCCGCATCAGTTGCTGGTCGTCCAGACGGCCAGGCTCGACTCCGATCATGGTGCACCCCACTCGGTCGTCGTGTCCTTGCCTCCACTGTACGAACGGTCGGCCGATCGGGCCCCTCGCAACGTCTCCCGGCCCCTCACCGCTGACCCCTACCGGGCCCGCTCCACCCGTCGCTCGTCCCATACCGGCTCCGGGGTCTCCCGTACCCGCCCGTCGCTGCCGAAGACCAGATACCGGTCGAAGGAGCGCGCGAACCAGCGGTCGTGCGTGACCGCGAGTACCGTGCCGTCGAACGCCTCCAGACCCTCCTGAAGGGCCTCCGCCGACTCCAGGTCCAGGTTGTCCGTCGGCTCGTCGAGGAGCAGCGCCGTGACCCCCGTCAGCTCCAGGAGCAGGATCTGGAAACGGGCCTGCTGCCCCCCGGAGAGCCGGTCGAAGGACTGTTCGGCCTGACCGGTCAGCTCGTACCGCCGCAGCCGTGACATCGCGGCACCCCGGTCCTTGGCGTGATCGCGCCAGAGGATGTCGAGGAGGGTGCGGCCCTCCAGCTCGGGGTGCGCGTGGGTCTGCGCGAAGTGTCCCGGCACGACCCGGGCCCCCAGCTTCCAGCCGCCCGTATGGCCGACGTCGCCGCCCGCGAGGAGCCGCAGGAAGTGGGACTTGCCGGAGCCGTTGGAGCCGAGGACGGCGACCCGCTCGCCGTAGAAGACCTCCAGGTCGAAGGGTTTCATCAGGCCGGTCAGCTCCAGGCCCTCGCAGGTGACGGCCCGCAGCCCGGTGCGCCCGCCGACGATCCGCATCCGGATGTCCTGCTCGCGCGGCGGCTCCTGCGGCGGCCCGGCCTCCTCGAACTTCCGCAAGCGGGTCTGCGCGGCCTTGTACCGCGACGCCAACTCCGCGCTGTTCTCGGCGGCCTGACGCAGCGCCAGGACGACCTTCTTGAGCTGGGCGTGCTTCTCGTCCCAGCGGCGCCGCAACTCCTCGAAGCGGGCGAAGCGTTCACGCCGCGCCTCGTGGTACGTACCGAAGCCGCCGCCGTGCACCCAGGCGTCGGCGCCCGCCGCGCCCGGCTCCACGCTGACGATCTTCTCGGCGGCGCGGGCGAGCAGTTCCCGGTCGTGCGACACGAACAGGACGGTCTTACGGGTCTCCTTCAGGCGCTCTTCCAGCCAGCGCTTGCCGGGCACGTCGAGGTAGTTGTCCGGCTCGTCGAGGAGCAGGACCTCGTCGGTGCCGCGCAGCAGGGCCTCCAGGACGAGCCGTTTCTGCTCGCCGCCGCTGAGGGTGCGGACCTCACGCCACTGCGCCTGCTCGTAGGGCACGCCGAGTGCCGACGTGGTGCACATGTCCCACAGGGTCTCGGCCTCGTACCCCCGGGCCTCGGCCCAGTCGGCGAGCGCCTGCGCGTACCGCAGCTGCGCGGCCTCGTCGTCCACGGTCATGATGTCGTGCTCGGCGGCGTCGACCGCCTTCGCGGCGGCGCGGATACGGGGGGTCGCGACCGACACCAGCAGGTCCCGTACGGTCGTCCCGTCCCGTACGGATCCGACGAACTGGGGCATCACACCGAGGCCGCCGCTGACCCTGACCGTGCCGCCGTGCGGCTTCAGGTCGCCCGAGACGATCCGCAGCAGGGTGGTCTTCCCCGCGCCGTTCGGCCCGACCAGGGCGACGATCGCACCCTCGCCGACGCGGAACGAGACATCCCCGAGCAGCGCCCTCCCGTCCGGCAGGTAGTACTCCAGGTGTGCGGCTTCCAGATGTCCCATACCGCGCATTGTCCGTGCCGTGCCGGGGCCGCGTCCAAGTGATTTTCACCGCGCCCGGTTCGGCAGAGGGACGCACCGCGCGTCGGGACGCCGGGAAGCGGGTACCCGTGCCGAATGCGTCCTGACGTCGACACCTTCGCCCTGCCGCCCCGCCCGGCCGCCGCCCTCGGTCGCCTCGGCGGTTTCCTGAGCCGGGTGCCCGGCGACTTCCTGGGCCGGGTGCCCGGCGACCTCTTGAGCCGGGTGCCCAGCGCGTCCGGCCGGCTGTTCGCACCGTCCGCGCCACCTCCCGCGCCCGGACTACGGGACCGGCTCGCCGGACTGGATCGGGGCCTGTTCGATGCGGTCGCCACGCACCGCTGGCCGGGCGGCGACCGGGTGCTGCCCCGGTTGAGCCGGAGCGCGAACCACGGGCTGCTGTGGGGCGGTGTCGCCGTGGGCCTCGCCGCCACGCGCACGCCCCGGGGCCGCCGGGCCGCCGTACGCGGGATGGCGTCGCTCGCGCTGGCGTCGGCGACGATCAACACGCTGGGGAAGCGGTCGGTGCGCCGGGCGCGGCCGATACTGGACGCGGTCCCCGTGGTGCGGCGGCTGAAGCGGCAGCCGGTCACCACGTCGTTCCCTTCGGGGCATGCCGCGTCGGCCGCCGCGTTCGTCACCGGCGTGGCCCTGGAGTCACGGGGCTGGGGCGCGGTCGTCGCGCCGATCGCCGTGTCGGTGGCGTTCTCCCGGATCTACACCGGTGTGCACTATCCGGGCGACGTCCTGGTGGGCGCCGCGCTGGGCGCGGGCGCCGCGTTCGCGGTACGGGGTCTGGTGCCGACGCGCGACCAGATGCCGGCGCCCGGCCGGCCGCTCGTGGACGCGCCGGCGCTGCCGGAGGGCCGGGGCCTGGTGATGGTGGTGAACACGGCCGCCGGCACCCCGGAGCGGATGCGTCCGGTGCGGGACGCGCTGCCGCACGCGGAGATCGTCGAGTGCGCGGGTCCGGAGGTGGCGGCCGAGCTGGAGAAGGCGGCGTCCCGCGCGGTCGCCCTCGGGGTGTGCGGCGGCGACGGCACGCTGAACACGGCGGCGGGTGTGGCGCTGCGGCACGGGCTGCCCCTCGCGGTGCTGCCCGGCGGCACGCTGAACCACTTCGCGTACGACCTGGGGATAGAGGACCCGCGGGACACGGTCCGGGCGGTCGAACGGGGTGACGCGGTCGCAGTGGACGTGGGCAGGTTCCGGTCCGAGAAGACCTCGGGGTACTTCCTCAACACCTTCAGCCTGGGCGCGTATCCGGAGCTGGTGCGGGAGCGGGAGCGCTGGTCGCGGATCGGCGGGCGGCTCGCGGATGTGGTGGCGGCGGTGCATGTGCTGCGCCGGGACCATCCGCTGGAGGCCGTCGTGGACGGGCGGCGCCGGCCGCTGTGGATGCTGTTCGCCGGCAACTGCACGTACAGCCGGATGGGTCTGACGGCCGGGCGACGGGTCGATCTCGCGGACGGACTGCTCGATGTACGGGCCGTGCACGGTGGCCGCTGGCCGGGCATCCGGCTCCTGGGCGCGGCGCTGGCGGGGCCGCTGTCGCGGTCGCCGTTCCACGCGGCGGTACGGCGTCATCGGCTGCGGGTGGAGGGGATCGCGCCGGGGACACCGCTCGCGTACGACGGGGAGGTCGCCCCGTGCGGTCCGTCTCTGGTCGTGGACAAGCTGCACGAGTCGCTCACGGTGTACCGCCCGCTGACGCTCTGAGCCCCGCGAGTGTTTCGTATAGCGAGACGAATGGTCTCAGCATGCGACATGCGGCGTACGGTGGAGGGACCGCGCGGTGTCGCGCCGCGGGTGACCCGTGCACCGGGGAAGCGAAGGGGAAACGGCATGCCGAAGGAGACCGCCGTGTACACGCACGGCCACCACGAGTCCGTGCTTCGCTCGCACACCTGGCGCACCGCCGCCAACTCGGCGGCCTATCTCATCGGCTCGCTCAAGCCCCATATGCGGATCCTCGACATCGGCTGCGGGCCCGGCACCATCACCGCCGACCTCGCCGAACTGGTCCCCGACGGACAGGTCACCGGCGTCGACCACGCACCCGGCATCCTGGACCGGGCTCGCGCGACGGCGGCCGAACGGGGCCTTAAGAACGTCGAGTTCGCCGTGGCCGACGTGCACGACCTGGACTACCCGGACGACAGCTTCTGCGTGGTCCACGCGCATCAGGTCCTCCAGCACGTGGGCGACCCGGTACGAGCGCTGCGCGAGATGCGGCGGGTGACGAGGCCGGGCGGGTTGGTCGCGGTACGGGACGCGGACTACGCGGCGATGACCTGGTATCCGGCGTCGCCCGGTCTGGACGACTGGCTCGACCTGTACGAGAAGGTGTCCCGGGCGAACGGGGGTGAGCCGGACGCGGGGCGCCGTCTCAAGGCGTGGGCACGGCGGGCCGGCTTCACGGACATCACGGCGACCGCGGGGACCTGGTGCTTCTCGACCGCCGACGAGCGCGCCTGGTGGAGCGGTCTGTGGGCGGACCGGACCCTCGCCTCGGCCTACGCCGACCGTGCGGTGCGTGGCGGCCACGCCGACGAGCGGCGGCTGCGGGCGGTGTCCGACGCGTGGCGGCGCTGGGGCGCGGAGGAGGACGGCTGGTTCTCCGTACTCCACGGGGAGATCCTCTGCAGGGTATGACGGGCCCGGTCCGCCCCAACTACGCTCGCCCGTATGGACATTCTGGGAACCACCCTGCGTATCTGCGTCGAGGACCTGGAGGTCTCGGTGCCGTTCTACGAGCGGCTCGCGGGCGGCACGGCGCTCCGCTTCGACCGCGGGGGTGTCTCGGTGGCGGCGGTCGGTTGCTTTCTGCTGATGAGCGGTCCCGAGGAGGAGTTGGAGGTCCTGCGCCGCGTCGCCGCGACGATCGCGGTACGGGATGTGGACGAGGCGCATGACGTCCTGAGTTCATCCGGAGCAAGAATCCTGGCAGGCCCCATCCCCACCCCAGCCGGCCGCAACCTGATCGCCATGCACCCGGACGGCTCGGTCTTCGAATACGTGGACCGACGACCGGGGGCCTGACCGGTTTGGGGTACCGAGGCTCGGCGGCCTTCCCGGTCGGGGGACCCATCGCCCCCACCGCTGGGCTCCGCCCGGCCCGCGAGAAACACCTCGCCCTGACGCCGTCGCGGATGCCGCCGGACTCCCGCCGTCTGGGTGCGCCGCCGCTGCGGGGGGAAGGGGGGCGGTTGCATGTCGGACGCGCCACAAGCCGCCCGGCCCCGGGAGTAGCCCAGCACGCCAACAACACCCCCGCACACCCACCCACCACCGCAGCACGCCACCACTACTACGCCGGGAAACGGAACCCGTCCGATCCCCCCGTCAAGCCGTCGTCGGTGGGTGCATGGTGAAGTTGTAGTGCGGGGGGAGGGGGTCTTCGGTCAGGTGGGACCAGGTTTCTGTGAGGGTTTTGGCGCCCTCGCGTAGGTCGGGGACTTCGAAGCCCGTGTCGAAGAGGGCGCGGGCGCTTTCGCGGTTGCCCTCGGTGAGGAGGAGTTGGGCCTCGATCAGGCGGAAGCGGCCCCGTTCGCGGGTGGCGGGGTGCAGCCGGTCCCAGACCGCGCGGGCGCGTGCGGTGGCGCCCACGGCGAGCAGCGCCGCGATGGCCTCGCGGCCGAGCGCCGCGGTCGCGGCCGTCCATACGGCACCGTCGTCCCGCCGCTCCTGGCACAGGTCGTCGAAGGCGTCCGCGTACCGCTCGGCGGCCCGCTCCCGGTTGCCGGTCTCGATGTCGGAGACGGCGAGGCACCGCAGCAACGGCCAGAGCGAAGGCGCCAGTTCGAGCGCGCGCTCCCAGCTACGGACGGCCTGCGCGCGGTCGCCCGCGTGCCACTGGGCCACGCCGAGGTGGTACTCGGCGAGCGGTTCGGCGGGTGCCGTCTCCAGCATGTCCCGCCAGTGCGGTGCGACCAGCGTCGGACCGGGCGGCCCGACCCGGCGCGGCACCGGAAACGATCCGGAGCGCAGCAGTTCGCGCCACGGTTCCTGGTCGGGCCCGAGTTGCTCCTCGTCGAAGGGCGTACCCGGCAGTTTGTACTCGGCGCGCAGCACTTCGAGGGCGCCCCATCCCGAGCCCCGGGCGAGCATCTCGCCGGGTTCGGTGTCGGCGTACGGGCGCCACGCGTCGTACGCCGCGTCGACCGCGTCGCGCGGCAGGACGTCCGCGAGCCGCGCCTCGGTCTCGGCGCACGCGGCGGCCCAGTCGGCGCCGTGCGTGGCGGCGGGCGCGCAGGACAGCGGCCCGTAAGCCTCCAGCCACGCGAACTCGCTCTCGGCGTCGAGGCGTACGTGTTCCAGCTGGGTGCGGGCGAGCCCGGCCTGGATCTCGGCGTACCCACCGGTGCCGGGTTCGGTCAGCCAGCTCTGCCAGCGGCGCCCGCCGGGGCCCGAGCCCCAGAGGAACAGCTTCCGGCCGCGCAGCAGATCGGTCGAGGTCTGCACGAGCCCGTGACCCGTATCGTCCAGGGCGGCGATCCAGCGCCGCTGTCCGTCCGGCACCTCGTAGAAGTAGTCGGCGGGATAAGCGCCGTTCAGCGGATACGAGCGGTCCGCGCCCTCGAACTCCGGTACGGGCACCCGCCGCAGAGTACGTTCGTAGCCGAAGTGCCATGCCTCGTCGGCGGGCGCCAGGACCCGGCGCTCCTCGGGTACGGCGATGTTGGACCACCAGTACACCGGCGCCGGCTTCTCGTGCGGATTGCGGACGCGGACACCGACGTACAGGAAGTCGGAGCCGTCGGGGAGCCACAGGTCGACCTGGAAGGGCAGGTCGCGCAGCCGTTCCCACTCCCACAAGCGCAGCATCTCGCCCCCGTCCGGCGCGGGCACCCGGGCCGCGTGCAGGGGCGCGCAGGACAGGGTGGTGTGCCCGGTCGCGCCGATGTTCCATTCGACACCGCCGGAGTACCAGGCACCGTTGAGCGCGAAGTCGGCTGGCTGGAACACCGGGTTGCGGTACAGGAGTTCACGCCCGGTGGGCTTGTGGAACAGCGAGTGGATCCGGCCGCCGAGCCCCGGCAGGACGGTGACGCGGAGCTTGGCGTTCTCCAGGACGAGGGTGTCCAGGGTGGTGTCGGCGCGCTCGCGTCCGTAGCCGTCGAGGATCCGCAAGGGCAGCACTCCGCGCAGCGGCTCGTAGCCGATCTGCCGGGCCATGTCGCGGGGCAGCCCGGCGCGGGCACGCTCGTCGATGTGGTGCGCCTCGTCGAGCGGGCGCAGCGGCGGCAGCGGGTTGGGCGGG
Source organism: Streptomyces sp. NPDC058001 (assembly GCF_042886315.1). Taxonomy (NCBI): domain Bacteria; kingdom Bacillati; phylum Actinomycetota; class Actinomycetes; order Kitasatosporales; family Streptomycetaceae; genus Streptomyces; species Streptomyces sp. NPDC058001. Next base: position 352,342 of record NZ_JBHVQT010000008.1, read on the forward strand.
CCCAACTCGGCTGCGGGCAGGGTCAGTACGTCACGTCGGATCGTCGTGGCGGTCGACGGCAAGGTGGCCTCCCCAGTCGTACGGGGCGCGCCGACGGTACGGAACGCCCCCGATGACCATGGAACAGGGTCATCGGGGTACTGGCCAGGGGCTCCCCCGGTCAGGATTCCGCAAAGGCCGCGACGACCAGGTCGGTGAGGAGGGCGCCCGCCGAGCCGTCGGGGTCCAGATCGGGGTCGTAGATGGTGATGTTGAGGCCCGCGCAGCGCGGGGACCGTACCAACGGGCGCAGCAGCGCGGTGAGTTCGCCGGGCAGCAGACCGCCGGGGTCGGGGGCGTCGACGGCGGGCATCACGGTCGGGTCGAGGACATCGGCGTCGAGGTGCACCCAGAAGCCGTCGAGTGCGTCGATCTCCAGGGTCTGGACGACGGACCGGGCCAGTGCGTCGGCGCCCCACTCACGGATCTCGCCGACCGTGGCATGGGTGATCTTCAGCGCGGCGAGTTCGGCACGGTCCTCGTCGTAGTCCCGCATGCCGAAGAGACGGACGTCCTCGTCCCGGAGGTAGGGCCGGCGCCCTTCGATGTCGGTGAGGTCGGCCTGCCCCCGGCCGGTCGAGAGGGCGAGTTCCTCGCCGCCCGCCGCGCCGATCGCGTCGGAGTTCCCCGGGTGCCGGAAGTCGGCCGAGCCGTCGATCGCGGCGAGCCCGTACCGGCCGACGCGGCGCAGGGCGAGGGCGGCGCCGAGCTGGATGGAGCAGTCACCGCCGAGGACGACGGGGAGGTCACCGGCGCGTACATGGGGCTCGATACGGTCGGCGAGCTTGACGGTGTACGCGGCGACGGCGGCGGCGTTGAAGACGCCGTCGCCCTCCTGCCAGTCACCCCGGTCGTAGCGCGGCGACACGACGACACCGCCCTCGTGCGCGCCGAGACGCCGCACGATCCGCTGTTCGCGCAGGGCTCCGGCGAGTTTGTAGCAGCCGGGGACGGTACCGGGCGCGGGCGGGCGAAGGCCCAGGTTGGAGGGGGCGTCGATGACCACGAGGCGTCGCATGGGCCCATCCTCACCGGTGGGCCCCGCACGGGGCAACGGGGTTCCTCACCCGCGCGGTGGCCCTGACGTGCCGGGCGCCGTCATCTCCGCGGTGATCGCCCATCGCTCGTGGTCGCGCCAGGCTCCGTCGATGAAGAGGAAGTCCGGCGAGTAGCCCTCCCTGCGGAAACCCACGCGGCGGGCGAGGGCGAGGGACGCGGTGTTGTCGGGCTGGGCGTTGATCTCCAGGCGGTGCAGCCCCAGGCGCCGGAAGGCGTGCCGGACGACGAGCGTGAGGCCCTCGGTCATCAGGCCGCGGCCCGCCGCGTGCGCGAAGGCGCCGTAGCCGAGTGCCGCGCTGAGGAAGGATCCCTCGACCACATTGTTGATGTTGATGAATCCGGCGATGGCGCCGTCGTCACGGGTGCAGACGAGGAAGCCGTGCCGGGTCGGGTCGTCGATGAGCCGGCCCGCGTAGGCCGCGAAGGAGGCGGCCGTGACCGGCGGGAACAGCCAGGGACGGTGCAGGTCCTGGCTCTCGCGCGCCCGCGCGACGAACTCGTCGCCGTCCTCCAGGCGGATCCGGCGGATACCGACGCGGGCGCTCTCGGCAATAGGGGGCTCGGGCGACGGCTCGGGCGGGGTCGCGGATGCGGGTGAGGCGTCGTCGGGCATCTGGCCACGGTAAGCCCGGCGCCGGTCGGGGTACGCCCGGCGCCATGGACCGGAGCCGGGCCTCGGCCGGCCCGTGCCGGGCATCCTCAGCGCCGCCGCCTGGCCAGGACGTATCCGCACAGCGTCCCGATCACACCGGTGGCCAGGAGGGCCAGCCACAGCGGTGTGACCACCAGCGGGACCAGGATGCGGATCTCGGTGCTCTGGGTGTTCTGGAAGATGAAGACGAGTCCGAGGACGGCCAGGGCGAGGACGATGATCCGTCCGGGCGTCATCGCCGAGTTCCTCCGCCTCTCACTCGTGCTGGTCTTGGGGCTCATGAGGGACCCTTCCGTCGGAGTGCGGCCGTGCGACCGACCCTCCCCTCACCAGCATGGACACCCGTACGGTTTCACGCACGGTGAAGGGTCCCCCAGGGTCGCGATGTGTCAGTCGCCGACCACCGGCAGCCGCAGCACACCGGTGTCCCCGGGCGCGCTGGTGACCGTCACCGGTTTGACGCCCTTGTTGCCGAAGTACGCGTCGTCACTGGCCGCGATCACGAACCGCAGCCGGTGCCCCTTCTCGTACCGGTGCACGATCCCCGGCAGCTCGACGGTGAACGCGCGGGTCACGTCCGGTACCCGCACGGGGGCCACCAGCCGGTGCACGAGTGTTTTGGTGCCGTCCGGCGCGATGTCGTAGAGCTTGGCGAAGAGGACCAGCTTGTCGGCCGCGTTGTTCGGGTCGAGCGAGTACGCCAGGTCGTTCCAGGTGATCATCGGTACGAGGGCGTCGACGCGGTGGTCGACGGCGGCCGTGGCGAGTTGGATCGCGCCACCGTAGGAGCCGCCGATCATGCCGACACGTGGGTCGCCGGCGCGGTCCAGGGTGACGAAGTCGGCGCGGGTGCCGTCGTCGGCGGCGCGACTGCCGGCGAGGAAGTCGACCAGGCGCGACGCGGCGGCCCCGTCCACGCCGGGGTCGTCCAGCGAGATCAGGCAGCCCGACGTGCCGAATCCGAGCCCCGAGTAGACGAGTCCGACATAGCCCCGGGCTGCGAACGCCTTGCCGATCGCGTCCGTCGAGCCGTCCGACTTGCTGCCGCCGAACCCGTTGGTGGCGACCACGGCGGGCGCGGGGTGCCGCCGGTCGACGCCGGCCGGCCGGTACAGATCGGCGTCGACCACACAGGTCCCAGCGAAGGTGCCCCAAGGCGTCCCAAGGTGTCCGGCCACCGCCAGGTCACCGTCCCGCTACCGCAACGCGGGCTCCGTCAGCGTCAACACCCCTGCCTCCGCGTCGAGTTCGGCCCGGACCCCGAACGGAATCGTCAGCGCCCCCTCGCAGTGCCCGAACCCGAACCGCTCCACGACCGGGACACCGAGCCCGCCGAGCCGGTCGGCGAGGAGTGCCCTTACGTCCTCGTAGGCGCCGCACTTCTCCCAGGAGCCGAGGAGGATCCCGGCGACCCCGTCGAGCCAGCCCGCGCGCAGGAGTTGGGTCAGGTACCGGTCGAGCCGGTAGGGCTCCTCCTCCACGTCCTCCAGGCAGAGCAGACCGCCGCGCGCCGATGGCCGGGCGTGCGGGGTGCCGAGGTCCGCGGCGAGCAGCGAGAGGCAGCCGCCGAGGGTGACGCCGGTGGCGCGGCCCGCCACCAAAGGCCGTCCGGCCGCCAGGGTCCGGACGGTCTCGGGCTCGAAGAAGGTGTGCCGGAGCGAGGTCTGCGCTCGGCCGCTCTTCAGGAAGTCGACGCCCGCGACCATCGCCCCGTGCAGCGTGGCGAGGCCCATCCGGGTGGCGAACGCCTCGTGCAGGGCGGTGATGTCGCTGAACCCGACGAACACCTTGGGCCCCGCGGCCCGCAGCGCGTCCCAGTCGAGCAGGTCGACCATGCGCTGGGCGCCGTACCCGCCGCGTGCGCACAGGACGGCGTCCACCGTGGGGTCGCACCAGGCCCGCTGGAGGTCGGCGGCCCGGTCGGCGTCGCGGCCCGCGAGGTAGCCGAACTCCGGGTGTACGTCGAGGACATGGGCACCGACGACCGGTTCGAGGTCCCAGCCGCGCAGCAGGTCGAGTCCGGCCTGGAGCCGGTCGTCGGGGACGGGTCCGCTGGGCGCGACGACGGCGACGCGGGAGCCGGGCCGCAGCCGGGCGGGCCGTTCCAGGGCGGCCAACTCTGGTACGGGCAAGTCCGGTACGGGCGGTTCCGGTGCGTTCACTGCTCCAGCTCCAGGGTCGGGACATCGGGTCGGTCGAAGCCGAACACCTGGGCGTACAGGGAGAGTTCGGCCTCCAGGGCGCGGATCACCGTGTCGGCGCGGCGGAATCCGTGTCCCTCACCCTCGAAGGTGAGGTAGGCGTGCGGGATGCCGCGTCCGGCGATGCGGGCGAGGAAGCGTTCGCACTGGGCGGGCGGGCAGATCACGTCGTCGGTCCCCTGGAGCAGCAGGAACGGCGCGGTGACCCGGTCCGCGTGCGTCGCGGGCGACCGCTCCACGTACCGCTGCGGGACCTCGGCGAGCGGTCCGACCAGGGACTCCAGGTACTGGGACTCGAAGTCGTGGGTCTCGCCGCTGCCCCAGCCCGTCAGGTCCAGGACCGGGTAGCTGATCGCGGCGCACGCGAACACATCGGTGCTCGTGAGCGCCGCCGCCGACGTCCAGCCGCCCGCGCTGCCGCCACGGATCGCGAGGCGGGACCGGTCGGCGGCGCCCTCATCGGCGAGCGCGAGGGCGACGGCCGCGCAGTCCTCGACGTCGACCACGCCCCACTGTTCCTTCAGCCGGTCGCGGTAGGCGCGGCCATGGCCCGTCGAGCCGCCGTAGTTGACCTCGGCGACACCGATGCCACGTGTGGTGAAGTACGCGATCTCCAGGTCGAGTACGAGCGGAGTACGGCTGGTGGGTCCGCCGTGCACCCACACGACAAAGGGCGGCGGCGTGCCGGCGGGAGCGGTCTCGCCGGGGTGGTGCGGCGGGTACACATGGGCGTGGATGTCACGGCCCCCGGGTCCGGTGAAGGTGCGGATCTCCGGGCGCGGATAGAGGGTCGGGTCGACGGCGTCGTGGTGGGCGGCGCCGATCACGCGGGCGCGGCCGGTGCGGGTGTCGAGTTCGACCACCTCGGCCGAGCGGTACGGCCCGGCGGCGATTCCGACCACACGGCTGCCGTGCGCGCCGACCGCTGACGCCCATTCCGTCCAGGGTCCCGGGGTGTCCACGATCTCGCCGGTGGCGGGGTCGAGGATGCCGAGGACGGCGGCGCCACGGCCGTGCAGGACGGCGACCGTGCCGTTGTCGAGCGGTGCGAACCAGTTCTGGCCGATCTTCCACAGCGGGCCGCCGAACTCCTCCTCGCGCGGGCACAGCGCGCTGGCGCCGCCATCGGGGTCGGCGCGGTACAGGTTCCACCAGCCGGTGCGGTCGCTCGCGAACAGCAGCCGTCCGTCCGGCGCCCATTCGGCCTGCGCGACGGACTCGGTGGGGCCGCCCGCGACCACGACCGGCCGGCCGAAGGTGCCGTCGGCGGTGACGTCGGCGCACAGGACCTCCGTACCGTCCCACGGCATCCGGGGGTGGTCCCAGGCGAGCCAGGCCGCGCGGGTGCCGTCCGGGGACAGGCGGGGTCCGGTGACGAAGCGGTGCCGCTCGGGCGTCAGTTCGCGTACCGCCTTGCGGTCGTCGGCCGCCGAGCCGTCCAGCGGTACGGCGGCGACCACCCGGCGCACGTCGGTGGGTCCCGCGCCGGTGAACTCCTCCAGGACGCACCACACTTCGCCCCGGTCGAGGTGCACATCGGGGTCGACCCAGCGCAGCCCGCCACCGACGGTCGACAGCGGGGTCAGCGGGTACGGTTCGGCGCCGGGTGCGTCCGGCTCGTACGCGTACAGGCGCTGGTCGGTGAAGTGGACGAAGACCAGCAGCGGGCCCTCGGGGCGGCGGGCGCCGGCCCAGGGGCGCCCGCCGTACTCGATGACGCGGCTGCGGACGTTCCACGGCGGCGGAAGTACCGACTCCTCGGTGCCGTCGGGGCGCCGTCGCACCAGGGCGCGGCGGCCTGACTCGGTGGGCCGGGGCGCGGTCCACCATGCCTCGTCGCCGACGAAGCCGACGTACTCGGGGTGCCCGTCGTGGGCGGCGGCCAGGGCGGCGCCGATCGGTGAGGGCCAGGTTCCGTGGGGCAGGGGCATCGTCGGTGTCTCCTCCATGCCGTTCTGGGCCGTGCTCCGGGCCGTGCTCTATGCGGTGCTCTATGCCGTGCGCAGGAAGCGGTCGAGGACGCGGACCCCGAAGTGCAGGGCCTCGACCGGGACCCGTTCGTCCACGCCGTGGAACATCGCGGCGTAGTCGTAGCCGTAGGGGAGCTTGAGGGGGGTGAAGCCGTAGCCGGTGATGCCGAGGCGGGAGAACTGCTTGGCGTCGGTGCCGCCCGACATGGTGAACGGCACCACCCGGCCCTCGGGCGCGAACTCCTCGACTGCGGCGCGCATCCGGGCGAACGTCACCGAGTCGACCGGTGCTTCGAGGGCGACCTCGCGGTGGTGGAACTCCCAGTCCACGTCGGGTCCGGTGAGCCGGTCGAGCGTGTCGCGGAACTCGTCCTCGCCGCCGGGCAGACAGCGCCCGTCCACCATCGCGGTCGCCTCGCCGGGAATCACGTTGACCTTGTAGCCGGCGCCGAGCATGGTCGGGTTGGAGCTGTTGCGTACGGTCGGTTCGACGAGGGCTGCGGCCGGGCCCAGCCGTTTGAGCAGGTCGTCCACGTCGAAGTCGGGGTCGTCCGGGTCGGTCTCGATGTCGTAGACGTCGGCGAGCGCGGCGAGCGAGGCCCTGACCGTCGGGGTGAGACGGACCGGCCACTGGTGGGCGCCGATACGCGCGACGGCGGAGGCGAGACGGGTGACGGCGTTCTCGTGGTTCACCTTGGAGCCGTGCCCCGCGCGGCCGTGCGCGGTGAGTTTCAGCCAGGCGGTGCCGCGCTCACCGGCGGCGATCGGGTAGATCTCGGTGCCGCGTCCGTCGTGGAAGGTGAAGGCACCGGACTCGCTGACGCCCTCGGTGCAGCCCTCGAAGAACGGTGCGTGGCGGTCGGCGAGGAACCCGGAGCCGTCCTCGGCGCTGGCCTCCTCGTCGGCGGTGAACGCGATCACCACATCGCGCCGGGGCCGGATCCCGGCGCGCACCCAGTGACGTACGGTCGCCAGGATCATGGCGTCCATGTTCTTCATGTCGACGGCGCCCCGGCCCCAGACCACGCCGTCGCGGATCTCCCCGGAGAAGGGGTGCACGGCCCAGTCGTCGGCCTGTGCGGGCACCACGTCGAGATGGCCGTGGAGCAGCAGCGCGCCGGCCGACGGGTCGGTGCCCTCGAAGCGGGCGACGACGTTGGTGCGGCCGGGGCTGCGTTCGAGAAGGGTGGGCTCCAGGCCCGCGTCCGCGAGGAGTTCGGCGGCGTACTCGGCGGCCGGCCGCTCCTCGCAGTCGCCGCCGCCCCGGTTGGTGGTGTCGATCCGGATGAGGTCGGAGGTGAACCGGACGACCTCGTCGAGCGCCTGCTGATCGACCCCGTTCTGCCCCGTGGTGCTGCTCTGCTCAGCCATACTGCTCCTCCACCGCGGCCGAGACGATCGTCGTGACCGCCTTGAAGGTGCGGATGCCCTCGTACATGGTGTCGCTGGTGTACGCGACCCTGCGCTCGCCGCCACGGGCCACTCCGGGGACGACGGTCGCGGCCATCGCGAGGTGTTCCGCGTCGAACTCCAACTCCACGGTGAACGGCCCCGCCCGGACGGGACTGTGCCGTACCGCGAGCGACGCCGCCTCCTTGGCCGCCGCGCGGATGTCCGACGCGGTACGCGCCGGTGTACGGCACACGGCCGCGTACCGGGACACATGGTCCTTGACCGCGACCTTCAGCGCGCCGGGCGCGTAGCCGAGTGCGTCCTCGCAGGTCAGGTCGTCGCCGGTGACGAGCACGACCGGGACGCCGTACTCGGCGACCACGCGCGCGTTGAGCAGTCCCTCGCTGGCGCGTTCGCCGTTGACCCAGACACCGGTGATGGAGTTCGCGAGATACGTGTGGGCGAGGACGCCCTCCATGCCGGCGCCGGTGTGGTAGCCGATGAAGGCGATGCCGTCGACGTCGCCGTGCTGCACACCCTCGACCATCGACAGCGACTTGTGCCGTCCGGTCAGCATCGAGGCCCGCTCGTCGAGGCGTTCCAGGAGCAGGTTCCGCATGGTCCAGTGGGCCTCGTTGATGAGGACCTCGTCGGCGCCGCCGTCGAAGAAGCCGAGCACGGCGGCGTTCACGTCGGAGGTGAACATCGCACGGCACCGCTCCCACTGCGGGGTGCCCGGCAGTACGTCGGCGGGCCAGGTCACGCCCGTGGCGCCCTCCATGTCGGCGCTGAGAAGGATCTTCATGCCGCGCCACGTTACGCGCCGGCGGGGGGCCGGACCAGAACCCTCCGAAAGGTTCAGTGGTTCAGACCTGCGGCACAAGTGACGGGTGTGAGGAGAACGAAAAAGAAGTAAGCTACTCACAAAAAGTGTGCGACACCTTTGGGAGAGTTATGTTCGTCGCTTATGTGGTGGTCGGTGTTCTGCTGGCGCTGGTGCTGGTCGCGTCGGGTCGGGGGAAGCTCGTCAAGGACGAGAAGATCGTGACGGGCATGAGGTCGATCGGTGTGCCCGACAGTTGGCTGCCGCGCCTTGCCGCGCTCGAATTCGCGGGCGCTCTGGGGCTGTTGATCGGCATCTTCTTCCGGCCGCTGGGCATCGCGGCGGCCATCGGTGTCGTGCTCTATTTCATCGGCGCCGTCGTGACCCACATCCGCGGCAAGGACGTCAAGGGCGTCCCCACTCCCACGGTCCTCCTCCTGGTGGGCGCGGCTGCCTTGGTCCTGGGCATCGCCTCGGCCTGACGACCCACGCCGGTACGGGGACGCCCAGGACGCCTCAGAAGGAGTCCCCGTACCAGTGCGCGGAAAATGGCCGGATCCCCCAAGAGATGCGGTACCGGAGATCCGCTCAGCTCCCCGGTACGGGTCGCCCCACCACCAGCCACCGTGAGGGGATTTCGACGGCGGACCCGTCGGGATGGTGTTCCGTCGTGATCAACGGCAGCGCACCCTCCGCGAGGATGTCGAGTCCGGCACCTCGCACATAGTCGGTGACGGCGTCGTCGGCGACCTCGCCGGGGGCGATCCCGTGCCGGAACACCGACGCGAGCTTGACCGGCGGCCCCCCGGGCTGCTGCGCCAGCCCGCGCATCACCGGTCCCGCCGCCTCGGACAGCTCGACGAGGAACGCGCGCCCCCGCTCCCCGAGCAGGGTCGCCACACCCTCCACGAGCGGCTGCCGGTCGTCCGGCTCGCACTGATGGAGCACGCCCCGCATATAGACGTTGGCGTCGCCCACCTCGGCGTGGAGCTGCTGTGTCTCGGCCTTCTCGGCCGCGTCCAGCTCACGGAACTCCGCACTGCCGGAAGGGTCGGCCCGCCGCGCGTGTTCCAGGGCAGCGGCGGACAGGTCGACGCCGACGACCCGGGAGAACCGTCCGGCGAGATACCGCGTCTGTGTGCCGTTCCCGCAACCGAGGTCCACCAACGGCAGCCCCGGCGCCACGAGTCGGGGTTCGAAGAGGCCGAGATGGACACCCGCGGTCACCTCGGCTCCCGCGTCCCAGAACACCCCGCCCTGCTCCCCCGGAGCCTCGCTCCAGAACCCTTCCCAGGTCGCCCGGTACCGACTCGTCACGCTCATGCCCAGCTCCCCAGGTACGACAGGTGCGATCTTCCGCCGCCCGAGCGGGCGACCTGATCGGTCTACCGCTCCCGGGGTCCGCCGACAAGCGGGCCGCCGCATACGTTCACCGCGCAACTACCGTCTGGGCAGGGCGAGTTCGAACCACACGGTCTTACCGGTGCCGGCCCTGCTGGTGCCCCACTCCTTGGCGAGCCCGGTCACGACGCGCAGCCCCCGCCCGAACTCGTCACCGGGCCCTGCGCTCATCAGTGTGGGCAGGGTGTGGTCGTCGTCCACGACCTCGCAGGTGAGGGTGGTGCCGCTGCGGACCAGGCGGAGTTCGATGTGCCGCCCGCGTGCGTGCTGTACGGCGTTGGTGACGAGTTCGTCGGCCATCAGCCGGGCGGGGTCGATCAGCGTTCCGAGTCCCCACGCGGTGAGTTGTTCGGCGACGAACTCCCGTGCGGCCCGCACCTCGACGGGGTCGGCGGCGAACCTTCGGAGGGCCACGTCGTCGGCAGCGATGCCATTGAGCCGGGCCATCAGCAGGGCGACGTCGTCCTTGCGTCCGCCGCGCCGTCCGAGCGCGCGGATGATGGTGTCGCAGGCGTCGTCCATGGACGCCGCCGGATGCGCGGCGGACTCACAGAGCGTGGCGAGGCCGACGCCGATGTCCTGCCCCCGCATCTCGACCAGCCCGTCGGTGCACATGACCAGCCGGTCACCGGGCCCGACCGGCACCCGTACCGTCTCGAAGGGCACACCGCCGACACCGATGGGCGCCCCGGTGGGCAGGTCGAGGAGTTCGCTGCGGCCGTCGTCGGCGCGGACCAGGACGGGCGGGATGTGCCCGGCGTTGGCGATCTCCAGTTCGCCGCCGATCGGGTCGTACACCGCGTACAGACAGGTCGCGAGGTAGTGCTCGCCGAGGCGCTGGGCGAGGTCGTCGAGATTGCGGAGCAGTTGTACGGGCGGCAGGTCGAGCGCCGCCATGGTCTGTACGGCGGTCCGCAACTGCCCCATCATCGCCGCCGAGTTGAGTCCGTGCCCCATGACGTCGCCGACGACGAGTGCGGAGCGGGACCCGGGGAGTTTCACCGAGTCGAACCAGTCTCCGCCGACCCGTCCGAGCAGGGTGCCCGGCAGATAGCGGGTGGCGATGTCGCAGCCGGCCATCCGGGGTTCGATGTGCGGGAGCATGCTGTCCTGGAGGGTCTCGGCGACGCTCTCCTGGTAGGTGTACATGCGCGCGTTGTCGAGGACGAGGCCCGCGCGGGCGGCGAGTTCGGCGCCGGTGACGCGGTCCATGTCGTTGAAGACGGGCCGTTCCCGGTGGCGTAACAGGATCATGAAGCCGAGGACCACATTGCGCGCCTTGAGGGGCACCACCAGCATCGAACGGTGGTTGATGAGCGGTCTGATGTCGCGTTTCTCGAACTGCGAGGCGATGGCGTTGCCCATCTCCTCGGTGATGCGCGGCACGAGGACGGGCTCCCCGGTGGTCATGCACTGGAAGAACGGGGTGTGCACGGGGAACGGCATGGATTCCCCGACCGGTACGACATCGTCCCAGCGGCCCGGTTCGTCGGTGTGCTCGATGGCGACCCGGTGCCACATGGTGGTCGCGTCGGGCGGCCCGTCCGGGAACCCCTCACCGGCGACGACCTGTTCCCGCAGATAGGTACCGGCGACGTCCGTGAACCGGGGCACCACCGCGCGGCTCACCTCGACGATGGTCCGGGACAGGTCGAGGGACGAACCGATGCGCCCGCTCACCTCGTTGAGGAATTCGAGGCGCTCCCGAACGGCGGCGTACTCCAGGTCCTCGCCGTCGTCGCCGTCGGACGCGGTCTCCCTCGGCGGCGGGCTCCCGGCCGCCGCGGCGCGTGCGGCGCGCTCCTTGCGCGCCTTGCGCTCCGCGCGCCGGGCGATGCCCCAGTCGGGGGTCACGGGCACCCGGTCGTGCTGGCTGAACTCCAGGACGGGATAGCCGAGTTCGAGGACCTGCGCGACGATACGGGCGCTCTCGCCGACACTCATACTCGGCAGGATCTCGGGCAGCCCCCGGGCGAGTTCGTCAGCACCGGGGAAGTCGGTGTGCAGCGCGAAGGCGGGCGCTATCCGCTCCACGGCGTCGGCATCGGCGTCGTCGTCCGCCGGGTCCGGCACTCCCGCGTCGGCGCGCAGCCGGGTGGCGTCCGCGGCCAGCACCAGCAGCCGCTCGGGACCGGGTCCGACGAGGGGATAGGCCCACCACAGGACGTCGATCCGCGGTCCGTGCGCCGCGTCGGATAGGTGCTCCGCGAGCCGGGCGCGGCCCGCGGCGGGGTACGAGGTGCGGCCGTGGAGCGAGGTCTCCAGATCGGGGCCCAGTCCGTCGTACGCGGCGAACGCGTCGTAGGAACCGGCGTCCCCGTCGTCGGGGAGCGCGCCGGACACGGGCAGGAGGTCGGCGGCGGGCCGTCCGACGGCGTCGTCCTTGGTGGCGCCGAACAGACGGCGTGCGCCGGTGCTCCAGTGGGAGACGAGCCCTTCGCCGTCGATGACGATCACGGCCAGCGGCACCCGGCCGACGGCGGTGTGCGCCGGCGGCTCCCCCTCGGCCCCGTGGCCGACGGGTGGCGCCGATCCCGTGCCACGTGCCATGGCCAAGGCTCCTTCCCGGGGCGGCATCACAAGATCTGCCGCCGCCACCACGGTACGTCCGCCGAGGGTAGCGGTGTGCGACATCCGGCGAATTCGCGCCGTTGAGCGACCCCGCGCGGGGTCCGGGAAAGCGCCGGTCTTCGCGCCAGTACTCCCGTCAGTACTCGCGACTCGCGTCTGTCCTCGCGTCAGTCCTCGTGGCCGAGTTGGAGGTCCCGTTCCGTACGGCCGCCGCCCGCGACCTGGAGCACGGTGGCCACCGGCGGATAGCCCGCGGCGATCACCGTGTACTCGCCGGACGACAGGTCGATGAACCGGAACGTCCCGTCGGGGCCCGTTGTCAGGGTGTCCACGACATTGCCGGCGGCGTCGAGAAGCGTGACCCGCGCGTCCTCGACCGGCCGTCCGCCGCCGGCCCTGACGGTGCCGCGCAGTACGGCGCCGCCCGCGAGTTCGACGTCCTGGCGGGTCTCCCGCGACGCCTGGACGCTCACCGGGAGCGCGGCGGGGCGGAACGCTGGCGCGCTCCCGGCGAGGGTGTACTCACCGGCCACCAACTCCGTGATGACATAGCCGCCTTCACGTCCGCTGCGGGTACTGGCGACGACCTCGCCGTGCACATTGGTGAGCGTCACGGTGGCGTCGCGTACGGGCGAGCCGTCGGCGGTGACGACGGTGCCCGCGAGACGCCCGGCGCCGCCAAGTACGACGTCGAGTTCGACGGGCCGTTCCCCGACGGTGACGGAGACGGCCTGCGGCTGGTGTCCGCCGGCCGCCGCGATCAGGACGTACGATCCGGCGCCCGGTGTGGACAGCGCGTACCGCCCGTCACCGCCGCTGGCGCCGCGCCCGATCTGCCGTCCGGAGATGTCGATGAGGGTGAGCGCGGCGCGCGGTACGGCGGTGCCGTCGGAGTGCTGCACCGAACCGCAGACGGGCACCCCGGCGGCGTACGAGGTGCGGGCGGCCGGAATCGACGAACCGGCCTCGGCTTCGGGGGCGTTCTGGGACGCGGCACTGGACAACAGGGGGGTCTCCTTGAGGAAGAAGGCGATCAGCAGGCCGAGGACGAGCACCGGCACGAGGTAGAGGAAGATCCGGGGCATGGCGTCGGCGTAGGCCCGGATGTAGCCGTCGCGCAGCGCGGCGGGCAGGGCGCGGACGACCTGCGGGGTGATGGACTCGGGGTCGGGCAGGTCGGCCCCGGCGGGCAGCCGGTCGGCGAGCGCGTCGGCGAGCCGGTTGGCGAAGAGGGTGCCGAAGATCGCGGCGCCGACGCTGCCGCCGATCTGCCGGAAGTAGTTGTGCGCGCTGGTGGCGGTGCCGAGGTCGGCGGGGCGTACGGCGTTCTGCACGGCGAGCACGAGGACGGGCATGACCAGGCCGATTCCGGCGCCGAGTACGGCCATCCAGATGCTGTAGTGCAGCCGGGGCGTGTCGGTTTCGAGCCGGGACAGCAGCCACATCCCGGCGACGGAGACCACGCCGCCGACGATCGGGTACGCCCGGTAGCGTCCGGTGCGGCTGATGAGCTGGCCCGAGATCACGGAGGCGCCGACGATGCCGCCCATCATCGGGAGCATCAGCAGCCCGGACTCGGTGGCGCTGGCGCCGTCGACCATCTGGAGGAAGGTCGGCAGATAGCTGGCGGCGCCGAAGAGGGCGACGCCGATGACCATGCCGACGAGTCCGGTGATGTTGAAGACCGGGTCGCGGAACAGCCTGAGCGGGATGAGCGGTTCGGAGGCGAAGCGTTCGGCGACGAGGAACAGCACGGAGGCGAGGACGGCACCGGCGGCCAGGCCGAGGATGACGCGGGAGCCCCAGGCGTACTCGGTGCCGCCCCAACTGGTCAGCAGCACCAGGCAGGTGGACGCGGCGGCGAGCAACAGGGCGCCCAGGACGTCGAGTCGACCGCGCGTCGCGGGTTTGGGGAGTTTGAGGACAGCCATGACGACGACGAACGTGACCAGCCCGAAGGGCACGTTGATGTAGAAGCACCAGCGCCAGGTCGCGTGGTCGGTGAAGAAGCCGCCGAGGAGGGGTCCGGCGACCGAGGCGAGCCCGAAGGCGGCGCCGATGAGGCCCATGTAGCGGCCTCGTTCGCGGGGCGGCACGATGTCCGCGATGATCGCCTGCACGCCGATCATGAGGCCGCCGGCGCCGATGCCCTGGATCGCGCGGAAGGCGATCAGCTCGTCCATGGTGCGGGACCAGCCGCAGAGCGCCGAGCCGACGACGAACACGGCGATGGCGAACAGGAAGACGCTCTTGCGCCCGACCAGGTCACCGAGCTTGCCGTAGATCGGCAGGCCGACGGTGGAGGTGAGCAGGTACGAGGTGATCGCCCAGGACATCTTGTCCAGGCCGTGGAGTTCACCGACGATCTTGGGCAGTGCCGTGGCGACGATCATCTGGTCGAGCGCGGCGAGCAACAGGGCGAGCAACAGGCCGATGAAGACCATGCGGACCCGGCGGGGGCTGAGCCCGAGCGTCGGGTCGGCCGCCGTGGTCGGCGGCCGACCCGGTGGGGTGCCGGAGGGTGGGCCGGACGGGGTGTCACCCGGCTGCCCGAGGGGTACCCGGACCTGTGTCCCGGCCGGCCCCATGCCCGGCCCGGCGTCCTTCACCAGCGTCGTCCCGCCCACCTGCTGCTCCCCTCGTCGCGCCTGCGCCGCACATTTCTCGCATTACGCGACAACTGCGAGCAAGCGCGACGAGTCGCCCCTGAGCGGGGCCCGGCGGATGAACCCGCCGGTGGGAGCCCTACGGCGTACAACGGAGCGGTTCGGAGAACCACTCGAACCGGTGAGGATGATCGTGACCCTCCGGGGTCACTTCTCCGTACCGGTCAGGTCCTTGCGGGTCACTTCTCCGTCTCGGCGGCGAGCCGGGCGAGCACGTCGTCGTAGATACGGGCGAGGCCCTTGGGCGCGAAGGTCCTCTCGAAGAAGCCGCCGATGCCCCCGGCCCCGTTCCAGACGGAGTTGACCACGACGCGGGCCTTGCCCTCACCGGCCGGGGTGACCCGCCAGGTGGTGACCATCGAGGAGTTGCGGTCGGTCTCGACGAGTTCGCCGTCGGTGGGCTCGGTCACCTCAAGGAGACAGTCACGGACCCGCTTACTGGTGGCCTGGAGCTTCCAGTGGACGAGGGTGCCCTCGCCGTCGCCACCCTCGCGCACCTCGTACTCGCTGAAGTGCTCGCTGAGGACTTTCGCGCGCGCGCCGCTGTAGTCGGCCAGAGCGTCGAACACATCCTCGGGCCGCGCCGCGATGATCCGTTCCGTGGTGGCCTCGACCTGCGCCATTGCACTTCCTCCAGGGCTTGATCCGTCGGGGTCCCGTCATGGGCTGCTCCAGCCAACCACCCCGGTGTACAGCCTCCCAAATCGGGGTCCGGCCATGGGGTCGCACGATCAAGGGAACATGTGTTCTATTCTGTGGTCAGTGCTACCAGGGAGGCGCCATGCGCTGGGAGAACCTCACGGACCGGCCCGCGGGACACCGGGACCGGGACCCCGCGCTGTTCGGCGCGGACGCGGTGACCACCCGTACGTTCGACAGCCCAGAGTTCCGCGGGATCACCTTCCACGAGGTGCGGGCCCGCTCGATCCTGAACCGGGTGCCGGGCGCCTCCCGTATGCCCTTCGAGTGGACCGTCAATCCGTACCGGGGCTGCACGCACGCGTGCGTGTACTGCTTCGCCCGCAAGACGCACGGCTATCTGGACCTGGACACCGGGGTCGGCTTCGACACCCAGATCGTGGTCAAGGTGAACGCGCCCGACCTGCTGCGCCGCCAGCTCGGCTCACGCCGCTGGCAGGGCGAGCACATAGCGATGGGGACGAACGTCGACTGTTATCAGCGGGCCGAAGGACGTTACCGGTTGATGCCGGGCATCATCACGGCGCTGCGCGACCACGCGAACCCGTTCTCGATCCTCACCAAGGGCACACTGATCCTGCGCGATCTCGATCTGCTCCGGCAGGCAGCCGCGGTCACCGACGTCGGGATCTCGGTCTCCGTCGGCTTCACGGATCCCGCGCTGTGGCGCACGGTCGAACCGGGCACCCCCTCGCCCGAGCGGCGCCTGGACGTCGTACGGACGCTGGGCGAACACGGCATCGGCTGCGGGGTCCTGATGGCGCCCGTGATCCCCTTCCTCGGCGACCATCCCGACCAGTTGCGCGCCACGGTCCGGTCGATCGCGGCGGCCGGGGCGACCTCCGTGACACCGCTGGTGCTGCATCTGCGGCCCGGCGCCCGCGAGTGGTTCATGACCTGGCTCGGGCAGCACCACCCGTATCTCGTGGGGCGGTACGAGCGGCTGTACGCGGAGGGTGCCTACGCGCCCCGCTGGTATCAGCGCCGGATCACCCGTCAGGTGCACGAGCTGGCCGAGGAGTTCGGGATCGGGCCCTCGCGCGCGGGAGCGGCCCGGCGGATCACCCTGCCGGAGCGGGAGCCGGAGCCCACGCCCGGCCCCGGGCCCACGCAGCTGAGCCTCCTCTGACCCACGCCACGGGCTCGGTCGACTCACCCGGACTGGTCCGATCGGGTCGACACCCGCGCCAGACACGTCCTTCCGCGCGGGCTTTCCGGGACGATGCGGCGGGGGTCGTGGGCCCACGGCCCCGAACCCTCCGCCCTGGGAGGCCCTATGAAGAAACGCGCAGCCGCACTGTGCGGCGCCGCCGCCGCGGTGGCCGGGATGATCACGGCGCTTCCGCAGACCGCGAGCGCCCATGCCGCACCCGCACGTTCCGCACCGTCCCCGTCACCGGCATCGGCGGCATCGGCTTCGGCACCGGCGTGGAAGAAGTGCGGCACCACGAAATATCCGACCCTCCAGTGCGCCTCGATCAAGGTGCCCCTGGACCACGCGCGTCCGCGCGGGCGGCAGATCTCCCTCGCGCTCTCCCGTGTCCCGCACACCGCGAAGACGTATCAGGGCCCGCTCCTGGTCAACCCGGGCGGCCCCGGCGGCAGCGGGCTCAGCATGGCCGGATACGTGGCGGGGGCGCTGCCGAAGTCCGTCGCGTCCCAGTACGACGTGATCGGCTTCGACCCGCGCGGCGTCGGCAGGAGCACGCCCGCGATCGACTGCCGGCCCGGCCAGTTCGACCCCGTACGCCCGCCGAGCGTGCCCACCACCCAGGCGATCGAGCAGGCCAACCTGGACCGCGCGGAGGCGTTCGCGCGGGCCTGCGGCAAGAAGTACGCGGACCTGCTCCCGCACCTCGGCACGGTGAGCGCCGTCCGTGACATGGACGCGATCCGCGCGGCACTCGGCGCCCGCACGATCAACTACTTCGGCTACTCGTACGGCACCTATCTCGGGGCCGTGTACGGGAAGCTGTACCCGGACCGGGTGCGGCGCATGGTCCTGGACTCGATCGTGGACCCGACCGGGGTCTGGTACGACGACAACCTCCAGCAGAACTACGCCTTCAATGCCCGTCACCAGGCGTTCCTGGCGTGGGTGGCCCGGCACGACGCGACGTACAAGCTCGGCACGGACCCGGCGAAGGTCGAGGCCAAGTGGTACGCCATGCGGGACGCGGTAACCCGGAAGCCGGCCCGCGGCAAGGTCGGCGGCGGTGAGCTGGAGGACACCTTCCTGCCCGGCGGGTACTACAACGGCTACTGGCCCTCTCTGGCCCAGGCGTTCGCCGCGTACGCGAAGGACCCCGGCGGCAAAGGCGCGGACGCCCTGGTCGACGCCTACGAGAACTTCGGTGCCGTCGACCGCGCCGGCGACAACGGCTACAGCGTCTACATGGCCGTGCAGTGCCGTGACGCGTGGTGGCCGCGCGACTGGAACAAGTGGCGGCACGACAACCGGAAGGTCAGCGAGAAGGCGCCGTTCTCCACCTGGAACAACGCCTGGTACAACGCGCCCTGTGCCTTCTGGCCGACGGAGCGGCTGGTTCCACCGAGCGTGACCAACCGCAAGCTGCCGCCGGTGCTGCTGTTCCAGGCGACCGACGACGGGGCCACGCCGTACGAGGGCGGGGTCACCCTGCACGGCAAGCTGTACGGGTCGAGCCTGGTCGTTGAGCAGGGCGGCGGGAACCACGGCATCACACTGAGCGGCAACAAGTGTCTGGACCGCCATCTGACGGCGTATCTGGCCACCGGCAAGGTGCCGCGCGGCGACGGCGGCGAGGTCGACGCGGTCTGCGAGAAGCAGCCGGACCCGAAGCCCCTCAAGGCGAAGACCGACGCCACGTCCCGTGGCGCGGCCCTGCACGGCCTGCTGGGCTTCCGGGGCTGACGGGTTCAGGGGAGGTGGGCGGGCCCGAAGCCGCGTGGGCGAGGATGACCCCATGAGCACCGGACCCACCCACCTCACCCACATCCCGGCCCCCGAGGGCGTCTTCCCGGCAACGGCGTACACGCACGTCGTCGTCGGCACGGGCCGTTTCATCGCGATCTCCGGCCAACTCGCCCTGGACGAGAACGGCGCACTCGTCGGCGCGGACGACCCCGGAGCCCAGGCCCGCCAGGTCTTCGCCAACCTGGGCCGCTGCCTCGCCGCGGCGGGCACGGACTTCGACTCCGTGGTGAAGCTGACGTACTTCGTCACCGACATGGCCCACATGCCGGCCATCCGCGAGGCCCGAGACACCCACCTGGACCCAACCCGCCTCCCAGCCTCCTCAGCAGTCCAGGTCACCGCCCTCGTAAACCCGTCCTACCTCCTGGAAATCGAGGCATACGCGATCGTCCCCACCGAGGAGGCCCCGGCGTGACCGACCTTCGGGTGCGCGCCATGCGGGATGCCGACTGCGAGGCGGTCGCGGCGATCCGGATCGGTGGGTGGCGCACCGCCTATGCCGAGCTGCTGCCTCGGACCTACTTGGACGCACTCGACGTGACCGAGGACGCGGCCCGGCGGCGCACCCACCTCGCCCAAGGCAACGGCCGGGTGGCCAACCTGGTCGCCGAACGCGACGGCGAGGTGGTCGGCTGGTGCGCCCACGGTCCCGGCCGCGACGACGACACACACGCGCAGGACGCCGAGGTGTACGCGCTCTACGTCCGCCCCGACACCTTCTCGACGGGCGTCGGACGGACCCTCCTGACACGGGCCGTGCGCGACCGCACCGCCGACGGGCACCGGCGGCTCCTCCTGTGGGTCCTCAAGGAGAACCACCGGGCCCGCCGCTTCTACGAGGCCGCCGGGTTCACACCCGACGGGTCCGAAGAGCCCTTCGACGTCGAGGGAACCGCCGTGCCCGAGGTGCGGTACACGCTCCCGCTCGGGTCCTTGTGAGGCGCTAGTCCCGGCGGCCACCGGGAATGCGGGTCAGGGCTCGGGTGGCTGTGTCTGCCAGGGCGGGGTGGGCGCGGGCCTCTCGTAGGACCGGGAGGGCGCGGGTGTCGCCCAGGTCGCCGAGGCCCTGTACGCAGGCGAGGGCGACCGCGCGGTACGGGTCCTGCGGGGCCAGGCGGCGTTCCAGGGTGGTGATCAGGGCCGGGACGGACTCCGGGGCGCGCAGCGCGACGAGGAGCCGTACCGGGTGCAGGGCGTACGCGACGCGGAGTTCGTTCGTGGCGAGCGCGGCGGCGGCGCGGGCCGTGCGCGGGTCACCCAGCCGGGCGAGCGCGACGGCCGCCGAGGCGCACCGCTGCGGCTCGCGGTGGTTGAGCAGCAGTACGAGTGCCTCGAAGGCGCGCGGGTCCCCCGCGCCGCCGAGCCGGAAGGCGGCGAGTTCCCGCGCCCACAGGGGCTGCGCGGGTGCCGTCAGCACGGCGGCCAGTTCCTCCTGGTCGTGGGTCGCGACCAACCGCTCGTACGCGTCCGAGGCCCCGGACTCCTTCCGTAAGCGCTCCGTGAGTGATCGCAACTCTTTGTCCATGACTGAGACCCTAGAGCCTGTCGTGGCCGCGATGTATGTCACACACAGCCACAGCGAATCACGCATCTGGAGGGGTGGCGCGCTCGTTACCCGCCGGTTAACCTCAGACGAGCGGGACACACTCCCCCGCGTTTCAGCTCCTGGCGGCCTGGTGACGCAGCCGCCACGAGCGCTGGTCGGTTCGGTTCAGTACGGCGGGGCCCCGGGACAGGGCCCGTCGATTCCCCCTCATGGGCGTGCGCCTTGTACGCCCTCCGGGTCACGTGACCACGGCAACCACAGCAACTCCCGCACCCCGGGCGCCCGTCGGCGTCCCCGCGTGCTCACCTCAGTCGTCACTCATCCTTTGGAGTCCCGCGATGGCCGCTCCCCAGTCCGACCCTTCCCTGCCGCCACTGCACACCGTCGCCGTCGTCGGCCTCGGCACCATGGGCACCGGTATCGCCGAGGTCCTGGCCCGCGCCGGACGGGAGGTCATAGGCATCGACGTCGACGCGACGGCCACCGCCCAGGCGACCGCCGCCCTGGAGACGTCGACCACGCGCGCGGTGCGCCGCGAACGCCTCACCGAAGGGGAACGCGGCGACACCCTGGCCCGTTTCCGTACCTTCACCGATCTGCGGGCCGCCGCCGACGCCGACCTCGTGATCGAGGTGGTCCCCGAGTCGTACGAGATCAAGCAGCAGGTCTTCCGCGCGCTCGACGACATCGTCCGCCCGGACACCATCCTCGCGACCGGCACCAACGCACTCTCCGTGACCCGGCTCGCCGCCGAATCCGCGCACCCGGAGCGCGTGCTCGGGCTGCACTTCTTCAACCCGGCGCCCGCGATGAAGCTCGTCGAGGTCGTGTCGTCGGTGCTGACCTCACCGGCCGCCGTCGCCGCGGTGACCGACCTGGCGATCGAACTCGGCAAGGAGCCCGTCGCGGTCGGCGACCGGCCCGGATTCGTCGCCGACGGACTCCTGTTCGGCTATCTGAACCAGGCCGCCGCGATGTACGAGGCGAGGTACGCGAGCCGCGAGGACATCGACGCGGCGATGAAACTGGGCTGCGGACTGCCGATGGGCCCGCTCGCCCTGCTCGACCTCATCGGCGTCGACACGGCCCGCACCGTCCTGGAGGCCATGTACACCGCCTCGCACGACCGTCTGCACGCCCCCGCGCCGATCCTCGGCCAGCTCAGCGAGGCCGGCCTGACGGGCCGCAAGGCGGGCCGCGGCTTCTACACGTACGAGGAGCCGGGCGGCGCCGTCATCGTGCCCGACGCGCTGACGCCCGGCGGCGACCCGACGGCCGGCGCGGGCCGCGAGGTGCGCTCGGTGGGAGTCGCCGGGTCCGGGACGATGGCGTCCGGCATCGCCGAGGTGTTCGCCAAGGCCGGATACGACGTGGTGCTCGCCGCCCGCAGCCCCGAGAAGGCGGAGGCCGCCAAGTCCCGTATCGCCAAGTCCCTTTCGCGCTCTGTCGACAAGGGCAGACTGACCGCGGAGGCGGCGACCGGCACCCTGGACCGGATCACGCCCGCCGGGTCGTACGACGGGTTCGCCGACGTCGACCTCGCGGTGGAGGCCGTCGCGGAGGACCTGGACGTCAAACAGCAGCTCTTCGCGGTCCTGGACAAGGTCTGCAAGCCCGGCGCGGTCCTCGCGACCACCACCTCGTCGCTGCCCGTGGTCGCCTGCGCCCGTGCCACCTCCCGCCCGCAGGACGTCATCGGGATGCACTTCTTCAACCCGGCGCCCGCGATGAAGCTCGTCGAGGTGGTGCGGACCGTGCTCACCGCCGACGAGGTGCACGCCACCGTCCGCGAGGTGTGCGCGACCATCCGCAAGCACCCGGTGGACTGCGGCGACCGCGCCGGGTTCATCGTCAACGCGCTGCTGTTCCCGTACCTCAACAACGCGATCAAGATGGTCCAGGAGCACTACGCGTCACTGGACGACATCGACGCCGCGATGAGGCTGGGCGGCGGCTATCCGATGGGCCCGTTCGAACTCCTGGACGTGGTCGGCCTCGATGTCTCGCTCGCCATCGAGAAGGTCCTGCACCGCGAGTTCCGCGACCCGGGACTCGCCCCCGCGCCGCTCCTGGAGCACCTGGTGGCCGCAGGCTGCCTCGGCCGCAAGACGGGCCGCGGCTTCCGCGAATACGCCCGGCGCTGAGCCCCTGTGCCCGACGCCGAGCCCCGTACCGGCCGCCGCCCCGAACGCGCGGGCTGGGGCGGCCTGCTGGACCCCGCCGACGGTCCGCCCGGCGACCTCGCCGGGAGCCCTCCCCCCGCGGTGCGCGGAGGGAGGACGGGAGGTGCACGTCCGTCGGATGCGATGCAGTACGTTCGGGGCATGTCCCAGTCCGAAGATCCAGGCCGACGCCCCACCCGTACAGCCGCCGTGTCCGACGCGCCGGAGAGCGCCGCGGGCAGCCGCGCCGCCGCCCAGCGGCTCAAGATGCGCAGGGAACTGGCGGCCGCGGCCATGGAACTGTTCGCGACCAAGGGGTACGAGGCGACGACGGTCGACGAGATCGCCGCGGCGGCGGGCGTCGCCCGGCGCACCTTCTTCCGGCACTTCCGCTCCAAGGAAGAGGCGATCTTCCCGGACCACGACGACACCCTGATCCGCGCGGAGGCCGTCCTCAACGCCGCCCCGCCGCACGAGCACCCGCTCGACACGGTGTGCCGCGGGATCAAGGAGGTCATGAAGATGTACGCGGCCTCGCCCGCCGTGTCCGTGGAGCGCTACCGCCTCACCCGCGAGGTGCCGACGCTGCGGGAGCGCGAGATCGCCTCGGTGGCCCGTTACGAGCGGCTGTTCACGCGGTATCTGCTGGGGCACTTCGACGAGCAGGCGCACCAGAGCGGCAATGACGACCCACTGCTCGCCGAGGTCGCCGCGTCCGCCGTGGTCACGGCCCACAACCACGTGCTGCGGCGCTGGCTGCGCGCGGGCGGCCAGGGCGATGTCGAGACGCAGCTCGACCACGCCTTCGCGATCGTCCGCCGGACCTTCGGCACCGGGATCGGCGCCGGACAGGCGACGCCGGCCGCGGCCACCACCCACGCGCGGGGCGATGTCCTGGTCACCGTCGCCCGGACGGACGTACCTCTGGACGAGGTCATGCGCACCATCGAGGACGCCCTGCGCGACCGCGGCTGACGGCCCCGGCACCTCCGCGTCACCCGCACCGGGTTCGTCCGGTCTGTTTTTGATCCGTTTTTCCGCCCGATCGGCCCCTTCTTGGGGCCTTTTGGCGTTTTCCGGGACCCCTACCTGATCGATCATCGCTCATTTGTGACGAGCAAATGACAAATGAGAGAAACTCTTGGCACGCAGTGTCTTGTCACCTGGCACGCAGTGTCATACGTTGAAGTGGTCCGGGCGGCCGGCGTGCAGGAAACTTCGTACGTCGGCTGTCCCCGCAAGTCACGGCCTGCGCGCCCGGACGCCTGCGTCACAGGCACCCTCTTCGCGCCACCAGCGCTGCCGCACAGCACCACCTGGCACCACCTCCGCCGAACCGACGGCACCACCCCACCGGACCAGCAGCAGCCCCCTCCCTCCCGCAGGGATCCCTCAGCGTCCCCTCTTGCCGGGGACGCGCTTCGCCGGAGGCACCACCGTGAAGGAAATCCTGGACGCGATCCAATCGCAGGACAGTACGGCCGCCGACTTCGCGGCACTCCCCCTCCCCGAGTCGTACCGCGCGGTCACCGTGCACAAGGACGAGACGGAGATGTTCGACGGGCTCAGCACCCGTGAGAAGGACCCCCGCAAGTCGCTCCACCTGGACGACGTCCCGGTGCCCGAGCTGGGTCCCGGCGAGGCCCTGGTCGCCGTCATGGCGTCCTCGGTCAACTACAACACCGTCTGGACCTCGATCTTCGAGCCGATGGCCACCTTCGGCTTCCTGGAGCGCTACGGCCGCCTCAGCGAGCTGACCAGGCGGCACGACCTGCCCTACCACGTCATCGGATCCGACCTGGCGGGCGTCGTCCTGCGCACCGGGCCCGGGGTCAACGCCTGGCAGCCCGGCGACGAGGTCGTCGCGCACTGCCTCTCGGTCGAGCTGGAGAGTTCCGACGGGCACAACGACACCATGCTCGACCCGGAGCAGCGGATCTGGGGCTTCGAGACCAACTTCGGCGGACTCGCCGAGATCGCGCTCGTGAAGTCCAACCAGTTGATGCCCAAGCCGGACCACCTCAGCTGGGAGGAGGCGGCGGCCCCCGGGCTCGTCAACTCCACGGCGTACCGCCAGCTCGTCTCGCGCAACGGCGCCGGTATGAAGCAGGGCGACAACGTCCTGATCTGGGGCGCGAGCGGCGGCCTCGGCTCGTACGCGACACAGTTCGCGCTGGCCGGCGGCGCCACGCCGATCTGTGTGGTGAGCAGCCCCGAGAAGGCGGACATCTGCCGGGCGATGGGCGCCGAGGCGATCATCGACCGGGCCGCCGAGGGCTACCGTTTCTGGGCGGACGAGCACCACCAGGACCCGCGCGAGTGGAAGCGGTTCGGCAAGCGGATCCGGGAGCTGACCGGCGGTGAGGACGTCGACATCGTCTTCGAGCACCCGGGCCGCGAGACCTTCGGCGCGAGCGTGTACGTGACCCGCAAGGGCGGCACCATCGTCACCTGCGCGTCCACATCGGGCTACACCCACGAGTACGACAACCGCTATCTGTGGATGTCGCTGAAGCGGATCATCGGCTCGCACTTCGCCAACTACCGCGAGGCGTGGGAGGCCAACCGCCTGGTCGCCAAGGGCAAGATCCACCCGACCCTCTCCAGGGTGTACGCCCTGGAGGACACCGGACAGGCCGCCTACGACGTGCTCCGCAATCTGCACCAGGGCAAGGTCGGCGTCCTCGCCCTCGCACCCCGCGAGGGCCTCGGCGTCCGCGACAAGGAGATGCGCGCGCGGCACCTCGACGCCATCAACCGCTTCCGCGACCTCTGAGAGGCGGTACCCCTCCATGACCGAGCGTCAGACGGAGCGACAGAAGGACCGGCCGTGGCTCATGCGGACGTACGCGGGGCACTCCACCGCCGACGCGTCCAACGAGTTGTACCGCCGCAACCTCGCCAAGGGCCAGACCGGTCTGTCGGTCGCCTTCGACCTGCCGACCCAGACCGGGTACGACCCCGACCACGTCCTCGCGCGCGGTGAGGTGGGCCGCGTCGGTGTGCCGGTGTCGCATCTCGGTGACATGCGCCGGCTGTTCCAGGACATCCCGCTGGAGCAGATGAACACCTCGATGACGATCAACGCGACCGCCATGTGGATGCTGGCCCTCTATCAGGTGGTCGCCGAGGAACAGGGCGCCGACATCACCCGGCTCCAGGGGACGACCCAGAACGACATCGTGAAGGAGTACCTCTCGCGCGGAACCCATGTGTTCCCGCCGGGACCGTCCTTGCGTCTGACGACGGACATGATCGCGTACACGGTCAAGCACATCCCCAAGTGGAACCCGATCAACATCTGTAGCTATCACCTCCAGGAGGCAGGGGCGACCCCGGTCCAGGAGATCGCGTACGCCATGTCCACCGCGATCGCCGTACTGGACGCGGTGCGGGACGGCGGTCAGGTGCCCCAGGAGAAGTTCGGCGAGGTCGTCGCGCGGATCTCCTTCTTCGTGAACGCGGGCGTCCGCTTCATCGAGGAGATGTGCAAGATGCGCGCGTTCGGCCGCATCTGGGACCAGGTCACGCGCGAGCGGTACGGCGTCATGGACCCCAAGCAGCGGCGTTTCCGGTACGGCGTCCAGGTCAACTCGCTGGGCCTGACCGAGGCGCAGCCCGAGAACAACGTGCAGCGCATCGTCCTGGAGATGCTCGCGGTGACGCTGTCGAAGGACGCACGCGCGCGTGCCGTGCAGTTGCCCGCGTGGAACGAGGCGCTGGGGCTGCCCCGGCCGTGGGACCAGCAGTGGTCGCTGCGGATCCAGCAGGTCCTCGCGCACGAGAGCGACCTCCTGGAGTACGAGGACATCTTCGACGGCTCCCGGGTCGTCGAGGCCAAGGTGGAGGCCCTGGTCACCGAATCCCTCGCGGAGATCGACCGCATCCAGCAGATGGGCGGCGCGATGGCCGCCGTCGAGTCGGGCTATCTCAAGTCGCGGCTGGTGTCCTCGCATGCCGAGCGACGGGCCCGGATCGAGGCGGGCGACGAGAAGATCGTCGGCGTCAACATCTTCGAGACCACCGAGCCCAACCCGCTCACGGCGGACCTCGGCACGGCGATCATGTCCGTGGACTCGGCGGTCGAGGACCAGGTGGTGAAGGCGCTGCGCGGCTGGCGCGACACGCGCTACCAGCCGCCGTTCAACCACCCGCGCCCCTGCAAGGCCCTGGAGCGGCTGAAGGCGGCGGCGGCCGGTACGGGGAACCTGATGGAGGCCACCCTGGAGTGCGCCCGCGCCGGTGTCACGACCGGCGAGTGGGCGGACGCCCTGCGGGAGGTGTTCGGCGAGTTCCGGGCCCCCACGGGCGTGTCGTCGGCGCCCGTCGCCGTGGCCGCGGAGGCGGGCACCCCGCTCGCCGCGGTCCGCGCCAAGGTCGAGCGGACCGCGGCCGACCTGGGCGCGGGCAAGCTGCGCCTGCTGGTCGGCAAGCCGGGCCTGGACGGGCACTCGAACGGCGCCGAGCAGATCGCCGTCCGCGCGCGGGACGCCGGGTTCGAGGTCGTCTACCAGGGCATCCGGCTGACGCCCGAACAGATCGTGTCGGCCGCGCTCGCCGAGGACGTGCACTGTGTGGGCCTGTCGATCCTGTCCGGGTCACACGCGGCGCTGGTGCCCGACGTCCTGGAGCGGCTGCGCGAGGCCGGCGCGTCCGACCTGCCGGTGATCGTCGGCGGGATCATCCCCCTCAACGACGCCGCCGACCTGAAGCGGGCGGGTGTGGCCGCCGTCTTCACTCCCAAGGACTTCGGCATCACGGAGATCATCGGTCGTATCGTCGACGAGATCCGAACAGCGAACAAGCTCGACCCACTGGAGGTTCCCGCATGACCGCGCCTGTCAACCGTCTGCGTCCGCGCCGCTCCTGTCTCGCGGTGCCGGGTTCCAACCCGCGCTTCCTGGAGAAGGCCCAGGGACTCGCCGCCGACCAGGTCTTCCTCGATCTGGAGGACGCGTGCGCACCGCTGGCAAAGCCGGACGCCCGGCACACGATCGTCAAGTTCCTCAATGAGGGTGACTGGACGGGCAAGACACGGGTGGTGCGCGTCAACGACTGGACGACGGAGTGGACGTATCGCGATGTCGTGACGGTGGTTGAGGGAGCCGGCCCGAACCTTGACTGCATCATGTTGCCGAAGGTGCAGGACGCCCAGCAGATCGTGGCCCTCGATCTGCTGTTGACGCAGATCGAGAAGACGATGGGCTTCGAGGTCGGCCGGATCGGTATTGAGGCGCAGATCGAGAACGCGAAGGGTCTGGTCAATGTTGACGAGATCGCCGCCGCGTCACCCCGTATCGAGACGATCATCTTCGGCCCGGCCGACTTCATGGCGTCGATCAACATGAAGTCGCTCGTCGTCGGTGAGCAGCCTCCCGGCTATCCGGCGGACGCGTACCACTACATCCTGATGCGCATCCTGATGGCCGCGCGCACGCACGACCTCCAGGCGATCGACGGTCCCTACCTCCAGATCAAGAACGTCGACGGTTTCCGTGAGGTCGCCGGGCGGGCCGCCGCGCTCGGCTACGACGGCAAGTGGGTCCTGCACCCGGGTCAGGTCGAGGCCGCCAACGAGGTGTTCTCGCCGTCCCAGGAGGACTACGACCACGCGGAACTCATCCTGGACGCGTACGCCTACTACACGTCCGAGGCGGGCGGCAGGAAGGGCTCGGCGATGCTCGGCGACGAGATGATCGACGAGGCGAGCCGGAAGATGGCGCTGGTCGTCTCCGGCAAGGGTCGCGCCGCGGGGATGCGGCGGACGACGGCGTTCGAGGCTCCGGAGGCGTAGGACATCATGCAGTTCGGCCGCACCTACGAAGAGTTCGAGATCGGCGCCGTCTACAAGCACTGGCCGGGAAAGACGGTCACCGAGTACGACGACCACCTCTTCTGTCTGCTCACGATGAACCACCACCCGCTCCACCTGGACAGCAACTACGCCGAGCGGACGACGGACTTCGGGCGCAACGTCGTCGTCGGGAACTACATCTACTCGCTGCTCCTGGGCATGTCCGTACCGGATGTGTCGGGCAAGGCGATCGCGAACCTGGAGATCGAGTCGCTGCGCCATGTCGCGCCGACCTTCCACGGCGACACGATCTACGGCGAGACCACGGTCCTCGACAAGACCCCGTCCCGCTCGAAGAGCGACCGCGGGATCGTGTACGTCGAGACCAAGGGCTACAAGCAGGACGGCACCCTCGTCTGTGTGTTCCGCCGCAAGGTGATGGTGCCCACCGAGACCTACGTCAAGGAGCGCGGCGGGGACCAGCCCGGCCGCCCGGAGCTGCGGGAAACCCCGAAGAAGCCGCAGGACCACAAGCCGCGGGACCAGAAGCCGCAGGAGAAGTGACGCCATGAGCCGACTCGCCCAGACCCATGGCCTCACCGAGGTCCAGCGGGAGATCCTGTCCACCGTCCGTGACTTCGTCGACAAGGAGATCCTCCCGGTCGCGACGGAGCTGGAGCACCGCGACGAGTACCCGCAGCAGATCGTCGACGGCCTCAAGGAGCTGGGCCTCTTCGGGCTGATGATCCCCGAGGAGTACGGCGGCCTGGGTGAGTCGCTGCTCACCTACGCGCTGTGCGTGGAGGAGATCGCGCGCGGCTGGATGTCGGTCTCCGGGATCATCAACACGCACTTCATCGTCGCGTACATGCTCAAGCAGCACGGCACGGAGGAACAGAAGGAGTACTTCCTGCCGCGGATGGCGGCCGGCGAGGTGCGTGGCGCGTTCTCGATGTCGGAGCCGGCGCTCGGCTCCGATGTGTCGGCGATCACCTCGAAGGCCGTGCGGGACGGCGACGAGTATGTGCTGACCGGTCAGAAGATGTGGCTGACGAACGGCGGCACGTCGACGCTGGTGGCCGTGCTGGTGCGCAGTGACGAAGGCCACCCCGAGGGCACGGCGCCGCACAGGTCGATGACGACGTTCCTGGTCGAGAAGGAGCCCGGCTTCGGCGAGGTGCGCCCGGGACTCACCATCCCCGGGAAGATCGACAAGATGGGGTACAAGGGCGTCGACACCACCGAGCTGATCATGGATGGCCTACGCATTCCGGCCAATCGTGTCCTCGGCGGAACGACCGGCCGGGGCTTCTATCAGATGATGGACGGGGTCGAGGTCGGCCGGGTGAACGTGGCCGCACGTGGCTGCGGTGTCGCACAGCGTGCCTTTGAGCTGGGTGTGTCGTATGCACAGCAGCGGCACACCTTCGGCAAGCAGATCGCCCAGCACCAGGCCATCCAGTTCAAGCTGGCCGAAATGGCTACCAAGGTCGAGGCGGCCCATGCGATGATGGTGAACGCGGCACGCAAAAAGGACTCCGGGGAACGAAACGACCTTGAAGCAGGGATGGCGAAGTACCTCGCATCCGAGTACTGCAAAGAGGTGGTGGAGGACGCCTTCCGGATCCACGGCGGCTACGGCTTCTCGAAGGAGTACGAGATCGAGCGCCTCTACCGAGAGGCACCGATGCTGCTCATCGGGGAAGGTACCGCCGAGATCCAGAAAATGATCATTGGGCGCAGGCTGCTTGAGGAGTATCGACTCCAGGTATAGATCCCCTGGTCGGGGTGTTTTCTTCGAGAAGAAGATCACACCCCGTCGGCACCCCTCAGCCGTCGACTCGGCTTCCTGGCTTGCCGAGTTGTGCCTCGCAACCGATACGATCGCCGGAAAGCCGCCGTCCCCCGTCCTAGCGCGGCCTCATCCGCTACGAAGGTCATCCATGCCCGACAGCCAAACCTCTGCATCTCGCGGCCGGGTCCGCATCGCGCGCGGAGCATCTCCCTGGCTCCTGCCGACCGTGGCCACCGCCGCCCTGAGCCTGGTCAGGTCCCGCCGCTCGCGCGGTGCGGCCGTCGTCGCCGTGCCCGCCACCGCGCTCGCGGCGGGCATGCTGTGGTTCTTCCGCGACCCCGAGCGCCAGATCTCCCAGGGCCGGGTCATCTCGCCGGCCGACGGTGTGGTGCAGAGCATCATGCCGTGGAAGGACGGACGCACCCGCGTCGCGATCTTCATGAGCCCGCTGAACGTCCATGTGAACCGCGCCCCGCTCTCCGGTGAGGTCACCTCGGTCGAACACATCCCCGGCGGGTTCGTACCGGCATTCAACAAGGAGAGCGAGAACAACGAACGTGTCGTCTGGCACTTCGACACCGAACTCGGCGACATCGAGATGGTGCAGATCGCGGGAGCGGTCGCGCGCCGGATCGTGCCGTACGTTCCGCAGGGCACCAAGGTGGAGCAGGGTGACCGGATCGGTCTGATCCGCTTCGGCTCGCGCGTCGACATCTACCTCCCCGAAGGTGTGGACGTCGCGGTCGAGGTCGGCCAGAAGACCGTGGCTGGGGTGACTCGCATTGACCGTGATTGATCCGGAAACACAGGCCGGCTGGGTGCCGGAGGCGGACGAGGCCGACGACGACGCGGAGGAGATGCCCCTCTCACTGCGGCTGTCGATAGCGGACACCCTGACGCTCGGCAACGCCACCTGCGGCTTCATGGCGGTGTACTTCACCACCACCGGCATTCTGATCCCGCACCTCACCGGTAGCGACGAGTCCGGGATGGCCCGGCACTCCGCCGCGACCGCCGTGATCCTGATGCTCTGCGCCGCGGTCTTCGACCTCTTCGACGGACTCGTGGCCCGCAAGCTGCGGTCCTCCCCGATGGGCGCCGAGCTGGACAACCTGTCCGACCTCATCAGCTTCGGTCTGGCGCCCGCGTACTTCGTCCTTGTCTACGGGATGGTCGCGGACGACGCGTACCAGAAAGTGGCCGCGGTCGGAGCGATCGTGGTGTTGCTGGCGGTGGTTCTGCGGCTCGCGCGGTTCTCGTGCGTGGCCGTGAAGGACGGCATGTTCCAGGGCATGCCGAGCCCCTTCGGCGCGCTGACCGTCGTATCGATCGTGCTGCTGGAACTGCCGTTCGTGGCGACGCTGCTCGCGATCGTCGGGACCGCATGGCTGATGGTGAGCCGGGTCGAGTACCCGAAGCCTCGGGGGCGGCTCGCGGTGGCGATGCTGTCGTGGATCGTGCTCAGCATGGGGCTGCTGGCGGCGTGGGCGTTCGACGCGCCGGGCGGTCAGCTGCTGCTCCAGACGGGCTGCGCCCTGCAACTCGTCCTCGGCGCCGTCATCCCGCTCTTCGCGACGGCCCGCCGGGTGAACAACTTCCGCGACAACCGCCGAGAGGCCCGCGCGTGCCCTGACGGGCGGTAGACGGAACCTGTACGGGACCGGGTGGGTCCAAGCCTTCGAAGGCTTGGACCCACCCGGTCCCGTTTTCCGTTGGGGGAGAACTCAGATCAGGAAGTCCCTGGCGATGCGTTCCGCCACCTGTTCCAGGATGGGCCCCGCGTCGGCGATGCAGCGGGAGACGTCCGGCTCCACGTCCGTGAGGGCGTAGGCGCGGCGGATGCCGGCCCGGCCGAGCGCTTCCGGTGCCAGGGCGAGTCGGCCGCAGACGGCGACGACCTCCTTGCCGCCGGCGCGGGCAGCAGCGGCCACCCCGGCGGGAGCCTTCCCGTGCAGGGTCTGCTCGTCCAGCGACCCCTCACCGGTGATCACCAGCGAGGCCCGTTCCAGCGCGGGCCCGAACCCGAGCACATCGAGCATCACCTCGATACCGGGCCGGAACCGCGCCCCGAGCCCCACCAGCGCCCCGTACCCGATGCCGCCCGCGGCCCCGGCGCCCGGCGCCTGCGCGCACTCCGCCGCCCGGGAGCCGACCGACTTCTCCAGGACCCGCGCGAAATGCGCGAGCGCCGCGTCCAGCGCCGCCACGTCGTCCGGCGTCGCGCCCTTCTGCGGCCCGTACACCGCGGGCGCGCCCTTGGGCCCGGTCAGCGGATTGTCGACGTCGCTCGCGAGCACCAGGTCGACGTCGGCGAAGCGCGGGTCGACGCCCGACAGGTCGGCGGCGACGAGGGTGCTCAGCGGACCGCCGCCGGGCGCCACGGGCGCACCGTCCGCGTCGAGGAACCGTGCCCCCAGCGCGGCGAGCATGCCCGCACCGCCGTCCGTCGTGGCGCTGCCGCCGACGCCGAACACGATCGTGCGGGCACCGGCGTCGAGCACGGACCGCAGCAGTTCTCCGGACCCGTACGTCGTGGCCGTGAGCGGCGCGAACTCGCCCTCGGGCAGGAGTTGCAGTCCGGACGCCTCGGCCATCTCCACAACCGCCGTGTCACCGCGCAGCGCGTACGCCGCCGTGACCTCGGTGCCGAGCGGCCCCACGACCCGTACCTCGCGGCGCTCGAATCCGGCCGCGACCGCCGCGGCTACCGTGCCGTCGCCGCCGTCGGCCACCGGAAGGGCCTCCACGCGCGCGTGCGGCGCGACACGGAGCAGTCCGGCCGTGACCCGCTCGGCGACCTGCACCGCCGTGAGCGACCCCTTGAACTTGTCCGCGGCGATGAGCACATGGTCCGCCGACCGCGTCACCCCCGCCGTCGCCACCGTCGCCGACGTGTCCGTCACCGAAGCGTCCGCCACCTTGGATTCCCCTTGCTTCCGGGCCTTGCTCGCGTCAAGGCAGTCGCGCCGCTGCGACCTTAACCGGAGGAAGGGGCCCCTGCCCACCATGGACGGCGAAATGATCGATCAAACCGGGCCGGTCGGACCGGGACGGACCCGGTCGGTCGGCGGTCGAGTCCCGTGCCGCGACCAGCACGGTTGATCACCCCGGACCCTGGTTACGCTTCCCCCCGTGACCACCCAGGACTTCGCCACGTACATCGCCGGACTCCCCCGCGTCCTCGTGGGGGCCGCCGCCCTCTTCCGGGACGACGAGGGGCGCGTGCTGCTCGTCGAGCCCAACTACCGTGACGGCTGGACGTTGCCCGGCGGCACCGTCGAGTCGGACGCCGGGGAGACCCCGCGGCAGGGCGCGCGCCGCGAGACCGCCGAGGAGATCGGTCTGGACGTCCCGCCGGGACGGCTCCTGGCGGTGGACTGGGTGCAGGCGACGGGCATTCCGCCGCTGGTGGCGTATCTGTACGACGGCGGGGTCCTCGGCGCCGACCAGCTGAAGTCGATCCGGTTGCAGGAGGAGGAGTTGCTGTCCTGGCGCCTCGTACCCCGGGACGGTCTCACGGACCTGCTGCCGGGCGTCCTCGGCCGCCGGGTGCTGGCCGCGCTCGACGTCCTGGACTCCGGCGCCGGCACGCTGGAGCTGGAGAACGGCGAACCCGTGCATTGACGATCATTGATCACCATGAACCACTGTTGATCACCGTGGACAACCATGGACCGGCCATGCGGAACGCAGGGTTCGACTTCCTCGACTTCCCTGCCCGTGCACACCGTTGATCGGCACAATGACCCTGTGCCGCACTACGAGTACATGGAATTCACCCTGGAGGACGGTTCGCAGGTCCGGCTGGAGCTGGCGCCCGCGGGCGCGGCCGAGGCCGCCGCCGGGCCGGAGGGAGCAGCGCCCGATCTGCCGGGCGGGGTCGGCGGGGTCGCCCCGGTCGGGCGCGGCACCGGGGTCGGCGCGCGGATCGGCACGCAGGCCACGGACGCCCTGCGGACCGTGCTCAGCCCGCTGGGACCGGTGCTCCAGCATGTCCACGACGCGATCAGCGGCATCCCCGATCCACCGGACGAGATCTCCGTCGACTTCGGGATACAGATAGGTCAGGACCTCAAGCTCGGCATAGTCGGCGCGGGCGGACAGGCCAGCCTGTCCCTCTCGGCGACCTGGCAACTCCCCCGCCGGAGCTGACCGGTGACCTGGTTCAAGGCGTCCTGCGACGACGGCTCCGCCGACGCCCGTGGCGCGCTGGTAAGGGTCCTCGCCACGGATCTGCGCCGGACGGCCGGCGCGGGCGTCTGCCTCACCGGGCGCCGCCTCCTCACCTGCGCCCATGTCGTCAACGCTGCCCTGGGCCAGCCGATGCTCAGCCCCCACGACCCCGGCCCGGTGTCGCTCACCGTGTCCTTCCCGGCGCTGAACGGTGCCCCCGCGCGCGGTGCCCGCCTCGCGGCCTGGGTGCCGCCCCGGTCCGTGCTGCACCAGGGCCCGGTCGGTGACGACGCCCTGGAGTGGGCCGGCGACCTCGCCGTACTGGAACTCGAAGAGGAGCCCCCGCCGCCGGTGACGCCCGTCCGGTGGCTCGCGATGCGGACGGGGCAGGAGGTGCGGGCCTGGTACGGGGGCGGGCAGGCGTTCTCGTACGCGGATGTGCGGGTCGGGCCCTGCGACGACCGGATCGGCTATCTCGACGGCCAGTTGTCGGGCGCCGCGGTCGACGACGGGTACAGCGGCGGACCGTTGTGGTCGCTCACCGACTCGGCCGCCGTGGGCCTGGTGATGGGCAGGATCACCGCGCCCGACGCGGCGTTCTCGGCGCAGCACACCCTGCGCCGCAGTTGGGGCATCGCCTGGCAGCAGGTGCGCCGGGAGTTGGAGCATGTGGGGGCCGCGCCGGACGCGTACCCGCCGGACGCACGGGCGGCGGCGGGCGGGCCGGGCGGGGACGAGTCGATACGGGACATGATGATCGGGCCGTTACAGGCGCTGCTCGGCGATCCGACCGTACGGGGAGCGCACGCCACCGCGCTCGCCGCCGAACTCGCTCTGCGGACCCCGGCCGACGGGACCGCGCCGACCGTCGAGGAACTGGCGCGGCTGCTGTGCACGACGGAACGCGCGCTGCCGTCCCTCGCGGAGTCCCTGGCGCCCACCGTGACCGGCGAGCCGAGGGCCCGTACCGAACTCGACCGGCTGCTCGCCCTGGGCCGTCTCACCACCGCGGCCCGGCTCCTCTCGGTCGCCGAACACCGCGTCCTGCTCGGCAAGTTGGAGCACCTCACACGGCAGGATCCAGGGCTGCTGCCGCGGGCGGCGACCGCCGCGCTGCCCTATGTCGACCTGCCCGGCTCGCTCCAGGCGGCACGCCTCGCCCCGGAGGCCGTGCCCGGTGTGCTGCGGGAGTTGGAGAACTGGCACGGCGACGGCTCGCCCGTACCGAACGAGACACCGCGGCTGCCCGCGCTGCTGCGGGTCGCCGAGTACGTCGCCGCCGAGACCGAGGGCTATGCCGCGCAGGCGCTCCAGGAGTGGAGCGGCCGGGTCGCGGCCCGCCTCGGGATCCACGCGTCGGCGCTGGGCGAGCGGCGCGCGGACGCCACCCGCTGGTCCGCCCGCGCCACCACGGCCGGGGTACGGGTCCTGGTGGACATCGGCCGGTACGCCAAGGACCCCGCCGACCGGTACCGCTGCTCGGTGTGGCGGGTGCGCGCCGACGGCACCGCGGCGCGCACGTCAGCCGATCCCGAACGGCCGCGTACGGGACCGGAGATCGCCCAGCTGGTCCGGGACATCGCCGGCAGCACCGAGGGCGCCGGTGACCAAGTGGCCCTGGTCGCCGTGTCGGTGAGCCCGGACGCGCTGGACCTGCCGGTGGACGAGTGGGACGGCGCGAGCGCCGACGAGTATCTGCCCGCCGCTCCGCTGGGTGAGGACTTCCATCTGGTGCTGCGCTGCCCGGACATCCGTCGCCGCTCCCGTGGGGTCGCGGGCGATCTGAAGCGGCGCTGGAACGCCCGGCAGCAGAGCGACACGCTCGTCGCCGACGAGCGCATCGGTGACGAGATGGAGCTGATCCGGCTGCTGAAGACAACCCATCGGGGTACCGCGCGCGTCATCGTGCACGGGACACCCGCGCGCCGGGCCCAGTTGCTGCGTTTCTGCCTGGCCATGGGCGTCCCGATCGTGCTGTGGGACCGTGCGGCTCGCGGTCCCGCCGACGCCGTGCAGCTCGACACCACAGGGCCGGACGGTCCGGTGGACGAACTACCCGAGCGCGTACGCCACTTCCGGGTGCGTGCCTACATGGATCAGGCGCTGCCCGCACGTCCCGCGCTGGTGTGGGAGGACGCGGAACTGCCGCTGCCCGACGCGCTGAGTCTCGCCGACCCCTCGGAAGAAACGGAGCAGGCGATATGACGGAGAACGACGGGTGGCGGCTGTTCCGGGGTGACCGCACGGTCCGCCGGGTGGACTTCCCCGCGGCGCCGCCCTGGCGGCAGTTCGGCGGCCCGGGGCCCGATCGGCGCGCCCGGCATCGCCCGTATCTGATCGGCCGCACGGAGGCCGACGTGGTGAGCGCCGCGCTGCATCTGCGGCGCCCGCTGCTGGTCACCGGGCATCCCGGCACCGGCAAGTCGTCGCTCGCGCACGCCATCGCGGACGAACTCGCGCTCGGCCCCGCCCTCCAGTGGCCCGTCAACAGCCGCTCGGTCCTCAAGGACGCGCTGTACGGGTACGACGCGATCGGCCGGCTCCGCGAGACGCATCTGCTGAAGGAGCGGGGCGGCCCGGAACCCGACATCGGGACCTTCGTACGGCTCGGTCCGCTGGGCACCGCGCTGGTGCCGCGCGACCGGCCCCGGATGCTGCTGGTCGACGAGTTGGACAAGGGCGATGTGGACCTGCCGAACGACCTGCTGACGGTCTTCGAGGACGGCGAGTTCGAGATCCCGGAGCTGTCCCGGCTGCCGGACACCCAGGCGGAGGTGTCCGTGCTGACCCATGGCACGGACGGCGAACGGGTGACGGTGACACGGGGTCTGGTGCGCTGCCGTGAGTTCCCCGTGGTGGTCATCACCAGCAACGGCGAGCGGGACTTCCCGCCGGCGTTCCTGCGCCGCTGTGTGCGCCTGGATCTGCCGGACCCGGACGAGGAGCGGCTGCGGGACATCGTCGCGGCGCACCTCGGCGAGGAGGCGCTGAGCGGTGTGGACGATCTGCTGTACGCGTTCCTGAACCGCCGTGCGCCGGGCGAGCTGGCCACGGACCAGTTGCTGAACGCGGTGTTCCTGCGCAAGGGCGGGATGAACCTGGACGCCGAGGGTCTGCTGGACGCCGTGCTGCACCGGCTCGGCGGAGCGGTCTAGCGGTGCCGCCGCCCGCCGAACCTTCGCCGCTGGCGACCCTGGGGTCGTTGCTCGGCCAGGAGTTGTCCGTCCACGAGCTGCTCGACACGCTGTGGCTCGCGGCCCGGCTGCCGCGCAGTCAGGACGCGCCGCTGGTGGGCGCCCTCGCGCCGGACTCCGAGCACCGGCCAGGTACGGCGCGGCGCGGCGGCCGTGACCTGCCGCCGGACGGCGGCCCCGGCGCGGGCGACGACACCGAGCAGGCCGGGCGGGTACCGGACCAGCCGCCGCCGCCCGCCCAGCTCATGGGTGCGCTGCACGCTGCCGCAGCGGCCCGTAGCGCACCGGAGTTCGCGGATCCGGCCGGGCCGTTACGCCGTCGGCCGGCCGGTGGCGCGCTGCCCGTGCGGGTCCCCGAGGAGAAGGCGCTCGGCGCGGACGAACTGCGGCTGAGCCGGGCGCTTCGGGTGCTGAAACAGCCTCATCCGGGCCAGGAGCGGCGGGAGTTCGACGAGGAGGCCACCGCGACGGCGATGGCCGAGACCGGGCTGCCCGATGTGGTGCTGCGTCCCGCGCGGCAGCGCTGGCTCGATCTGACGCTGCTCATCGACGACGGCATCTCGATGCTGCTGTGGCGCCGTCTCGCGACCGAGTTGCGGGCGGTCCTGGAACGGCTCGGCGCGTTCCGGGACATCCGGGTGCACGGCCTCGACACCCGGTCGGCGGGCGCGCCCAGGCTGCGGGTGCGGCCGTTCGACCCGATGGCTCCGCTTCTGTCGCCCGCGTCGGTCGCCGACCCGTCCGGGCGGACGCTGGTGCTGGTGATCAGTGACGGGGTCGGTGTGTGCTGGCGGGACGGGCGGATGCACACGGCCCTGGAGCGCTGGGCGCGGCAGGGCCCGGCGGCGGTGCTGCACGCGCTGCCCGCGCACATGTGGGCGAGTTCCGGGATCCGTTCGGAGCCGTGGCTGGTCACCACGCGGCGGCGCGGCGCGGCCAACGACACCTGGGAGGTGGCCGATCCGCTGCTGCCGCCGGGCCTCGGCGAGGGGTTCCCCGGGGTGCCGGTGCCGGTACTCGAACCGTATCCCCCGGCGGTCGCGGCCTGGGCGCGTCTGGTGGCATCGCCCGGTGCCAGTACCGAACTGCCGCTGCTCACGCCTCCGGACGCCCGCACCCCGAGGCGCCGGGCCGAGACGCGGGGGCCGAACGCGCCGGACGCGGTGCTGCGGTTCCGGGACGCGGCGTCCCCGCAGGCGTACCGGCTGGCCGCGCATCTCGCCGCCGTGTCCCCGCTGACGGTGCCGGTGATGCGGCTGGTGCAGGCCGCGGTGCCGTGGCGCGCCGACACCGCGCATCTCGCGGAGGTGTTCCTCGGCGGGCTGATGCGGCAGGTGGACACGGCGGACGCCCGACTGCCCGCGCAGCACCGGCGGTTCGGCTTCCCCGAGGACGCGCAGGAGATCCTCCTCGACACGGCGACACCGATCGATCTGCTGCGCACCACACGGGCGGTCACCGAGCGGCTGAGCACCCTGGTGGGTCGCTCACCCGACTTCCCGGCCTGGCTGGCGCATCCGTCCGGCACGGGTGAACTGATGCCGGGGACACGGCCGTTCGCCTGGCTGGAGGACCGGCTCCTGACGCATCTCGGTGCCCGGCCGATGGTGTCGGTGCCGCCGCCGCAGCAGCCCGTCGAGTACGAGGGTGTGCTGCTGCCGTCCGGTCTGGACACGGCGCCCTCGTGGCTTCCGGTGCGGCTCCAGGACCTGCACACCGTGGGCCCGTACACGCTGACCATGCGCGACGGCACCCGCGGCAAGCCCGTCGCGTACATCGGTGAGGACCCGGAGGGGCAGCGGGTGCTGCTGCGCGTCGCGCACTCGTGGGACTCGCCGATGGCGCGGGAACTGCTCGACGTGGAGCGGCGCGCGCTGCGGCGCATGGACGGCGTGTGCGCGCCGGCCGTGGTCGGCAGCGATCTGGAGGGCGGCACGCCGTGGATCGCGCTGCGTCTGGACACCCTCGGCAACGGGCTGCCCGCGCCAACGCTGCGGTCGGTCCTGGAGGTCGCGGGGCCGCTGCACGCGTCGCCGCTGCTGACCTGGCTGGGCTGGAGCCTGGCGCGCGCGGTCGGCCGGTGTCACCGCAAGGGCATCGTGCACGGTTCGCTGACGCCGGGCGCGGTCCTGGTGACGGAGTCGGCGCTGCATGTCATCAGCTGGACGTCGGCCCGTATCGACGGCGCGTCGAGCGCGTCCCCGCTGTCCATGCCGACCCACTCCCCCTACCGGGCGCCGGAGGTGACGCCGTGGGGCGAGTCGCGGATCGCGGCGGGCGATGTGTACGCGCTCGGCGTGATGCTGCTGCACGCCGCGACGGGACGGCACTGGCGGTGGTACGAGCGGGACGCCCTGGAGCGCGTCGCCGAGCTGGGGTCTCTCGACGGGAACGTGCGGGAGCTGCTGCTGCGCTGCATCGACCAGGAGCCCGAGGCGCGGCCGACGGCCCGGGAGGTGATGGAGGGGTTCGGCGCGCTGCTGCCGGGCGCGATGGAGTGGGAGGACGCCCAGGACGACGCCCGGGGCGACGCGCCGGTCACGGACGTGGAGGAGACGCCCGAGCAGGACGTACGGCGCGACCGGTGGATCCGTACGATCCGGGCGCCCATGGAACGGCCGCTGCGGATCGCGCTGGTCGGGGTGAAGGACCGGGCCGGGTGCACCACGACGACGATGGTGCTCGGTGCGGTTCTCGCCGAGCAGCGGCAGGAGAGGGTCCTCGCCGTCGACACGGACCGGCATGTCGGCAGCCATGTCCATATCGGCCGCCGGGTCTACCGGGACACTCCGGCGCGGCTCTCCGATCTGGCGCGGTCGGTCGACGAGGTGGGTCGGTTCGAGGATCTGCGGCTGTTCCTGTCGGAGCACCGCTCGGGTCTGATGGTCCTGTCCAACGACTCGGTGTCGCATCCGCCGACGGCCGGGCAGTTCGCGGACGCCGAGTACGACCGGGTGGTGGCGGTGACCCGGCCGTACTTCGATCTCACGCTCACCGACACGGACAAGTTCCCCGCGGCCGTACTGGAGTCGGCCGACCGGGCCGTCATCGTGTCCCGCGCGGATCCCGCCGGGGTGACGCAGGCGCAGCAGGCGATGGACCGGCTTGTCGCGCTGGATCTGCCGGGCCTGGTCACGGAGTCCGTGGTCGTCCTCAACCACAGCCGTCCGGCGGCGGGTTGGTCCCTTGACCACGGGAGTATCCGGGGGTTGAGTTCGCGGTGCCGGGGGGTGGTGACGGTGCCCCGGGACAGCCATCTCCACATGGGCAGCACGGTGGAGCTGTCCTGGCTCGCGCCGGAGACGTATCAGGCGTATCTGCGGCTGGGGGCGATGCTGCTGGGGCCGCGAACGGATCCGGTCTGACCCGACTTGACCCGACCTGACCCGGCCGGGGCACGTCCCCCGCCGGAATACGGTCGCCGCGCGCGCGGGTACCGGCCTACCCTCGGCCCCATGGACAAGCCACTCGTCGCGATCCTCAGCGGCGCCGGTATCTCCACGGACTCCGGCATCCCCGACTACCGTGGGCCGAACGGGCTGTGGCGACGTGATCCCGAGGCCGAGAAGCTCGTGACGTACGCGTACTACATGGGTGATCCGGAGATCCGCCGGCGGTCCTGGCGGATGCGGCGGGGCAACCGCACGCTCCAGGCCGAGCCGAACACCGCGCACCACGCCGTGGCCGAGCTGGAGCGCTCCGGGGTTCCGGTGCGGGTGATCACGCAGAACGTCGACGGGCTGCACCAGCGCGCCGGGTTCTCCGCGCGCAAGGTCGTCGAACTGCACGGCAGCGCGCGGTCGGTGGTCTGCGTGGAGTGCGGTGACCGGGGGCCGATGGAGGACGCGCTCGCGCGGGTCGAGGCCGGTGAGGAGGACCCGCCGTGTCTGGCGTGCGGCGGGATCCTCAAGTCGGCGACGGTCATGTTCGGCGAACAGCTCGACCCGGCTGTCCTGGGCGAGGCCCTCGGCATCACCAAGGCGTGCCAGGTGTTCCTCGCGGTCGGCACCAGCCTTCAGGTGCAGCCCGCCGCCGGGCTCGCGGGCCTCGCGGCGGAGCACGGCGCCCGTCTGGTCATCGTCAACGCCGAGCCGACGCCGTACGACGCCGTGGCCGACGAGGTCGTACGGGAGCCGATCGGGACGGCGCTGCCGAGGCTGCTGCGGGAGCTGGCGGCGTAGCGCCACCTCGGTCGGCGACGGTCTTCCACCGGTCACGGGTCAGAACAGGGCGGTGCCGCGTTCGAAGTCCAGCAGGCGCCGCTTGCGGGGCAGCCCGCCGCCGTAGCCGGTAAGGCTGCCGTCGGAGCCGATCACGCGGTGGCAGGGGACGATCACACTGATCGGGTTCTTGCCGTTGGCGAGCCCGACCGCGCGGGACGCGCCGGGCTTGCCGAGTGCCTGCGCGAGATCGCCGTAGGTACGGGTCTCGCCGTACGGGATGGCCAGGAGCTGTTCCCAGACGGACTGCTGGAACGGGGTGCCGTGCAGGCGCATCGGCACGTCGAACTCGGTGCGGTCGCCGGCGAAGTAGGCGTCGAGCTGTCGTACGGTCTCGGCGAACGGCTCCGGGTCACGGTCGCCGAAGGACTCCTCCGGTGGCCGGTGACGTTGATCGACCATGTAGAGACCGCACAGGACGCCGTCGTCGGCGACGAGCGTGAGGAGTCCATAGGGACTGTCGATGACCATGTGCTGCTTCATAGTTGATTGGTTCATGGTTGATTGCTCCACGATGTACGGGTCGCATTGAAGATGTATGGACCACGTTGAACTGGTCCATGTCGCGGTGAAATGGTCTATGCGGGCATGACGTTGATCGGGTGGTCGTCGGTGGCCCACAGGTACTGGACCGCGTAGGCCCGCCAGGGGCGCCAGGACGCGGCGCGCGCGGTGAGCGCGGCGGGCGTGGACGGGAGCCCCAGGTGTTCGGCGGCGCGGCGGACCCCGAGGTCGGTGGCGAGGAACGCGTCGGGGTCGCCGAGCGCCCGCATCGCGATGACCTCGACGGTCCACGGTCCGAAGCCGGGCAGCCCGGTCAGACGGGCGCGGGCGTCGTTCCAGTCGGATTCGGCGCCGAGCCGCAGGCTGCCGTCGGCGAGCTGTGCCACCAGCGTGGTGAGGGTGGTGCGGCGGCTGCGCGGCAGGGCGAGCGCCTCGGGGTCGAGCGCGGCCAGCGCGTCGGGGGCCGGGAAGAGGTGGGTGAGGCCGCCCTCGGGGTCCTCGACGGGTTGCCCGTGGGCGGTGACGAGACGTCCGGCGTGGGTACGGGCGGCGGCCGTGGAGACCTGCTGCCCGAGCACGGCCCGTACGGCGAACTCGGCCTCGTCGACGGTGCGCGGCACCCGGCGGCCGGGGGCCTTGTCCACGAGGGGTGCGAGCAGCGGGTCGGTGCGGAGCCGGTCGTCCACGGCGACCGGGTCCGCGTCCAGGTCGAGCATCCGGCGGCAGCGGCTGATGGCGACGGTCAGGTCCCGCATGTCGGTGAGCGTGAGCCGGCACGCGATGTGGTCGGGGGTCGGGGCGAGGGCGACGACGCCGTGTCCGTACGAGAGACGGAGGGTGCGCCGGTACGCGCCGTCGCGCCACTCCTCGACACCGGGTACCGCGGTCGCCACGAGGTGCCCGAAGAGGTTGTCCGGGGTGAGGGGGGCGCGGAACGGCAGGCGCAGGGAGAGGGCGCCCGATACGGGGGCCGGCCTCGGGGCACGGGTGCGCAGGGCACGGGCGCGCAGGTCGGTCGGGGACAGCGCGAAGACCTCGCGCACGGTGTCGTTGAACGTACGGATCGAGGCGAAACCGGCGGCGAAGGTGATCTCCGCCATGGTCAGCGCGGTCGTCTCGATGAGCAGCCGCGCGGTCTGGGCGCGCTGGGCACGGGCGAGGGCGAGCGGCCCGGCACCCACCTCGGCCAGGAGCTGGCGCTCGATCTGCCGGGTGCTGTAGCCGAGTTGCGCGGCGAGACCGGGCACGCCCTCGCGGTCGACCAGTCCGTCACCGATGAGCCGCATGGCGCGGGCCACGAGGTCGGCACGCAGGTTCCACTCGGGTGAGCCGGGGCTCGTGTCGGGCCGGCACCGCTTGCAGGCCCGGAACCCGGCCTGCTGACAGGCGGCGGCGCTCGGATAGAACGTCATGTTCTCCGCCTTGGGCGGCACCACGGGACAGCTCGGACGGCAGTAGATCCGCGTGGTCAGAACAGCGGTGTAGAACCACCCGTCGAACCGCGCGTCCTTGGACTGCACGGCCCGCACACAGTGCTCGGTATCGATGTACATCCCGCTTCGCATGCCTCAAGCATCAACGATCCCCCCGTCCGTGGCTGGCAAATTTCCGACATCGAGGTCGCTGTGCCAGGGCCTTCGGACCGGTCAGAACTCCTCCGCCACCGCTGCCGCGAACGCCTCGTACGCTCGCTCGTCGAAGAGGACGAAGCGGACCTCCTCGATCGAGGGGGGTGTGGAGGTGCGGACGGTGTGGATCGCGGTGCGGGCGCCGTCGGTCATGGGCCAGCCGTAGATTCCGGTGGAGATGGCGGGGAACGCGACGGTGCGGGCGTTCAGGTCGGCGGCGGCGCGCAGTGACGCGCGGTAGCAGGAGGCGAGCAGGGCGGAGCGGTCGTCGGTGGACGACCAGACCGGGCCGACGGTGTGGACGACATGGCCGGCGGGCAGCAGGCCCGCCGTGGT
Organism: Streptomyces sp. NPDC058001; assembly: GCF_042886315.1. Taxonomy (NCBI): domain Bacteria; kingdom Bacillati; phylum Actinomycetota; class Actinomycetes; order Kitasatosporales; family Streptomycetaceae; genus Streptomyces; species Streptomyces sp. NPDC058001. The sequence continues at coordinate 396,123 of NZ_JBHVQT010000008.1, forward strand.
GGCGACCGCCTGTCCGGTCGGCAGGCCCTTGCCGTAGTGGCCGGCCCGCAGCGCGCGGCAGGCGGCGAGGATCGCCGGGCCGCCGCGCCGGTGGATGGCGCCGTCCACGCCTCCGCCGCCGAGCAGCGAGGAGTTCGCGGCGTTGACGACGACGTCGACCGCCTGCTCGGTGATGTCGCCCTGGACGAGGGTGATGACGGTCATGTCGTCATCGTACGAGGGGACCGGTCAGGCACTCCGGCGAAGGTGGCGCCAGACCGCCTTGGCCGCGTTGTGGCCGGACATGCCGTGCACGCCGGGGCCCGGTGGGGTCGCGGACGAGCAGAGGAAGACCGCCGGGTGCGGGGTGGTGTACGGGGACAGCGTGACGCGGGGCCGGAGCAGGAGTTGCAGGCCGTCCGCGGCGCCGCAGGCGATGTCGCCGCCCACGTAGTTCGCGTTGTGCGCGGCGAGTTGGGGCGGGCCCGCGGTGGCGCGGGCGAGGACGCGGTCCCGGAAGCCGGGCGCGAACCGCTCGATCTGCCGCTCGATGGCGTCGGTGAGATCGCCGTCCCAGCCGTTGGGCACATGGCCGTAGGCCCAGAAGACGTGCTTGCCCTCGGGCGCCCGTGACGGGTCGGCGACGCTGGGCTGGACGGTGATGAGGAACGGTGTCTCGGGCGCGCGGCCCTCGCGGGACGCGGCACGCAGCGCGGCGCCGATCTCGCGGCTGCTCGCACCGATCTGGACGGTGCCCGCGCGGCGCGCCTCGGCGGCGGTCCACGGCACCGGGCCGTCCAGGGCGTAGTCGACCTTGAAGACGCTCGCGCCGTAGCGGTACCGCTCGTAGTACCGCCCCAGGCCCGCGATCCGGGCGAGCGCGGCGGGTGAGGTGTCGAAGACATAGGCGCGCGCGGGCGGGAGGTCGTCGAGCCGCTTCACCTCGTAGTCCGTGTGCACGAGGCCGCCGAGGTCCTTCAGATACGCGGTGAGGGCGTCGGAGATGGACTGGGAGCCGCCCCGGGCGACGGGCCAGCCGGCGGCGTGCGCGGCGAGCGCGAAGACCAGGCCGACGCCGCCGGTGGCGAAGCCGTCGAGCGGGGCGATGACATGGGCGACGAGCCCGGCGAAGAGGGCCTTCGCGCGGTCGTCGTGGAAGCGCCGGGTCAGCCAGGTCGACGGCGGCAGGCCGACGAGTCCGAAGCGGGCGAGGGTGACGGGGTCCCGGGGCAGCGCGGTCAGCGGGAGCGACATGAAGTCGCGCAGGAGCGTGTCCCAGCGGCCCGTGAAGGGGGCGACCAGTCGGCGGTACGCGCCCGCGTCGCGCGGTCCCAGCGAGGCGGCCGTCTCACCGACGGACCGCGACAGGACGGCCGCCGTGCCGTCGGGGAAGGGGTGCGCCATGGGCAGGCCGGCGTGCAGCCACTGAAGTCCGTACCGCTCCAGCGGCATCGCCGTGAACGCGGGTGAGGTGATGCCCAGCGGATGCGCGGCGGAGCACGGGTCGTGCCGGAACCCGGGCAGGGTGAGTTCTTCGGTGCGGGCGCCGCCGCCCACGGTGGCCCTGGCCTCGAACACGGCGACGGAGAAGCCCCGGCGGGCCAGTTCGACGGCAGCGGTCAGTCCGTTCGGTCCCGCACCCACGACGACCGCATCGAGCATCGACGGCACCTTCGGACTCCTTTGTCAGCCGATGGCCAGTGGGCCCAGGATATGCCGCGCCGTCCGGGCCCTCGGGCGGGGTCACGGTCGGCGGCCGGCTCCGGGATCCCGGCGCGGGGTCACCGCCCGGCGCGCAGCAGCTCCAGGACCCGCGTGACCGTGGCACGGTCGCGGCCCGCCGTGAACGGCAAGGCGTTGCCGCCCGCGATCCGGAAGGGCGTGCCGTCCAGCGTCGCATGGGTGCCGCCCGCCTCGCCGACGAGAAGGAGACCGGCGGCGTGGTCCCAGGAGTTCTCCCAGGAGAACGCGACGGCGTCCAACTCGCCCTTGGCTATGGCGAGATACTCCAGTCCCGCCGAACCGCAGGGGCGCGGCAGCACGCCTTCGGCCCACAGCCCGAGCAGGGCGCGCTTCTCGTCGGGCGTGGTGAAGTCCGGGTGGGACGTGGCCACATCGAGGACGGCGTCGGGAGCGGGGGCGCCGGCGATGAGCGCCCGCCCGTTGAGCACGGCGCCCTCTCCGCGTACTGCCACGGCCATCTCCTCCAGCGCCGGGGCGTACGTCCACGAGGCGTGCACCTGGCCTTGGAAGGCGAGCGCGACCAGGGTGCAGAAACCGGGGTCGCCGTGCACGAACTGGCGGGTGCCGTCGACCGGGTCGACTATCCACACGGGGGTGTCGCCGCTCAGCGCGTCGGTGGTCGCCGGGTCCGCGTGCACGGCCTCCTCGCCGACGACGACCGAGCCGGGGAGCAGTGCGGTGAGCGAGGCGGTGAGGTGCTCCTCGGCGAGGCGGTCGGCGACGGTCACCAGGTCGTGCGGGCCGTTCTTCTCGACGATCTCGTGGGCGGCGAGCTGCCGGAAACGGGGCATGACCTCGACGGCGGCGGCCTTGCGTACCGCCTCCTCCACATCGGTCATGCCATGGGCGAGAAAGTCTTCGATCATATGTCCATCGAAGCACGCGTCTCTGACAATCCGTACCCGGGCGGTGTACGGGGGGTGGAATCGACGCGAATTGAGCGCGACGTGGCCCGGCGTTCACCGTCCGACGGCGTACCCCTGCATCCCGCGCGGGTTGGCCGCCGCCGACAGGATCCCGGTCCCCGGGTCCCGGGCGACCGCGCACAGCCGCCCCTCCGACCAGGCGTCCCCGACGGTGATGAGGTGGCCTCGGCGGCGCAGGTCCGCGACGACCTCCGGGGGTGTCCGGGACTCGACGGTGACGCTGCCGGGCCGCATACCGCGCGGGTAGAACGAGCCGGGGAAGCTGTCGTTGTGCCAGTTCGGGGCGTCCATGGCGCCCTGGAGGTCGAGTCCGCCCCGGACGGGTGCGCGCAGGGCGACGGCGAGGAAGAAGTGGACCTGCCACTGGTCCTGCTGGTCGCCGCCCGGGGTGCCGAACGCCATGACGGGCACCCCGTCGCGCAGCGCGAGGGACGGCGTCAGGGTGGTGCGGGGGCGCCGGCCGGGTGTGAGGGAGTTCGGCAGGCCCTCGTCCAGCCAGGTCATCTGGAGGCGGCTGCCGAGCGGGAAGCCGAGTTCGGGCACGACCGGGTTCGACTGGAGCCAGCCGCCGCTGGGGGTCGCGGCGACCATGTTGCCCCAGCGGTCGACGATGTCGAGGTGGCAGGTGTCGCCACGGGTCCCGCCGTCGGAGGCGACGGTCGGCTCCCCCGCGCCCGCGGGGACCCCCAGCGCGTCGAACTCGCCCTCCGTGTCACCGGTGGCGACGGCATGGGCGTACGAGGACAGCTTCGGGGCGCGCCCGCCGGGGCTGCCGGGACGCAGGTCGAGCGAGGCCCGCTCACCCACAAGGGCGCGGCGTTCGGCGTTGTACGCGTCGGACAGGAGGTCCGTGAGCGGAACGTCGGCCGCGTCCCCGTACCACGCCTCGCGGTCGGCCATCGCGAGTTTGCAGCCCTCGATGAGCAGGTGCGTGTAGTCGGCGCGGCCGTAGGCGGGCAACGCGTCGGGCAGCAGGGCGAGTTGCTGGAGGAAGGCGGGGCCCTGGCTCCAGGGGCCCGCCTTGCAGAGCGTCCAGCCGTTCCAGTCGTAGGTGGCCGGGTCCTCGTAGCTCGCGCGCCAGCCGGCGAGGTCCTGGGCGGTGAGGATTCCGGTGTGCCGGGTGCCGCTGGTGTCGCGGGTGGGGCGCGCGGCCTGGCGGACCAGGGCCTCGGCGATGAAGCCCTCGCTCCAGATGGTCCGGGCCGCGTCGATCTGGGCGACCCGGTCGGCGCCGCCGGTGCGGGTCGCCTCGGCGAGGAGCCTGCGCCAGGTCGCCGCGAGCGCCGGGTTGCGGAACAGTTCCCCGGGCCGCGGGGCCTCGCCGCCCGGCAGGTACACGTCGGCCGAGGAAGTCCACTCGGTCTCGAAGAGATCCCGGACGCTCTCGACGGTCTCGCCGACGCGCTCCACGGGCGCGTGGCCGTCGTCGGCGTACCCGATCGCGTACGCGAGGACGTCGGCGAGGGACTTGGTGCCGTGGTCGCGAAGGAGCAGCATCCACACGTCGAAGGCGCCGGGTACGGCGGCGGCGAGGGGGCCGGTGCCGGGGACCAGGGAGAGGCCGAGGCCGCGGTAGTGGTCGACGGTGGCGCCCGCAGGGGCGACGCCCTGGCCGCACAGGACGCGTACGGGGCCATCGGCCGGGGCGAGGATGATCGGGACCTCGCCTGCCGGGCCGTTGAGATGGGGCTCCACGACGTGCAGGACGAAGCCGGCGGCGACCGCCGCGTCAAAGGCGTTGCCGCCGTCCTCCAGGACGGCCATCGCGGACTGCGAGGCGATCCAGTGGGTGGACGAGACCATGCCGAAGGTGCCCTGGAGGGTGGGGCGGGTCGTGAACATACGGCCTCTCACCTCGATGTTTCCGCGTATCGGCCAAACCGATGGGCGCTCAGGATCGGTCCGGGGGAGAATCTGGGGAGTTCGGGCCGGAGCTTTCCTCGGTCCGCTCCCCCAGCAGGCTATCGGCGGCCAGGGCGGTGACGACCGGCCGGTTGATCGGCAGGCGGGCTGCTTGCGTACGTGATCTGCTCATGGGCTGAACGGTTCTGCTGCAATAGTCGGGGCGAAGGCACCGCGAGTTCCCGGCAAGTTCCGGTTACTTGCCGGGCGTTGCCGGAGAGTGCCGATGCCCGGCCGGGGCGGACAGCACCCCTGCGGTGACACAGTGGTCCACGTAGCCGAAGACCAGGTCGCGGTCGACCGGCGGGCAGGTGATGCCGCTGCCTTCCAAGCCGGCACGGACGTTGCCGACTTGGACGTGGCCGAGGCGCAGGTCGATCGGAGCGGCCTGCTCGGCGGAGTCGAAGAAGGCCAGCGTCGTAGCGGCGACGGCGCCCGAGCGGGGCAGTTGTTCCCGCCAGTGGGCCAGCGGCAGGCGCCGTACGGGATAGCCGTACTCCCGCACCCAGTCGTAGACGTCACCGAGCCGCACCCGGGGCAGGGTCGCGTGATGGAAGACCGGACCGGCACCCGGTTCCGAGCAAAAATCCACGCTCCGAAACTCTGAGCCCGCCAAGACTGGGTGTTCTAGGTTGATCGACATGGGCGCGTCGGGACGGGGCTACCGCTATGTCGGGCCGCACCATGTGATCGCTGCCGTCAGAGCAGCGGACGGCGGTGCCACGATCCGCGCAGCCGCCGACTTCGCGGACTGGGTGGCAGCCCGGTCCGCCGAGGAACTGGAAGAGCCCTTCACCTTCGTCGTCGGCACGGACCGTGCTCTGCGGCTAGCCCCACGCCGCAGCGAACACGTCGCCTGCGCGAGCGGCGATCGGGTGCTCGGCGCTGGCGAAGTCAGCTTCTACCGCGACGCCGGACGCTGGGCGGTGAACGAGGTCAGCAACCAGTCGACCGGCTACTGCCCGGACGTTGCCTCATGGCCGGCTGTCGCACAGGCACTGGATCAAGCCGACCTCGACCACCCGGACCGCTTCACACACGCAGTGGTCTTCCGTCGGTGTCCCATCTGCCAGGAGCACAACATCGTGCGAGAAGGCCACTTCGTCTGCGTCTTCTGCGACGCAGACCTACCCAGGCGATGGAACGTCGATCCGAACGCTGACCACTCAGACGGACCCTGATCTCGTCCACCACAGCGCTGCCACCAGCTCCTTCGGCTGGCTTCGGACCCTGATTGCCCGACCATGTCCAGTAAGTCCTGAGCCTGTCAAGAATGTGATGAGCCCGAAGTGTCAGCCGAGTCCTGAGACCTCACATGACACCATCTGGCCTCGGAAGTGAAGCCCAGCATGGCCTGCATCATCGCGAGGGTCACCAGCTCGGCGTCCGTGAGCTGGGGTGCAATCCCCACGGCCGGCCGCCACGGAGCCAAGTCTGTCCGCTCCTTCAGCAGATCGTCGGTCGTCGCATAGAGTGCTGTCGCGAGGGTGTCCAGTTTGTTCGTCACACAACGATCATGGGTGCCCTCGCGCCTGCCCCACACCCACCGTGGCTTCGCCGGCGTGGAGTGCACCGGCGACAGACTCGCCCGACCGCATAGACGATCTTGAAAGGCGGGTGGCAGCGTTATGGAGATCCGCACGTTCACCGAGGCGGATCGGTCGGACCTCCGGTACCTGTTCGGCCGTGCCGGAGCAGGATCTCCCAGCGAATCGCTGTGGGGCCATGACGAGTCCGAGGCTGCCGTCTACCTTGAGCCATACATGGACCTGGCGCCCGCCTCGCTCTTCCTCGCCGTCGATGGCAGCCGTTTGGTCGGCTACCTCGCCGGGTGTACGGACAGTGCGGCGTTTCCCAGCGAGAGCGAGCGCATGGAGAAGGCCATCAAGCAGTACAGGCTGTTCATCAGGGTACGACCGGCGGCGTTCTTCGCTCGGGCTCTCGCCGATCTGGCATGGGCTGCGGTCCGGCGAAGGCCGACCGCCAGCGACTTCGACGATGCGCGTTGGCCGGCACACCTGCATATCAACGTGGCCCCGGAGGCGCGCGGCTCCGGGACAGCCGATGGCCTGATGGACCGCTGGTTGGAGCAGGTGGCGCAGCAGACGGGCAAGGGCTGCCATCTGCAGACGTTGTCGGAGAACACCCGGGCAGTCCGCTTCTTCGAGCGGAAGGGCTTCACCAAGCACGGTCCGGCAGCCGAAATTCCCGGGCTGCGTCACAACGGCCGCCGTGTGCACCAGCAGACCATGGTGCGGAACCCCTGAACGCGCAAACGCCTGCCCCGTAAAGGCCCCTCAGTCGCGCCTGGCCTGCACTTCCCGCACGCCGTCCAGGGCATGCAGATCAAACGCCGCCGCGTGAACCGCCAGGCCGGCAGGGTCCAGACGAAGACCGTCTACGCCGTCACCAGCCTCACCCCCGAGCAAGCAGGCCCCACCCGTCTGGCCGAACTCGTCCAGGACCACTGGTCGGTGGAAGCCCTGCACCACGTGCGAGACGTCACCTATGGCGAAGACGCCTCCCGGATCCGCACCGGCACAGCACCCCGCCTCATGGCCACCCTGCGCAACCTCGCCATCGGCCTGATGCGCCAGGCCGGCTGGCACAACATCGCCGCCGCAGCCGATCACTACAGGTCACGCCCCGAGCACGCGATCACACTCCTCAAGATCACCGCCTGAGAACATATCGGCCCTGCACGTCAATCCGTATCGCTGAAAGCAGAGGAGCACGCCTTCCGTCACCCGGAGATAGCGCGCACGGCGACGCCGACAACAGAAATCCGGGCTGACGAAAGAGGACGGTTCTGAGAGAGGCAACGAGCAGCACATGCCCGGCGCTAGGGCCTGTCCTCCCGCCGTCTCCTGACGAACCATCTGCCCGCCGGGGCCACAAGGGCCAGTACCCCCGCCGCCAGCGCCCAGTGCTGCCAGCGCCAGAGCGGATGCTGCCACCGCCAAAGCGGCGCGGGTGCAGCCTCGACGAGGATCACAGCGCGGTCGTTGCCGGGCACAGGGTCATTCGGACCGTACACGGTGATGGAGCCCTTGGCACCGGGGATCCGCTTGTCGATGCGGATGTGGAAATCGATGGTGACCGGGGACCTGTTGGGCCATGGGACACCCCACTCCGAGAGGTCACACAGGAAGAAGTAGTTGTCCTTGTCCTGCGGCGGCTGGCATGCATATCTCCGGTCGTCGTCGTCCCCTTCCCAGGGAATGGACGTGATCGTGGTCCCGGCCGGCGGCACCACCGCGAAGGTGCCGCCGGGATCGCCGTCGGGCAAACCGGGGCCCAGATTCGCCACACCGAGCCGGACCACGACAGTGTTCCCCACCCTGCCCTTGACCGTATCGGTGACGGGGGTGTAGTCGGCCGGCGGCTCGGGGATGTAGTCGGCCAGCGACGACCGGGACACACCGACGAAAAGGGCCGAACCAGGGTGCGCCAGGTCGACGCCGCGGACCGCGGTGGTGGGCAACACGCGGGTGGTGGTCCCGGGCCGTTGCGGCGGCTGGCTCCGGTGGCCGGTGGGCAGCAGTCCGCCGGCCTCCCTCCGGGTGCTGCCCGCGACGGCCGCCATGGCAACCTCGGCACGTAAGGCGGTCTGATCCCCCGACGCCGGCAGAGGCTGCGCCCACACCGGCCCCGCCGCCGTCCCGAGCGCGGCCAGGGCCACGACAGCGGCGCCGATCCGGCGCACGACGGCACGATCAGCCATACAGTCCCAACCCTTCAGCTCGCATCCCTGTCTTACATCCCTATGCGGTCGGAGTGTCCTGCAGCGACAGCGCGCGGCATGCGAGAGGGTACCGTGCCCCGAAGGCCGCTCAACGGGACCAGTTCACAGGCGCCGTGGGCCGCCGTGCACCACGCCTCAACCGAGCGCGACGCCGCCGCGTTCCGACGGCGCCTTCCATGGAAAGCCGACACCGGGAGCGCGGGCACAAGCGGGGCAGGCGGTCGGTGAGCCACCCTCGGCCGGGCAAGTCAACGACGGCCCACCCGGATCCGGCGAAACCCTTCATCTCACCACCTGAGACCGCGTGTGAGATCTGGGCGTAGGACAATCGATCGGTGACGCGCCCCTTGAATCGTGACCGTTCCCTTGACGAGCTTGAACGCGCCCGCTGGCCGGCACCGTCAGCCGACGACACCCGACTTGTCACTACGGCACACGCCTTGCGGCGTCGGCCGATCGGCGAACTGACCGTCGAGGACATGCGCTTGTTGGTAGGGCAGGACGTATGCCTGCCCTACCTCCTTCCATTGGCACTGGAGGTACTGCGGGAGAACCCGATGGCAGAGGGGCACATGTACGAAGGTGATCTGCTGTCCGCGGTTCTCACCAGGCACTCATCGGTCTGGGCCGATTTTCCCGAACTCGGCCGAGAGCTTCGCGTGATCGTCTCGAAGTTGCATGGGCTGCCCCCTGACCTGCAACAGAGGGTTGAGCGCTTCCTGTCTTCATAGAACACCGACGCAGGACGTTCCCATCGAAGGGCCTGGGACTCTGCACCGGCTCTCAGACGCCAGCCCCGGCTATCCACGGGAGACCGCTGAGGCATGCGCGGCGGTGGACGTGTTGGCAACATCCTCCCTTGCCTTTTTACCGAGGCAGCATGCCCATCAGGAGCCTGCAGGAGCCGTGGAGCCCACCCTGAAACCGCTCCGCTGCAGCCCATAATCGCAGGCAGGCGGCACTCTGCCGGATCCTCCTCAGCCGCTCCCCTGGGGAGCAACTGGGGAGTTTCTCGTCGCTCGGGGAGGCTTTGGGAAGTTTTAGCGACACAAGCCGGTACCCCTGTGAAAGACGCCGAAAGACACGTTCCCGCAGCTCAGAGACTCAATGGGCTCCGAATGCCCAGGTCAGCGGCCCGCCCTCGGGGCCTCCATGCCGAAGGTGCCCTGAAGGGTCGGCCGGGTGGTGAACAAGAGCGGGCTCCTCACGGGGTGAGCGGGTCGGCGCGGCGGTGCCAGGCCGAGATGCCGAGCGTGTTCTCGGGGCCGATGTCGAGGCGGTCGGGGATGTCGACCGTAACGGGGTCGTCACCAGGGCGGGGGACGACCCGAAGGTAGGGCGTCCACTCGGAATTCATCCGCCACACCAGGTTGCTGATCGCCGACTCGCCCTGGCGCAGGGTCAGTCGGGCCGGGCGTGCCGAGTCCCCCGAGGTGACCGCCTCGGTGCCCTCGACCACCTTGACGCCCGTCATCGGCTCCTTCCCGTCGTCCAGGACGCTGAGGGACGGGTAGCCGTCGAGTGTGTAGGGCTCGCTGCCGCAGTTCGTCAGGGTGAGTGTCATCGCGCGCAGGCCCATCGCGCCCTGCACCGGGTCGGACGTCAGACGCACACCGGAAGTGGTGCAGCCGGTGGGGCGGGCGGTGGCCGGGCCGGGCGGCAGTTCGAGCCCCGCGGTCGGCGAAGGTGTCGAGGTCGGCGGCGGTGGCGTGGGGGTGGGGCGCCGGTCGGGGTTGCGTTCGCGGTCGATCTCCGCGCCCAGGCCGCAGGCGGCGGTGGTCCCGGACAACAGGACGACGGCGGCCAGGACCCCCAGGGCCGACCGGAGCACCGGCCGGGTTCGTATCGCGCTCACGGACCTGATCATGGCATGGGCTCCCCGGCCACCCACGCGGTACGGGAACCTTCTCCTGGTGGAAGGGGCGGCGGGCATCGCCCCCACGGCCCGGTCCCGGCGCCCGATCGGCGCCTAGTCCGCACTGTTCCGAGCCCCCACCAGGCCCGACTCATAGGCGAAGACGACCAGTTGGGCCCGGTCGCGGGCGCCGAGCTTGGTCATCGCCCTGCTCACATGCGTCTTGGCCGTGAACGGGCTGATGACCATGTGCCCGGCGATCTCCTCATTGGTGAGCCCGCGCGCGGCGAGCGCGGTGACCTCGCGCTCCCGGCGCGTGAGGCACTCCAGACCGGGCGCCGTGGCCCGGTCGGGCGGCCGGGCCACGAACGCGCCGATCAGCCGCCGGGTCACCGAGGGCGACAGCAGCGCTTCCCCGCGCGCGACGACGTCGATGGCCTGCAACAGGTCGGCGGGTTCGGTGTCCTTGAGGAGGAAACCGCTGGCCCCCGCGCGCAGCGCGTCGAAGACGTACTCGTCGAGGCCGTAGTTGGTGAGGATCACCACGCGTACGTCCGCGAGGAGCGGGTCGTCCGCGATCCGGCGGGTCGTCTCGATCCCCGTCATCACCGGCATCTGGACGTCGATCAGGGCCACGTCGGGCACCTGCTCGCGGATCAGGTCGAGACCCCGCTGCCCGTCGGCGGCCTCACCGACGACCTCGATGCCGTCCTCGGCCTCCAGGAGGGCGCGGAAACCGGCCCGCATCAACGCCTGGTCGTCAACCAGGGCGACCCTCACCGGGCGTCCGTCACCACGCGCGGTGTCGCTCACGTCGCCTCCACCGGTGCCTCAGCCCGTGTCCCCGCCGGTGCCTCAGCTCGTACCTCTGCCGGTGCGTCAGCCCGCGCCTCCGCCGGTGCCATGACGGCCGCGTTCAGGGGCAGTTGGGCCCGTACCGCGAATCCGCCGTCGGCGCGTGGCGCGGCGCGCAGGGTGCCGCCGAGCGCGGCGACGCGTTCGCGCATGCCGGTGAGGCCGGTACCGGGCTCAGGGGGGCGCGCCCGGTCGGCGGCGCCGTCATCCTCGACGCGGACCGTCACCTCGCGCTCGCCGTAGTCGAGGGTGACCGTCACCTCGGCGGGGCCGGCGTGCCGCGCGACGTTGGTGAGGGCTTCCTGGACGATCCGGTACACGGCGCCGTCGACCGCGCGGGACAGCGGTCGCTCACGGCCGGTCACCTTGAGGTCCACCGCGATCCCCGCCGACCGGGCCCGCTCGACCAGCACGGCGGGCGTCCCGGTGGGCTCGTCGGTGCGCAGGACGTCGAGGGTCGCGCGCAGTTCGCGCATGGCCTCGCCGCTCGCCTCCTGGATGGCGAGCAGCGCGGGCGGTACGTCGTCGCCGCGTTTGCGGGCGAGGTGGACGGCGACGCCCGCCTGGAGCTTGACGATCGAGATGCTGTGGGTCAGCGAGTCGTGCAACTCGCGGGCGATCCGCAGCCGTTCATCACCGGCCCGGCGCAGCGCGGCCTCCTCGCGGGTGCGCTCGGCCTCCAGGGCGCGCTGTTCGGTCTGCCGGAGATACGCCTGCCAGTTGCGGTCGGCGAGCCCCGTGACGACGGCGCACAGGAACCATCCGGTGAGCAGCAGGGTCTGCCGTACGGCGGCCCCGGTGTCCCCGCCCTCGGCCGTACCGGCCACCAGGAACCCGCCGAGGAAGACAGCGGCGGCACACGCGGCGGTGCCCCGGTGGCCCGCGCGGGCGGCGGTGTGGACGGCGCCGACGACCGGGACGGCGGCCGTGGAGCCGGGGTCGGAGCGCAGGACGTAGGCGAGAAGGCAGGCCGTGGTGACCGCGAGGACCGCGCGGGGTGCGACGCGGTACGCGGCGAGCGCCGCCGAACCGACCCCCACGAGCACCGCATCGACCGCCCCGAGGCCGTCCCCGAAGACGGCCGCGAGCACGACGACGGCCGCGGCCACGACGGCGAGCACCCCGTCGGCCGGGTGGATCTCGCGCAGCCGGTCGCCCCGACCGCGCACCTGGTCATCCCCCATGTCCGCACCCTAGACCGCCGCACCGACAACGGCGTCGCCCCAGCGGACGGCTCCGGGACTACTCCCGGCGTAGTAGTCGCCTGCGCGCTCCGGCTCCGGCGGCGCAGCGCGGAGTGCATGCGCCGGTACGACGCGTGCCGCACCCCCGTCCGGCCACGATCGGAACCGTTCACAGCCCGTACGGGACAGCCCGTCACCGTCCAAGAGACGCCCGAACCCCCAACTCTGGAGCCCGCCATGGCGAATCCCTTCCGTTTCACCACCCCCGTACCGCACCGCTCCGTCACCGGCCGGACCGCCGAGGTCTACTCCCAACTCGCCGACGAGTTCGGTATCGAGCGCGCCGCCGTCTTCACCGTGCTGTCGTCGGCACCCGAGATCCTGGTCCCCACCTGGGTGTTGATGCGTGAGTCGCTGCTCGCGGGCGCGGGCACGCGTACCGATCGCGAACTGGTGGCGTACGGGGTGTCCCGGGCCAACCGGTGCCCGTTCTGCGTGGACGCCCACACCATGCTGCTGCACGCGACGGGCGACCACGCGCTGGCCGAGACCCTCGCGCGCGGGGACACCCCCGGGGACGAGGCGCACGCGCGTCTGCTGGCCTGGGGCGAACAGACCCGCGTCCCGGGCGGCGCGGAGGTCGATCCGCCGCCCTTCCCACCGGCGTATCTGCCCGCGTACTACGGCTCCGCGTTGGCGTTCCACTTCATCAACCGCATGGTGTCGGCGCTGCTCACGGAGAACGTGCTGCCGGGCAACGCGCAGCGGTTCCGCGCCGTCCGCAGCGTCGTGGGGCGTTCCGTGTCCAGTACCGTGCGCCGCGCCCTCGTACCCGGTACGGGCCTGGCCCTCCTCGACGCCCCCGTCGACCTGCGTACCGTCCCGTCCTGGGCGACGGGCTCGCCGGTGGGTTCGGCGTACGTGGCGCTGCGGACGGCGGCCTTCCTGGGCGCGGGCCTGCTGGACGAGGCGGATCAGGCGCTCGTACGCGAGGCGGTCGCCGCCTGGGACGGCGGGCATCCGCCCCTGGTGTGGGACGCGTTGCCGGACCGGTCACGGCCGGGGGCGCGGCTCGCGGTGCTGGCCGCGCTGGCGCCGTACCGGATCACCGAGGACGACGTCGCGGCCTGGCGCACCCCTGAGACACCGTTCACGGACCACTGCCTGGTGCATCTGATCGCGTACGGCGCGATCGTGGCCGTGGACCGTCTGGAGAGCAGCGTGTCCGCGCGCGTGCGCACGGCGGGTGAGGCGTCGTGACCGCGATCGACGGCACCACGCAGGCGCGCGTGTGGAACGGTTCCGTGGGGACGCACTGGGCCGAGCAGCAGGAACGGATGGACCGGATGCTCGCCGGTCTGAACGAGCCGCTGTTCCTTGCCGCCGCGATCGGTGAGAGCGATCGGGTGCTGGACGTGGGGTGCGGGGCCGGGGCGACCACCCGGATCGCGGCCGGACTCGCCCCGCGCGGGGAGGTGCTCGGCGCGGACGTCTCGGCGCCGCTCCTGGAGCGGGCCGGCGCCCTCACCGAGGCCGCGGGAATCCGTAACGTCCGCTACGCGCGCGTGGACGCGCAGTCGCACCCCTTCCGCGCGCGGGGGTACGACGTGGTGATCAGCCGGGGCGGAGTGATGTTCTTCGCCGACCACGCGGCGGCGTTCCGCAATCTGGCGCGGGCGCTGCGTCCCGGCGGGCGGCTGGTGTTCGTCTGTCCGCTGCCGGCAGGGCCCGACGCCGAGGAGTCCCGGGTGATGGCCGCGTTCGGCGCGCTGCTGCGGGAGAGCGGGACGGGCGCGGGCCCGTCGGCCGACCGGATGGCGGCGATGGCCGCGATGGCGTCCCTGTCGGACCCGGCCAGGATCCGTGCGGTGCTCGACGGCTACGAGGACGTGACGGTGACACCCGAGACGGTGCACACGGTGTGGGGCCGCGACGCCGCCGACACGGTCGGCTTCCTGCTGTCCCAGTCGGGCCAGGAGGTGCCGTCCACGGCGCGCGCGGCTCTGGCGGACGTGTTCCGCCCGTACGAGACGCGGGACGGGGTGCGGCTGCGCTCGGGGGTGTGGCTGGTGACGGCGATACGGCCCCGGTGAGCCGCTGACCCCGGGGTGGCCCGCGCGGGGGGGGGCGGGCCACCCCAGGCCCGCCCCCGAACAGGCCAACTCCCGTACAGGCCCGCCCCCTACGGTCACGCGCCCTGAACGGTCACGCGCGGGTCCGGCCCGCCCTGCCGAGCCCCGACAGGACCACGTACACGATGAGCGCCGACGCCAGGCCGACCGCCCAGCCGTAGTCCGCGAGCGGCTTGAGGAACGGGATGATGCCGTCCTGCGGGAAGGGGCCTTTGCCGGGGGCGGAGTGGGAGCCGCCGACGGCCAGGACACCGCCGACGACGAACGCGGCCACGGCCCGCCAGTTCCAGCCGCCCCGGTACCAGTACCTACCGCCGGGCCGGTACAGGTCGACGAGGTCGAGTGCCGTGCGGCGGATGATCCAGTAGTCGGCGATGAGGATGCCCGCGACCGTGCCGAGGAGTCCGCCGACGACACCGAGCCACACGAAGATGTAGAACTCGGGTGTCTCGATGAGCTTCCAGGGGAAGATGACGACGCCGACGACGCCCGTGATGAGCGCGCCTTTGCGGAAGTTGATGACCTTGGGCGCGAGGTTCGCCAGGTCGTACGCCGGGGAGACGACGTTGGCCGCGATGTTCACGGAGATCGTGGCGACCAGAACCGTCACCAGGGCGTACAGCAGCCCGAACACGTTGTCCGTCTGGGCGGCCAGTTCCACGGGCTCCCAGATCGGCGCGCCGTAGACGGCCTGGGAGCCGGAGGTGACGAGCACGGACAGCAGCGCGAACGCCGTCATGGTGGTGGGCAAGCCGAGTGTCTGGCCCCACACCTGGGCGCGCTGGCCCTTGCCGAAGCGGGTGAAGTCGGGGATGTTCAGGGACAGCGTCGACCAGAAGCCGATCATGCCCATCAGGGCGGGGAAGAACACCGGCCAGAAGTCGGCGCCCCAGCCCAGTTTGGACGGCTGGTCGAGCAGCGGGCCCAGGCCGCCCGCCTTGTCGGCGATCCACACCAGGAGCACCACGGCGCCGACGAGGACGAACGGCGCCGCCCAGTTCTCGAAGCGGCGCAGGGTCTCCATCCCCCGGTGGATGATGGCGAGTTGGAGCACCCAGAACACGACGAAGCAGAGCCACAGGGTCCAGGGGTAGCCGCCGATCTCGCCGGCCTTCGCCCAGGCGCCGCCGAAGACCTGGTTGAGCAGGATGTAGATGCCCTGGCCGCCGATCCAGGTCTGGATGCCGAACCAGCCGCAGGCGACGGCGGCGCGGACCAGGGCGGGCAGATTGGCGCCGCGCACCCCGAAGGAGGCGCGGGCGAGTACCGGGAAGGGAATGCCGTACTTGGGGCCCGCGTGGCCCGTGAGGAGCATCGGCAGCAGGACGATGACATTGGCAGCCGCGATGGTGAGGACGGCCTGTTTCCAGTCCATGCCCAGCGCGACGAGCCCGGAGGCGAGCGTCCAGGACGGGATGTTGTGGGCCATGCCGATCCACAGGGCCGCGAAGTTGTAGGTGCCCCAGTGGCGTTCGGCGAGCGGGATGGGCTTCAGGTCGTCATTGGCGAAGCGGCTCTCGGCGGGGAAGGCGCCGGGGACCAGTTCGATGCGGCCGTCGGCGGCGGTGGTCTGGGATATCGCGGTGGGTGGGCCCGTGGGGACGGTGTCGGTCATGAGCAGTCCGTTCGACGGATGGCACACGGGTGGCGCACGGATGGCGCGGGGAAGGGACCTGACATGGGCCGTGCGGGTGGGTCGTCGGGGTGCGGGTGCCCCTGCGGGGAGGCGTGGGGCACCCGCACCCGGTCACTGGAAGCGCGGGATGATCTCCGACCCGTAGGTGTCGACGACCGTCTCGCGCGCGTCGTGCATGGCGTACACCGCGAACTGGTCCACGCCGATGTCACGCAGTGTCTGAAGCTTTTCGATGTGCGACTCGACCGGGCCGAGCAGACAGAACCGGTCCACGATCTCGTCGGGCACGAACGCCGTGTCGGGGTTCCCGGTCCGCCCGTGGTGGGAGTAGTCGTAGCCCTCGCGCGCCTTGATGTACGCGGTCAGGGCCTCGGGGACGAGCCCGGAGTGCTCGCCGTACCGGGTGACGAGATCGGCGACATGGTTGCCGACCATCCCGCCGAACCAGCGGCACTGCTCGCGCGCGTGCGCGAGGTCGTCGCCGACATAGGCGGGCGCGGCGACACAGATCTTCACGTCGGACGGGTCGCGTCCGGCCTCGGCCGCCGCGTCCCGTACGGCCTTGACCATCCACTCCGTCAGGTACGGGTCGGCGAGTTGGAGGATGAAGCCGTCCGCCTTCTGTCCGGCGAGGGCGAGTGCCTTGGGCCCGTAGGCCGCCATCCACACCGGCAGCCGGCCGTCCTTGACCCAGGGCAGTCGCAGCGGCTGTCCGTCGACGTCCGCCTCACGGCCCTCGGCGAGGTCGCGGATGACGTCGATGGCCTCGCCGAGCCGGGCCAGCGTGTTGGGCCTGCGCCCGGCGACGCGCATCGCGGAGTCGCCGCGGCCGATTCCGCACACCGTGCGGTTGCCGTACATCTCGTTGAGCGTGGCGAAGGTGGAGGCGGTGACCTCCCAGGTGCGGGTGCCCGGGTTGGTCACCATCGGGCCCACGATGAGCCGTTCGGTGTGTTCGAGGACACGGCTGTAGATGACGAACGGCTCCTGCCACAGGACGGCCGAGTCGAACGTCCAGCCGTAGCGGAAGCCGTTGCGTTCGGCGCGCCGCATGAGTCCGACGACCGCCGAGCCCGGCGGGTCCGTCTGGAGGACGAGTCCGAAGTCCATGAGCGCAACTCCTAGGGCGATGGGACGCTAATCGAGGTACTGACAGGTGCCGCGCGGCGTGTACTGGCCGTGTCCCGCGCGCCCGGTGAACTCACGGCCGTCGATGACGACTTCGCCGCGCGACAGGACGGTCTCGACCTGTCCGGTGATCCGTTTGCCCTCGTACGCCGAGTAGTCGACGTTCATGTGCTGGGTGTCCACGGAGAGGGTCTGTTCGGCACGCGGGTCGTAGACGACGACATCGGCGTCGGCGCCGGGCGCGATGGTGCCCTTCTTGGGGTACAGGCCGAACATCCGGGCCGGGGTCGCGCAGGCGATCTCGATCCAGCGGCGGCGGCTGATGTGTCCGTCGAGGACGGCCTGATGAAGCAGGTCCATACGGTTCTCGACGCCCGGCAGACCGTTGGGGATCTTGGAGAAGTCCCCGCGGCCCAACTCCTTCTGGCCGGTGAAGCAGAACGGGCAGTGATCGGTGGAGACGACCTGGAGGTCGTTGGTGCGCAGCCCGCGCCAGAGGGCCTTCTGGTGCTCCTTGGGCCGCAGCGGCGTGGAGCACACGTACTTGGCGCCCTCGAAGCCGGGCTCGGCGAGATTGTCGGTGGAGAGGAACAGGTACTGCGGACAGGTCTCGCCGAAGACGGGCAGGCCCTTGTCGCGGGCGGCGGCGATTTCGGCGACGGCCTCGTCGGCGGACACATGGACGACGTACAGCGGGGCGCCGGCCACGCGCGCGAGTTGGATCGCGCGGTGGGTGGCCTCCGCCTCCAGGATGACCTTGCGTACCTCGCCGTGGTAGCGCGGATCGGTCTCCCCGCGCGCGAGGGCCTGTTCCACGAGGACGTCGATCGCGATGCCGTTCTCGGCGTGCATCATGATCAGCCCGCCGTTGGACGAGGACCGCTGCATCGCGCGCAGGATCTGTCCGTCGTCGCTGTAGAAGACGCCCGGGTAGGCCATGAACAGCTTGAAGGAGGTGATGCCCTCCTCCACGAGCAGGTCCATCTCCTTGAGGGTGCCCTCGTGGACGTCGGAGAGGATCATGTGGAAGGCGTAGTCGATGGCGCATTTGCCGTCGGCCTTCGCGTACCAGGCGTCCAGTCCCTCGCGCAGCCCGTGGCCGACACTCTGCACGGCGAAGTCGACGATGGTGGTGGTGCCGCCCCAGGCGGCGGCCCGGGTACCGGTCTCGAAGGTGTCCGACGCGAAGGTGCCGCCGAACGGCAGCTCCATGTGCGTATGGGCGTCGACACCGCCCGGGATGACGTACTTGTCCGTCGCGTCGATGACCCTGTCCGCGGTCCAGGCGTCGGCGACGGCGGAGCCGTGCGCGGCGAGCGCCGCGATACGGCCGTCCTCGATCAGGACGTCGGCGTGCGTCTCGTCCGCGGCGGTGATGACGAGTCCGCCGCGGACCAGGGTGCGGGTACTCATGGTGCGCTCCCTCTCGTACGTTTCGTACGTTGCTGAACTACAGGCCGCGACTACAGGACGCGCAGGGCGTGTTCGAGGATTCCGGCGCCCTCTTCCGCCTCGGCGACCGTGAGGGACAGGGGCGGGGCGAGCCGCAGCACGCTGGTGTTGTGGCCGCCGCCCTTGCCGATGAGGAGGCCGCCCTCGCGGGCCGCTTCGAGGACGGCGGACGCGGCGTCCGGGTCGGCCTCGTCGGTGCCCGGCTTCACCAGTTCGACGCCGATCATCAGGCCACGGCCGCGTACTTCCCGTACGCCGGGGATCTGGGCGGCGACGGCGCGCAGCCGCTCGATCAGCAGACCGCCGACCCGGCGGGCGTTGCCCTGGAGGTCGTGTTCCAGGAGGTACGTCAGATTGGCGAGCCCGGCGGCCATGGTGACCGGGGAACCGCCGAAGGTGGAGATGGAGTTGGCGTCGAGGCAGTTCATGATCTCGGCGCGGGCGACGACACCGCCGATGGACATGCCGTTGCCGATGCCCTTCGCGAAGGTGAGCAGATCCGGCGGACCGCTCTCGCCGTGGGCCTGCCAGCCCCAGAAGTGCTCGCCGGTGCGGCCCCAGCCGGTCTGCACCTCGTCGGTGATCCAGAGGATGCCGTGCCGGTCGAGCACCTCACGGAACGCGGCGTACAGCCCGTCGGGCGGGGCCGTGAACCCGCCGACGCCCTGCACGGGTTCGGCGATGAGGGCGGCCACTCCCCCGCGCGTCTGGCCGAGCAGGTCCTCCAGGTCGGCGACGCACGCGGCGATGAACTCGGCGTCGGACAGGTGCGCGTAGGGCCCCCGGGTGCGGACGCCGCCGTGTACGTACAGCGTCTGGAGCGGGGACAGGCTCGTCGGGGACCAGCCTCGGTTGCCGGTGATGCCGACCGCGGTGAAGGAGCGGCCGTGGTAGCTGTTGCGCATCGCCAGAAGCTGGTTGGAGCGGCGGTAGGTGGTGGCGAGGAGGAGCGCCGCGTCATTGGCCTCAGTGCCCGACGTGGTGAAGAAGACCCGGGCGTCGGGGATGCCGGACAGGGACGCGATCCGCTCGGCCAGGTCGATCATCGGGCGGTCGAGGTACAGCGTCGAGGAGTGGATGATCCGCCCGGCCTGCTCGCTGACCGCCTTGGTGACCTCGGGCAGGGCGTGCGCGGTCATGGTGGTGAGGATGCCGCCGAAGAAGTCGAGGTAGCGGGTGCCGTCGGCGTCCCAGACGTACCGTCCCTCGCCGTGCGTGATCTCGATGGGCTCGGCGTAGTACAGCGCGAGCCAGTCCGGCAGGACGGCACGGTGGCGTGCGTAGAGGTCGCTCACGGCTGCACCAGGCCCTCGTACGCGTCGGGGCGCCGGTCGCGGTAGAACGCCCACTGGTTGCGGACCTCCTCGATGAGGTCGAAGTCCAGGTCGCGGATGAGGAGTTCCTCGGCCTTGTCGCTCGCCGGGTCGCCGACGAACTGTCCGCGCGGGTCGACGAAGTAGCTGGTGCCGTAGAAGTCGTTGTCGCCGTACTCCTCCTGGCCGACGCGGTTGATCGCGGCGATGAAGTACTCGTTGGCGACGGCGGCGGCGGGTTGTTCGAGCTGCCAGAGGTACGCGGACAGACCTCGCGAGGTGGCGGACGGGTTGTACACCAACTGGGCGCCGTTGAGGCCGAGTTGCCGCCAGCCTTCCGGGAAGTGCCGGTCGTAGCAGATGTAGACGCCGATCCGTCCGACGGCCGTGTCGAAGACGGGCCAGCCGAGGTTGCCGGGCTTGAAGTAGTACTTCTCCCAGAAGCCCTTGACCTGCGGGATGTGGTGCTTGCGGTACTTGCCGAGGTAGGTGCCGTCGGCGTCGATCACGGCGGCGGTGTTGTAGTAGAACCCGGCCTGCTCGACCTCGAAGACCGGGACGACGATCACCATGCCGAGTTCGGCCGCGAGCGCCTTCATCCGGGTGACGGTCGGGCCGTCCGGCACCGGCTCCGCCCAGCGGTAGTGCTCGGGCTCCTGCACCTGGCAGAAGTACGGCGCGTTGAAGACCTCCTGGAAGCCGATGACCTTCGCTCCCTGACGGGCGGCCTCGCGCGCGTGCTCCTCATGCTTGTCCATCATGGATGCGGTGTCGCCGGTCCAGGTCGCCTGGACCAGTGCGGCACGTACGACATGGGCCATGAGCTGCTCCTTCGACGGGACGTCAGCGAGTTTCTACGCCCGTAGACAACGGCGGTAGAGGCACGAACGTAAGCCCCGCCGCCGAGTGGGGCAAGACCATCGTCGTGAACCCGCTGAGTCGATCATGTTTCTTACCCGGCTGGGGGACGAAGCCCTGCTGGGCCGTAGGGCGGTCGTACGGCGGCGGGACGGTCAGGAGCCGTGGCCCGCGACGCGGAGGGCGTGGACGAGGTCCCAGCGGCGTTCGTCGGAGACACCGGCCGCGGCGGCGAGCAGCAGCGGGACGAGCCGCTGCGGATCGTTCTCGACACTGCGGGCGGCCTCTTCGGGGGTACGGACCCGTACGTACGCGTCGAGCAGCGCGCGGACCTCGCGGGTGCGGCCCGCGTCGGCGAGGTCGAGGACGGTCGCGCCGATCTCGTCCGGCGGGCGCGCGACGCCCTGACGCAGGAGCAGGGCCCCGTCCTCGGTGCCGCCCGCGGCGGTGAGGGTGTCGGCGAGGGCCACGAGCCGGTCGGCGGGGAGCGAGGCGGCCTCCCACAGGAGCGTCGACCAGTCGGCGGCGAGCCCGGCCCGCCGGAGTTCCACGGCGAGCAGCGGGAAGCGTTCGGCGGGCCAGTACGCGGCCTCGACGAGGACGCCGTGGGCCTCGCCGCTGCGGCCTTCGGCGCGCAGCCGGACCAGGGATCGCACCGCCTCGGCGGTGGCGCGGCGGCTCTCGTCGTCCGGGACCGTGAGCGCGGGCTCCGGGCCGCTCGGCTCCTCGGCGGCTCCGGCGAACCGGGCGCCGCGCGGGGTGCGGCCGGTCGGGGCGGGGGTGGGCAGCGCGGGGGTGGCCGGTGCCTCGTCCCCGGCGCGGTCCTCGCCCTCGTTGTCGAGTCCGGCGAAACGGGCGCCGCGCAGGCGCCGGCCGCGCTGTTTGGGGACGGTGCTCGGGGGCTCTGGGGTGGGGGCCGGTGCGGGATCGGGCGCCCGGTCGGGTCGTGGGTCGGGTCGCGGGGCGGACTCCAGGTCGGGGGGCGGAGCGGGGGGCCGGTCGCCCGGCCCGGCCGGTTCCGGCGCGGCGAATCCCTCGGGCCAGGCAGGGGTCGGCGCGGGGCGCTGCGGCGGGGTCCACGCGGACCAGATCTGACCCTGGTGGGGCTCGCTCGCGGTGGCGTCCCCGGAGGGGTGGCGGGGGTACGGGCGCTCGGGGGCGAACTGCTGCTGGGGGTGGGGTTGTTGGGCGAATTGTTGCGGGTGCTGGGAGTGCTGGGGGTGCGGCTGTGCGGGCTGTGCCTGCGGGGAGTACGGCGCCTGTGAGGGCTGCGGCGCCTGCGGGGGCTGTGTCTGTTGAGGTTGCGCCTGCTGACCCGGGTACTGGGGGCGCGCCTGCGCCTGGTGCGGGTACGTCCTGCCGTCGCGTGCCGTGCCGTGCGGATCGCCCCGTGCCGCGCGCCGCCGGCCCAAGTCGGCCATTCGCGCGCGGAGTTCCGCGCAGCGGGCCGTGGCCCTGTCGTGGTCGTCCGTGGCCCAGGCCAGATCCTGGCGGACGGCCTCGACCTCGTCGCCGGATGGGGCGGCGGCGAGCAGCCGGCCGAGTTCACGGCGGCGATCGGCCGCGTACCGCTGTTCCCTGAGCATCACGTCGAGCCGGTTGCCGAGGGCCTCCAGGGCGCCGGGGCGGGCGTCGAGGGCCGCGAGCGAGGCGGTGTGCAGGGTCCTCGCGCGTACCGTCTCGGTCTCGGCGGCGTGCGGCCCGTGGTCGGCGGCGAGATCCTGAAGAAGTGCCTCCACGACGTCCCAGGGCGGTACTTCCCGACCGTCGAGACAGGCCCGCATGCCGTCGGGATCTCGCTGCCAGAACACACCGCACCAGCCGGCGCCCTGGTCGATGCGCGTCAGCAAACCGTTCAGGTACGTCGCGAAGTCCCGTACCCGGTCCGGGAGTTGATCCACTGCCATGCGAAGCCCGCCCCCGTGAGACTGGAGCCCTCCGGTCCGGTAGCCAACACCCGTCGTGTTACGGGACGGCTACGCGGAGTTTTCGAACCGTGCGCAGACTAGCGCGCGATCCTGTGCGCCCCCCGCGATCGGGATGCCCGAACATACTCCTGTGGGCCGCACCGGTGGTCCATCGCGCACCACTCGTCACACCGAGGGGCGCGCCCGACGCCGTCGAGGAGCACCATGAACGCCGTACCGCCCCGCCTCCTTTTCGTCACCGACCTCACGTACCCCGCGCGCGGGCGACCGTACGGCGACGAGGACATCGCGCTGTCGGCGCGGCTGCGCGAGGAGTTCACGGTGGCGCTGTGCCATCCGGTCGACGCCGTACGGCTGATGGACGGCTTCGACGCGGTCGTGGTCCGCAACAGCGGCCCGATCCTGCACTACCAGGAGCAGTACGACACCTTCCGCGCGGAGGCACTGCGCCGAGGGACCCGCGTGTACAACCCGCTGACGGGCCACGCCGACATGGCCGGAAAGCAGTACCTGCTCGACCTGTACGCGGCCGGGTATCCAGTGATACCGACGGTGGACGATCCGGCCGACCTGGATCGGCTGCCGGTCGCCGACGCCTATGTGGTGAAGCCGAAGGCGGGCTCGGACTCGCTGGGCCTGCGGTTCGTGTCCGACCGGGAGCTGCTGCCCGCGATGACGGACGCGGACACGCTGGTCCAGCCCCGGATCGCGTTCCGGCACGAGATCTCGTTCTACTTCGTCGACGACGCCTTCCAGTACGCGCTGTACGCGCCGGACCCGGAGCGGCGCTGGGAGCTGGAGCCGTACGAGGCGTCGGCCGCCGACGTCGCGTTCGCGCGCCGGTTCGTGGAGTGGAACGCGCTGGACCACGGCATCCAGCGCGTCGACGCGTGCCGCGCGCCGGACGGGTCGCTACTTCTGGTCGAGCTGGAGGACCTGAACCCGTACCTGTCGCTCGACCGGGTCGCCGCGCCCGCGCGCGAGGCGTTCATCGCGGCGATGAAGACGTCCCTGCTCGGGTTCCTCGCGGAGTGAGGCACGCGCGCGGGATGCCCATCCGGGAGGCCGCCCTCTACGCGCGCGGGATGCCGTCGGGAAGGCGCACCCCCGCGCGCGTGGCGGTCACGCCGGCAGCAGCGCGCACCTCGCCATCAGGTCGTCGAGCGACAGGCCGAGCGCTCCGGCCAGCGCGGCGACCGTGAAGAAGGCCGGGGTCGGCGCCCGCCCGGTCTCGATCTTGCGCAGCGTCTCGGCCGAGATGCCGGCGTCGGCGGCGACCTCCGCCATGCTGCGCGGGCCACGCGCCGCACGCAGCAGCCGGCCAAGCCGCTCGCCGCGCTCACGCTCTTCCTGGGTCAACGGAGTCCGTACCATGACGCCATTCTAATACCGGTATAGTAATTGGCATGGTGGAACTCAAGACAGATACTTCGATCGACGCGATGCGTGAGGCGGGGCGCGTCGTCGCGCAGGCCCTCACGGCGGTACGGGAAGCGGCCGGTGTCGGTGTCTCGCTGCGCGAACTGGACACGGTGGCGCACGACGTGCTGCGCGATGCCGGTGCCTCGTCGCCCTTCCTCGGCTATCGCCCGGGGTTCGCCCCGACCCCGTTCCCCGCGGTGCTCTGCGCGTCCGTGAACAACGCCATCGTGCACGGCATCCCGACCGACTACCGGCTGCGGGACGGCGACCTCCTCTCGGCCGACTTCGGCGCCGAACTCGGCGGCTGGGTGGGCGACTCGGCGATCAGCTTCGTCGTCGGCACCCCGCGCGAGGAGGACCTGCGGCTGATCGCCACGGCCGAGCGCGCCTTGGAGGCGGGGATCGCGGCGGCCGTCGTCGGCAACCGCATCGGCGACATCGCGCACGCGATCGGCACGGTGTGCCGGGCCGCCGGGTACGGCATCCCGGAGGACTTCGGCGGGCACGGGATCGGCCGCCGGATGCACGAGGACCCGGGAGTGCCGAACGAGGGGCGGCCGGGCCGCGGAATGCCGCTGCGGCACGGCATGGCGCTGGCGATCGAGCCGATGGTCATCAGCGGCGGCACCAACGGCTACCACGCGGCACCGGACGGCTGGACCCTCCGCACGAACGACGGCAGCCGTGCGGCACACGCGGAACACACGGTGGCGATCACGGACGCGGGCCCACGGATCCTCACCGCCCTGTAGCCGTAGCTGCGGCGGCGGGACCCGCGGGCCCGGTCCGTGTTTGAAATCCGAGCTGAAATCCGCGCTGAAGTCCGAGCTGAAAGAGGGCTCTAGCGCGAAGGGTGTACCACCATCGCCGAGCCCCCGCCCCTGCGGACCGTCTCCGCCGCCGCCAGCCAGCGGCCGTCCGGGAGTCGCTGGACGCCGGTCGCCGCGCCGATCTCCGGGTTCTGCCGGAATCCGTGCCCGATGGCTTCCAGTTCACCGCGCAACGGGCTGTTCCACAGGCCCGGTTCGAGTTCCGTGGTCGTCTGGTTGCGCTGGCTCGCGCGCGGCGCCGCGATGGCGTCGACCAGCGGCAGTCCCCGGTCGAGGAACCCGGTCAGGGTCTGGAGCACGGTGGTGATGATGGTGGCGCCACCGGGCGAGCCGACGGCCACCACGGGCCTGTCGTGCCGGTCGAGCACGATGGTCGGCGCGATCGAGGACCGCGGTCGCTTACCGGGCCCCGGCAGGTTCGGGTCGTGCACGGCGGGGTCGGCGGGCGCGAAGGAAAAGTCGGTCAGCTCGTTGTTGAGCAGGAAACCCCGCCCCGGCACGGTGATTCCACTGCCACCGGTCTGCTCGATGGTCAGCGTGTACGAGACGACGTTGCCCCACTTGTCGGCCGCCGTCAGATGGGTCGTGTGCTCACCCTCGTACGTCGTCGGGGCCGCCTTGTCGCCCGCCGCGCAGGGTGCGGGGCGCCTCGGGTCGCCGGGCGCGAGGGGGCTGGTGAGGACGGCGTCGTCCTTGATGAGGCAGGCGCGCGAGTCCGCGTACCGCTGGGAGAGGAGTTCCTCGCGGGGTACGTCCTCGAAGGCGGGGTCGCCGACCCAGCGGCCCCGGTCGGCGAAGGCGATCCGGCTCGCCTCGATGAAGCGGTGCAGATAGGCGGCCTTGGTGGCCTTCGACAGGTCGGTGCGCTCCAGGATGTTGAGCGCCTCGCCGACGGTCGTGCCGCCCGAGGAGGAGGGCGCGATCGAGTAGACCTTGAGCCCTCGGTAACCGGTTTCGGTGGGTGCCTGGTACTTGGCGCGGTAGGACCGCAGATCCTTCAGCGTCAGGTCTCCCGGGCGGGCGACGCGTCCTGAAGCGGGGTCGACCGGCGGCTTGTTGACCGTACGGACTATGTCCTCGGCGAGGGCGCCCCGGTACAGCGTGTCGACGCCTTTGCGGCCCAACTCGTCGTAGGTACGGGCGAGATCGGGGTTCGTGAAGGTGGAGCCGACGACGGGCAGGGCGCCGCCGGGCAGGAACAGTTTCGCGGTGGCCGGGAAGTCCTTGAAACGGGCCTGGTTGCTCTCGGTCTGCGCACGGAACGTCTGATCGACCGTGAACCCGTCGCGGGCCAGCCGCTCGGCGGGCTTCAGCAGGGTGCCGAGGCGCTTGCTGCCCCAGGCGTCGAGCGCGCTCTGCCAGGTGGCGGGCGTACCCGGGGTGCCGACGCCGAGGCCGCTGGTGACCGCCGCGTCGAACGGGATCGGCTTGCCGTCCTCCAGGAACAGGTCCGTGCCGGCGCTCAGCGGCGCGGTCTCCCGGCCGTCGATGGTGCGTACGGTACGGGACTTGGCGTCGTAGTAGACGAAGTAGCCGCCTCCGCCGATGCCCGCCGAGTACGGCTCGGTGACACCGAGTGCCGCGGCGGTGGCGACGGCCGCGTCGACCGCGTTGCCACCCTTGCGCAGGATCTCGATGCCCGCGGCCGACGCGTCGGCGTCGACGCTGGCTACCGCGCCGCCGTAGCCGAC
This sequence comes from Streptomyces sp. NPDC058001, assembly GCF_042886315.1. Lineage (NCBI taxonomy): Bacteria > Bacillati > Actinomycetota > Actinomycetes > Kitasatosporales > Streptomycetaceae > Streptomyces > Streptomyces sp. NPDC058001. The sequence continues at coordinate 422,702 of NZ_JBHVQT010000008.1, forward strand.
CGCGACCGGAACCTTCCCGGGGGTCCCGTGGCCGCCCGATGGCGCCTTTGACGGGGCCGTCGGGGGCGCCGTCGCGCCGACCGACACCACCGTGGCCGCGACAGCCAGCACCGACAGGTTCCGTAGCTTCCGCGTGAGGGGGCGACGCATCCGTACCTCCAGTCAACAACCGTCCGCGCAGCGTAACTTCACACCCCTCCGCCCGCCAGCGCACCTCTCGAACCCGCGTGCGTTCGCCCGCTAGCATGCGCGCCCATGAATGACGACGTGCGCAACATCGTCCTCGGCGTGGTCGCGGCGGGCATCAGTGCCGCGCTGGGCTGGCTCGCCCGTACCTATCTCTGGAAGCGGAAGCTCCGTCGTAAGCAGGCGTTCTTCGGGCTGCCCGACAACTCCGAGTCGCTGCTCGTGGTGAACCGGGAGGCGGGCGGCCCCGAGCTGACCGTGACGCGGCACGACGTCTTCGCCCTGCTCGAACTCTCCGCGCTGATCAAGGACTGCGGGGCACACGCGCAGGTCGTCGCGCACGACGCGGCGCAGCAGGGGTTCGGGGAGCGCACCGAGTTCTGCGTCGGCGGACCGGCGTCCAACCGGCGGATGGCGGCGCACATGGCGAGCCTGCTGCCCGGTATCCGGGTGAACACCGAGCCGGAGCCGGGTCCGGACCGGGGCGCCTTCCAGATCGGCAGCGAGCGGTACCGCATGGACGGCGGCAAGACGGAGTACGTGATCCTGGCGCGGCTCACGGCGGGCCAGGGCGAGCGGGCCAGACCGGTGTTCCTGTTCTGCGGCCAGCGCGCCATCACCAATCAGGCGGCCACCCGCTATCTGGCCCGCCACCATGAACGGCTGTCCCGCAAGCACGGCCAGAACTCCTTCGTCCTGCTGCTGAAGGTCGTCAACTCGCAGGCGTACGGGCCGGACGTCGTCGAGCTGGTCGCGGATGTCACCCGGCCCGCGCAGGCTCCGGCACCCGTGCCCGCGGCCCGGACCTCGCACCGCGCCGGCTCCTGACGTCACGCATCTGTGACGTGAGCGACGGAATCCGGTCAAGAGGCAACCATTCCGGACGCTCTGACCTCGGGCAAGGGCGGGGCGGGGGCGCCCGCGCAGCCGGAGATCTCCGTGAACCTGCGGGGCACGCAGGCGCGGGCCGGCAAGCCGGTGACGGTGAAGCTCGCGGACGGCGCCCTGAGGAAGGTCACCGTCACGGACGCGGACGGCGGCCGACTTGCCGGAAAGGTGTCGGCCGACAAGCGGACCTGGACGTCGGAGCGGGTGTCCGCGCCCGGGACCGCGTACACGGTACGGGCCACGGCGGCGCGGGGCGGCACCGCGAAGGGGTCGTTCACGAAGGCCCGCCGCCGACAAGGTCAACAAGCTGACGCTCGCGCCCGACACCGGCCTCCGCGGCAGCGGTTTGTCCGCCTTCGGCGGGAAGAAGGCCGGGCGCAGCCCCCTCCGGCGGAAGGCGGTCGGGCACCGACAACACCGGTCAGCCCGCCGCCAGGCGATTTGCAGGGCCCACCACACGGTGTTTTCGTGGACATACCCACCCAAACACCGCACACGGAGCCCAGATGTCGCTCTCATCCTTCGGAACCCCCGGCGGGCAGGACCCCTTTTCCGAGTTGCTCAACCGCTTCTTCGGCATGTCCCCGGCGTCCGCGCCACCCGCTGTGCAGCGGGTTCCGATCGGCCGATTGCTGAGCGATTCGGCCCGTGAACTGCTCGCCACCGCGTCGGCCCGCGCGGAGCAGGACGGCAGCCCCGACCTGGACACCGAGCACCTGCTGTGGGCGGCGACGCAGATCACCCCGACCCGGACACTGCTCGGCGAGGCGGGCGCGAACCCGGACAGCCTCGCGAAGGAGATCGAGGAGGTCCTGCCGGGCGAGAGCGCCAGTGCCTCGTCGGAGCCCGGGCTGACGCCGGCCGCGAAACGGGTCCTGATCGGCGCCCACGCCCGTTCCCAGGCCGCGGGAGCCTCGTACATCGGCCCCGAGCACATCCTGGGCGCCCTCCTCGACGACCGTGACTCGGGCGCCGCTCAGGTGCTCGCCCATCACGTACCGGACACCGCACGGCTGCGCCGGGCCGCGGACACGGCGCCGCGCAGGATCGAGACGCCCTCGCAGCAGAGCGACACCCCGACCCTGGACCAGTACGGCCGTGATCTGACGGCGGAGGCGAAGGCGGGGCGCCTCGACCCCGTGGTGGGCCGCGCCTCCGAGATCGAACAGACCGTGGAGGTCCTGTCGCGCCGGTCCAAGAACAACCCGGTGCTGATCGGCGAGCCCGGCGTCGGCAAGACGGCGATCGTGGAGGGCCTCGCGCAGCGCATCGTCGCGGGCGAGGTCCCGGGCAGCCTCACGGACCGCCGGGTGGTCGCCCTCGACCTGTCGGGTCTGGTGGCGGGCTCCAAGTACCGCGGTGAGTTCGAGGAGCGCCTCAAGAACGTGATCGACGAGGTCAGGGCCGCGTCCGAGTCGACGATCCTGTTCATCGACGAACTGCACACAGTGGTCGGCGCGGGTTCGGGCGGCGAGGGCGCGATGGACGCGGGCAACATCCTGAAACCGGCCCTGGCCCGCGGTGAGCTGCATGTCGTCGGCGCCACGACCATCGACGAGTACCGCAGGTACGTGGAGAAGGACGCCGCCCTGGAGCGCCGCTTCCAGCCGGTGATGGTGCCGGAGCCGACGGTCGAGGAGACGGTGCAGATCCTGGAGGGCCTGCGCGACTCGTACGAGGCCCACCACCAGGTCCGCTTCACCGACGACGCTCTGGTCGCCGCCGCCGAGCTGTCCGACCGCTACATCTCCGACCGGTTCCTGCCGGACAAGGCGATCGACCTGATGGACACGGCGGGCGCCCGGGTCCGGCTGAAGTCCCTGGGCCGGTCCACGGAGGCCGTCGAGCGCGAGGACCGGCTCGCCAAACTCCAGCGCGAGAAGGACCAGGCGATCGCGGCGGAGAACTTCGAGCGGGCCTCGGACCTCAAACAGCGCATCGCCGAGGTCGAGGACGAGTTGGCGGGCGTGGCGGAGCGCCGCGAGGGCGTCATGAAGGTGACCGTCGACGACATCGCCGACGTCCTGTCCCGCCGAACCGGCATCCCGGTGTCCCAACTGACGCAGAGCGAGAAGGACAAGCTGCTGAAACTGGAGGACGCGCTGCACGAGCGGGTCGTCGGCCAGGACGAGGCGGTGGTCGCGGTCTCCGAGGCGGTACGCCGCAACCGCGCCGGCATGGGCGACCCGGACCGTCCGGTGGGCTCGTTCCTGTTCCTCGGCCCGACCGGCGTCGGCAAGACGGAGCTGGCCAAGGCCCTGGCCCAGCTCCTCTTCGGCGACGAGAACCGCATGGCCCGCTTCGACATGAGCGAGTTCCAGGAGCGGCACACGGTCTCCCGCCTGGTGGGCGCCCCGCCCGGGTACGTCGGCCACGAGGACGCCGGTCAGCTCACCGAGAAGGTGCGCAGGCAGCCGTACAGCGTGCTGCTGTTCGACGAGATCGAGAAGGCGCACCGGGATGTCTTCAACACGCTGCTCCAGGTCCTGGACGACGGCCGGCTGACGGACTCGCGCGGCCGTACGGTCGACTTCCGGCACACCGTCGTCATCATGACGAGCAACATCGGGGCGCAGCGCATCCTCGCGCACCAGGGCGATGTGGAGGCCGGCAGCGGGGCGCTGAGCCAGTCCCTCAAGGACGCGCTGATGGAGGACCTGCGGGAGCGTTTCCTGCCGGAGTTCCTGAACCGTATCGACGAGATCATCGTGTTCCACGGTCTCGGCGAGCACGACCTCACACGGATCCTCGATCTGCTCCTGGACCGCAGCAAACGCCGCGTCCACGCCCAGGGTCTGCGCCTGGAGGTCACCGACGCGGCGAAGAAGCTGCTGGTGGCGCACGGCACCCAGCGGGAGTTCGGGGCGCGTCCGCTGCGCCGTACGATCCAGACGGAGCTGGACAACCGTCTGGCGGCGCTGTTGCTGGGCGGCGAGGCGGACCCGGGTGACACGGTCGTGGCGGATGTCCAGAAGGACGCGCTGGTGTGCTCGGTGAGCAAGGGCTCCCCGCCGGATCGGGACGCGGAAGGCGGCGCCCCGACCGAGGAGACCACCGAGCTTCCGAAGTAGCCCGCGCCCTCGTGGGTACGGGCCCTTACTCCCTGGCCTCCCGCGCCTTTGCTCCTCTTTGCTCCCCGCCCCTCGCCTTTGTTCCCCATTCCCTTCATGACTCGCGAGCGCAACCCGTCCGGCGCGCAGCTGACCTTCCGCTCACCGGCGGCCGACTCCCGCTACGGGTCGGTGCCACCGCGTGAGCAGTGATCTCCGGCTGCTGCCGCCGGGCGGGCCTGGCCCTGCGAGCTGCTGCTCCCCCTAAGGTGTGGGGGCTGTGGGGGAACCCCCTCGGGGACCCCCACCCGGCAGCAGCGTCCCTGGTTCGGCCGCGGCGACACCCGCGGCCTCCGTCTTGGGATTGCGCTGCTCACGCCGGGCCACCCAATGGGCGAACCAGGAGAGCAGCATGCACATCCCGATGTAGATCGGCGAGATCACCATCACCACGGGGATGAACGGCAAATCGTAGTCGAGGTTCGACGCGATGAGTTTGCCCGCGTGGAGGAACTCGTCGTAGGTGATCAGATAGCCGAGCGAGGTGTCCTTGAGTGCCACCACCAACTGACTGATGATGGCGGGCAGCATCGCGCGTACGGCCTGCGGTACGAGGACGAAGGCCATGACCTGTGTCTTGCGCATGCCCAGGGCGAACGCCGCCTCGTGCTGGCCGCGTTCGACCGCGTTCACGCCGGAGCGGAAGACCTCGGCGAGCACCGAGCCGTTGTAGAGCGTGAGCCCGGCGACGAGCGCGGGCAAGGGCTGCACCTTCAGCGCGACGAAGATGAAGAAGATCATCACCAGTACGGGCATGGCGCGGAAGAACTCGACGACCAGCGTCGCCAGCCAGCGCACGATCCGGTGATCGGAGAGCCGGCCGGCGGCGAGGATCCCACCGAGCGCGAGCGAGAGCACCGCGGCGATACCGAACGCCTTGAGCGTGTTGCCGAGCCCGCGCAACAGCAGTTCCTGGATGCCCTTGTACTCGAACGGCATCCACTTGGTGTACGTGAACTGGTCCGTGTCGAAGAGGAGATAGATGATCCACCCGACCAAGGCCAGGATCAACACGGTACAGATCACGCCGTAGAGGCGGTGCCGCCGCCGGGTCCGGGGGCCCGGGACGTCGTAGAGGGCGGTGGACTGGACGGTGGACCCTGCCGGGGAGGGGGTGGCGGTGGCAGTGACGGTGGTGGTCATCGGGCGACTCCCCAGCGGCGCTCCAACACGTTGAACAGCGCGCTGATGGCAAGGGTGATGATGAGATAGCCGACGGCGATCCAGACGAACGTCCAGATGATGTTGTAGCCCAGCTCGCTCAACGTCTTGTAGGTGCCGAGCAGTTCACTGACGCTGAACGCCCCGGCGATGGCGGAGTTCTTGGCGAGGGCGATGAGTGTGGAGCCGACCGGTGGGATCACCGAGCGGAATGCCTGCGGCAGGACGACCACGGAGAGCGTCTGCCCGAAGGTCATACCGAGACTGCGGGCCGCCTCGCCCTGGCCCCGGGGCACGGTGTTGATGCCGGAGCGCAGGACCTCGCAGATGAAGGCGGAGGTGTAGCAGCCGAGGGCGAGGATCGCGAACACCTCGAAGGGCAGCACCAGTCCGAAGCGCGGCAGACCGAGCAGCACCGCGAAGAACAGCAGGGTGAGCGGGGTGTTGCGCAGGACGGTGACCCAGACCGTGCCGACCGCCCGCAGGGACTTCACGGGCGACACCCGGAACGACGCCATGACGAAGCCGAGTACGAGCGCCAGGACCGAGGCGTAGACGGTCAGTTCGAGGGTGCCGAGGAATCCCTGGGCGAACGTGGAGAAGTTACTGGTCAATACGTTCAACGGTGCCTCGCTCAGCTCGCCGGGTAGCGGTCGATGGCGGGTGGCTGGGGCGCGGGCACTCCGGACAGACCGAGTGTCGCGTCGTACGCCTTCTTCCAGTCGCCGTTCTTCTCACGGGCGGCGAGCGCGTCGTTCAGGGCGAAGCGCAGCGCGTTGTCGGCTCTGGGTACGCCGATGCCGTAGGGCTCCTGCGAGAAGGGCTTGCCGACCACCTTCAGCTCCTTGGGCACCTTGGCCGCGTAGCCGATCAAGATGGCGTCGTCGGTGGTCACTGCATCAACCTGGTACGTCAACAGGTTGTCCACACAGACCGAGTACGTGTCGTACGCGACGAGCGTCGCCTTGGGGTAGTCCTGCTGGATCCGCTGGTACGGGGTCGAGCCGGCGGCGGAGCAGACGCGTTTGCCGTCGAGGTCCTGCGGTCCGTGGATGTCGTTCTCGTCGGTCCGCACCAGCAGGCCCTGTCCGGCCATGTAGTACGGGCCTGCGAAGCCGACGAGCTTCTTGCGGTTGTCGTTGATGGTGTAGGTGCCGACGTAGTAGTCGATCTGGCCGTTCTGCAGGGCGGTTTCGCGGTTGGCCGAGGCGATGGTCTTGAAGCGGATCGTGCCGGGGTCGAAGCCGAGGGACGCGGACATCATCTTCGCGATCTCGATGTCGAAGCCCGAATAGGTGCCGGTCGCCGGGTCCTTCTCGCCCAGGTACGGCTGGTCCTCCTTGGCGCCCACGGTGAAGTACCCACGGGACTTGGCCCGTTTCCAGGTGCTGGAGTCCGGTAGCTGGAAGCCCTGGGCGACCGCGTAGTGGGGCAGTTTCCCGGCGGCGGGTCCCTTGGTCGGCGGGCTGCCCTCCTTGCCGCAGGCCGCCGCGGCGAGGGCGGCGAACAGCAGGAGTACGAGAGCGCGGACCGTGCGCGGTGCGCTGTGGCGTCTCACGAGACGTGTCACCCCCCGTCAGTGCTTGAGGATCTTGGAGAGGAAGTCCTTGGCGCGCTCGCTCTCGGGGCGGGTGAAGAAGTCCTCCGGGGTGCGGTCCTCGACGATGCGGCCGTCGGACATGAAGACGACGCGGTTGGCGGCGGACCGCGCGAAGCCCATCTCGTGGGTGACGACGACCATGGTCATGCCGTCGCGGGCGAGTTGCCGCATGACTTCGAGGACTTCGTTGATCATCTCCGGGTCGAGTGCCGATGTCGGCTCGTCGAACAGAAGCGCCTTCGGGTCCATCGCCAGGGCACGGGCGATGGCCACGCGCTGCTGCTGGCCGCCGGAGAGCTGTGAGGGGAACTTGTCCGCCTGGGTGGCGAGTCCGACCCGGTCGAGGAGTTGACGGGAACGCTGGTCGGCCTCGGTCTTCTTGCGTCCGCGGACCTTGGTCTGGGCGAGGGAGACGTTCTGCAGAACGGTCTTGTGGGCGAAGAGGTTGAACGACTGGAAGACCATGCCGACCTCGGCACGCAGTTTCGCCAGGGCCTTGCCCTCGTCGGGCAGGGGTTGACCGTCAAGACGGATGGAACCGGACTGGATCGTCTCAAGCCTGTTGATCGTTCTGCACAATGTTGATTTCCCCGACCCCGACGGGCCGATGACGACGACCACCTCCCCCTTGCCGACGGTGAGGTTGACGTCCTGAAGGACATGCAACGTCCCGTAGTACTTGTTCACGTCGTGCAGTTCGATCAACGGATCGACGGCCATGCCCTGCCCTGCCCACTCTCGGCGGTTGGTCCGCGCAAACTATCCACCGCAATATGGGACTTAACGGACGACACGCACGTATGGACATTAACCGTATTTGCCGCAGTTGAGTTACTTGGCGTACGAGATGGCCGGGTTCACGCCTCGGCGGCCTCGGCGTAGACCTGGAACAGTTCGGGGGCGCCGTTGATGGCCCAGTCGAGGCCCGCCTCCACGACATGGATCTCGCGCCCGGAGGCGAGCCGCACCCCGGGGTGACCACCCGGCCACACATGCCAGACGGCACCCGGCACGGTACGGACGATGACCGAACCGAGGTACAGACCCGCGTCGTTGCCCAGCCAGGGCAGTACCTCGGGGTCGTCGCGCCAGCGCGGCGGGAGTTGGTCGAGGGCGTTCAACGACGCGGCGGTGTCGTCCAGTTCGAGCCCCGCGGCACTCGCCTGGGAGCGCAGCAGTTCGCACTCCGAGAAGAGTTCACTCACGCCCTCCGGGTCGTTCTCGAACACGGCCGCGAGTCCGTCGCCGCTGTCGGATGACTGCCGCTTGCGCCACTTGTCCAGGAAGTCCAGGAAGGGGATGTTCATAAGCCCAGCGTGACATTCGTACCGGCTGTCGCACCACAGGCGCGCGGGACACGGCTGTTGGACGAAGTCCGTGCCGAAGTCCGCGACGGAGTTCGCGCGTCGCGCGTTGACGCGTACCTGCTGGCTCTTTAGCTTCTTCAGTCACGTGTGATGTCAGCTGTCCGTGGCCGATTCGTCACCGAGTGGGACGAAAGGGCCATGACCGAGCGGGAGGAGTCGGTGATGCGCCGGCACATGTGGTGGGGTTCGGCGGCGGCGCTCGCCCTGGTCGCGGCGATCGCGGCACCGGTACCGGCCGCGGCGGCGACAGCGGCACGCGTACCGTCCCGCGCACCGGCCCCCGTCTCCCTCGACCAACTCTTCGACAACCGCGCCGTCAGCGACGACGACCGCCCGGGGGACGCCGACTTCGACGGCTCCGGCGCCTCCCTGTCGGCGGGCGACCTGGCCGCGGCGGGATGGACGCCGGGCCGCTCCCTCACCGTCGAGGGCGCCCGGCTGACCTGGCCCCGGCGGACCGCCGGCGAGCCGGACAACGTACGCGCCGACGGCCAGTCCGTCCGGCTGCGGGGACGCGGGGACGCGCTCGCCTTCCTGGTGGCCGGCACCGGAGGCGCCCCGGCCGGCGGCGCGGGCACGGTCCGCTACCGCGACGGTTCACGCGGCACCTACCGGCTGACCGCGCCCGACTGGCGCCTCGGCTCACTCGCCACGAAGGCCGTCGCGCTCCCGCATGTGAACACCCCGGACGGTCAACTCGCCGAGCGGGCAAAGCTGTACGTTGTGACGGTGCCCCTGATCCGGGGCCGCGAGGTCGAGTCGGTGGCGCTGCCGCGCGACGCGGGCCCCGATCTGCATGTGTTCGCGCTGTCGGTGCGTACGGCGACGACCGGTTGGACCGGCACCTGGTCGGCGTCGACGGCGACCTACGCCACGGTGGGACCCTGGACCGACCGCACGCTACGACTCGTCGCGCACACCTCCGTCGGCGGGCCCCGGGTGCGGATCCACTTCGACAACACGTTCGCGTCGGCGCCGGTACGGATCGGGAGCGCCACGGTCGCCGTGCGGGGGACGGGCGCGGGCGCGCGGAGTGCCCCGGTCCGGCTGACGTTCGGCGGCGGGCGCGGCACCGAAGTCCCCGCGGGCGCCCAGGCGTTCAGCGATCCGCTGGCCTTCCGGGTGGAGCCGGACAGCGATCTGCTGGTGAGCTTCCATCTGCCGGGCACGGTGACGGCGGCCCCGCTGCACCGGGAGGCCGTGCAGGCGTCGTACGTGAGCGGGCCCGGCGACCACACGGCCGACGCGGGCGGGGACGCGTATCCCTCGACGATCACGACCTGGCCGCTGCTCGCCGGGATCGACGTGAGCGGCGGGCCGGGGTCCGTGGTACTGCTCGGTGACTCGATCACGGACGGGGCACGGTCGACGCAGGGCGCCAACCGCCGCTGGCCGAACGTGCTCGCCACCCGACTCCTCAACCAGCGCGACGTCCCCCGTTACGGCGTCCTCAACCAGGGCATCTCGGCGAACCGGGTGGTCGCCGACCGGTACCCCGGCGACGGTGTCTCCACGGACTCGGGCGGGGTGAGCGCGCTGCACCGCCTCGACCGTGATGTGTTCGCGCAGCCGTCGGCCCGTACCGTCATCGTCTTCCAGGGGGTCAACGACGTCCGCTGGGGCACGTCCGCCGATGACGTGATCGCCGGGCTGCGGGAGATCGCCGGGCGAGCCCACGCGCGCGGGCTGCGGGTGCTCGCGGCGACCATCGCGCCCTGCGCGGGCGAAAGCCTCTGCACCCCGGACGCCGACGCGCGGCGGACCGCGATCAACGCCTATCTCCGGGACAACGGCGGTGACTTCGACGCCGTGCTCGACTTCGACCGGGTGCTGCGGGACCCCGCGCAGCCGTCGCGGATCCTGCCCGCCTACGACAGCGGGGACCATCTGCATCCCGGCGACGCGGGGCTCGCGGCGCTCGCCGACTCGGTGGACCTGCGGCAGCTCAGGCCCTGACCGGTACGGGACCAGGACCTGACCGGTACGGCAGCCCGCCTGACCGGTCGGGCGGGCTCAGACGTCCAGGTCGACGACCACCGGCGCGTGGTCGGACGCGCCCTTGCCCTTGCGCTCCTCGCGGTCCACATACGCGTCGGAGACGGCCTTCGCGAACGTCTCGTTGCCATAGACCAGGTCGATGCGCATGCCGCGGTTCTTCGGGAAGCCGAGCTGGCGGTAGTCCCAGTAGGTGAAGGGGTGGTCGTACTTCAGCGGGCGCGGCATCACATCGGTCAGGCCCGCCTCGCGCAGGGAGGCGAGGGCCGCCCGCTCGGCCGGGGTGACATGGGTGGCGCCTTCGAAGAGGCTGATGTCCCAGACGTCGTCGTCGGTCGGCGCCACGTTGTAGTCGCCCATCACCGCGAACGCCCTGCTGCCCGCCGCGTCGCCCGCGACGGCCGCCTTGAGGGCCTCGAACCACTGGAGCTTGTAGGCGTAGTGCGGGTGCTCGACCTCGCGGCCGTTGGGCACGTACACCGACCAGACGCGGACCGGGCCGCAGGTCGCCGAGACCGCGCGGGGTTCCTGCACGCCGTCGAAGCCCGGGTCGCCGGGCAGGCCCTTGACGATGTCGTCCAGGCCGACGCGGGAGATCACCGCCACGCCGTTCCACCGGCCGGTGGCGTGGACCGCCGACTCGTACCCCAGCTCGCGGAGTTCGGCGGCCGGGAACTGCTCCTCGGTGGTCTTGGTCTCCTGCACGCACAGCACGTCGGTGCCGCTGCTCTCCAGCCAGGCGAGGAGCCTCGGGAGGCGCGCGGTGATCGAGTTCACGTTCCAGGTCGCGATGCGCATGCCTCACAACCTACCCGGCGGGTACGACAACGGGCCCGGACCCCTTGCCGTGCCCGGACGCTCGCGGTGCCTAGACGCTCGCGGTGCCGCCAGGAGCGAGGCGCAGGTGTTCGGCGCCGCCGAGTGCGCCGATCTGGCGGTCGTAGATCGGCCGGGCGAGGTCGGTGAGGAGGGCGTCGTGGATGTCGTACGCGCGGCGCGGCTTGACCTCGCGTACGTAGTCGATCACCTCGGAGATCTTGTTCCAGGGCGCGTGCACGGGGAGCATCAGCGTCTCCACGGGGTGGTCCGGGACCGTGAGGGCGTCCCCGGGGTGGAACAGCGACCCGTCCACGAGATAGCCGACGTTGGTGATGCGCGGGATGTCCGGGTGGATCACGGCGTGCAGCTCGCCGTGCACCTGGACGTCGAATCCGGCGGCCGTGAAGGTGTCGCCGTGACCCACGGTGTGCACACGGCCGGGGAACGCGGCCGACACCTGTTCGGCGACCGACTTCAGCGTCCAGATCCGGGCGTCCGGGTTCGCTTCGAGGCCCGCCCGCAGCCGGTCCTCGGCGAAGTGGTCGGGATGCTCGTGGGTGACGAGGACGGCGTCCGCGCCGACCGCCGCGTCCTCCTCGCTGTAGGCGCCGGGGTCGATGACGAGGACCTGACCGTCCTTCTCCAGGCGGACACACGAGTGCGTCTTCTTGGTGAGCTTCATGGTGACCATCCTGCTGCGTTCGGGAGCCACGCGCGCGGGTTCACGCCGCCGGGCTCACTCCTGCGGAGTGGTCTCCTCACGGATCACTTCCTGGACCACCCGGAAGGCGCTGTTCGCTGCGGGCAGCCCGCAGTACACGGCCGCCTGGAGCAGGATCTCCTTGATCTCGTCCGGGGTGAGGCCGTTGCGCAGGGCGGCACGGGTGTGCGCGGCCAGTTCGTCGAGGTGACCGCCCGCGACGAGCGCCGTGAGCGTGACGGTGCTGCGCAGCCGACGATCGAGACCGGGCCTGGTCCACACCTCGCCCCACGCGTACCGGGTGAGAAGCCGCTGGAAGTCACCGGAGAAGTCGTCGGCCGACGCGAGTGCCCGGTCGACGTGCGCGTCCCCCAGCACCTCGCGCCGCACCTTCAGACCCTCGTCGTACGGGTCGGCCCTGCCGTCCGTTTCGGGCTGTCGCGCGGGGGGTTCGATCTCGGCCATGCCCATGGTCGCGGTCGGCGAGTCCCCGGAGGGCGCGACGACGGCGGCCGGGATCGCGATCTGTCCGGTCGTGTCGGGAGCGGCCTGCCAGGCGGCAGAGAAGTGCCGTACGAGCAGGTCGGTGACCGCCGCGGGCTGTTCGACGGGGGCCAGGTGGGAGGCGCCGGGGACGACCGCGAGCCGGGCGTCGGGGATCCCGGCGACGAGCGTACGGGCCTCGGCCGGGCCCGTGACCTGGTCCTCGGAGCCGACCAGGACCAGGGTGGGCACCCCGATCCGGCCGAGCGCGGCCCGTACGTCGAAGGAGGCCAGCGCCTCGCAGGCCGCGATGTAGCAGCCGGGATCGGTGGTACGGACCATCTGCACGGCCCACTCGGTGATCGCGGGCTGGGCGGCGGCGAAGCCCGGTGTGAACCAGCGGTCGGGCGAGGTACGGGCGATCGGGTCGAGGCCGTTGCTGCGGACGATGACACCGCGCTGACGGAACTCGTCGGCCGAGCCGAATCGGGGCGACGCGGCGATCACCGCGAGCGACGCAACCCGGTGCGGATGACGCAACGCCAGATCGAGGCCGATGGCGCCGCCGAACGCGCAGCCCGCGTAGCCGAAGCGGTGCACGCCCAGGTCGTCGAGGAGCGCGAGCAGCCGGTCGGACAGCTCGCCGACGGCCGTGGCGGCGTGGGCGGGCGCCCCGCCATGGCCGGGCAGGTCGAACCGCAGCACCCGCCACTGTCTGGTCAGCTCGGGTATCTGCCGGTCCCACATATGCCAGGTCGTGCCGAGCGATGGCCCGATCACCAGGGTGGGTGCGTCTTCGGGCCCGTCGGAGCGGTATTGCAGAGGTCCAGTCGTCGTCTCACTCACCCGCTCACGCTCCCATATCTCACATTTTCCTACGGGAGCGGGTCGGGACACTCACGAGACTTCCCCAGGTGGCCGGTCCGGCGCGGCGGTGGTGGTGCGTACCAACAGGCGTGGTGGGAGTACCACTTCGCGGGGGGTCGTGCGGCCGTGGTCGAGGCGTTCGACGGCCGCGGTCACGGCGTGCCGGGCCAGGTCCTCGGCGCTCTGGCCGACCGTGGTGAGGTCGAAGCAGGTCATCCGGGACAGGGCGTCGTCGTCGTAGCCGACGAGGGACACCCGGTCGGGGACGGCGATACCGGCTCCGCCGAGGGTGGTGAGGATGCCGATGGCGCACCGGTCGTTGAACGCCACCACCGCGGTGGGTGGTTGGCCCGCTTCGAGGAGGTGTCGGGCGGCCCGTTCACCCGCCGCCTCGGTGCGGTCGCCGCTCAGGACGCGGATGTGTGCGTCCAGCCCATGGCGGCGCATGGCATTGCGGTAGCCGCGGCGGCGGTCCGTGGCGATCACGCCCTTGCCGCCGTCGACATGGACGATCTCCCGGTGTCCCAGCTCCACCAGATGGTCGACGACCTGGCCGATGCCGTCCTCGTCCGCGCTGCGCACGACGTCCAGGCTCGCGTCGGCGATCCGGCGGCCGACGGCGACGACGGGGACCTTCCGGTCCAGCGCCTTGAGGGTGGCGGCGGGTGCGGTCGGGCCGAGCAGGATCAACGCCTCGCAGCGGAAGGCCAGCAGGGTCTCGACGGCGGTGTTCTCGTCGCGGGTCCGGGTCTGGGTGCTGAGCACCAGGTCGTAGCCGATCTCCTCGGCGGCCGTGTGCAGGCTCTCGACCAGTTCGGCGTGGAAGGAGCTGTGGATGTCGACCATGACGCCGAGCTGCCGGCTGCGCCGGCGGGCCAGCAGGCTGGCGTTGCGATCGGCGCGGTAGCCGAGTTCGGCGGCGGCCTTCAGGACCCGCTGCCGGGTGCGCTCGCTGGGGCCCGGCACATCGCGCAGGACCAGCGACACCGACGCCGTGGACAGACCCACGCGCGCGGCGACGTCCTCCAGCCGGGGACGCGCGCTCGCGCCCGCGCTGTCGGGCCGGGCGTCAGAGCCTGCCACGTCCACCTGCTTCTCCTCGTCCGGTTCGCGGGGCGCGACACCCTTGACACACCCGAGCGGCGCGTCTCATAGTACCCATGCTTAAAGCGCTTTAAAAAGACCTGTTGGCAGGACAAAGTCTGAGGGCTGTGACACCCACCATGAAGATCGCACTCGACCCTTACATGATCCGCGACGTACCCCTCCTCGAACTTCCCGCCGTGGTGGCCGAGTTGGGGTACGAGTGGATCGAGCTGTCCCCCCGCGAGGACTTCATCCCCTTCTTCCGGCACCCGCGCGTCGACGACGGCACGGTCCGGCGGTTCCGCACGGCGCTGGAGTCGGCAGGGGTCGGTATCTCCTCGCTGTTGCCGCTGTTCCGCTGGTCGGGACCCGACGAGGACGACCGACAGGCCGCCGTGCGGTACTGGAAGCGCTCCATCCAGATCGCCGTGGACCTCGGCGTCACCAGCATGATCTCGGAGTTCAACGGCCGTCCCGAGGCCGCGGAGCGCAGCGAGGGCCAGTTCTGGAAGTCGCTGGAGGAACTGCTGCCGCTCTTCGACCGCGAGGGCATCCAACTCGTCCTCGAACCGCACCCGGACGACTTCATCGAGAACGGCCACGACGCGCTCCGTCTGATCCGCGGCATCAACCACCCACGGGTGTCGTTCCTTTACTGCGCCCCGCACACCTTCCACATCGGCGACGACGCGCCGGGGATCATCTCGCACGCGGGTGACCTGCTGACCCATGTGCATCTCGCGGACGCCTTCGACCACACGGCGTCCTCCGGCAACCGCTACATCCTCAACCCGCCCGGTACCCCCGCGCGCATCCATCAGCACCTGGACATCGGTCAGGGCGAGGTCGACTTCGACGAACTCTTCCGCGAGCTGCGGGCGAACGGTTTCGACGGCACGCTCACGGCGTGTGTCTTCGCGTGGGAGGAGCGGGCGAGGGAGTCTTCCGTCTTCATGCGGCGGAAGATCGGCGAGTACCTCGCCGACTGGGCCTGAACCCGGCCGAGTTGCCGGCGTCCGGGCCCGACAGGTCGGGGCGGGAGCAAGGACATTCCTTGCTCCCGCCCCGTGCCGGTTCCCGTTCCGTGCGGGTTCGCGCTCCGTCGTCAGCGGTAGAAGGCCGGCCGGTCGATCAGTTCGACCTCGACCCTGCGGCCCTCCGCCAAGGCGCGGACGCCCGCCTCGGCGACGGCCGCCGCCGCGTAACCGTCCCAGCAGCTCGGCCCGGTGACCTCGCCACGGCGGGTGGCGTCCACCCATGCCTGGACCTCGCGGTCGTACGCGTCTTCGAAGCGCACCACGAAGTCCGGCGCGACGGTGCCGCCCCAATGACCGTCCGTCTCGGTGACCAGGGCGTGTCCCTCGCCCATACGGGCGGTGCCGCGCTCGCAGACCGCCTCCGCCTTCACCTGGTAGCCGAAGCCGCAGTTCAGGAAGATCTCGACGTCGACCAGGGCGCCGCCGTCGGTCTCCATGATGACGAACTGCGGGTCCTGAAGGCCCTCGGGGGCGTTCGACGAGGGCCGTGGGCGCAGCACCGTGATCGCGGTGATCTCCTGATCGAGGAGCCAGCGGGTCACGTCCATCTCGTGAACCACCGAGTCGCTGATGACCATGTCGCCGGTGAAGAAGGACGGGGACTGCGCGTTGCGGTGGCGGTTGTGCAGCATCAGCGGGCGGCCCAGGCGTCCACTGTCGAGGAGCGCCTTGAGTTGCACGTACTCGACGTCGTAGCGCCGCATGAAACCGACCTGGACCCGCCGGTGGCCGAGCCGCTGTTCGGCGTCGAGTACCCGCAGCGCTGAGGCCGCGTCGGGGGTGAGCGGCTTCTCGCACAGCACCGGGAGGTCGTGGCTGAAGGCCGTGAGCAGCGCCGCCTCGTGGGCGGGCCCGGGTGAGGCGATGAGGACGGCGTCGACGTCGGCGGCGGCCATCGCCGCCGCCGGGTCGGTGTAGGCGGTGCAGCCGTCGATGTCGTCGGCGAGCCGCTTGGCCCGTTCGGCGTCGATGTCCACGACGGCCGTCACGCGCGCGCCGCTGGTCACCTCGCTGATCCGGCGTACGTGGTCGGCGCCCATCCGCCCGGTGCCGACGACGGCGATTCCGAGAGTTCCACGCTGAGTCATGGTGGTGGGTGGTCCCTTCGAGTGGATCAGGCGCCGCAGGAGCGGAGGAACTGACGGGTGCGTACGGCGATCGGCAGCGGCTTGTCCGGCGGGCAGGGGTACATGTCCTGCTCGACGATGGCGAACAGTTCGACGCCCAGGCGCTGGGCGGCGGTCAGGACGGGCTCCAACGCGGGTACACCGGACGGGGGTTCGCACATCACGCCACGCTGCACGGCGGGTCCGAAGGGCACCTCGTTCGCCTGGACGTCGGCGAGGATCTCCGGGTCGACCTGCTTGAGGTGCAGATAGCCGATGCGCTCGCCGTAGGTCTCGATGAGCTTGACGCTGTCGCCGCCGCAGTAGGCGTAGTGCCCGGTGTCCAGACAGAGGTTGACCAGGTCGGAGTCGGTCGAGTCGAGGAAGCGTTCGACGTGTGCCTCGGTGTCGATGTGCGTGTCGGCGTGCGGGTGGACGACGATGTCGAGGCCGTAGGTCTCCTTGACCTCGTGGCCGAGCCGTTCCGTGCCCTTGGTGAGATGGGCCCACTGCTCGGCGGTCAGTTCCGGCGGCTCGATGATCTCGGCGGTCTTGTCGTCGCGCCAGAAGGAGGGGATCACCACCAGGTGTTTCGCGCCCATCGCCCGGGTGAGCGAGGCGACTTGGCCGACGTGCTCCCAGGTGGCGTCCCAGACGGCGGGGCCGCGGTGCAGCGAGGTGAAGACCGTACCGGCCGAGACCTTGAGGTTCCGCTTGGCCACCTCGTCGGTGAGGCGGGCCGGGTCGGACGGCAGATAGCCGTACGGGCCCAGTTCGATCCACTCGTAGCCCGCGCCGGAGACCTCGTCGAGGAATCTCTCCCATGGCACCTGCTGGGGATCGTCCGGGAACCACACGCCCCAGGAGTCCGGCGCGGAGCCGACGCGGATGCGGTGCAGGGGGGTCGTCATCAGGGGGTCCCTTCGGTGGCCGCGGCGGTGATCCTCAGGTCGGACTCCTCCGGCAGTTTCTCGACGTCGACACCACGGACCTGCGCCAACTCATGCTTGAGCGCGGCGAGTTCGGCGCCGCCCGCCATGTGGTTGGTCAGCTCTTCCAGGGTCACCTCGTCGCGGTCGGCGCTGAGGTCCATGGTGCCGAGGCGCAGCACGCTGAAGTGATCGCCGACCATGTAGGCGTGGTGCGGATTGTGGGTGATGAAGATGACGCCGAGGCCACGCTCGCGGGCGGCGGCGATGTACTTCAGCACGACCCCGGACTGCTTGACGCCGAGCGCCGCGGTCGGTTCGTCCAGGATGAGGACGCGGGCGCCGAAGAAGACGGCGCGGGCGATGGCCACGGACTGGCGCTGGCCACCGGAGAGGGTGCCGATGGGCTGGTCCAGGTCGTCCAGGACGATGCCCATGGCGCGCAGTTCCTCGTCGGCGGTCCGCTTCATCCGCGCGATGTCGAGGCGCCGTAGCGGCCAGGGGCCGCGGGTCATCTCGGAGCCGAGGAAGAAGTTCCGCCAGACCGGCATCAGGGGCACGGTGGCGAGGTCCTGGTAGACGGTGGCGATGCCACGGTCGAGGGCCTCGCGCGGGGTGCCGAAGTGCGCCGGCTCACCGTCGACGAGGAAGTCACCCTCGGTGTGCCGGTGCAGCCCCGAGACGATCTTGATGAGGGTGGACTTGCCCGCGCCGTTGTCGCCGAGTACGCAGGTCACCTGGCCGGGCCGGACGGACAGGTCGACGCCGTGCAGGGCGCGGATGTTGCCGTACGACTTACCGATCCCGCGGAGTTCGACGACGGGAGTGCCGTCCCCGGGGGCTGTTTCCTTGACGGGCGCCGCGCTGGGCGAGGATCCGTTGGTTGTCATGGGATCAGATCACCTCCGGGTCGCCTGGCGGCGGACCCACAGATTGACGAGGGCGGCAAGCAGAAGCATCACGCCGAGGAACGCCTTGAACCAGTCGGGGTTCCAGTTGGCGTACACGATGCCCTGGGAGACCATGCCGAAGATGAAGGCGCCGATGACGGGCCCGACCGCGGAGCCGTAGCCGCCGGTGAGCAGGCAGCCGCCGATGACCGCGGCGATGATGTACAGGAACTCGTTGCCCACGCCCTCACCGGACTGCACGGTGTTGAACGAGAACAGCAGGTGCATCCCGACGAACCAGGCGCCGGCGCCCACGCCCATGAACAGGGCGATCTTGGTGAAGTTGACGGGCACGCCGACGGCGCGGGCGCTCTCCTTGTTGCCGCCGACCGCGAAGATCCAGTTGCCGATCTTGGTGCGGAGCAGCAGCCAGGTGGCCGCCGCCGCGAAGATCAGCCAGTAGAAGATGGTGATCTTGAAGTTGACCCCGCCGATGCCGATCTCGGAGGCGAAGACCTTCTTGGCCTGGTCGAAGCCGTCCATGTCGCTGATCGAGTCGCTGGCGACATTGCCGGTGAAGAGTTTGGTGACGGCCAGGTTGGCGCCTTGCAGGATCAGGAAGGAGCCGAGGGTGATGAGAAAGCTGGGCAGTCCCGTCCGGACGAGCAGATAGCCGTTGAACGCGCCGACGGCGAGCGAGGCCACCAGGGCGACGACGACGCCGGTCCAGACATTGGTGGAGAGCTGGAAGCTGAGGATGCCCGCGGTGAGCGCCGAGCTGGTGACGGCGACACCGGCGGAGAGGTCGAACTCGCCGCCGATCATCAGCAGGGCCACGGGGATCGCCATGATGCCCATGACCGACGCCTGGTAGAGCACGGTGGCCAGGGATCCGGCGTCGCGGAAGGCGGGGGCCACCGCGAAGAAGAACGCGTAGACGGCGATGGCGGCGATGAGGGCACCGATCTCCGGGCGGGCGAGCAGCCGCCGCGCCAGAGACCGGTCGGCGGTTCGGCCGTCCTTCGGGGAGGCCGGCGGGGCCGGCGACGAGGGACTCGCCGCCGGGGCCGTTGCTTGGGTCATCGCGGTCACCTGGTGCCCTTCGCGGCGAACTTGGCGATGGTGTCGACATTGGACTTGTCGACGAACGCCGGTCCGGTCAGCACCGGCGCCACACCGCCGCCGCTGAAGTTGCCGTTGGTCTTGTAGAGCCACAGGGAGTCGACCGAGAGATAGCCCTGGAGGTAGGGCTGCTGGTCGACGGCGAACTGGATACTGCCGTCCTTGACGGCGTTGACCAGGTCCTTGTTGAGGTCGAAGGTGGCGACCTTGGCCTTGCTGCCCGCGTCGGCGACCGACTGCACGGAGGTCAGCGCGAAGGGGGCGCCGAGGGTGACGACGTAGTCGATGGAGTTGTCCTGCTTGAGCTTGGCGGTGACCGTCGACTTCACGGACGGCATGTCGGCGCCGGTGACGTAGAGGTTGTCGGTCTTGCCCTTGAAGGTCTTCTTCACACCGGCACAGCGGGCCTCCAGGGCGACATGGCCCTGCTCCTGGATCACACAGATGTTGCGCTTGGCGCCCAGTTCGTTGAGCTTGTTGCCCAACGCCTCACCGGCGACGGTCTCGTCCTGGCCGAAGTAGGAGAGGATCCCCTGCTTCTGCCAGTCGTCGAGCCCGCCGTTGAAGGCGACGACGGGTATCCCCGCCTGCTTCGCCTTGGCGACGACGTCCTTCATCGCGTCCGGCTTGGCCAGGGTGACCGCGATGCCGTCGACCTTCTGGTCGATCGCGTTCTGGACCAGGTTGGCCTGGTTGGCCGCGTTGGGGTCGCCGGAGTAGACCAGCTTGACGTTGTCCTTGGCGGCGGCGGCCTCGGCGCCCTTGCGGATGGTGTCCCAGAAGGTGTCGCCGGGAACCGCGTGAGTGACCATCGCGATGGTCATACGGGGTGTGTCGGCCTTTCCGGCGGATGTGCCGGTCCCGCTCTCCTCGGCCTTCTTGCCGCCGGAGCTGCTGGAGCAGCCGGCGACGAGCAGCATCGAGACTGCGGCCACCGCGACGAGCGGGACGACTCTGCGGGAGCGGGGGTGAAGCGTGCGGTCCATCTTTCCAGCACCTCACTGTGGGACGAGGGAAAGGGAGCAAGAGGGTTCCGGGCACCGGGCCCGGACGAAAGCACGGACCGGACGAAAACCCGGGCCGGGGAGCCCAGGTCATGTGCCGGTGACGCGGCTGTTGCGTTGGGACGGGATACAAGTCCCCGTTGCACCCGCCTGTCAATAGTTTGTTAAGACATCATTTCACAAGCAGGTACGAATGTCAGTACAAACTATTGACATGAGGTGGGGTCGAGCCCTACACCTGAGACACCGCACCAGGCCCACCTGGCCCCGGGGTGCCCGCATCCCCCGCCTGAGGAGACGCGCATGCCTGAGACCCCTGAAACCTTCGACCTGATCACCATGGGACGCATCGGTGTCGACCTCTACCCCCTGCAGACGGGGATTCCGCTGTCCCAGGTCGAGTCGTTCGGGAAGTTCCTCGGCGGATCGGCCGCCAATGTCGCGGTGGCCGCCGCCCGCCTGGGCCGCTCCACCGCGGTGATCACCCGGACCGGCGACGACCCGTTCGGCGGCTATCTGCACCAGGCGCTGGGGGAGTTCGGCGTCGACGACCGCTTCGTCACCCCCGTCGCCGCCTACCCCACGCCGGTCACGTTCTGCGAGATCTTCCCGCCGGACGACTTCCCGCTGTACTTCTACCGGCAGCCGAAGGCCCCCGACCTGGAGATCCACGCCGACGAGCTGGACTTCGCCGCGATCCGTGCCGCGCGCGTCTTCTGGATCACCGGCACCGGGCTGAGCGAGGAGCCCAGCCGCTCCGCCACGCTCGCGGCGCTGACGGAACGCGCCAAGTCGGGCACCACGGTCTTCGACCTGGACTGGCGCCCGATGTTCTGGAAGGACCCCGACGCCGCCCGGCCGTTCTACGCCGAGGCACTGCGCCACAGCACCGTGGCCGTCGGCAATCTCGACGAGTGCGAGGTCGCCACCGGCGTACGGGAACCCCGGGCCTGTGCCCAGGCACTCCTTGACGCGGGCGTCGAGCTGGCCGTCGTCAAGCAGGGCCCCAAGGGCGTGCTCGCCGTGCACCGCGACGGCACCAGCGCCGAGGTGCCGCCGGTGCCGGTGGAGGTCGTCAACGGCCTCGGCGCGGGTGACGCGTTCGGCGGCTCGCTCTGCCACGGACTGCTCTCCGGCTGGGGACTTGAGCGGACCATGCGCTACGCCAACGCGGCCGGCGCCCTGGTCGCGTCCCGCCTCGCCTGCTCCTCCGCGATGCCCACCGCCTTTGAGGTCGAGGACCTCGTCGCGCGCGGCTGACCGCCGCCGCGACCGACGCCGCCGACCGACACCGGTGACCGACGCCACCCCCCGAACGGAGCTTCCCTTGACCATCAGCATCCCCGACCTCGTCACGGTGCGCGCCCGGCACCCGGAGGCCATCGCCGAAGCGGCCCACCGCCGCACCCGCCGCCCGCTGATCGGCGACAGCGGCCGGCTCATGATCGTGGCGGCCGACCACCCGGCGCGCGGCGCCCTCGGCGTGGGCGATCGGCGGCTGGCCATGGCCAACCGCGCCGACCTCCTGCAACGCCTCTGCACGGCGCTGTCACGACCGGGCGTGGACGGTGTGCTGGCGACCGCCGACATCCTGGAGGACCTGCTGCTCCTGGGCGTGCTGGAGAACAAGGTCGTCATGGGATCGATGAACCGCGGCGGCCTCGCGGGCGCGTCCTTCGAGATGGACGACCGCTTCACCGGACACCGCGCCGAGGACATCGAGCGGCTCCGATTCGACGCGGGCAAACTGCTGCTGCGCATCGACTACGAGGACCAGGGCTCCCTGAACACCCTCCAGTCCGCGGCCCGCGCGATCGACGAGATGGCGGCACGGAAACTGCCGCTGTTCGTCGAGCCGTTCCTGTCGCGCCGGGTCGACGGCACCGTCCGCAACGACCTGAGTGCCGAGGCCGTCACCCGTTCCATCGCCATAGCCTCGGGCCTCGCGGGCACCTCCGCCTACACCTGGCTGAA
This sequence comes from Streptomyces sp. NPDC058001, assembly GCF_042886315.1. Taxonomy (NCBI): domain Bacteria; kingdom Bacillati; phylum Actinomycetota; class Actinomycetes; order Kitasatosporales; family Streptomycetaceae; genus Streptomyces; species Streptomyces sp. NPDC058001. The sequence continues at coordinate 445,026 of NZ_JBHVQT010000008.1, forward strand.
GCTGCCGGTCACCGAGGACCCCGACGACATGGCCGAGGTCCTGGAGACCTCGACCCTGCCGACCGTGCTGCTCGGCGGCGAGGTCGGCAGGGACCAGGACGGCGCGTACGAGCGCTGGCGCAAGGCGCTGCGGCTGCCCACCGTGCAGGGTCTGGTCGTGGGCCGCTCGCTGCTGTACCCCGCCGAAGGCAGCGTGGAGACCGCGGTGGACACCGCGGTCGGCCTGCTCTGACCCGCCCACCAAGAATTCTGACTCGCCGCATCAAGAATTCTGATCCGCCGCATCAAGAATCTCGCCACCTCAAAAAATCTCGCCACGTCGAAGTTCTGGAGAACGGCATCATGACGACCACGCACCATCTGCCCGCGGGAAAGGCGGCGGACGGCCTCTACACGGTGGACATCTCCCCCGAGTCGGCCGGCTGGGGCCACGCCGCCCTGCGTGTCCTCGAACTGGCCCCCGGCGGCTGGCACTCCTTCGACACCGGTGACAGCGAATGGATCGTGCTGCCGCTCTCGGGTTCCTGCACGGTCGCCACCGCCGGAGAGACCTTCCGCCTCACCGGGCGCAAGAGCGTCTTCAGCGGGGTCAGCGACTTCGCGTACGTACCGCGTGACGCGCAGGTCTCCCTCGCCTCACGCAATGGCGGCCGGTTCGCGCTCACCGGCGCCCGCTGCGCCGAGCGGCTGCCCGCCCGTTACGGGCCCGCTTCGGGTGTCCCCGTGGAGCTGCGCGGCACCGGCGGTTGCTCCCGGCAGGTGAACAACTTCGGTGCCGCCGGGGTCTTCGCGTGCGACAAGCTCATCGCCGTCGAGGTGATCACACCGGGCGGCAACTGGTCCTCGTTCCCGCCGCACAAGCACGACGAGGACCGGCCCGGTGAGGAGTCCGAGCTGGAGGAGATCTACTACTTCGAGTTCGCCGACCACGAGGGCACCCCCGGCCTCGGCTACCAGCGGGTCTCACCCTCCGGCCACGGCCGGGGCACCGACGTGCTGGCCGAGGTGCGCGGCGGCGATGCCGTACTCATCCCGGACGGCTGGCACGGCCCGTCGATGGCGGTGCCCGGCCACGACATGTACTACCTGAACGTGATGGCGGGTCCCGGTGCCGAGCGCTCCTGGCTGATCTGCGACCACCCCGAACACGCCTGGATCCGCGACACCTGGCCGGACCAGCCGGTCGACCCCCGACTCCCCCGCTACACCGCTCCGTCCCAGTGAGGTCCCGATGAGCCAGTCAACGCGCCGCCTGACCGTCGCCCAGGCGCTGGTGCGCTTCCTGTCCGCGCAGTACAGCGAGCGCGACGGTGTACGGCACCGGCTGATCGCCGGCACCTGGGGCATCTTCGGCCACGGCAATGTCGCCGGCATCGGCCAGGCGCTCCTTGAGGCCGGCGAGGAGTCCATGCCGTTCCACCAGGGCCGCAACGAGCAGGCGATGGTGCACGCGGCCGTCGGCCACGCCCGGCAGCTCAACCGGCTCTCGGCACAGGCGGTCACCACCTCCATCGGGCCCGGCGCCACGAATCTGGTCACCGGCGCCGCGCTGGCCACCGTCAACCGGCTCCCGGTACTGCTGCTGCCGGGCGACTACTTCGCGACCCGCGCCGCCGACCCGCTGCTCCAGCAGTTGGAGCACCCGGTCGAGGCCGATGTGTCGGTCAACGACACGCTGCGCCCGGTCTCCCGCTTCTTCGACCGGATCACCCGCCCGGAGATGCTGATCCCCGCCGCGCTGAGCGCGATGCGGGTCCTCACCGATCCGGCCGAGACCGGCGCCGTCACCCTCGCCCTGCCGCAGGACGTGCAGGCGGAGGCGTACGACTGGCCGGAGGAGTTCTTCGCCGAGCGCGTCTGGCGGGTGCGCCGCGCCGCTCCCGATCCCCGCGAACTCGCCGACGCCGCGGCGGCGATCCGGGCCGCCCGTCGCCCGCTGATCGTCGCGGGCGGCGGGATCCACCACAGCGAGGCCGAGGACGCGCTGAAGGCGCTGGTGGACGCCACCGGCATCCCCGTCGCGTCCACCCAGGCGGGCAAGGGCTCGCTGCGTCACGACCACCCGGCCGACCTCGGGGGCATCGGCCACACCGGCACCGCCGTCAGTGACGACCTCGCCCGCACCGCCGACCTGGTCATCGGTGTCGGCACCCGCTACACCGACTTCACCACCGCGTCCGGCACCCTGTTCCGGCACCCTGGGGTGCGGTTCGTCAACCTCAACGTCGCCGCCTTCGACGCGCACAAGCTCTCCGCGCACCCGCTGGTCGCCGACGCCCGGACGGGCCTTGAGGCCCTGACCGCCGCACTGGACGGGCACCGCGTGGAAGCGGCGTACGAGGCGGAGTACCGGGCGGGCAAGGAGCGCTGGGAGCGGGTCGTGGACGCCGCCTACCGCGCCGACGACGACAGCGCGGTGCCTACCCAGACACAGGTACTCGGCGCCCTGGACGGCGTCGTGGGCGACACCGACGTGATCATCAACGCGGCCGGTTCGCTCCCCGGCGATCTACACAAACTGTGGCGGTCCCGCTCACCGCGCCAGTACCACCTGGAGTACGGCTACTCCTGCATGGGCTACGAGATCCCGGCGGGCATCGGAGTCCAGCAGGCGGCCCCCGGCACGCCCGTGTGGTCGCTGGTCGGCGACGGCACGTATCTGATGATGCCGACCGAGATCGTCACCGCGGTCCAGGAGAGGCTGCCCGTCAATCTGCTCCTGATCCAGAACCACGGGTACGCCTCCATCGGCGGTCTGTCCGAGTCGGTCGGCGGCGAGCGGTTCGGCACCGCCTACCGCTACCGCGCCCCGGACGGCACCTTCACCGGAGCGCCGCTGCCGGTGGACCTCGCCGCCAACGCCGCCAGCCTCGGCATGGACGTCATTCGCGCCAAGACCGTGGGCGAACTGCGCGACGCGCTCACCGCGGCCCGCGCTTCGGACCGGCCGACCTGTGTGTACGTCGAGACCGATCCGACGCCCACCGCCCCCGCCGCGCAGGCGTGGTGGGACGTGCCGGTCGCCGAGGTGGCGTCCCGCGAGGCCGCCGTGGCCGCCCGCACGACGTACGACCGCCAGGTCACCGACCGCCGCCGGCACCTCTGACTCCCCCGCTCACGAAAGGTTCCCGCACCATGAAGACCCTCACCCACTGGATCGGCGGCAAGCCCGTCGAGGGCGCCTCCGGGCGCTTCGGCCCGGTCTACAACCCGGCCACCGGCGCCCAGGAGAAGCAGGTCGCGTTCGCCACGGTCGACGAGGTCGACACCGCCGTGGCCACGGCCGTGGCCGCGTTCGAGAGCTGGGGCACCGCCTCGCTGGCGAAGCGCACGGCGGTCCTGTTCAAGTACCGCGAACTGCTCGACGCCCACCGCGACGAGATCGCCGAGCTGATCACCGCCGAGCACGGCAAGGTGCACGCGGACGCGCTCGGTGAGGTCGCGCGCGGCATGGAGATCGTGGAACTGGCCTGCGGTATCTCCGAGAAGCTCAAGGGCGAGCTGTCCACGCAGGTCTCGACCCGGGTCGATGTGGCGTCGATCCGTCAGCCGATCGGTGTCGTCGCGGGCATCACGCCCTTCAACTTCCCGGCCATGGTGCCGATGTGGATGTTCCCGCTCGCCATCGCGTGCGGCAACACCTTCATCCTCAAGCCGAGCGAGAAGGACCCGTCGGCGTCGTACCGGCTGGCGGAGCTGGCCTCGGCGGCGGGGCTGCCGGACGGTGTGCTGAACGTCGTGCAGGGCGACAAGGTCGCCGTCGACCGGCTCCTCGAACACCCGGACATCGCCGCGGTCTCCTTCGTCGGCTCGACACCCATCGCCAAGTACATCCAGCTCAAGGCCGTCGAGCACGACAAGCGGGTGCAGGCACTCGGCGGCGCCAAGAACCACATGCTGGTACTGCCGGACGCCGATCTGGACTTCGCCGCCGACCAGGCCATCAACGCCGCGTACGGTTCGGCCGGCGAGCGGTGCATGGCGGTGTCCGTGGTCGTGGCGGTCGGCGACACCGGTGACGAACTGGTCGGCAAGATCGCCGAGCGGGCGAAGAACTTGCGGATAGGTCCCGGCGACGACCCCACGAGCGACATGGGCCCGCTCATCACCCGCGAGCACCGCGACAAGGTGGCCTCCTATGTGGAGAGCGCCCGCGCCCAGGGCGCCGAGGTCGTCGTGGACGGTACGGGCTACACCGTCGAGGGACATCCCGAGTGCGCCGACGGCTACTTCCTCGGGGTCTCGCTGCTCGACCGGGTGCCGGTGACGGCGGACGCGTACCGCGACGAGATCTTCGGTCCCGTGCTGTGCGTGGTCCGTACCGACACGTACGACGAGGCCATCACGCTGATCAATTCCTCCCGCTGGGGCAACGGCACCGCGATCTTCACCCGGGACGGCGGCGCGGCCCGGCGGTTCCAGATGGAGGTCCGGGCGGGCATGGTCGGCGTCAATGTGCCGATCCCGGTGCCCGTGGGATACCACTCCTTCGGCGGCTGGAAGGACTCCCTCTTCGGTGACCTGCACATCTACGGCAACGACGGCATCGCCTTCTACACCCAGGGCAAGGTGATCACCACCCGCTGGCCCGACCCGGCGGACGGCGGCATCAACCTCGGGTTCCCGAGCAACTCCTGAGGAGCGGTGGCCGGTGCGGGAGAAGGCGGGAGGCGGCCGGGGGACGCCGGGAGACGAGCCCCGGCGGACGATGCCGGGCCCGCCTCCCGCACCGGCCACCACCGCTCCCCCTTCAATTGTCAGGACAATGTGATGACAAGGGTTCCTGTCAAGCGGTCGGACGGATACGCTCGATCCGTGACCGCCTCCACCCCGGCCGACCTGGACTTCATGCTCGACCGGAACAGTCCTGTTCCGCTCTACTTCCAGCTCGCCCAGCAGTTGGAGTCCGCGATCGAGCGGGGCGTACTCGTTCCGGGCAGCCTGCTCGGCAATGAGATCGAGCTGGCGGGACGGCTCGGGCTGTCCCGGCCGACCGTCCGCCAGGCCATGCAGACCCTGGTCGACAAGGGCCTGCTCGTACGCCGCCGGGGCATCGGCACCCAGGTGGTGCACAGCCAGGTCAAGCGCCCGCTGGAGCTGAGCAGTCTCTACGACGACCTGGAGGCCGCGGGGCAGAGCCCCACGACCCAGGTACTGCGCAATGAGATCCGGCCAGCGTCCCCCGAGGTCGCGGCGGCCCTGGGCATCACCGAGGGCGCGGACGCGCACCGCATCGAGCGGCTCCGCCTCACGCACGGCCGACCCGTGGCGTTCCTGTGCAACTACGTCCCGGCCGGTCTGCTGGAACTGGACGACGCCACGCTGGAGTCGACCGGCCTGTACCGCATGATGCGAGCCGCCGGTATCACCCTGCACAGCGCACGCCAGTCCATCGGGGCCCGCAGCGCCACGGCCGAGGAGGCCGAGCGCCTTGACGAGCCCGAGGGTGCCGCCCTGCTCACCATGCAGCGCACGGCCTACGACGACACCGGTCGCGCGATCGAGTACGGCACCCATGTCTATCGCGCGTCCCGGTACGCCTTCGAGTTCCAGCTCCTCATGCGTGCCTGAGGGGGCTCACCGGTCCTTGAGTCCGTCGGGTGCGTCGTGTCAGTCGCGGGCGTCCACTTCTTCGACCTCGTCGATTCGGACCGGGCCACCCTTGGTCACCGACCGGATGGCGGCCAGGGCGATGGACAGCGCGGCGCGGGCGTCCTCGCCGGTGACCGCCGGGGTCTTGCCGGTGCGGACGCTGGTCGCGAAGTCGGCGAGTTCGGCCACGTACGCGTCATGGAAGAGGTCCTGGTCGTAGGTGACGCACTCGGCGGTCGCGCCGGCCGGGCCGTACGACGTGAGGTGGGTGCGGCGCAGCTCGCCCACGGTGAGCATCCCGGCCGAGCCGAAGACCTCGCCTCGTACGTCGTAGCCGTACACGGCCTGGAAGTTGGCCTCGGCGGTGGCCATGGCGCCGTTGTCGAAGCGGATGGTGACCACGGCGGTGTCGAGCAGTCCCCGGTCCTTGAAGTCGGGGCGGACCAGGGCGTCGGCCATCGCGAAGACCTCGACCGGGGCGGCACCGGGGTTGAGGAACCGCAGCGCGTCGAAGTCGTGGATCAGGGTCTCCAGGAAGATCGTCCACGGCGGGATGGGGGCCGGGTCGACCAGCTTGGGGTCCCGGGTGAGCGACCGCAGTAGCTGCGGGGTGCCGATGGCCCCCGACGCGACCTTGTCGTGCGCGGCACGGAAACCCGCGTCGTAGCGCCGGTTGAAGCCCACCTGGAGCGCCACGCCCGCCTCCCGGGCGGCGGCCACGGCACGGTCGGCCTCGGCGAGGGTGACGGCCATGGGCTTCTCGCAGTAGACCGCCTTGCCCGCCCGTGCCGCCGCCTCTATGAGGTCGGCGTGGGTGCGGGCCGGGGTGACGATGACCACGGCGTCGATCTCCGGGTCGGCGAGGAACGCGGCGATGTCGGTGTACGCCTTCGGACAGTCCAGCCGGTCCGCGAGACGCTGGGCGGCGCCCGGGACGGGGTCGGCGACGGCGGCGAGCCGGGTTCCGGGGATGCGGTGCGCGAGGCTCTCGGCATGGAAGGAGCCCATCCGACCGGCACCGATGAGACCGACGGCGAGGGGCTGCTGAGGGGTCATGAGCGATCTCCGTACGGGGTTTGGAACGGGTGGTTCTGAACGGGGTTTTCGGGATGGAGGGGTTCGGGATGCGGGGTGGGGGGTTCCGAGTCAGGGGCTCGCGGGCCGCGACATCAGGCGGCGGCGGTGGTGAAGGCGGTGCGGAAGCGTTCGAGCGCCAGGTCGTCGTCACCGGAGGCCCACGCCTCCATGGCGACCGTGCCGTCATAGCCGAGGTCCGCGAGGGCGCGGGCGACGGCCGGATAGCTGATCTCGCCGGTGCCCGGCTCGCAGCGGCCCGGCACGTCGGCGACCTGGATCTCGCCGATCAGGCCCCGGCCGTGTGCCCGGCGGACCAGCTCGATGAGATTCCCCTCGCCGATCTGCGCGTGGTAGAGGTCCAGGTTCATCTTCAGACCCGGCCGGTCCACGGCCCCGACCAGGGCAAGGGTGTCGGCGGCCTTGGCGAACGGCACACCCGGGTGGTCGACGGCGGTGTTGAGGTTCTCCAGGGTGAAGACGACCCCGGCGCCCTCGCCCAGTTCGGCGATACGGCCGAGGGTGCGGTGGGCGGCGATCCACATCGGACCGGTGGCCTCGCCCGTCACCGGGTGGACCGGCAGCCCCTGACCGTCCAGTCCGGTGCCGTGCAGATTCAGCCGGGGGCAGCCGAGTTGCCCGGCGGCCTTGATCGACTCCTCGGCCGTGCGCAGCAGTTCCGCCGCGCCCTCCTCGTCGGTGAGGCTGCCCCGGATGTAGCCGGTCATCGAGGAGAAGACCGCTCCGGTGCGCTCCAGCGCGGCCAGATCGTGCCGGGTCCAGTCCCAGATCTCGACCTGGAAGCCGGCGTCGTGGATACGGCGGGCCCGCTCCTCGATCGGCAGGTCACGGAAGACCATCTCGGCGCAGACCGCCAACGTGTACATCGCCACACTCACCCTCCGGGACACCCGCAAAACCAGAACCAGGACTGGAACTGGAACTGGGACCGGAACTAGAACGTTCTAGTCCTTCGGATCAGTAGTACGCCATCGCCTCGCCCCCCTGTCAAGAGCCCTGGGAGTGCGCGACTAGAACGTTGCAGTACGGTGGAACGGCTCACGGCACGCCTGGTCTACGATCGTCGGCCAGAAGGAGATCTCGGCCAGGGAGGGCAGTGGTGTCACCGACATCGGCGGTCCCGGACGGGAAGCGGCCCACCCTCGCCGATGTGGCCGCGCGTGCGGGTGTGTCCACGGCGCTGGTGTCCATCGTGATGCGCGGCGCCAAGGGCGCGGGTGCCGCCACCCGTGAACGGGTCCTGGAGGCCGCGCGGGAGATCGGCTACCGGCCCGACACCCGGGCCCGGCTGCTGCGCAGCCACCGCTCGCGCCTGCTCGGCGTGCAGTTCGGCCTCCAGCACGCCTTCCACGCCGATCTGGTGGAGAGCCTCTACGCGGCGGCCGAACCGGCCGGTTACCAGATCGCCCTGAGTGCCGTGGCGCCCAGCCGTGGCGAACAGCACGCCGTGGACTCCCTGCTCGCCGACCGCTGCGAGGCGCTGATCCTGCTCGGCCCGCAGATGCCGGCGGCGCGACTGGCGGAGCTGGCAGGTCAGTTGCCGGTCGTCTCGGTCGCCCGGCGCCTGCGACCGTCCGCCGGACCGGTGGACGTGGTCCGTACCGCCGACGACGAGGGCGCCCGCCAAGCCGTCGACCACCTCGCGGCGCTCGGTCACCGCGACATCGCGCACATCGACGGCGGCCGGGCCCCGGGCGCCGCCGACCGGCGCCGTGGCTACCTCACCGCCATGGCCCGGCACGGCCTGGCCGATCGCGTCCGCGTACTGCCCGGTGGGCTGTCCGAGGACGACGGCGCCAGGGCCGCCCGTGCGCTGCTCGCCACCCGGGCCCGCCCCACCGCCGTCCTCGCCTTCAACGACCGCTGCGCCACCGGCGCCCTCGACATCTTTCTGCGCTCCGGTGTCCAGGTCCCGGCCGAGATCTCCGTCGTCGGCTTCGACGACAGCCGTCTGGCCCGGCTCGCCCATATCGACCTCACCACGGTGGCGCAGAACATCCCGTGTCTGGCCGAGTCGGCGGTCGCCCGCGCCATCGCACGACTGGAGGACGGACCGGCCCCCGAGGGCGAGATCGTCATCGCCCCGCACCTGGTGATCCGCACCACCACGACCACGGCACCCTGATCACGGATTGCGGGCTGACGGGACTACCGCGCGGGTGGTGGTGGGTCGGCGGCGAGGGCGGTCAGGGCACCTACCGGGTCCAGGTCGGGTACGCCTCGGGGCCACCAGTCCTCGCGGCCGGGCTCCGACTCGTACGCGTACCAGAGTCCGTCACGGCCGAGGCGGAGTTGGACATGGCCCTTCGGGTGGGTGAGGTGGTTGCGCCAGGGCCGGAACGCGGGGAGGTCGGCGGCGAGGAGGGCGGGCCGCGCGCGGTCGAAGCGCCCGGCGGGCGGGTCCCAGGATTGCTCCAGCACGCTCAGTCCCTCGGCGCCGCCCTGGCGCCAGGCGGCGACGGCCCGGCTCAGCTCCCCGGTGCCGCGCCCGGTGGCGTCGGCGAGCGCGGCGTAGAGACTGCGGGTCGTCGCGGTGAGTCCGGAGCCGGGGCGGGCCGCGGCGAGACGGACGGCGTCCTGCCAGAGGGTGAGGTCGGCGACGGGGTCACGGCCCGCCGTGAGCAGGGCGTGCGCACGGGCCGCCGCGTCGGTCGCCAACTGGTCGAGCGCGAACGGGTCAGGGCCGCCCGGCGCCGCCGGATGCGCCGGCGGCTGCTCGGGATGCGGGGGTACGGGCAGCGGGGGCGGGAGCGGCGGCAGGGTGCGCGCGGTGAAGGCGTCACGGGCGCGAACTCCGGGCAGGGGCGCCGGGGCCTGGGCGTCACGCGCCGCACGGGCGGTCAGGGCGGCATTACGGCGGGAGAGGGCGTCCAGCAGGACCCTCTCGTCGCGGCCCCGCATCAGGAGCAGCACGAAAGGGTCCTCGTCGAGCAGTCGCGCCGTCCGGTAGCAGAGCGCGGCGGCGTGTTTGCAGGGCCGCCCGGAGTCGGGGCAGCCGCACGAGGGATCGAGATCACCGGGGCCGGGGAGCAGGTCGACTCCGCAGTCGGCGAGTGAGTGCGGCAGGTCCTTGTCGAGCAGCGCGGCGATATGGCCGGGGCGCTCGGCGGCGGCGTCCAGGAAACGTTCCCACTCGTCGTCCCCGAGCGTCCGCAGCCGGATCTCCGCGCGGTATGGGCGCGGGCGGCTGCCGTGCACATAGGCCAGGACCCGTCCCGGCGTGACGCTGATCGCCGCCACGCGCCCCTGCCCCGCGTACGTCCTGCCCCGGGCCAACCGCGCGCCGTCCAGGGCCCCTTCCTCCAGCGCCCGCACCCAGGCGTGCCCCCACCAGGTCGTCGCGAAGGACTCACCGGGGGGTGGGGGTGGCGGGGCGGAACCGCCGGCGCGGGCGCGGGTGCGGGGTCCGGCGGGTGCGGGGGGTGGAGTGTCGGCGGACTTCGGCATGGGTGCGGTGTCGCCGTTCGTGTCGCGACTGCCCGTGGTGTCGAGGGCGTCGGCGATGTCGGGGCCGCTGAAGCTGCCGAGGCTGTTGAGGTTGCCGGGGTTGCCGATGTCGTCAAGGCCGACGGTGCCGGGTCGGCGCTCGGCCGGGATCGGTGTGCGACTCCCGCGCCCCTCACGCCCCTCGCGCCGCCGCCCACCGGTCGACCGACGGCTCGCCCCGGCCGCCCCCGCTCCCCCGGGCTCCTGGGATTCCGCCCGCGCCGCCCTCAGCGCCTCGCGCGCCACGTCTCCCGGACGGGCGGCGTCCTGCCCCGGCCGGGTCCCGGTCACGTCTCCCGCCGCCTCGGCTTCGTTCCCGGTGGCCTCTGGCGGTGCGACGGTCCCGGTGGCCGGCTCGGGCGCCTCGTCGGCACGTGGCGCACCGGCCCGTGCCGCGTACAACGCGCGCCGGGCGACATCGGCCGGCCGCGCACCGCCCCTCTCGGTCCCGGCGCCCCTCTCGGTCCCGGCGCTCCCCTCGGTCCCCGCCCCGCTCATGACGGCCTCCGCAAGGACACCAGGTCGGACAGCTCACGGTCGGTCAGTTCCGTGAGGGACGCCTCGCCCGAGCCGAGTACCGCGTCGGCCAGGGCCCGCTTCGACTCCAGCATCTCGGCGATGCGGTCCTCCACCGTGCCCTCGGTGATGAGGCGGTGCACCTGGACCGGCTGGGTCTGGCCGATGCGGTACGCACGGTCCGTGGCCTGTTCCTCGACGGCCGGGTTCCACCAGCGGTCGAAGTGGATGACGTGCCCCGCGCGGGTGAGGTTCAGGCCGGTGCCCGCCGCCTTGAGGGAGAGGACGAGGATCGGCGTCGCCCCGCTCTGGAAACGGTCGACAAGCCGCTCCCGCTCCGCGACCGGCGTACCGCCGTGCAGCAGCTCCGCCGGGACCGCGCGCGAGGCGAGGTGGGCGCCGATCAACCGGGCCATCCCCACGTACTGCGTGAAGACCAGTGCCGAACCCTCCTCGGCGAGGAGGGTGTCCAACAGCTCGTCGAGCAGGGCGAGTTTGCCGGACCGGCCGGCCAACCGCAGCTCACCGCCGACACCAGTACCGCTACCGACACCGAGGCCCCCCGGCCCCGGCACCCCCGCCGTCGAAGACCCCGGCGTGCCCTCCTTCAGATACTGCGCCGGATGGTTGCAGATCTGCTTGAGCGCGCCGAGCAGTTTGAGGACCAGGCCGCGCCGGGCGATGCCCTCGGACGTCTCGATCGCGAGCATCGACTCACGGACCACCGCCTCGTACAGCGCGGCCTGTTCGCGGGTGAGCGGCACCGGGTGGTCGGTCTCGGTCTTGGGGGGCAGTTCGGGGACGATGCCCGGGTCGGACTTCTTGCGGCGCAGCAGGAAGGGGCGGATCAGCCGGGCCAGACGCTCCACGGCCTCGCTGTCCTCGCCGTTCTCCACGGCGCGCGCGTGCCGGGCGCGGAAGGACTTGAGGGGGCCGAGGAGTCCGGGGGTCGTCCAGTCGAGCAGGGACCACAGTTCGGAGAGGTTGTTCTCGACGGGGGTGCCGGTGAGGGCCACGCGCGCGGGTGCGGGGATGGTGCGCAGGGCGGTCGCCGTCGCCGAGTAAGGGTTCTTGACGTGCTGTGCCTCGTCGGCGACGACCATGCCCCAGGGCTGCTCGGCGAGCCGGGCGGCCGTGGACCGCATGGTGCCGTAGGTGGTGAGGACGAAACCGCCCGCGCCGAGGTCGTCCAGGCTGCGCTCGGTGCCGTGGAAACGGCGGACGGGGACGCCGGGCGCGAAGCGGGTGATCTCCCGCTGCCAGTTGCCCAGGAGGGACGCCGGGCAGACCACGAGGGTCGGTTCGCGGCGGTCCCTGCGCAGGTGCAGGGCGATGAGGGTGACGGTCTTGCCGAGGCCCATGTCGTCGGCGAGGCAGCCGCCGAGGCCGAGCGAGGTCATCAGGTCGAGCCAGGCCAGACCCCGGAGTTGGTAGTCCCGCAGACGGGCGCTCAGTCCCGGCGGGGGCTCGGCGGGCGGCAGTCCTACGGTGAGTCGGTCGCGCAGCGTGGCGAGCGCGCCGGCGGGTACGGCGTCGACCGTCTCGCCGTCGACCTCGGCGCTGCCGGTGAGGGCGACGGAGAGTGCGTCGACCGGGTCGAGCAGGCCCAGTTCGCGTTTGCGGGCCTTGCGGACGAGGGCCGGGTCGACGAGCACCCACTGGTCGCGCAGCCGCACGACCGGGCGGTGGGCCTCGGCGAGCGCGTCCATCTCGGCCTCCGACAGCGGGTCGCCGCCGAGCGCCAACTGCCAGCGGAACTGGAGCAGTTCCTCGCTCTCGAAGAATCCGGTGCCGTCCGTCGCGGAGCCGGGTGCCGGGCGGACCACGGCGGTGGCGGTGAGGTCCTGGGCGAGATCGCGCGGCCAGTGCACGGCGACACCGGCGGCGGCGAGCCGGGTGGCGCCCAGGCCGAGCAGTTCCGACAGCTCTTCCTCGGACAGCGGCAGGACGTCGGGCGTGTCCTGGTCGCCGAGCCGGTCCAGGGGTGGCCAGACCCGGGCGGCGCGGCGCACGGCGAGTGCGGTGTCCACGCGGGCGCGCGGCCCGAAGGACTCCTCGCCCTGTCCCGCCCACAGGGCCGTCGCGTCGATGACGAGGGTGGGGTCGGCGAGGCTGTGCACCTGGACGACGGCGGTGCCCGCGCTGCGGCCCTCGGCCGTGCCGTCGAAGAGGCGGAGCGCCGACAGGTCGAGCCGCAGGGAGATCCGCACTCCGGTGTCCCGGCCCGCGGCGACCTCGGCGGCCCAGTCGACGGCGCCGGGCAGCCGCTGCGGTTCCTCGGCGGCGAAGGGGGCGCCGGAGGCGTGGCGTGCCGCCGGGGTACGGGGCAGGGTGTCGGCGACGGCGTCGAGGAAGGCCCGTACGAGTGCTTCCGGCTGGGGCAGTTCCAGGGGGGTGCGGTCCGGGAGCGGGGTCGCGTGCCCTTCCGGGGGCAGTGCGGCGGCCACCGCGCGCAGATGGGCGATGTCGTCGGCCTCCAGGGGTCCTGCGCGCCAGGCGTCGTACGCCTCGGCGGTGAGGCCCGGGAGGAGGCGTCCGCGGGCGACCAGGCGCAGGGCGAGCAGGGCGGCGGCGCCCCAGCAGGCGCTGGCGGGATGGGCCGTGGGGTCGTGCCGGGCGCGGACGAGCAGCGGGAGGGCTTCGGCGACGGGCAGCATCAGCGCGGGCACCTGGGCGCCGCGCACTCCGGGGCCGTGCCGGCGCACCACGGTGAGTTCCTCCAACGCCCGACCGGCGTCCGGGGGCGGTGCGCCGCCCTCCGGGTCCCAGAAGGCCAGCCGTCCCGCGCGCGGCACGTCGCCGGGTACGAAGACGCAGGCAAGCCGGGTCGTCCGCATACGACTGGTCACCTCCCTCCGTACAACCCGATCAGACGTCTTCGACTGTACGGGCGGCCTCTGACAATCGGCTCCGGCGCCGTGCGGGACCCGCCTCCGAAGCCGTCATGCCGGAGCTGTCAGTACGGGGCCGGTCACCTCACGGTGTCGCCGTGGACACCACGTACACCATGGGATGTGCGGGATCGGACCAGTTCACGACGACGTTCGTGGTGGGCCGCGGGTCGTCCTGGATGCGGGTGAGGCCCGACCAGGGGCCGGGGCCCGAGAAGTCCCAGCGGACGACGTCGCGGTCCCGGGGGTTGATCGGGAGGTCGTCGGCGCGCAGCGCGTCCGTGTGGGTGCCCAGGGTGCCGAGGAACTTGTCCAGGCCCTCATGGCTGGTGAGGAACTGGACGTAGAGGCGGCTGGTCTTCCAGTTGTTGGTCTCGTAGTAGGCGACGTTCCCCGAGTACGAGGGGATGGTGATCTCGTAGAGGCGTCGCTGGACCTTGGAGGGCCAGCCGGGGGTGAGGCCGGTCGCGGAGTACTTGGCCTCCTTGTCCTTGCCGCTGTCCCGGCTCTGGTCGGCGGAGATCATGAGATATCCGGCCGGTACGCCGATGAGCAGCACGATGATCAGGAGGGTGAGCGCGCGCCGCCGGATCCGGCGGCCACGCCCTTCGGCGGGCCGCCCTTCCGGCTCGTCGGGCGAGTGCGTCGGGTGGGGAACGGTGGACACGGTCACGGGGCCCCCTGGGCGGAGCGCGAGGTGCGGCGGGCCTGTGCGGACCGCTCGTAGCGCTCGTAGCGCTCGACGCGGCGGCGGTTGGCGCGGCGGAAGCGGCGGGCGACCAGACGGGCCAGGTCGGCGGCGCCGACCATGCCGGCCTCGGGGCCGAGCTGGGCGCGGGCGATCCGGGCCTCGGGGCGGTAGCCGCGGCCGGTGAGATGGCGGCGGAACGCCTCCCGGGCGGGCACGATGAGCAAGTCGTCGGCGGCGCTGACGCCACCGCCGATGACGAAGCAGGACGGGTCGAGCGCGGCGGCGAGGTTGGCGATGCCGATCCCGAGCCACTGGCCGATGTCCTGGAGCAGCTCGACGCACATGGCATCGCCCTCGCGGGCCAGCTCGGTGATCAGGGGCCCGGTGATGTCGGGGATGTGACCCTGGACGCGCTCGATGATGCTGTACGCGACCGGGGAGTCCGCCGACGCCAGCTCGCGGGCCTCGCGGACCAGGGCGTTGCCTGAGCTGTACTGCTCCCAGCAGCCCCGGTTGCCGCAGGCGCAGCGGTGGCCGCCGGGGACGACCTGCATATGGCCGAATTCGCCGGCGACACCGTACTTGCCGCGCTTGACGTGGCCGTCCTCCAGGATGGCGCCGCCGATGCCCGTACCCAGGGTGATCATGACGAGGTGGTCCTCGCCACGCCCCGCGCCGAAGCGCCACTCGGCCCAGGCGGCGGTGTTCGCGTCGTTGTCGACCAGCACGGGCACCGCGAGACGGCCGGCGATGCGGTCGCGCAGGGGTTCGTTGCGCCAGGACAGATGGGGCGCGAACAGGACGCGGTTGCGTTCGGCGTCGACCCAGCCCGCGGCGCCGATGCCGACGGCGTGCACGTCGTGCCGGTCGGACAGGTCCAGGACCAGTTCGACGATGGTGTCCTCGACCACCCTGGGGCTCTTGGACTTGTCCGGGGTCTCGGTGCGCACCTTCTCCAGGATGACGCCGTCGGCGTCGACCACACCCGCCATCACCTTCGTACCGCCGATGTCGATGCCGACGGTGGGGACGCGGGGCGCGGTCAGATGGGATCGGCGCTCACGGGTCCCCACGGTCCGCAGGACGGTGGCGCGTGCGGAGCCACGGTGCGCGAGGTCGCGGTAGGTGCTCATCGCGCCGATTGTGCCTCACGCGCGTGTAGCGGCGCATAACGAAGGCGGAGGAGCGCCGCCTTCATGCGTCGGACGCGGCGCCCGCAGGGGGGCCGCCGATGTGGGTGGGTACGGGGGCCCGCTCCAGTTCGTGCCGGAGGTCGTCCAGCTCGCTGCCGCCCGCCATCTCGCGGGTCAGCTCGTCGAGGGTGATCCCGTCGCGGGTGTGGCTGCCGGACGTCGCGCCGCGCTTGAGGAGGACGAAACGGTCGCCGACGAGATAGGCGTGGTGCGGGTTGTGCGTGATGAGGACCACGCCGAGTCCGGCGTCCCGGGCGGCGGCGACGTACTTGAGGACGACGCCGGACTGCTTCACGCCGAGGGCCGCGGTGGGCTCGTCCAGTACGAGGACCTTGGCGCCGAAGTGGACGGCGCGGGCGATGGCCACGCACTGCCGCTCACCGCCGGAGAGGGTGCCGATGGGCTGGTCGACATCGCGCAGGTCGATGCCCATGCGCAGCAACTCGGCGTGGGTGGTGCGGCGCATCAGGTCGGTGTCGAGGCGCTTGAACGGCCCGCTGCCCTTGGTCAGCTCGGAGCCGAGGAAGAAGTTCCGCCAGACCGGCATCAGGGGGACGACCGCGAGGTCCTGGTAGACGGTGGCGATGCCCCGATCGAGTGCTTCGCGCGGTGAGGAGAGGCGGCACTCCTCACCGTCGATGCGCAGGGTGCCCGCGTCGTGCCGGTGGAGTCCCGCGACGATCTTGATGAGCGTTGACTTGCCGGCGCCGTTGTCGCCGAGCACACAGCTGATCTCGCCCGCGTGGACCTCCAGGGACACACCTTCAAGGGCGCGGATGGTGCCGTAGTACTTACTGACGCCGTCAAGTGCGACCAGCGGCGTACGGTCCGGGACGGGGACAGGGATACCCGCCGGGTCGGCTGACGTCGTCATGAGGTGGCCTCCGCGCGCTTGCGGACCCAGGCGTTGAGCAGGGTCGCGAGGAGCAGCATCGCTCCGAGGAAGAACGTGAACCATTCGGCGTCCCACTCGGCGTAGACGATGCCCATGCTCGCCATGCCGAAGATGAACGCGCCGACCGCCGAGCCGACGGCGGAGCCGTAGCCGCCGGTGATCAGACAGCCGCCGATGACGGCCGCGACGATGTACTTGAGTTCGTTGCCGACGCCTTCGCCGGACTGGACGACGTCGAACGAGAACAGCAGATGCTGGCCGGAGATCCAGGCGCCGAGCGCGACGCCGACGTAGAGGCCGACCTTGGTCCGGTCGACGGGGACGCCGACCGCGCGGGCCGCCTCCCTGGCGCCGCCCGCGGCGAAGATCCAGTTCCCGGCGCGGGTGCGGAGCAGGATCCAGGTGGCGACAGCGACGAGCGCGAGCCACCACAGGATGGTGATCTTGAAGTCGACGCCGCCGAGGGTGACCGTCGAGGCGAAGACCGTCCGCGCGGACGAGAAGCCCTCCATGTCGGAGATCGACTTGGTGGAGACGGTGCCGCTGATCAGTTTGGTGAAGCCGAGGTTCATCCCGGTCAGCATCATGAAGGTGCCGAGCGTGACGATGAAGCTGGGCAGTTTGGTACGGGTCAGCATCAGGCCGTTGAACAGGCCGAGCGCGAGGGTCACCAGCAGCGAGACGGCGACGCCCACCCAGACGTTGGCGGTCATCTGGTAGCTGAACATCGAGGAGATCAGCGCGGAGCTGGTCACCATCACACCGGCGGACAGGTCGAACTCGCCGCCGATCATCAGCAGCGCCACCGGTACGGCCATGATGCCGAGCGTCGACGCGGCGTACAGGACGGTGCTGATGCTGGTGGCGCGCAGGAAGCTGTCGGCGACGAGCGCGAAGAACAGGAACACGGCGACGGCGCCGACGACCGAGCCCAGTTCGGGGCGACCCAGGAGCTTGCGCAGCGACGAGGCCGTCATCAGCAGTTCGTCGGCCCGGGTGCCGTCCGGCGCGGGTGCCGGGGCGGTGGCGGTCATCGGGTGCCCCGCTTGGCGTAGTCCTCAAGCGCCGGGGCCTGGTCCTTGGTGATGATCTGCGGCCCGGTGAGGACGGGCCGGCCGCCACCGAGCGCGTTGGCGTTGTACTTGTACAGCCAGAACAGGTCGACGGCCTGGTAGCCCTGGAGGTAGGGCTGCTGGTCGACGGCGAAGCCGAGGGTGCCGTCCTTCAGGGCGCCCGCGACCTTGGCGTTGAGGTCGAAGGTGTCGATCTCGGCCTTGCTGCCCGCGTCCCGCCCGGCCTGGATCGCGGCGTCCGCGAAGGGCGCGCCCAGGGTGACCACGGTGTCGATGGAGGAGTCGGCCTGGAGCTTCGCGCCGATGGCGGAGCGCACCGACGGCATGTTGGTGCCCTCGACGTAGAGGTTCTCCATCTCGCCCTTGAAGCGGGACTTGGCGCCCGCGCAGCGCTGCTCGTGACCGACGTTGCCCTGTTCGTGCAGGATGCACAGGGCCTTGTGGCGGCCCCGTTCGTTGAGGGTGTCGCCGACGGCCTCGCCCGCGATGGTCTCGTCCTGCCCGACGTGGGTGAGCGCGCCGAACTCCTTGGACTCGGCGGAGCCGGAGTTCACGGTGATGACGGGGATGCCGGCCTTCTCGGCGCGGGCGACGGCGGCCTTCAGCGCGTCGGGCTTGGCGAGCGTGACGACGATGCCGTCGACCTTCTTGTCGATGGCGGTGTCCACGAGCCGGGCCTGCTGCTGGCCCTCGTCGCTGTTCGAGTACAGGAAGTTGATGTTGTCCTTGGCGGCGGCCTGCTCGGCGCCGCTGCGGACGATGTCCCAGAACGAGTCGCCCTCGCCGGAGTGCGTCACCATCGCGAAGGTCCAGCGGGGTGTGTTCACGGCTGCCTTGCCCTGCGCGGCGGCGGCCTTACGTGCGTCCTCGGCCCGTTTGCCGCCGGTGCTGCTGCATCCCGCCAGGGAGATCCCCAGCGCCGCCACCAGCACGGCTCCCACCGCGCGTACCCCTGTACCGACCCTTGCCACGACGCGGTGCCCCTCTTGCCGAACTCGCTGGTGCGCCGGGGCCGGCGGACCGGCCCCGTGGGCCGCCTTCGCGACCCCGAACGCTCCAGTATCGGTCACGGGGATCGGTCACTTGTTCAGCGGGTACCGCGTGCGGCACCCGCTGAGGCCGGCGCCCCCATGGGCTCAGGGACGTACGAGGAGCTGGAACTCGAAGGAGTAGCGCGACGCCCGGTAGGTGTGCGAGCCGAACTCGACGGGCCGTCCGGTGTCGTCGAAGGTGGTGCGCTGCATGGTGAGCAGCGGCGCCCCCTCGGGCTCGGCGAGGCGCTCGGCCTCCTCGGCCGTCGCGGCCCGCGCCCCGACCGACTGCCGTGCGCTGTGCAGGGTGATGCCGACGGCGCGCATCAACCGGTAGAGCCCGGTGGCTTCGAGGCGCTCGTTCTCCAGGGCGAGCAGCTCGGTCGGCAGATGGTTGCAGAGGTACGCCATCGGCTCGCCGTGCGCCAGCCGCAGCCGCTCCACGCGGTGCACCTCGCTGCCCTCGGGTACGCCGAGGGCGGCGGCGACCTCGGCGGACGCGGGGACGAGGGCGTTGCCGAGGACCCGGGTGGCGGGGCGCTGACCGGCCGCCTCCAGGTCGTCGTAGAGGCTGCTCAGCTCCAGGGGGCGCTTGACCTGGCTGTGCACGACCTGTGTGCCGACGCCTCTGCGGCGCACCAGGAGGCCCTTGTCGACCAGGGACTGGATGGCCTGGCGGACGGTCGGCCGGGACAGGCCGAGGCGGCCCGCCAGCTCGATCTCGTTGCCGAGGAGGCTGCCCGGCGTGAGCGTGCCGTGTTCGATCGCCGCCTCCAGTTGCTGGGACAGCTGGAAGTACAGCGGGACCGGGCTGCCCCGGTCGACGCTGAGGTGGAGCGCGACGGTCGGATCCACTGCTGGTTTGGGCACGGCCCGAGCGTAGTCGCAGGAAATGATGACGGGAAGTTGTGAAGTTCGATTGTCCGGACAAAGTGTTGACAGGAGGCGTGGGTCCGGTCAGCTTGTACCCATGCGCATCGGACTCATCGGCACGGGCCGCATCGGCACATTTCACGCGGCGGCCCTGACCCGCAATCGTGAGGTGGGTTCCCTGGTCGTCACCGACGCCGACCCCGCGCGGGCCCATACGCTCGCCGACCGGATCGGGGCGACGGTGGCCCCGGGAGTGGACGAGATCTTCACCTGGGGCGTGGACGCGGTCGTGATCACCACGGCGACGTCGGCCCACGCGGAGCTGATCGGCCGGGCGGCGCGGGCCGGACTGCCGGTCTTCTGCGAGAAGCCCATCGCCCTGGACCTGCCGGGCACGCTGGCGGCGCTGCGGGAGGTGGAGACGGCGGGCACGGTCCTCCAGATGGGCTTCCAGCGGCGCTTCGACACCGGGTACACCACCGCCCGCGCGTGGGTACGGGACGGCAGGCTGGGGCGGCTGCACACGATCCGCGCGATGACCTCCGACCCGGCGCCGCCGCCGGCCGCGTATCTGCCGCTCTCCGGCGGGCTGTACCGGGACTGCCTGGTCCATGACTTCGACATGCTGCGCTGGGTGACCGGGCGCGAGGTGCTCGACGTGTACGCCGTCGGGTCGGACGCGGGGCCCGCCATGTTCCGCGACGCCGGGGACGTGGACACGGCCGCCGCGCTGCTCACGCTCGACGACGGGACGCTCGCCACGGCCACGGCGACGCGGCTCAACGGCGCCGGGTACGACGTACGGATGGAACTCGCCGGGGAGCGCGACCAGGTCGCGGTCGGCCTGGACGACCGTACGCCGATCGCGTCCACCGAGGCGGCCGGGCCGCCGGCCGCCGACAAGCCGTGGCCCGGTTTCCTGGAGCGGTTCGCGCCCGCCTACGAGGCGGAACTCGTGGCCTTCGTGGACGTGGTGCGCGGTGAGCGCGAGAACCCGTGCGACGGCCGTGAGGCGCTGCACGCGCTGCGGATCGCGGAGGCGTGCGAGCTGTCCCGGCGGGAGCGGCGGCCGGTGTCCCTCGGGGAGATCCCGGACGCCTGACGCGCGCGTGGGGCACCCGTCACCGTGCGGGCAGCACCGTGCCTTGGGCGACCGCGCACACCCGTTCCGTACCGTCGTCCGCGTCCACGGTGGACAGGTCGCAGCGGACGACGGCCTGGCGGCGGCCCGCGTGGACGACCTCGGCGCGGGCGACGAGGGTGCGGCCGGTGGCCGGGCGGACGTACTGGATGGTGAAGCCGCCGGTGAGGACGGCCGGGCCGAGTGCCGTGCCGCCGGCGAAGGTCAGGGCGTTGTCGGCGGCATAGGCGAGGACGCCGCCGTGCAGGAAGCCGTTCTGCTGGTGCAGTTCCTCGCGGATGTCGATCTCCAGCGTGGCCCCGCCGTCACCGAAGGCCGTGACACGGGCCTGGAGCAGCCTGCTGAACGGCTGGCTCTCCAGCACCTTCTGAGCCTGGGCGAGGTCGAACACTGCGGTCATACGGTTCTCCTCCAGCGGTGAAGGGACGGGCCGGGAACGCGGGTTCGGCTACGCGCCGGTGCCGGTGCCGGTCTCGGGGGGTTCGGGCAGGAGTTCCGCGTCGTGGGTCAGCAGGGCGATCTGTACCCGGTTGTTGAGGCCGAGTTTGGCGAGGGTGCGCGAGACATGGGTCTTGACGGTGGCGACGCTCATGTACAGCTCGCCGGCGATCTCGGCGTTGGAGTGGCCGCGCCCGACGGCGACGGCGACCTCGCGTTCGCGTTCGCCGAGCGAGTCCAGGCGCGCGCGGGCGCGTTCCCTGCGGTCCTGCTGGGGGTCACCGCCCGCGACCTGGGTGATCAGCTGCCGGGTGACGCTCGGCGAGAGGACCGGTGTACCGGCGGCGACCCGGCGTACCGCCTCGACGATCTCGGCGGGTGCGGTGTCCTTGAGGACGAATCCGGCGGCGCCCGCGCGCAGGGCACGCAGCACCTGCTCGTCGGCGTGGAAGGTGGTCAGGACGACGACCTCGGGGGCGTCCTCGCGGCGGCGCAGCGTCTCGGTGGCGGTGAGGCCGTCGACGGTGGGCATCCGGATGTCCATGAGGACGACGTCGGGCCGGTGGCGGTCCACCAGGGCCTCGACCTCGGAGCCGTCGCCCGCCTCGCCGACGATCTCGATGTCGTCGGCGCCGCCGAGCATGAACGAGAGCCCGGCGCGGACCAGTGGGTCGTCGTCGACGAGGAGCACCTTGATCGCAGTCATGAGGGCCACGGTAGCCAGGCGCGGACCTGGAAGCCGCCGTCGCCCTCGGGTCCGTGCTCGATCCGGCCACCGGCGAGCGTGGCCCGTTCGGTGAGCCCGATGAGGCCCTGTCCCGAGCCGGGCACAGGCGGGACGTCACCGGGCGGCGCGGGATTGCGTACCGAGACGGTGAGGCCGTCGCCAGGGCCTCCGGTGACCTGGACGTTGACCTCGGCGCCCGGCGCGTGCTTGCGGGCGTTGGTGAGGCCCTCCTGGGCGATGCGGTAGGCGGTGCGGCCGACGGACGCGGGGACGCTTCCGGGGTCGGTGACCTGGTTGTCGAGGTGGACCTTGGCGCCCGCCTCGCGGGATTCGGCGACCAGGGCGTCCAGCGCGGCGAGGGTGGGCTGCGGGCGGCCCGACTCGTCGCCGTCGGGGGCGCGCAGGACGCCGATGATCTCGCGCAGGTCCTGAAGGGCCTCGTGGGCGCTCTCGCGGATGACGCCGGCCGCGCGGCCGATCTCCGCCTGGGGCGCGTCGGGCCGGAACTCCAGGGCGCCCGCGTGGACGCTGAGCAGGGTCAGCCGGTGCGCGAGGACGTCGTGCATCTCGCGCGCGATGGCCTCGCGTGCCAGGCGCTGGGCCTGTTCCGCGCGCAGTTCGGCCTCCGTCTCCGCGCGCCGGGCGCGGTCCCGCAGCGACATCAGGAGCTGGCGGTGCGAGCGGACGAACATGCCCCAGCCGATCACCGTGAGGCCGAGCAGCACGGTGAAGCCGACGGCGCCGGTGTACGGCAGATCGGGGTCGGGCCGCACCCAGAAGAAGAGGGGCATCTGGGCCATGGTGGCGCCGCCGATCCACGCCACGTACCGGAAGGGGCGGTGGACGGCGAGCGTGAAGAGGGCGATCAGGCCCGCGCCGCCCGAGGTGGTGGCGAGGAATCCGATCGGCATCATCGCCACCGCCAGGCCGACCGTCCAGCGCCTGCGCAGCCATACGGCGCCGCAGGCCAGCGCGCCGACGACCTGGTCCAGGTTGGCCAGGGCCTGCGGGGTGTTCGGGTCCTTCGTCAGGGCCTCGGCGGCCAGCATCCCGAAGAACACGGCGACGAGGAAGCAGAGGAAGTCGACGATCCAGTCCCGGACCGTACGGCGGGGCCTGCGGCCCGTCGCCCGGTCCGGATCCAGTTCGGAGGCGACGGCCGACGGCAGCATCCACCGGAAGCGGTACGCCGGCGCCGGCTGCGGGGGCGCCGTCAGCTCATTGCCACTCATGGTCGACAAATCTACGCGCGCACAGCGGCCCGCTCTGACCGATGGACGGCGGCGGCGACCAAAGTAGGGGCGCCGGATACTTTCGGCGCGTGACCGCGCGCGGGGAGGCTACTTCCGTGGGTACGGTCTCGCCCCGCGGCCGATGGGACGGGAAGGGCCGCGGGGCGAGGATCGCCGTATGAAGCAGGGTCTGGAGATTCTTGGTGTGTTCGCGCTGATCCAGGGGGTTGCGGGCCTGGTGACCTCGGTGAGCGGCTGGCTGGGCGGCTGGGGGCTCGTCCAGCGGCTCGCCTTCCTCGACGGGTACGAGATCTACGCGAGCGTCACACTGCTGGTGCTCGCGTTCGCCCTCTTCGCCGTCGCGGACAGCCTCAAACGCATGGGTGGCTGAAACACGTGGGTGGCGGCCAGCGGGAGTGGGCTATCAGCAGGAGTACTTGACCAGTTTGAACGTCACGTAGTGGTCGGCGGTGTAGTAGTCCTCGTCGACGGCCTTGCCGGTGACGATGCGGCGGGCGCCGCGGGTGGAGGAGCCCGGGGTCTTGACGGTGTACTCGTGGTAGTAGCCGGACGACTGCGCGGGCAGGACGCCCTCGCGGTTCTGGAAGACCCCGCCGTCCTGCGGGTACGGGTAGGGGCCGCCCTTGGCGATCAGGTCGAGCGTCGTGTACGCCTGGGACGGGAGCGCGGAGTAGCAGATGCTGCCGACCGCGGCCACGGAGAGCGTGGACGCCGAGCGGGCGGTGACGGGGGCCGGGGCGGCCTCCGCGGCGACGGCCGTGGGGCCGCCGACGAGGAGCGTGGCGGCGACGGCGGTGGCGGCGAGGAAGCGTGGGGGGATTCGCATGCCCCTAGGATGACGCGCGTAGAGCATGACGTGTCAATGTCAAGTCAGCCGAATTTTCCGGAAGTTAACCCACCGCCGGGCACGCGCGCGTGCCTATGCGTAGCTGCCGTAGGTGGGACGGCCCGCGAGGTCGTAGGTGTGGATCGCCACGCCGGTACTGGTGGTACGGGCAGCGACGTGCCGGAACGCGGTGGGCACCGCGCCCTCCGCGAAGAGCCGCAGCCCCTTGCCGAGGACCACGGGGAACGTCAGCAGATGGACCGTGTCGACCAGGTCGTGGTCCAACAGGTACTGGGCGAGGACGCCGCTGCCGTGCACCTGGAGTTCACCGTCGGTGCGCTCCTTGATCACGGCGACCTCCTTGGCCACGTCACCGCCGATGACGGTCGTGCCCGCCCAGTCGACCGTGTCGAGCGTGTTCGACGCGACGTACTTCGGCAGGGAGTTGAGCCGGGACGCGATGGGGTTCTCGGGGTCGGTCACCAGGGGCCAGTAGCCCGCGAAGATCTCGTACGTACGGCGGCCGAGCAGGAACGCGCCGGACCGGTCGAAGACCTCCGCCATGAAGCGGCCGAAGTCGTCGTCCCCGTACGGCACCGTCCAGCCGCCGTGTTCGAATCCTCCACTGGTGTCCTCCTGAGGACCTCCGGGCGCCTGCATGACGCCGTCGAGCGTGAGGAACGTGGTGAGCGAGAGCTGAGCCATGAGAGGTGCCTGCTTCCGTGCGGTACGGGTCCCTGCCATCAACGTCATCAACTCAGACCCCGGGGGCGCCCGCAATTCATCGCTCCCCCGCGCGCGGGGAACACGGTGTCCGTTCGCCGCCGGTCACCGACCGGGCCCGCTGCTTGCATGGAACCCGCGCCACCGCGGGTGAAGACGGTGGCGGACCGACACGAACACGGGAGGTTCCATGAACGGCAAGGTGGCCCTGGTGACCGGCGGCAGCCGCGGGATAGGGGCCGCGACCGCGCTGCGCCTCGCGCGGGACGGCGCCGATGTCGCCGTCACCTACGTCCAGGGCGAGGAGGCCGCGCAGGACGTCGTCCGCGAGGTGAAGGCGCTGGGCCGGCGCGGGCTCGCGCTGCGCGCCGACTCGGCGGACGCGGAGCAGGCGACGGAGGCGGTGCGGCGTACGGCGGAGGAGTTCGGGCGGCTCGACGTGCTCGTCAACAACGTCGGCGTGGGTGTGCTCGGCCCGCTGGACGGGCTCGCGCTCGCCGACGTCGACCGGGTGCTCGCGGTGAACGTCCGCGGGGTGTTCCTCGCCTCGCAGGCAGCCGCCGCCCGGATGGGGCGCGGTGGACGCATCGTGACGATCGGCAGCTGTATGACCCAGCGGGTACCGGGCCCCGGCGGCACGCTCTACGCGATGAGCAAGTCGGCGCTGATCGGCCTGACCAAGGCGCTCGCACGGGAGTTGGGCGAGCGCGGCATCACCGCGAACATCGTGCACCCGGGGCCGGTGGACACCCGTATGAATCCGGCGGACGGCCCCTACGCGGACGCCCAGAGCGCGATGACGGCCCTGGGCCGCTTCGGCTCACCCGACGAGGTGGCGTCCTTGGTCGCGTATCTCGCGGGCGACCGGGCCGCGTACATCACGGGCGCGGAACTGGCGGTGGACGGCGGCCACGCGGCGTAGGGCTGCCGCCGGCTGATCGGTTTCCGGCCCCGTGGGGTACCTCCTGCCTGCGGCAGGACCGCCGCCTGACGGGGTGGCAGGCCGTCCGGCACCGCCGAACCAGACCGCTGTGGCTGAGCACCGCTGCGGCGGAGATCTGATGCGGACCCCGGGCACGCGCGCCCCACCGGCCCGCCCGCGCGGGGAGTGCCTCCGGCGCGTGGGAGTGCCTTTGGCGGCCCTCCGCGCCGCCGGACCACGCCGCCGTGGCCGGGCACCGCTGCGGCGGACAGGAGATCCGACCCGGGACGTCGGGCACACGGCCCCCACCGGCCCGTCCGCACGGAGTGGGTGGGGGCTTCGCGCGCGTGGGAGTGCCTGTGGGTGGCCCCCCGCGCCGCCCTGGCCGGGCAGCGGTGCGGCAGAGAAGACGTCGGCCCCGGAACCCAGCGACGCAGGCCCCTCCGGCCGGGGCGGTCAGGTGCCGAGTTGTTGGTGTCGGGCTGCCAGTTGGGTGGCTCCCCGCTTCGTCAGTGAGCCGAACAGGCGTAGGCGGGAGATGCCGCCGTCCGGGTAGATGTCCACACGCGCGTGGGTGCCGACGGCGGGGGTGTCCAGGACGAAGCGGTGGTTGGTGTCCGGCTGGAGCCGGGTGCGGGGCAGCACTTCGGTCCACGCGCCCTCGCCGGTGCGGATCGAGATCGACGCCCAGCCCGCCGCGTTGCCCTTCAGATACGCGGTGTCGATCTCGATCGCGCGGATCTCGGACTCGGCGACCAGCCGGTACCGGATCCAGTCGTTCCCGTGGTCGCGGCGGCGCCGGGTCTCCCAGCCGTCGTCCATCTTGCGGGAGCGGCCCGGCTGGATGGAGTGGGTGGCGGGCGAGTAGAAGAGGTCGGACGCGCCTTCCACCTGGCCGCCGTTCTCCAGCGCGACCACGTCGAAGGTGCCGAGCGCGCCGAGCCAGCCGGGGTCGGCGACGACCTCGCCGTACACCCGTACGCGCGCGATTCCGCCGTCGGGATGCTGGGTGATCCGTACGTGGGTGAACCGCTGTTCCACGTCGACCGCGAAGCCGTTGGCCGCGTGGCCGCCGACCAGGGCGCGCTCGACCAGCGTCGTCCACTTCACATCGTCGGAGAGGAGGTCGTCGGGGGACGGCGCTCCCGGCAGGGCGACCGCCTCGACCGAGACGGCCCGCGGGTAGTTGCCGCGGAAGTGGGCGGTGTCGATGACGACACCGCGGATCACTCCGGGGGCCCCGAGGCGCAGCAGGGCCCAGTCGTGGTCGTCGTCGGCCGGCCACGGGTGCTCGGCGGAGACTCCGCGCCTGCGGCGGGTCTCCCAGCCGTCCATGACCTTGCCCTTGTGCCCGAAGTGCTCGGGGTCGAACACGGCCCGCCCGGCGACCAGGATGTTCTCGCGCTGCGCGAAGAACTCGTCGTTGGCGGCGATGACCCCGGCACCGAGCTGCCGGTCGGCGAGGTTGGCGTACGAGGTGAAGGGGAAGTCGGCCGTCCGGTAGTCGGCGTACGGGTCGCCACCCCCGTAGGGACTGGCGTCGCCGGTGAAGGACGGCACGGAGGACGAGGGCGCGGCGGGGGACGCGGAAGCGGGAAGGTCGCTCACGGTGTCAGTGGTTCCTTTCGATCAGGCGGCCGGTCGGGGCGCCGATGACGCCGTCGTGCTGGACGCGCTCGCCGCGCAGCCAGGTCGACGTGACGACACCGTGCAGGGTCTTTCCGGCGTACGCGGTGACGCGGTTGCGGTGCTGGAGTGCCGCGGGGTCGACGGTGAAGGTCGCGTCGGGGGCGAGCACGGCGAAGTCGGCGTCGCGGCCCGGCTCGATGGCGCCTTTGCGGGTCAGGCCGACGAGCGCGGCGGGCGCGGCGGACATCCAGCGGACGACGTCCTCCAGGGTGTGGCCGCGCTCGCGGGCCTCGGTCCACACGGCGGGGAGGCTGGTCTGCAGCCCGGAGACACCGCCCCAGGCGGTCGCGAAGTCCGGGGTCTTGAGGTCGGCGGTGGAGGGCGAGTGGTCGGTGACCACACAGTCGATGGCGCCGTCGGCGAGCGCGGCCCACAGGAGGTCCTGGTTGGCGGCCTCGCGGATGGGCGGACAGCATTTGAACTCGCTGGCGCCGTCGGGGACTTCCTCGGCGGTGAGAGTGAGGTAGTGCGGGCAGGTCTCGACGGTGAGCCGGACGCCGTCGCGCTTGGCGTCGGCGATCAGCGGCAGGGCACTCGCCGACGACAGATGCAGGATGTGGACGCGGGCGTCGAACCGGCGGGCGGCGGCGATCAGGGTCTCGATCGCGGTGTCCTCGGAGACCGGCGGGCGGGTCGCGAGATAGTCCGCGTACCGGGGTCCCGTCAGCCGTGGCGCGGCGGCCAGTTCGCGCGGGTCCTCGGCGTGCGCCACGAGCAGTCCGTCGAAGCCGGCGATCTCGGCGAGGGAGCGGGCGAGTTGGTCCCGGTCAAGTTCGGGGAACTCCTCGACGCCGGACGGCGACAGGAAGCACTTGAAGCCGAACACCCCCGCGTCGTGCAGCGGGCGCAGGTCCTCGACGTTGTCGGGCAGGGCGCCGCCCCAGAAGCCGACATCGATGTGCGCCTTGGCGCGCGCCACGTCCTGTTTGACCCGGAGGTGGGCCGCTGTCGTCGTCGGCGGCAGCGAGTTCAGGGGCATGTCGACCAGGGTGGTGATGCCGCCGGCCGCCGCCGCGCGCGTGGCGGTCCAGAAGCCCTCCCAGTGGGTGCGGCCGGGATCGTTCACATGGACGTGGGTGTCGACCAGGCCGGGCAGGACGACGTCGTCGCCGACGTCCTCAAGGCGGGCGCACTCCGGCACGGGCGCGTCGTGCGCGAGGACGGCCGTGATCCTGCCTCCGGCGACGGCGACCGACGCGGCGCGTGTCCCCTCGGGGGTGATGACGCGTGTCGAGCGCAGCACCAGTTGGACGTCGGACACCCGGACCCCTCTCATCCGTTCCCGTCTCATCCGTTCCCGGGAAATTCAACGTTCTGTTGAAGAACGTGTCACCCCTGACCTCACGCCGTCAAGGGTCACTCGCGCGACCCGATTCCGCTCATCCACACCTCTGGACACTTCCATACAGCGGAAGTAGACTTCCGCAGAACAGAACTGACACGGGACCGCGCGGGCAGTCGCCGGGTAGGCTGCTGCCTTGCCCGTCAGCCCGAAAGGAACGCGCCGTGCCGACGCCGTCCAGCGCACGCACCACCGACACCGCCAAGTCCCCCGCTCCCAGCGGTGGTGTCCAGTCCCTTGAGCGCGCCTTCGACCTGCTGGAGCGGATGGCGGACGCCGGGGGCGAGGTCGGGCTGAGCGAGCTGTCCGCGAGCAGCGGCCTCCCGCTGCCCACCATCCACCGCCTGATGCGCACACTGGTCGTCTGCGGCTATGTCCGCCAGCAGCCCAACCGGCGGTATGCGCTCGGCCCGCGCCTGATCCGTCTCGGCGAGTCCGCGTCCCGGCTGCTCGGCACCTGGGCCCGCCCGTATCTCGCCCGGCTGGTCGAGGAGACCGGCGAGACCGCGAACATGGCGCTCCTCGACGGCGACGAGATCGTGTACGTGGCCCAGGTCCCGTCGAAGCACTCGATGCGGATGTTCACGGAGGTCGGCCGCCGGGTGCTGCCGCACTCCACGGGCGTCGGCAAGGCCCTCCTCGCCGACACCCCGGCCGAAGAGGTACGCGCGCTGCTCGCCCGTACGGGGATGCCCGCCGCGACCGAGAAGACGATCACCACGCCCGACGGCTTCCTGGACGCCCTGGAGGACGTACGCCGCCGGGGGTACGCGCTCGACGACAACGAGCAGGAGATCGGCGTCCGCTGCCTCGCGGTCTCCGTGCCGAACTCCCCCACGGCCGCCGCGATCTCCATCTCGGGACCCGCAGGGCGGGTCACCGACGCCGCGACGGAGAGGATCGTCCCGGTGCTCCAGCAGGTCGCCGCGGAACTCTCCGAGGCCCTGGCCAGCTCGGGCCCGACCGGCTGAACACGGTCCACGCGCGCGGGAGATCCGGCATCGCATCCACGCGCGCGGGACACCCGTCGTCACGATTACGCGCGCGTGGGCGCCGACAGCTCTCCGTCCGTCATCTCCAGGACCGCGTCCGCCTCCGCGAGATGCGCCCGGTCGTGCGTGACGAGGACCGTCGCCGTGGACCGTTCCCGAGTCAGCCGGACCAGCAGGTCGAGGACGGCGGCGCCCCGCTCGTGGTCGAGGGCGCTGGTGGGTTCGTCCACGAGGAGCACGGACGGCTCGTTCATCAGCGCCCGCGCGATGTTCACGCGCTGCCGCTGGCCTCCGGAGAGCTGATGCCCCGCGCGCGTGCCTCGCGCGCGCCCTCGCGCAGCGCGGCGAGTCCGGCGGGTGTGTCGCTCACCCCGACGACCACGCGCGACGCGTCGCCCGGCGGCCGGTTCATCGGTGCGCCCGGCTCCACTCAAGGGCCCGCGCGTACATCCGGCGGACGGGGTCACGCAGCGGAACCCCCGGCATGCGTTCCTCGGCGCGCCGCTGCGCCTCCCGCTCGAAGCGGTCACTGATGCCGTCGGTGACCGACGCGTCGTAGCGGCCCATGACGTACCTCCTCGTCGACGCCTCAGGCCAAAGTGGCCCGGGTACTCAGCGTCTCGCTGCCACCCTGGGGTGCGGCAGGGCCAATTCGAGGAAGTTGGACCCTAAGTGCGGGTCGGTGTCCAGGATGTGGACCGGCGTCAGCGCTCGGAGGATCGCCCCAGTGATCGCCCGGGTGGTCCGCCGAACAGATCGACGGCGTTACGGACGTCCGCGAGCCGCGCGGTGAGCGCGCTCACGGAACCGATCGACCCGGCGATCAGCAGCAGGGACCGGCGCAGCCGGAGGCTCTCGGGGACGCCGCCCAAGGCCATGGCGTCGAGCGCGGCGAGTTCCTCCTCGGCGATGCCCCGGTCGGGGAACTCCGCCGGATGGGCCGCGAGTTCACGGCGCAACCGGGCCACGGCGAAGCGAAGCTCCGTCACCCGTGGATCCTCGTCACTGCCGGCCACTGCCCTCTGTCCCACGCTCCGCAACACAGCTCTCCCCCCGCGCACTTGGTCGTGCGCCGCAACCGAAACAGACCCCTGTTCACGCCCCGCGAGCGCTGGTCGGGCGCCGGGGACGCGGGTCAGTAAACGCCACCGGTGCGGCGACCGCCACTCCGAGGACCGATTTGCGAAGGCACGCCCCCGAGGCGTCCGTCACGTACTCGATTCAATGCGCGGCGAGCCCCCTGGCACCGGGTGACAGCGGGCCCGGCTGAGGTATGCAGGAGGACATGACGACGAACGAACCGACCGTGCCGCCGGTCGCCGAAGTGGCCGGTCTGCTGCTGGCGGCGGGCGGCGGCCGGCGCCTCGGCGGACGCCCCAAGGCGCTGCTGACGTATCGGGGCCGCCCGCTCGTGGAGCACGCGGCGCGCGTCCTGCGCGAGGGCGGCTGCGCCCGGGTCCATGTGGTGCTCGGGGCGGGCGCGGACACGGTACGGGAGGTGGCGTCGCTGCCCGGCTGCGTCCTGGTGGACAACCCGGCGTGGGAGGAGGGCATGGGCTCGTCGCTGCGCGCGGGGCTCGCGTCCCTCGCGGGCACCGGGGCGGGGGCCGCGCTGGTCACGCTGGTCGACCAGCCGGGGATCGGCCCGGCGGCGGTGGCGCGGGTCCGGGCCGCCGGCACCTCACCGCACGCTCTGGCCGCCGCCGTGTACGGGGGTGAGCGGGGCCATCCCGTACTGTTCGGCGCCGACCGGTGGGCGGACATCGCGGCGTCGGCGGTCGGCGACCGCGGTGCGCGCGCGTATCTCGCCGCGCACGCCGGTGAGTTGACGGCGGTCGAGTGCGGGGACGTGGCCGAGGCGTACGACATCGACACCGAGGCGGATCTGACCCGGCTGGAGTGACCTGGGTGACCCGGGGTGGACCGGGCCGCCGGCGGCCGAAAACGGGTACCCGCACCCGGAGTGAGCGCGGTGGCACGCAGGGCCACGGTCTGTCGAGGGGGAGATTCTCGACATCAACACACCTTGTACTTCCACTATGAGGAAACTAGTATCCATTTCCCAGATGCCCCAGCCGACCGAACCACCCGAGCGCCCCACGAGATCGTGTCGCGAGATCGTGTCGCGAGATCGCGGAAGCCCCGCCCGTGCGGTTCGCTGAAGGCCCCTGTGAAGTGAAGTTCGACGTGAAGTTCACGTGAAGTGAAGTTCGCACGTTCGCTGAAGGAAGTGACAGCTCATGTCCGCACCAGCGCCGTCCCCGCTGGCCATCGTCGACGCGGAGACCCTGCCCCGGCAGGACGAGGTCCTCACCGACGCGGCCCTCACCTTCGTGGCCGAGCTGCACCGGAGGTTCACGCCCCGGCGTGATGAACTCCTCGCCCGCCGCGCCGAGCGGCGCGCCGAGACCGCCCGCACGTCCACGCTCGACTTCCTCCCGGAGACCGCGCACATCCGCGACGACCCCTCATGGCGGGTCGCGCCCTCGCCGGCCGCCCTGGACGACCGGCGGGTGGAGATCACCGGGCCGACCGACCGGAAGATGACGATCAACGCCCTCAACTCCGGTGCCAAGGTGTGGCTCGCGGACTTCGAGGACGCGTCCGCGCCGACCTGGGAGAACGTCGTCACGGGCCAGCTCAACCTGATCGACGCCTACGAGCGCCGCATCGACTTCACGGACGAGCGCACCGGCAAGTCGTACGCGCTCAGGCCCGCCGCCGAGCTGGCGACGGTCGTCACGCGTCCGCGCGGCTGGCACCTCGACGAGCGCCACCTCCAGCTCGAAGGGCGCCCGGTGCCCGGCGCCCTGGTCGACTTCGGGCTCTACTTCTTCCACAACGCGCGGCGGCTCATCGACCTCGGCAAGGGCCCCTACTTCTACCTCCCGAAGACGGAGTCGCACCTGGAGGCCCGCCTCTGGAACGACGTGTTCGTCTTCGCGCAGGACTACGTGGGCATCCCGCAGGGCACGGTCCGCGCGACCGTCCTCATCGAGACGATCACGGCCGCGTACGAGATGGACGAGATCCTCTACGAACTGCGCGACCACGCCTCGGGGTTGAACGCCGGGCGCTGGGACTATCTCTTCTCGATCGTCAAGAACTTCCGTGACGGCGGCCCCAAGTTCGTCCTGCCGGACCGCAACGCGGTCACGATGACGGCCCCGTTCATGCGCGCGTACACCGAACTCCTCGTCCGCACCTGCCACAAGCGCGGGGCGCACGCCATCGGTGGCATGGCCGCGTTCATCCCCTCGCGCCGCGACCCCGAGGTCAACAAGGTCGCCTTCGAGAAGGTCAAGAACGACAAGGACCGGGAGGCCGGGGACGGTTTCGACGGCTCCTGGGTCGCCCACCCGGACCTGGTGCCGATCGCGATGGCGTCGTTCGACGCGGTCCTCGGCGACCGGCCGAACCAGAAGGACCGACTCCGCGAGGACGTGTCGGTCGCGGCGGGTGACCTGATCGCCGTCGACTCGCTGGACGCGCGGCCCACCTACGCCGGGCTCGTCAACGCCGTTCAGGTGGGCATCCGTTACATCGAGGCATGGCTGGGCGGGCTCGGCGCGGTCGCCATCTTCAACCTGATGGAGGACGCGGCGACCGCCGAGATCTCCCGCTCGCAGATCTGGCAGTGGATCAACGCGGGCGTCGAGTTCGAGCACGACGGGGCGACCGTACGGGCGACACCCGAGCTGACCCGGCGGATCGCCGCCGACGAACTCGCCGCCATCCGCGCGGAGATCGGCGAGGACGCCTTCGCCGCGGGTCGCTGGCAGCAGGCCCACGACCTCCTCCTGAAGGTCGCGCTCGACGAGGACTACGCGGACTTCCTGACGGTCCCGGCGTACGAGCAACTGGCCCGCTAGGCAGGGCCCGGCCGCCGGTCAGTTCCGGCCGGCGGCCGTCAACGCCGGGTGGCGGTGCGCCGACGCCAGGACGCGGGCCGCGCCACGGAGCGCCGCCGTGTCGGGCGCCGGGACCACGCCGACCGGGGCGTTCAGTTCCTTCGCGAGGCCCGGCGCGAAGTCCGGGTGCAGGGCGCCGCCGCCCGACAGCAGGACCCCGCGCACCAGCGCCTCGACACTGTGCACGGTACGGTCGCGGCGCAACGTCTCGGTCACCATCCCGGCCACCGCCCGGATCAGGTCGTCGTAGGTCGTGGTGGCGTCCAGGTCGCTGGTGCCGAGCGCGGCGCGGTAGGCGTCGGTCACCGCGCCCTCGGTGAGCAGCGCGACCTCGGTGAGATGCGCGCCGACGTCCACGACCAGGAGCGGCCGGGTGAGGTCGGCACAGGCGCCGAGCGCGACGGCCCGCGCGGTGGGGACGGTCAGCACCGCGCGGGGCCGCAGCACCTCCAGCGCCGTCAGCGCGGCCCTCCGGTGGTCGGCGCCGGACGGCACGGGCGTGGTGAGCACCACCAGCGGACGGCCGAACCTCGGCATACGGTGGCTCAGCAGCCGCTCCAGCATGACGGCCACGCCCTGCGGGTCGACGACCGTCCCGCGCCGGACCGGATAGCTGACGGTCCGGTCGGCGAACGTCACCGTGGGCACATCGAGGACGACGCCCCGACCGGACATCCAGACCCGGGTACGGGCACTGCCGAGGTCGATGGCGACACCGGTACGGGACGGCCGGAGCGACAGGATCGGCCAGGCAGTCATCGCCCGATCTCCCCAGGCTTCCCGAACTCCCCGGACTTCCCCTGCTCCCCCGGCTTCCCGGACCGCTCGGGCTTCCCGGACTCCCCGGCCTGCTGGCAGCGAGCGCAGTAGCGGGCCTGCGGCACAATCCTCAGCCGCTGTACCGGAACCGGCCGGGCGCACCTTTCGCAGCGCCCGTACCGACCACTCTCCAGACGGGCCAGGGCCGCCTCCACATCGCTCAGCACCATCCGCGCGGACGCGGCGAGCTGCGCGCGGACCTCGTCCCGCGAGCCCGAGTCGGCGCCCGCAGGCGGGGTGGGCCGTGCGTACTCCTTGAGCTGGTCGAGGCGGAACGCCCGCTGCTCCCTCAGGTCGGCGGTCAGCGCGGCGAGGTCGTCGGGGGACGGACCGGCCTCGGTGACCGGGCCGCCGGTCACCGCGTCACCGCCCGCTGCCGACAGGCGACGCAGTGGCGCGCGTAGGGCAGGATCTCCAGACGCTCCTCGGGGATGGGCCGCGTACAGCCCTCGCAGATCCCGTACCGGCCCTGCGCCAGGTGGTCGAAGGCGATGTCGACGTCCTTCAGAACCCGCTCGACGGACGCCCGTTGCGCGGCCACGAACGAGTCGCCCCCGTCCTCGCCGGCCGCGCTCTCCTCCAACACCTCGATCTGCGCGAGCCGCGAGTCACGCTCGTGCGTGAGGCGGCGGCGGATCTCGGTCGCGGTGGGGTGCTGGGGACCGGGGGCGGGGCGGGCCGTGTCGAGCGGCATCGGACGAGTCCTTCCACGAGGGCCGGAGACGGTGACCCCGAGGGGGCCAGCGCCGTGCGCCGGGAACGGGGGCACGCTCTCC
Organism: Streptomyces sp. NPDC058001; assembly: GCF_042886315.1. Lineage (NCBI taxonomy): Bacteria > Bacillati > Actinomycetota > Actinomycetes > Kitasatosporales > Streptomycetaceae > Streptomyces > Streptomyces sp. NPDC058001. Next base: position 479,921 of record NZ_JBHVQT010000008.1, read on the forward strand.
ACCTTCGCCGCCGCGCCGCGTCCGGACCATCGGTCCCCGAGCCCATTGCCGGGGGTCCCGATGGTGTACGTGACCTGTTCCGAGGGTGTACGTGACCCGGAGGGAGGGGTTCCGGGACCGCGCATATGGCTACTGACCCCCATCGACCGGGACGCACGGGCCCGGCAAGCTGGTCATCGTGTCTCTGTTCTGGCGGATTTTCGGACTCAACGCCCTGGTGCTCGGCGCGGCCACGGCGCTGCTGCTGTGGGGGCCGGTGACGGTCTCGGTACCGGTACTGCTCACCGAGGCGACCATGCTGCTCGGCGGGCTCGCCGTGATGCTGGTCGCCAACGCGGCCCTGCTGCGCGTCGGCCTCGCGCCCGTCGACCGGCTCACCCGGCTGATGACGCGGGTCGATCTGCTGCGTCCGGGGCAGCGGTTGCCGGTGCCCGGTCACGGCGGGTTCATCGAGCTGATCCGTACCTTCAACGCCATGCTCGACCGGCTGGAGGCCGAGCGCGCCACGAGCACCGCCCGCGCGCTGTCCGCGCAGGAGTCCGAGCGGCGCCGGATCGCGCAGGAACTCCACGACGAGGTGGGCCAGAGCATGACCGCCGTACTGCTCGGACTGAAGCGGGCGGCGGACCGGGCACCCGACGCGCTGCGCGACGAGCTGCGGCAGGCGCAGGAGATCACCCGCGAAAGCCTGGACGAGGTACGCCGGCTCGCCCACCGGCTGCGCCCCGGTGTCCTGGAGGACCTCGGTCTGGTCAGCGCGCTGACCTCGCTGACCAGCGACTTCGCCACCCACACCGGTCTGGAGGTGCGGCGCCGCTTCGACCCGGACCTGCCGCCGCTGGACCACGAACGGGAACTGGTGCTGTACCGGGTCGCGCAGGAGAGCCTCACCAACACGGCACGCCACGCGGACGCCGAACGCGTCGAACTCGCCCTGTGCCACACGCCCGACACGGTGGAACTGCGCATCAGCGACGACGGGCGCGGGGTCGGCGTCATCCGTGAGGGCGCCGGTATCCGGGGCATGCGGGAGCGCGCGCTGCTCATCAGCGCCACCCTCGACATCGAGTCCGGGCCGCGCGGCGGCACCCGCGTGACGCTGTCCGTGCCGAGGGCGCGGCCGGTGCCGGTCACTGTCGCGGAGCCGCTCACCGACGCCGAGCGGGACGCATGACCATGTCCACTCCCGACACCATCCGCATCCTTCTCGCCGACGATCACGCGCTGGTCCGCCGTGGCGTGCGGCTCATCCTCGACGGCGAACCGGGCCTTCAGGTCGTCGCCGAGGCCGGGCACGGCGCGGAGGCCGTGGAACTGGCCCGCGCCGGCGGAGTGGACCTCGCGGTCCTCGACATCGCCATGCCGCGGATGACCGGGCTCCAGGCCGCGCGCGAACTCTCCGCCCGGCATCCCGCGCTGCGGATCCTGATGCTCACGATGTACGACAACGAGCAGTACCTCTTCCAGGCCCTCAAGGCGGGCGCCTCCGGGTATGTCCTGAAGTCCGTCGCCGACCGTGATCTCGTCGCGGCCTGCCGGGCGGCGATGCGCGGCGAGCCGTTCCTGTACCCGGCGGCGATCACCGCGCTGATCCGGAGCTACCTGGACCACGCACGACGGGACGAGGCGAGCGGCGCGGACGGGGACCCGGTGCTGACGGCCCGTGAGGAGGAGGTACTCAAACTCGTCGCCGAGGGCCAGTCGTCCAAGGAGATCGCGGGGACCCTGGTGATCAGCGTCAAGACCGTGCAGCGGCACCGGGCGAACCTGCTGCACAAACTCGGCCTGCGGGACCGCCTGGAACTGACGCGGTACGCGATACGCGTCGGACTGATCGAGCCCTGACCGGTCCGGCATGACCAGCAACCCGGGTACCCCGGGCGCTCGGGGTACCCGGGGTACCCGGAGTAGTCGCGCGTCCGGGCGTGCGGAAGACTGACGGCGACAGCGGAGGGGGGCCGTATGACCCGGCAGATACCTGCCGCCGCTCGCGCGCTCCTGAGCACCCTGGTCGTCGTCCTCCTGTGCGCCCTGGGCGACTTCGGCCCGACCGGCCCCGCCACCGCGACGACGACACCGGCTGTCACGGCGGCACTCGCCGCGAAGGCACCGGCGGCCATCAGGTCGGCACCGGCATCCGGCACGTCGGCACCGGCACCGGCACCCGTCACGGCGGCATCGGCACCGGCATACCTCACCGTCACCGTCACCCACGCCGCCGACGACGCCCCCTGCGCCGCCACCTGCGGCACCCCGCCGCGCGTGGCCCCCGACGCCACACCCGGCGAGCGGCACACGACACCCGGCGGCGGCGCGCTCGTCCCGCCGGGCACGGTAGGTCCCGGTGCCCCGCGCGCCGGGCACACCCGGCGGTCGGCGGACATCGCCCCGTACACCCGGCCCGTCGCCCGGCCCACCGATCGCGCTCCGCCGCTCCGCACAGGTAGTTGACGACGTCCCTCTGTCGATCCCCACCGTGTCCCTTCGTGGGCCCGGTATGCCTGTGGGAGACCTCCTTTGGCACGCGCCACCCGGGTGCGGGCGTTTCTCGCCCTCGCCGTCATCGCCCTGTCCGTCTACATCACCCTCACCGTCCCGGCCCGGCTCGGCCTCGATCTGCGCGGCGGTACCCAGATCGTCCTGGAGACCCGGCCCACGTCGGCCTCGGCCAAGCCGGACTCCGAAGCCACCGACCGCACCCTCGAAGTACTGCGCCGCCGTATCGACGCGCTCGGTGTCTCCGAACCGACCGTCGCCCGCTCCGGGGAGCGCCGGATCATCGTCGAACTGCCGGGCGTCCAGGACCCGAAGGAGGCCGCCGACATCCTCGGCCGCACGGCCCAGCTCACCGTCCACCCCGTCCTCGGCACCGCCACTGACACCGACCCGATGCCCAAACCCCTGCCGAAACACGCCAAGGAGCGGGTGCTCCCCGACGACTCCGGGCAGCCGCTGCGGCTCGGTCCTGCCGCGCTCACCGGCGCGGACGTCGACGGCGCCGAGGCCCAGCTCGACCAGCAGACCGCCCTCGGCTGGTTCGTCACCCTCGATCTGAAGGGCGCGGGCAAGGGCCTCTGGACGCGGCTCACCGCCGACGCCGCCTGCGTACCGGCGGGCGATCCCGCCCGGCGGATCGCGATCGTCCTGGACGACAAGGTCATCTCCTCGCCCCAGGTCGATCCGTCGGTGGCGTGCGGCACCGGCATCACCGGCGGATCCACCCAGATCACCGGGAACTTCGACCGCGAGGAGGCCAGGGAGCTGGCGCTGCTGGTCAGTGGCGGCGCCCTCCCGACGCCCGTGGAGACCGTGGAGCAGCGCACCGTCGGCCCCACGCTCGGCGCCGACGCCATCCGCTCCAGCGCCCAGGCCGCCGTCATCGGCACCCTCCTGACCTCGCTGTTCGTCATCGTCGTCTACCGACTGCTCGGCGCCCTCGCCGCCGTCGCACTCGCCTGCTACGGCCTTGTCTCCTACGCGACCCTGGCCGCGCTCGGCGCCACGCTGACCCTGCCGGGGCTCGCGGGATTCGTCCTCGCCATCGGCATGGCCGTGGACGCGAACGTCCTCGTCTTCGAACGGGCCCGTGAGGAGTACGCGGCCCGCGCGGGCCGGAGTCCGCGCACGGCCCTCAAGTCCGGGTTCCGGCACGCGTTCAGCGCCATCGCCGACTCCAACATCACCACGCTCATCGCGGCCGGACTGCTGTTCTTCCTGGCGTCGGGACCGGTCCGCGGCTTCGGCGTGACGCTGGGCATCGGCGTCCTCGTCTCGATGTTCAGCGCACTCGTCGTCACCCGCGCCCTCGCCGAGTACGCGGTGGCCCGCCGCCCGGTGCGCCGCCGCCCCCTGATCACCGGGATCGCGAACACCGGCCGGGTCCGTGACTGGCTCACCCGCCGCGATCCGCGTCCGATGCGTCACGGCCGACGCTGGCTCGCGGTGTCCGCCGCCGTCCTGGTGCTCGCCGTGGCGGGCATCGTGGTACGGGGCCTGAACTTCGGCGTCGAGTTCACGGGCGGCCGTCTCATCGAGTACGCGACCACGCAGCCCGTGGACGCGGAACGGGCCCGGGGAGCGCTCGCCGACGCAGGCTTCCCGCGCGCCGTCGTGCAGACATCGGGGGACGGCGATCTCACCGTACGCACCGACCAGTTGTCCGAGGCCGACGCGGCGAAGGTGGACCGGGCGGTCGGCTCGGTCGGCGGGTCGGCGGAGAAGATCCGGGACGAGCAGATCGGTCCGAGCATGGGCAGCGAGCTGCGCCGGGGTGCGGTGATCGCCCTCGCGGTGGCCGTGGGCGGCCAGTTGCTGTACCTCGCGGTGCGGTTCCGCTGGGCGCTCGGCGCGGCGGCGGTCGCCGCGATGGCGCAGGACGCGGTGATCCTCGTCGGCGTGTTCGCCTGGCTGGGCAAACCGATCGACGGGGTGTTCCTCGCGGCACTGCTCACCGTGATCGGCTACTCGGTCAACGACTCCGTCGTCCTCATCGACCGGCTCCGGGAGCTGTGGCCGGGCCGCCGTAAGGAGCCGTTCGCACGGACCGTCGACCTTGCGGTGCTGCAAACCGTGCCCAGGACCGTCAACACCGGGATGGGCGCGCTGTTCATCCTCGCCGCGCTCGCCGTCCTGGGCGGTGACTCGCTCACCGACTTCGCGCTGGCCCTGCTCATCGGGATCGTGGTGGGCACCTGGTCGTCGATGTTCACGGCGATGCCCCTGGCGGTCGAGTTCCAGGCCCGCGGCGCCATGCCGTACCGGCCCCGGACCCCACGGCGTTCGTAGCGCCGGTCCGTCATGAGCGACGGCCTAGGCTGTCGCTCATGACGGACGAATCCACCGCGGGCCCGGACAATACGGCGGTACGGACGGCCCTGTGGCGGGCTCTGCATGTCCAGGTCGACCCGCCGCCCCATGTGCTGGCGGACGAGATCGGCCTGCGGCTCGCCGACCCCGGCGACGACTGGCGTCGCCGGGGGGACATGGACCCGGACGCGACCCGGTGGTTCCGGGCGTCGATCGTGGCTCGGGCCCGCTTCATCGAGGACCTGGTGATCGAGCGGGCGGACCGTGGCGTCGGCCAGTACGTCGTCCTGGGAGCCGGTCTGGACACCTTCGCCCAGCGCCGCCCCGACATCGCGTCGCGGCTACGGGTGTTCGAGGTCGACCAGCCCGGACCCCAGGCATGGAAGCGCCGACGCCTCACCGAACTCGGCTACGGCGTCCCGGACCGGCTGCGACTGGTCCCGGTCGACTTCGAGGCGGGCGGCTCGTGGTGGGACGAGCTGACGGCCGCCGGATTCGACGCGGCCCGGCCAGCTGTCGTGGCCTCCACCGGCGTCACCCTCTACCTCACCAAGGAGGCGAACGCGGCCACGCTGCGCCGGCTCGCGTCACTCGCCCCGGGCTCCACGCTGGCCATGACGTTCCAGCTACCGCCTGAACTGCTCGACGAGGAGAAGCGCGCCGGACTCCAGGTCGCGCAGCGCGGGGCCAGGGCGAGCGGGACACCCTTCCTCAGCTTCTACGCCCCGTCGGAGATGCTGGCCCTGGCCCGCGACGCCGGATTCAAGGACGCCCGGCATGTGTCGGCGGACCTGCTCAACGAGCGGTATTTCGCGGGCCGGACGGACGGGCTCGGTACGTCGAGCGGGGAAGAGCTGCTGGTGGCGACCACCTGAGCAGCCCTCGAACCAGGCCCCCGTCTCCCTCGTCTCCCCTGCTTCCCCTGTTTACGCTGTTTCCCCCGGCCGGTCGGCGTGGCCGAGATTGCGGCCGGGCGCCACGCGGTCCCGTACGAGGCGCTTCACGGCGGTCGGCTCCGGGAAGCCCTGGGTGCGCCGGTCCCACACCACCTCGCCGTCGACCCGGACCACGAAGACTCCGCCGGTGCCGGGGGCCAGGGAGAGTTCCGTCAGCTCGCTCTCGAAGGTGGTCAGGAGTTCCTGGGCCAGCCAGGCGGCTCGCGGGAGCCAGCGGCACTGGGTGCAGTACTCGATCTGGACACGGTGGGCGGGGTCTGCGGGGCGCACAGGGGGTTCGGAGGCCATGGGAAGACGCCACCTTTCTGTCGGCTCAGGGAGGGCGGGTCAGCCCAGGTGGGCGGTCCAGTCCTGCTCGGCGGCGGGTTTGCCGTGCAGGTCCGGGACCCGTTTGAGCCAGTCGGGGCGGGACGCCTCGGTCGCGGCGGCCCGGTCGGCGTCCTCGGCGGCGAGTTGGTCGCGGCCGGGGAAGTCGGTGGGCAGCCAGAGGGCGGACGCCTCGGCGCGGGCCGCGAGATACGTGACGTAGGCGTCGCGGACCTCGTCGGGTCCGGTGAACCCGGGCTCGCCGGTCAGCCATGCGTCGGGGACCAGCGCGGTGATCTCGCGCAGCAGGTCACGGGTGACGCGGGGCGCGAGGTCCGCGTCGGCGGCGACCGTGTCCGGTGCCTGTCCGCCGCCGCCCAGCGCGTGCCGGCGGAAGTCGTAGACCTTGTCGACGGAGGCGGCGGCCGTCTCCCAACGGTGGTGGAAGACGAGGGCGGCGCCGTGGTCGATGAGCCACAGCCTGGGTTCGCGGGTGCCGAAGGCGGGCCAGATCAGCAGGTTGGAGCTGTGCACGGTCCGGTCGACATTGGCGGTGAGCGCGTCCAGCCACACGATCCGCCCGGCCTCCAGCGGATCGACGTCCAGCGCGTGCGGGGTGAAGTCGACGGCGCCCGGCAGGAAGTCCATACCGAGGTTGAGCCCGGGGCTGGCGTCGAGCAGGTCCCGTACCTCCTGGTGCGGCTCGTCCCGGGCGACCGCCGGATCGAAGTGGGCGCGCACCAGCTCCGGCACCCGCAGCCCGAGCCGCCGGGCGAGTTCCCCGACGATCACCTCGGCGACCAGCGCCTTGCGCCCCTGCCCGGAACCGGTGAACTTCACGACATAGGTCCCGAGGTCGTCGGCCTCGACGATCCCAGGCACCGACCCACCCGTGTGCAGGGGGGTCACATAACGAACAGCAGTCACGTCGCGCAGCACACCGGCCACTGTAGAACAGGCGCTCAGAACGCGGCCCGCCTCCGGTCCCGGGCCCCCGGTCGGGCGCTGTACCAGGCGTAGCGCCGGGCGTCATGCCGGCCGTTATGTCAGGCGTTATGTCAGACGTTGTGACGGCGATTGGATCGCGCGGGCGGTGATCAATAGGATCCGGCGATGATCACAAGACTACGGCTGGCGGCGGGCCTCGGGGTCCTCGCCGCCGCCCTGAGCGTCGGGCTGATACCGGCCGACGCCGTCGCGGACGAACCGTCCGCCGGCAAGACCGCCCCCAAGGTCGAACTCGTCCTGGACGTCAGCGGTTCGATGCGCGCCCGGGACATCGACGGCGGGTCCCGGATGGCCGCGGCGAAGCAGGCGTTCAACGAGGTGCTCGACGCCACCCCGGAGGAGGTCGAGCTGGGGATCCGTACCCTCGGCGCGTCCTACCGGGGCGACGACCGCAAGGAGGGGTGCAAGGACACCCAGCAGCTTTATCCGGTGGGGCCCCTGGACCGCACCGAGGCGAAGACGGCGGTGGCGACGCTCGCACCCACCGGGTGGACGCCCATCGGGCCCGCCCTGCTGAAGGCCGCCGACGACCTGGAGGGCGGCGACGGCTCGCGCCGTATCGTCCTGATCAGCGACGGCGAGGACACCTGCGCCCCGCTCGACCCGTGCGAGGTGGCGCGTGACATCGCCGCCAAGGGCATCCACCTCACCATCGACACCCTCGGCCTGGTCCCCGACGCGAAGACCCGTGAGCAGCTCAGCTGTATCGCGGAGGCCACCGGCGGTACGTACACGTCGATCCGGCACAAGGACGAACTCACCGACCGCGTGGGCCAGTTGGTCGACCGCGCCGCCGAGCCCGTCGTGGTGCCGGTCGCCGTCGAGGGTGCCGCGCGCTGCGCCGACGCGCCGCAGGTCAAGCCCGGTCTGTACACGGACCGCGCCGCGTTCGGCACCCACCGCTGGTACCGGGTCGACGTACTGCCCGGACAGGAGGTGCGCGCGTCGGTGAGCGTCGCCGCTGACCGTGCGGTCAACCCCGACTACGGCGTCCTGCTGCGCGCGGTCACCGTCCACGGACGGGAGATCGTCAGAGGCTCGGAGGCCGGGGACGGCCGCACCGACGTCATCTCGACCGGGCTGCGCCACACGGAGCCGACGCGGGACGACGCCGATGTCGACAAGCCCGCCGCCGTGACGGTCTGTCTGGAGATCGCGCACTCCTTCTCGGTGGCGCCGTCCGTGAAGACCACGCCGGGTCTGCCCGTCGAGCTGACCGTCGATGTCGTGGACGGGCCCGACGAGGCGTCCGACGTCGCCGCGTTCGGTCTGGGCCGTGGCTGGTGGCTGCTGGGTGCCCTGGTCGTGACCGGGTTCCTCGCGGGTGTCCTGTGGGGCTTCGTCTCACGCTGGCGTCTCGCTGTCTGGAGGACCAACTGATGTCCCTCGCACCCCTCTTCACCCGTTCCCACCGGTCCCAGTCCCGCACCGCCCGGCCGCTGTCCCGGCTCTCCGCCGTGTCCGGCGCGCTGCTCGCCGCCGCGCTCCTGCTGGGCCCCGGCGCCCTTCCGGCGGCGGCCGACGCGTCACCGTCCCCGAGCGGCGACTCCGACGGGGCGCCCACCGAGGCGGGCACCTCCTTCCGTACCGCCACGGAGATCCGTCCGGGACAGCGGGCCACCGCGAGCGGCTCCAGCGGCGACTACCTGTACTGGTCGTTCCCGGCGGACGCGGGCACCCGGCCCATCGTGCGCGCGACCGTGAAGCTCCCCGACACGGCGACCCAGAAGGCCGCGTCGACCTGGCGCGTCGATGTGTACGACGGTCTGAGGCGCCGTCAGGCGTGTGTGTACGGCGTCCAGTCGCGTGCCCTCGACGCCGGTTCGGTGAGTCTCTCCTGCACCCTGCGGCCGGTCCGCGCGTGGGCGGAGGAGTGGGCCAACGATCCACTGCCGGGCACGTACTACATCCGGCTGACGGCCGTCGGGCTGAACGCCGCCGACCTGGGCCTTCCGGTCCGTGCCGAGGTCGAGACGGTCTCCCGTGACCTGGGTGGTTCGTACGCCGTGGACGGGGGTCTGTCGACTCCGCTGGTGCCGGGGGTCTCCGTGGCGTCGGACGCCGGTGGGGCACCGGCGGACGAGGCGGCCACACTGGCCGGCGGTGAGCCGGACGACGGCTGGACCTCCGGCTGGTGGACGGACCGCTGGCTGTGGACCGTCGGCGGCGGTGTGCTGGCCGCGCTGGCGGGAGTCGGCGGATACGCCCTGACCCGTGGTCCCGGCCGCCCCGCACGCGCCCCGTCGCGCGCCTGACCGAGCGAACCCCGGGCCCGCCCCAGTCGGCGCAAACGCGCACCTGGGGCGGGCCCCCTCCCCCTCCCCCCGATCCCCGCCCGCCCCCACCCCCGCCTCAAGCCCCCCGCAGCACCTTCGCCAACTCCCCCTCCCCCATCACTTCCACCCGCCCCGCCCGCACCGCCTCCTCCAGGGTCAGGTCTCCCCGGCCGACCGCCACGCATGTCCCGGTGTCCAGGACGAGCCGGGCGTCCGGCTCCTCCGGTGCGCAGCCGTCGCCGTACACCGCGTACGGCTCATCGGCCCCCACCCGCACATGGAACTCCCCTTCGTCCAGCCGCACATCGACCACGCCCGTGGAGCCGAGCCCGGTCAGGGCGCGCCGCAGCGGCAGCGCGAACCAGTGCGCGCGGACGGCGTCCGTGGGACGGCGGTCCGCCAGGGCGGGCGCGCCCCACTCCTCCAGGGCCTGGAGCACGGGCAGCAACCGCCGCCCACGCGCGGTCAGTTCGTACACGGACGCGGACGCGGGCGCCGGGAGGCGGCGGCGCTCCACGAGCGCGTCGCGCTCCATGTCCTTCAGCCGGGTGGCCAGCATGTCCGTACTGACGCCGGGGAGATCGGCGTGCAGATCTGTGTAACGACGGGGTCCGCCGAGGAGTTCCCGGACGATGAGGAGGGTCCAGCGGTCGCCCACGGCGTCCAGGGCGCGGGCGGCGGCACAGTACTGGTCGTAGCTGCGGCGGCCCGGGGGTCGTGGCTGACGTGGCATACGCCGCAGTCTAGCCAAGTCGTTGGACTTTCCAAGCGGCCACTTGGTAAAACCAAGCAACACGGGGACAGAGGTCTGGGAGGCCAGCGCATGGAGTTCCGGCAGTCGAGCAAGCTGAGCGAGGTCTGTTACGAGATCCGGGGTCCGGTGATCGAGCACGCCAACGCCCTTGAGGAGGCGGGCCACAGCGTCCTGCGTCTGAACACCGGCAACCCGGCCCTGTTCGGTTTCGAGGCGCCCGAGGAGATCGTCCAGGACATGATCCGGATGCTCCCGCAGGCGCACGGCTACACGGACTCGCGGGGTGTCCTGTCGGCCCGCCGCGCCGTCGCCCAGCGCTACCAGGGCATCGGTCTGGACGTCGGCGTGGACGACGTGTTCCTCGGCAACGGCGTCTCCGAACTGGTGTCGATGGCCGTCCAGGCACTCCTGGACGACGGCGACGAAGTGCTCATCCCCGCACCGGACTTCCCGCTGTGGACGGCCGTCACGACCCTCGCGGGCGGGCGCGCGGTGCACTACCTCTGCGACGAACAGGCCGACTGGTACCCCGACCTGGACGACATGGCCGCGAAGATCACCGACCGCACCAAGGCCGTCGTCATCATCAACCCGAACAACCCGACCGGCGCGGTCTACCCGAAGGAGATCGTCGAGGGCATCCTCGACCTGGCCCGCCGCCACCATCTGATGGTCTTCGCGGACGAGATCTACGACCAGATCCTCTACGACGACGCGGTGCACCACTCGGCCGCCGCGCTCGCCCCCGACCTGGTCGTCCTGACCTTCTGCGGTCTGTCCAAGACCTACCGCGTGGCGGGGTTCCGCTCCGGCTGGCTGGTCGTCACCGGACCCCGGCAGCACGCGAAGAACTATCTGGAGGGGCTCACCATGCTCGCCTCCATGCGGCTGTGCGCCAACGCGCCCGCGCAGTACGCCATCCAGGCCGCGCTCGGCGGACGCCAGTCCATCCGGGACCTCACCGCGCCCGGTGGCCGGCTCCACGACCAGCGGGACCGCGCGTGGGAGAAGCTCAACGAGATCCCCGGCGTGTCGTGCGTGAAGCCCAAGGGCGCGCTGTACGCGTTCCCGCGCATCGACCCCAAGGTGCATCCGATCCACGACGACGAGAGGTTCGTGCTCGACCTGCTGCTGCGCGAGAAGATCCAGGTCGTCCAGGGCACCGGTTTCAACTGGCCGCGCCCCGACCACTTCCGCATCCTCACCCTCCCGCACGTGGACGACCTGGACGCGGCCATCAGCCGGATCGGACGGTTCCTCGGTGGATACCGTCAGTGAGCCGTCAGTGATCCGCCCCGGCGCGTCACGGGTCCGGTGATATGAAAGACGCATGGGTGATCTTCTTCTCGTCCGGCACGGAGAGACCGAATGGTCCCTTTCCGGGCAGCACACCAGTTGGACGGACCTTCCGCTCACCGACAACGGCAGGGCGCAGGCCCGTTCCCTCGGCCCGCTGCTCGCATCGGAGCGCATCGGCCGCGTGTTCAGCAGCCCCATGAAGCGCGCCCGGGAGACCGCCGAACTGGCGGGCCTGGAGCATGTCCATGTGGACGTCGACCTGTGCGAGTGGGACTACGGCGGGTACGAGGGCGTCACCAGCGTCGAGATCGACCGCACCCGGCCCGGCTGGTTCCTGTTCGACGACGGGGTGGCCCCCGGGCCGCCCGAGCATCCCGGCGAGACCCCGGAGCAGGTGGGCGCGCGCGCCGACCGCATGCTGGCGAAGGCGGAGGCCGCTTTCGCCGATGACGAGGGCAGTGTCGTCCTCGTCTCGCACGGCCACTTCCTGCGAGTGCTGACCGCTCGACGCCTCGGTCTGCCGCCGTCCGCCGGCGCCCTGTTCCAACTTGAGACCGGCACGATCGGCCGGCTCGGCATCGAACACGGGCGGCACGTGCTCGCCGGCTGGAATGTCAGACCCGGGTCGTAGGCTGCGAGGACAGGGGAGTTCAGGGGGAACTCCCGGGGGTCTCGTGACCGTGGGCACGAGGGAGGCAGCCATGGCACGACCACCGACCGCAGCGCAGCAGCGGCTCATCCGCGCCGCCGACCCGGTGACCGGACGGCTGCGCGGGACCGAGAACCAGTTGATGGCGCTGGTGCGGCTGCGGCTCGCGTTCCGGCACCCACGGCCACCGCACGACTGGTTCCTGACCCCGGCGGGACACGTATGGCGCGAGCGGCCCGCCGACGAGCCGGCGCCGGCGCCGGCGCCCGAGCCCGCCGCTGAACGCCCTGCCGCGCCCTCCGGTGTCTTCGCGGCCCGGGTCGGCGGTGAGCCGTCCGGCGACGGCGGGCCCGCGCGGGCGCGTGAGGTGCACAGCGCCTGGCTGGGGCTCCTGGAGATGCGGCGCATGACCCATCCCGACGGTGCCACTGACCGGCCGTGCGCCTGGGAGCGGACCCATCTGATACCGGCGGCGGCACTCGCCCTGGAAGCGGCGGGCTGCCGTCCGGCCGACCCCGACCACGACGGATACCGGGTGACCGGCACCGCCCAGCCGGAGGCCGTCGCCGTGTACGCGCCCGATCCCGCCGCGCTCCTGGCCTGCGCGGCGGCACTTGAGGCGGCGGGCTGGCAGGTGGGCGAGCACACGGAGCCGCGGCGGTCCGGTGGACGCCGGTATCTGCTGGCGTCGCCACGGAGAGTGTGACGGGACCGGACGAGACCGGACCGGACCGGGCCTCTCGGCTCCCGGGAATGCCGGGAAGCGCCGCCGAGTTGAGGCCGTTGACGGGCTGAGCAAGCGCTCAGCCACCCCCGTGCAGAGAGGACCGCCGTGTCCGGGTTCAGCGTTCAGGTCGTCGTCCGTGGCTATGAGACGGACACCCAAGGGCATCTCAACCAGGCCGTATATCTCCAGTACGCGGAGCACGCGCGCTGGTCGATCCTCCAGAAGGCCGGCATCGGGCAGTCCGACCTGGTGGAGCAGCGCCTCGGGCCGGTCGTCCTGGAGACGACCATCCGCTACCTCCGCGAACTGCGCGCGGGCGACGAGGTCGAGGTGAGCTGCGTCTTCGACTGGGGCCAGGGCAAGAGCTTCCGTATCGCACAGACGATCACCAAGCAGGACGGCACGATCGCCGCCGAACTGACGTCGGTCAGCGGACTGCTCGACCTCAAGGAACGCCGCCTGGTTCCGGACCCGGTGGAACGCTTCAGGACCCTGGCATCGGCGCCAGATGTCCTCGGGCTGTAGGGGAGGGAAGGCGCCGGGACGCGACGGAGGCCGGGGATCGCGACGACAGCCGGACTCCACCAGCCCCACCGCGACCCCCTGGGCCCAGCTCGCCGCCGCCACCGGCCTCTACGATCAGTCCCATATGACGGCCGACTTCCGCACCCTGACGGGCGTACCGCCGACCTCGTACTTCACCGGGCGGCTGCCGTCGGCGCGGCCCTGTCAGGCGGCGAACCAGGGGTGAGCCGCAGGTCGGCGCGGGCACCGGGTGCGGGCACCGGTCGGAGCACCGGGTGTTCACCTTCCGGCCCGGTGCGGCCGATACACAGGATCTCGACCTCCGAACGGAACGCCGAGAGCCCTGCCGGTCCGCCCGCACCCCCTTGGAGGCGCCATGCCGCTCCCCCGCCGTACGCTGCTCACCGCTCTCGCCGGATCGGCCGGGGTCACCTCCGTGGCCACCGCCGTGGCCTGTGGCGAGCGCGGGGGCTGGAGCGCGCTCACTCCGGGCGCACCGCGAAGCACCGCCGCCGCGGCGGTCCGCCGCCTGCTGCCCCGGCACGCCGACCAGGTGGTGCTGCGGAGCCTGCCGCGCGCGGCGGGTGGGGCGGATGTCTTCCAGGTGTCGGGCGAGGCAGGGCGCATCACGGTCGCGGGCACCACACCGGCGGTCCAACTGGCCGGACTGCGCTGGTACTTGAAGCAGGTGGCGGACGCCAACATCACCTGGGCGGGCGAGCAACTGAACCTCCCCGCCGAACTGCCCGCGCCGCCGCGCGGGACGCTGACCCGCCGGGCGAACGTCCCGCACCGGTTCGCCCTGAACGACACCAACGACGGCTACACGGGCCCGTACCACGACTGGTCGTACTGGGAGCGCGAGTTGGACGTGCTCGCGCTGCACGGCTACAACGAGGTCCTGGTGTACGCGGGCGCGGACGCGCTGTATCACCGGGTGTTCCAGGAGTTCGGCCTCGGTGACGAGGAGTTGCGCCGCTGGATCCCGGGTCCGGCACATCAGCCGTGGTGGCTGCTCCAGAACCTGGCCGCCTTCCCTTACCCGGTGTCCCGTCAACTCCTTGACAAGCGCGCCGCGTTGGGGCGGCGGATCGCGGGGCGGGTCCGTGAGCTGGGGATGACACCGGTGCTGCCCGGCTGGTCGGGGATGGTGCCGCCCGGGTTCGCCGGACGGAATCCGGGCGCCCGGATCATCCCGCAGGGCGAGTGGTACGGCTTCCGGCGGCCCGACTGGCTGGATCCCCGGACCGAGGTGTTCGCGCGGGTGGCGGCGGCGTACTACCGGACCCAGGACGAGATGTTCGGCGCGTCCACGCTCTACAAGGCGGACCTGCTGCACGAGGGTGGCCGTCCAGGTGACGTTCCTGTCGGGGACGCGGCCCGGCGGGTCGGCGAGGCGCTGTGGAAGGCCCATCCGGACGCGGTCTGGGTGCTGCTCGGCTGGCGGACCAATCCGCCGAAGGAGATCGTCGACGCGGTCGACAAGCGGCGACTGCTGATCGTGGACGGACTCTCGGACCGCTTCCCCCGAGTCACCGACCGGGAGGCCGACTGGGACGGAACACCGTACGCCTTCGGGTCGATCTGGAACTTCGGCGGGCACACCACACTCGGCGCGAACACCAGCGAATGGGCCAGGAGTTACGAGGCATGGCGCACCCGCCCCGGCAGTGCGCTGCGCGGCATCGCCCTCATGCCCGAGGCCGCCGACAACAACCCGGCCGCCTTCGAGCTGTTCTCGGAACTCGCCTGGACGGAGGGCGAGTTGGATCTGACGGCATGGTTCGAGCAGTGGGCGCGAGCGCGGTACGGCGGGCCGGACGCACGGGCGACGGCGGCCTGGGACCGGTTGCGCAGGACGGTGTACGGGACGACGCGCGCCGACGGCTGGAGCGAGAGCGCCGACAGTCTGTTCGGGGCGCGGCCCTCGCTGACGGTGGCCAGGGCGGCGTCCTGGTCACCGAAGGAGACGCGGTACGACCCGGCCGACTTCGAGCCCGCCCTCGGTGAACTCCTCGCGGTGCGGGCCGGGTTGCGGTCCTCGTCGGCGTACCGTCGCGATCTGCTCGACGTGGCCGGACAGGCGCTGTCCAACCGGGGCCGGATCCTGCTGCCCCGGATCAGGGCGGCATACGACGCCGGGGACGCCGGTGCCTTCGGGCGGCTGACGGACGAGTGGCTGGCGCTGATGGACCTTCTGGAGCGGCTGCTCGCCACGGACTCCGGTCATCTGCTGGGGCGTTGGGTCGCCGAGGCACGGGCGTGGGGCGCGGACGCGGCGGAGCGGGACCGGCTCGCGTACGACGCGCTGTCGATCGTCACGCTGTGGGGCACCCGGGCGGGCGCCGACGCCGGACTGGGCGACTACGCCAACCGGGAGTGGGCCGGGCTGGTCGGCGGGCTGTACCGGCTGCGCTGGGCACGGTACTTCGCGGAATTGCGTACCTCTCTGAAGTCCGGGAAGAAGCCGCCGTTCATCGACTGGTTCGCGCTGGAGGACCGCTGGATCCGGAACCCCGGGCGGCTGGCGACCAAGCCGTCAGGGAGCACGTACCGGATCGCTGTTCAGGTGCGTGACCGGCTCGCGCGGGGCTGACGGGGGGCCGGCGGGGGCCGGTCACGATCTGAACCGACCTTCTCTTGACGGGTATACGTCACACGCATGCTCTGGTAGGAAAGTTTCCTAACAGATTGTCGAGCACACTTCCCCCTTGTTGGAGGTCTCGTGCACACCCCCCACCGGCGCACCACGCGCCGCGCATTGCTCGCCGTCATGGGAGCGTCCCTGCTGGCCGCGCCGAGCCTGGTCGGCCAGGTCGCCACCGCCGCCCCGACCGGCACCTCGACGGCCGCCGGCGGCACGGCACCCGCCGGTACCACGGCCGTCGCCGCCGTCGGACTCGACGACCCGGCGAAGAAGGAGATCGCCATGAAGCTCGTGTCCAGCGCGGAGAACTCCTCGCTGGACTGGAAGGCGCAGTACAAGTACATCGAGGACATCGGTGACGGCCGCGGCTACACGGCCGGGATCATCGGCTTCTGTTCCGGCACCGGCGACATGCTGGACCTCGTGGAGCTGTACGCGCAGCGCAAGCCGGGCAACGTCCTGGAGAAGTACCTCCCGGCGCTGCGCCGGGTCGACGGCACCGACTCGCACGCCGGTCTGGACCCGAACTTCACCAAGGACTGGCAGAAGGCCGCGCAGGACACCGTCTTCCAGGAGGCGCAGAACTACGAGCGGGACCGGGTGTACTTCAACCCGTCGGTCAGCCAGGGCAAGGCCGACCGGGTCGGTGTACTCGGCCAGTTCGCGTACTACGACGCGATCGTCATGCACGGTGACGGCGGCGACAGCACCAGCTTCGGCAACATCCGCAAGCGGGCGCTGGGCAAGGCCAAACCGCCGGCGCAGGGCGGCGACGAGGTCACCTGGCTGAACGCCTTCCTCGACGCGCGGGTCTGGGCGATGAAGCAGGAGGAGGCCCACTCCGACACGAGCCGCGTCGACACGGCACAGCGCGTGTTCCTCAACAAGCGGAACCTGAACCTGGATCCGCCGCTGGACTGGAAGGTCTACGGCGACAGCTTCCACATCGGCTGACGTTGACGCGTGCCGACTGAAGTCGTTCCGTATCAGCTGACGTCGCTGCATATCGGCTGACGTCGGTCCGCTCATGGCGCCGTGTGACCGGTGTGGCCGTGGCGGCGTCATGACGGGAGCGGCCCGAGCGCGGCTCGGGCCGCTCCCCCCTTCAGTCCGGCGAGGTCAGTGGGCGCTCGCCGATGTGTCCGTCGCCGCACGGCGTTCAGAGAGTTCACCGGCCGGTTCCATCGGCGCGGTGACCTCGTCGGCGTCCCGCCCCGCGCCGAGGTGGTTGAAGAGGAGATTGAGGACGACGGCCGCGACACAGCCGGTGGATATCCCGGAGTCGAGGATGATCTTCGCGGTCTCCGGGAAGGCGTGGTAGAACTCCGGCGCCGTGATCGGGATGATGCCGACGGCCAGCGACACCGCCACGATGAGGACGTTGTTGTCCTTGTCCAGACCGGCCTTGACCAGCGTCTGGATGCCGCTCGCCGCGACCGATCCGAACAGCACGACCCCCGCACCGCCGAGCACGGGCCGGGGCACCACCGCGATGAGCGAGGCCGCCATCGGGCACAGGCCCATCAGGACCAGGAACGCACCGCCGGTGGCGACGACGTACCGGCTGCGGATCCTGGTCATCGCGACCAGGCCGATGTTCTGGGCGAACGCGCTGCACATGAAGCCGTTGAACAGCGGGCTGACGGCCGAGCCGAGGGTGTCGGCGCGCAGTCCTGCGGCGATGGTCCGCTCGTCGGCTGGGCGTCCGACGATCTCGCCGAGCGCCAGCATGTCGGCGGTCGACTCGGTCATCGACACGACCATCACCACACACATCGAGACGATCGCGGCGGCGGCGAACTGCGGGGCACCGAAGTGGAAGGGCGTCGGGAATCCGACGACGTCCGCGTCCGCGACCGGGCCGAAGTCCGTGACCCCGAACGGGATCGCGACGAGTGTGCCGAGCACCAGGCCCACCAGGACCGCGACCTGCTTGAGGAAACCCCGGGTGAAGCGGCGCAGCAGCAGCACGATGACGAGCGTGATCCCGGCGAGCGAGAGATAGGTCATGGAGCCGTAGTCCTGGGCCGCCGGGTCCGGGCCCTGGGCCCAGCCGAAGGCGACCGGCATCAGCGAGACACCTATCAGGGTGATGACGGTGCCGGTGACGACGGGCGGGAAGAAGCGGATCGCCTTGCTGAAGAAGGGCGCCGCCAGAAAGCCGAGGACGCCGGCGACGATGACGGCGCCGAAGATGATCGGGAGCGCGTCGGCCTTGTCCCGTGTGGAGTCCACGACGGCGAGCATCGGTGCGACGCCCGCGAAGGTGACGCCGTTGACGAACGGCAGCCGGGCGCCGATCTTCCAGACACCGATGGTCTGGAGAAAGGTGGCGAGGCCCGCCGTGAACAGACAGGCCCCGGTGAGGAACGTCAGTTCGGTCGGAGAGAGCCCCACGGCCGCGCCGACGATGAGGGGCGGGGCGACCACGCCCGCGTACATGGCGGCGACGTGCTGAAGGCCGCTGGTCGCCATCCTCAGCGGCGGCAGCTTCTGGTCCACCGGATGCTTCTCGGAACTCACTGCGTCGTTGCGAAACCTGGGCTGTGCGGCCACGGCGGCTCCTCCGGTCGGTGACGCGTCGTCGGTGACGCGGGTATCAGGGAGGTGGTGCGAGAGACGCGAGTCATGTGCGGTGACCTGCTGGGGCGCGTACGGAACTCCCGTACGCGGGACATGTGTTGCCGGACGGTGCGACCGTTCCGGGGAGCGCGCACGTCTGTGCGCGCTCCCCGGACACGGCTGCCGTGGACCCCGTTCGGGTCCACGGAGACCGGCCGAGGGCCGTCCCCCTCGGCCGGACTTCCGGGGAGGTCAGCCCTCGGCGGCGATCCGTGCGAGGCGGCGCGCCTGGTCCCGCGTGGAGCGGGCTACGGCGTCCTCGTCGACGTGCAGGAGCCGTCCGTCCTCGACGACCGGACGGCCGCCGACGAGGGAGAGGGTGACCGGGGCCGCCGCGCCGAAGACCAGGGCGGTCACCGGGTCGGCGATGGAGGCGTGCGCGAGGGTGTCCAGGCGCCACAGCACGAGGTCGGCGACCTTGCCCGCCTCGATGGAGCCCAACTGTCCGGCGCGGCCGAGCACTTGGGCGCCGCCGAAGGTGCCGAGCCGTAGTGCCTGACGGGCGTTCAGCGCGGCCTCTCGGTGGCTGCCGAGGCGGTTGATGAGCAGGGCGTTGCGCAGTTCGGTGTGGAGTTCGCCGGACTCGTTGGACGCGGTGCCGTCCACTCCGAGGCCGACGGGGACGCCGGCGGCGAGCATGTCGGGGACACGGGCGATGCCGGCGCCGAGCCGGGCGTTGGACGAGGGGCAGTGCGCGACCCCCGTCTTGGTCCGTGCGAAGGCGTCGATGTCGGAGTCGTTCATATGGACGCAGTGCGCCATCCACACATCGTCGCCGAGCCAGCCCGTGGACGCGAAGTAGTCCGTGGGACCCATGCCGAACAGCTCGTGGCAGAACTTCTCCTCCTCCACGGTCTCCGAGCCGTGGGTATGCAGCCGCACCCCCTTGCGGCGGGCCAACTCGGCGCCCTGAAGCAGCAGTTCGGTGGTGACCGAGAACGGTGAGCAGGGTGCGACGGCGATCTGGGTCATCGCGTCGAACGAGTCGTCGTGGTACTGGTCGATGGTCGCCTCGGTGGCGGCGAGCGCGCCGTCGAGGGTCTCGACGGCGAAGTCCGGCGGCAGACCGCCGTCCGAGGTGCCGCGGTCCATTGAGCCACGGGCCAGGGTGAAGCGGACGCCGGTCTCGGACGCGGCGCGGATGATCGCGCCGGACAGGTCGCCCGCGCCCCGCGGGTAGACGTAGTGGTGGTCCATGGCGGTGGTGACACCACCGCGGGCCATCATCGCGAGTGAGCCCTGCGCGGCGGCGTACGCCATCGGTTCGTCGATGCGGGCCCAGGTCGGGTAGAGGGCGACGAGCCAGTTGAAGAGGTTGTGGTCGGTGGCCAGGCCGCGGGTGATCCACTGGTAGAAGTGGTGGTGCGTGTTGACGAGGCCCGGGGTGAGCAGATGGCCGGTGCCGTCGACGCGGCGGACCACGTTCTGAAGTCCTTCGGGCGCCGGACCTGGCCCGATCGACTCGATCCGGGTGCCGGCGACGACGACATGGCCCGACGCGTACTCGGTGTCGTCCGCGTCGACCGTGGCGATGGCGCAGTTCTCGATGACGAGGCGCTGGGCCGCCGTTGCTGCCATGGTGCGTCCTTCGGTGGGTGGCGGTAGGGACACGGCCGGGCCGTCAGAGATTGGTCAGGTCGGTGGGGATCAGGGGCTCGGCGCCCGCCCGCAGGACGGTGGCCTCGATGAGCCCGTAGGGCCGGTCGGCGGCGAAGTAGACGGCCCCGTCGGCGGTGTCGTTCTTCAGTCCGAACGGCTCCAGGTCGACCAGGAAGTGATGCTTGTTCGGAAGCGAGAAGCGGACCTCGTCTATCTCCGAACGGTTGTCGATGATCCGCGAGCCCATGTGGTAGAGGGTCTGCTGGAGCGAGAGCGAGTAGGTCTCCGCGAACGCCTGGAGCATGTGCTTCTTGGTCTGCGCGTAGGACACCTCCCAGTTCGGCATGGGCTCGGCGTCGTCGGTCCAGTTGAACCGCCAGCGCCCCGACACCTGCGTCGCCAGGATGCGGTCGTGCGCCTCCTTGAGCGTCGTGTACTTGTCCTTGACGTAGCCCCAGAACTCGGAGTCGGTGGTGTTCATCACGACGAGGTCCTTGAGCCCCGAGACGACCTCCCAGCGCTCACCGTCGTAGGTGATCTGGGTGACGCGGGTCTCCTGGCCCTGACGGACGAAGGAGTGCCCGGCCTCGGCAACGCGTTCCCAGGCGTACTCCTCGATCCGGATACGGGCCCGGTGGATCGGCTCCTGCGAGGTGACGAAGTGCCGTGCGAGATGGATGCCGAACTGCTCGGCGGACTCGATGCCGTGCTCCTTGGCGAACGCGTACACCGTGTTCTTGGTGGTGTCGGTGGGCAGGACGTTCGCGTTGGAGCCCGAGTAGTGGACCTCCTCCATGTCGCCGGAGAGGGCGACGGAGACGTTGAGGTCCTTGATGTGGTGGGTGGCGCCGTCGCGCGTGATCTTGACGACGCGGTTCTCGGCCTTGCCGTACTGGTTCTGACCGAGCATCACGGGGCGGGCGGCGGCGGGGTCTTGGCGGGAAGAGTCGGTCATGTGTCTGCTAGCTCCCTCGGTAAACGGAGTAGCCGAACGGGTTGAGCAGCAGCGGTACGTGGAAGTGCTCGCCCGGTGCGACGGCGAAGGTGATCGCCACCTCGGGGAAGAACACGGGGATGAACCCTCCGGGTGTGCCGCTGTCCCGATGCGCGGGGGCGTCCTGCTGTGCCTCGGCTCGCTTCTTCTCGAAGTACGGCTCGACGGCGAAGTCGAGCCGGACGTGGGTGGTTCCGGCGGGTGGTGCCGGAAGGTCCTTGCACCGTCCGTCGGCGTCGGTCGTGGATGCTCCGAGCGTCACCCAGTCGGCGGCGGGGTCCGGTCGGGCCGCGAGCGAGACGGTGACGCCGGCGGCGGGGCGGCCCGCGCTGGTGTCGAGGATGTGGGTCGACACCGACGCCATGGTGTCCGTGCTCATGTGCTCTCGCCTTCGAGGAGTCGGGTCAGCCGAATGCGGTTGATCTTGCCGAGTTCGGTGCGGACGATCTCGCGT
This sequence comes from Streptomyces sp. NPDC058001, assembly GCF_042886315.1. NCBI lineage: Bacteria > Bacillati > Actinomycetota > Actinomycetes > Kitasatosporales > Streptomycetaceae > Streptomyces > Streptomyces sp. NPDC058001. The sequence continues at coordinate 501,543 of NZ_JBHVQT010000008.1, forward strand.
TCGCGCTCCGGCGGGTTGTCGATCCGTTCCCTGACGGCATCCCGCAACTGCTCGCCGGTCCGGCCGGTCGCGCAGATCAGGAACACCTGGCCGAACCGTTCCTGGTAGGCCAGGTTCAGTTCGAGCATCTCGGCCTTGAGCCGGTCGGACGCCCCGGTCATCCCGCTCTGTTCGCGTGACGAGGTGGGGTCGCCGGGCCTGGGGCGCCCGATCGGAGGGTGTCCCGCCATCGCCTCCGCCAGGTCCTCGTCGGTCAGCTCGGCCATGGCGGCGTCGCTGGCGGTGAGCAGGGCGTCGGCGGTGGTGAAGGGGCGCTGGGCGAGCAGGGCGGTCCCCCAGGCCGAAGAGGCGCACACCTCGTGCAGGGCGGTGGTGGCCGCTTCCTCCGGCAGGGCGTTGAACCGGGCGGTGTCCGGTGTCGAGGGCGACGTCACGGGAGCCTCCGTGGCCTTGATGCTGGACGGGCTGCGGACAGCTAACGCCAGCGGAAACACCGCGTCAACACTTTGTTGAAAACTTTGGGCGAGGTGAACCGTCACGCCGGATTCCGCGCGCCGCGGCCCGCAGGGGCCCGCGCTTCAGTCGCCCTTGGCGGCGTTTTCCCTGTTCAGGTAGTTGTAGACGGTGAAGCGGCTGACGCCGAGCGCGCTCGCGACGGTCTCGACGCCGTGCCGGACGGCGAAGGCGCCGCGCGCCTCCAGCGCACGGACGACCTGTTGCTTGGTCTTGCGGTCGAGTGCGGCGAGGGGCTGTCCGTGCTTGCGTTCCAGCGCGGCGAGGATGTGGTCCAGGGAGTCCGCGAGCTGCGGCAGCCGTACGGCGATGACGTCCTCGCCCCGCCAGGCGAGCACCACGTCGTCGTCGCCTGCCTGGTCCGGTGGGACGAGTTCACCGCCCATCGCGTCCACGAGTGGCTTGACGGCGGCCACGAAGGGGTCGTCGGCGGACGCGGTCACCGGTCGCCCTCCGCACCTGGGTCTTCGATGACGTTGACCTGGAGCGAGACCCGGGTGGCGCCGGCCGCGAGGGTCCTGCGCAGCAGTGCGTCGACCGCCGTGAGGACCGCGTCGGCCCCGCCCTCGGCGGTGTTGCCGAAGGGACCCACGTCGACGGCGTCCAGGTCGGCGCCCTGGATGACCTCGCGGGCGACCAGCGCGTGCCCCGGCGCCTCGTCGAGGTCGAAGGGTTCGGTCGTGAACTCCACTCGCAATCGCACCCGCACAACCTACTGCGACCTCCGGATTTTCCGGCAGCCCCCTCCTGACCCTCTTGACAACCCCCGAGCTTCACCGGCAATCTTCCGGTAAGCAGAATTGAACTTCCGCAATACGGAAGGAGCGCCGCACTCCTCATGGGATACTCCGACCAGCGCTTCGATGTGAACCTGTCGATCCTCTTCACCGAACTCCCGCTCCTGGAGCGCCCGGCGGCAGCCGCCGACGCGGGCTTCACGGCGGTCGAGCTGTGGTGGCCCTGGGTCGATGCGCCCACGCCCGAGCGGTCCGCGCTCGACGCCCTGCGACGGGCGATCGAGGACGCGGGCGTCCAGTTGGTGGGCCTGAACTTCTACGCGGGACAGCTACCGGGCCCCGACCGGGGCGCCCTGTCGATCCCCGGCGCCGAGTCCGAGCGGTTCCGCGCCAATGTCGACGTCGCCGCCGACTTCGCGCGGTCACTCGGCTGCACCGCGCTCAACGCGCTGTACGGCAACCGGGTCGAGGGCGTGGACCCGGCGGAGCAGGACGCGCTCGCCCTGGAGAACCTGACGATCGCCGCGCACGCGGCGGACCGCGTCGGCGCGGTCCTGCTGATCGAGGCCCTGAACGCGCCCGAGTCGCCGCTGTGCCCGATCGTCAGCTCCGACAAGGCCGTCGAGGTCGTGGACCGACTCAACGCCACGACCGGACTGGGCAACGCCCGGTTCCTGATGGACCTCTACCACCTGGCCATGAACGGTGAGGACCTCCCCTCGGTCATCGCGCGGTACGCCGACCGGACCGGCCATGTGCAGATCGCCGACAACCCGGGCCGCGGCGCCCCCGGCACCGGCTCGCTGCCGCTGGAGGAGCTGCTCGACCAACTGCGGAAGGCCGGTTACGACGGCTGGGTCGGCCTGGAGTACAAGGCCGGCGACCGGCCGAGCGCCGACACCTTCGACTGGCTGCCCGCCAGGACCTGAGACGAGACCAGGGCTTGAGACAAGACGCCAGGGCTTGAGACAAGAGAGGCATCCTCATGAGCACGAGCACCCTTCCCAAGGTCGCCTGGATCGGCCTCGGCATCATGGGCTCGCCCATGTCCGAGAACCTGATCAAGGCCGGTTACCAGGTCACGGGTCACACCCTGGAGCAGGCCAAGCTGGACCGGCTCACCGCTGCCGGGGGCACGGCCGCCGGGTCGATCGCCGAGGCCGTCGCCGACGCCGACGTCATCGTGACGATGGTGCCCGCGTCCCCGCAGGTCGAGGCCATCGCGTACGGGCCCGACGGCATCCTGGAACACGCGAGGTCCGGGGCCCTGCTCATCGACATGTCGTCGATCACCCCGCAGACCTCCGTGGATCTGGCGCGGGCCGCCGGGGCGAAGGGCCTGCGGGTCCTGGACGCCCCCGTGTCCGGCGGTGAGGCCGGCGCGATCGAGGCCGTCCTGTCCATCATGGTCGGCGGCGAACAGGCCGACTTCGACCACGCCAAGCACCTGTTCGACGCCCTCGGCAAAACCGTCGTGCTCTGCGGACCGCACGGCTCGGGCCAGACGGTGAAGGCCGCCAACCAACTGATCGTCGCCGTCAACATCCAGGCGTGCGCGGAGGCCGTGGTCTTCCTGGAGAAGTCCGGCGTCGATCTCGGGGCCGCGCTGGACGTGCTCAATGGCGGTTTGGCCGGATCGACGGTACTCACCCGTAAAAAGGCCAACTTCCTGAACAGGGACTTCGCGCCGGGCTTCCGTATCGATCTCCACCACAAGGACATGGGCATCGTCACGGACGCCGCGCGCAACGTCGGCGCCCCCCTGCCGGTCGGCGCGGTCGTGGCCCAGCTCGTGGCCAGCCTGCGCGCGCAGGGCGACGGGGGCCTGGACCACTCGGCGCTGCTGCGGGCCGTGGAGCGGCTCTCCGGCGCTCAGGTCTGACCCCGGATTCGACCCCGGATTCGACCCCAGATTTCCGGGCCGCGGCGCGCCGACATCTGTCCTGTCGCGCCCAGGCGCCCCGCGGCCCGGATTCCACTCAATTCCCAGACCCCGGTGAGGACCTCGGCGGCTCGCGAGCCAGTGCGGTGGTGAAAGTTCCGGTGCCCGGCTCGACCTGAGGGCAGGACACCGTGAACCGTCGCGACCCCGTGGGCCCGCCGGCCGGAAGTGCCGGGTACGGAAGATCCCGTACCCGGCGCTTCCGTATGCCCCGTATCCGTACGCGCATTTCCGTACGCCCGTATCCGTACTCCCGTATCCGCACGCCGGAAGGGGCCGTCCACCCGGTCGGACGGACGGCCCCGCATCCCTGTTTGTTCCGGTCCGATCAGACCTTCAGGGTCCTGATGGACGTCGGTGCGTGCCACGGCTCGGTGGCGATCTCCTCGAACTCGGTGACGTCGCTGATGTCGGCGGTGCGGCTCATCGAGATGTTGGTGATCCGTTCGAGGATCGCCTCGACCACCACCGGCACCCGGTACCGGGCGGCGAGTTTCTTGGCCTCCTCGAAGGCGGCACCGAGTTCGTTCGGGTCGGTGACCCGGATCGCCTTGCAGCCGAGGCCCTCGGCGACCTTGACGTGGTCGACGCCGTAGACGCCCAGCTCGGGCGAGTTGATGTTCTCGAATTCGAGGTTGACCTCGAAGTTGATGTCGAGTCCGAGCTGTGCCTGCCGGATCAGCCCCAGATAGGAGTTGTTCACCAGCACATGGACGTACGGGATGCGGTGCTGTGCGCCGACGGCGAGTTCCTCGATCATGAACTGGAAGTCGTAGTCCCCGGAGAGGGCGACGACGGGGTTCTCCGGGTCGGCGGTGGCGACGCCCAGGGCGGCCGGAATGGTCCAGCCGAGGGGGCCCGCCTGGCCGCAGTTGATCCAGTGCCGGGGCCGGAACACGTGCAGCATCTGGGCGCCGGCGATCTGCGAGAGGCCGATCGTGGTGACATACCGGGTCTCCGGGCCGAACGCCTTGTTCATCTCCTCGTACACGCGCTGCGGCTTGATGGGGATGTCGTCGAAGTGGGTGCGTCGCTGGAGGGTGGACTTCCGCTCGCCCGTGGAAGCGATCCACGCGGTCCGGTCGGGCAGCCTGCCCTCGGCCTTCAGCTCCCGCGCCACCTGGACGAAGAGTTCCAGGGCGACCTTGGCGTCGGAGGCGATCCCGTAGTCCGGGGCGAAGATCTTGCCGATCTGGGTCGGCTCGATGTCGACGTGGACGAATGTGCGGCCCTGTGTGTACACGTCCAGTTTGTAGCCGGTGTGGCGGTTGGCCCAGCGGTTGCCGATGCCGAGGACGAAGTCGGACTCCAGGAAGGTCGCGTTGCCGTACCGGTGCGAGGTCTGGAGGCCGACCATGCCGGCGTTCAGCTCATGGTCGTCGGGGATGGCGCCCCAGCCCATCAGGGTCGGGATGACCGGCGTACCGGTCAGCTCCGCGAACTCGACGAGCAGGTCGGACGCGTCGGCGTTGATGATCCCGCCGCCCGCGACGATCAGCGGGCGCTCGGACTCCAGGAGGAACGAGAGTGCCTTCTCGATCTGGGCGCGGGTCGCCACCGGCCGGTACACCGGCAGCGGCTCGTATGTCTCCGGGTCGAACTCGATCTCCGTGAGCTGCACATCGGTCGGCAGGTCGATGAGGACGGGGCCGGGACGGCCCGAGCGCATCAGGTGGAACGCCTGCTGGAAGACGCCGGGGACCTGCGCGGCCTCCAGGACCGTCACGGCCATCTTGGTGACCGGCTTCGCGATCGACGCGATGTCGACGGCCTGGAAGTCCTCCTTGTGGATCACATGTGTCGGCGCCTGGCCGGTGATGCAGAGGATCGGGATGGAGTCGCCGGTCGCCGAGTACAGGCCGGTGATCATGTCGGTCCCCGCGGGCCCCGACGTGCCGACGCACACACCGATGTTTCCGGGGTGTGTACGGGTGTACCCCTCGGCCATGTGTGAGGCGCCCTCGACATGGCGGGCGAGGGTGTGCGCGATGCCACCCCCCTCCTTGAGCGCCTTGTAGAAGGGGTTGATGGCCGCGCCCGGCACACCGAACGCGTGGGCGACGCCCTCCCGCTTGAGGATCTCAACTGCCGCGCGGGCAGCGGTCATACGAGCCATGGAGTACTCCTGCTTCGGCTGTCGGATTCAGGCTCCCGTCGCGCCCCGCGGCAAGCCCGCCTCTTTCGACTTCTTTCCACATCGTGGAAACTATGTTCTGCTATATGGAATCAATTTAGAGGGCGGTGCCTGGACCGTCAAGAGAGCCGAAACCCCGGCGGAGGCTGTGCCGGAGGAGGACGATGAAGGGAATGGAGGGAACTGCCGCTTGGGCAGCCTGGGAAGCCTGGGGGTCTTGGGAAGCCTGGGGATCTGGGGGGAGAGGCGATGACCGAGACCGTGCCGGTGCGGTGTCCCGACTGCCGGCGCGAGCATGCGTACGCCGCCACGGCCCTCCCCTGCCCCTGCGGCGCCCCCGTCGCGCCGCCACTGATCCCCGGCGCGCCACCGCTGCGGGTGACCCACCGGATCTGGGCCGAGGACTGGGTGACCGTACGGTGCGGGGCGTGCGGACGTGAGGACCAGTGGCCGAGCCCGGAACTGGGCTGCTCCTGCGGCACGTTGCTGCGTGTTCCGGTACGGGAGACAGCGGGCCCCGACCCCGTCGGCCTCCCGCTGCACACCCCACGGCCCGCGCCCACGCCGGTCCCGCGCCCCGCCTTCCAGCCGGTCGCGGTACGCACCCCGCGGGACGCGGTGATCGTGGCGGCGCTCTATCTGCGCTGGCTGGGCTGGCGCGAGATCCGCCAGGCGAAACGCCCGCCCCCGACCGGCGTCGCACTCACCGCGCCGGGCGTCATCGCCCTGGTGGAACCCACCGTGCTGCCCGTCTCCCTCCAGGACGTGGAATGCCTCTGGCTCACCTCGCTGACGGAGGAGGCGGCCCCGGTGTCCTTCTCCCTCGCGGGCTACGAGGAGGACGCCAGGACCCGCGCCGACGAACTGGCCGTCCCTCTCTTCGTCATCGACCTGACGGGAACCCCGCAACCGGTCAACAGCCCGGCGGACGAACTGAATTCAACGGGCGCGTGACCCCTCTTGAGGGGACCTACACCCCGTAAGTCTCGCGGAGTTCGACCTTCCGTACCTTCCCGCTCACCGTCATCGGGAAGGCGTCCAGGATGCGCAGGTCGCTGGGAATCTTGTAATGGGCGAGCTGGTCGCGGCAGTACGCGCGCAGTTCGTCCAGCGTCGGCGGGTCCTCCGGGTCGCGGGGGATGACACAGGCCAGGACCGCCTCGCCGTACCGTTCGTCGGGTATGCCCACCACCTGGACGTCGGCGATCTTCGGGTGTCCGTACAGGAACTCCTCGATCTCGCGCGGGTAGATGTTCTCGCCGCCACGGATGATCATGTCCTTGATGCGGCCGACGATCTTGAGGTAGCCGTCGTCGCGCATCACGGCGAGGTCCCCGGTGTGCATCCAGCGACCCTCGTCGATCACCTCGGACGTCCGCTCGGGATCGCCCCAGTAGCCGAGCATCACGCTGTAGCCACGGGTGCACAGCTCGCCGGACGTGCCGCGCTCCACGGTGACTCCGTCGACCGGGTCGACCACCTTGACCTCGATGTGCGGCAGCGCCCGGCCGACCGTGCCGGTGCGGCGTTCCAGGTCGTCGTCACGGCGGGTCTGCGTCGACACGGGCGAGGTCTCGGTCATGCCGTAACAGATGGACACCTCCGCCATGTGCATCTCGGCGACCACCCGTTTCATCACCTCGACCGGGCAGGGCGAGCCCGCCATGATGCCGGTGCGCAGCGACGACAGGTCGTACGACGCGAAGTCGGGGAGGCTCAGCTCCGCGATGAACATCGTCGGCACCCCGTACAGCGAAGTGCAACGCTCCTGTTGGACAGCGCGGAGGGTGGCCGCAGGGTCGAAGGACGGCGCGGGGATGACGACGCACGCGCCGTGCGAGGTGGCCGCCAGATTTCCCATGACCATGCCGAAGCAGTGGTAGAAGGGCACCGGTACACAGATCCGGTCCCGCTCGTCGTAGCCGACCGTACGGCCCACCCAGTAGCCGTTGTTGAGGATGTTGTGGTGCGAGAGCGTGGCGCCCTTCGGGAAGCCGGTGGTGCCCGAGGTGTACTGGAGGTTGATCGGGTCGTCGCAGCTCAACTCGGCCTGTCGCGCTACGAGTTGACTGCTCCACGCCGAAGTTCCGGCGGCCGTCAGGTCGTCCCAGGACGGGTCGCCGATGAACACCGTCCCGCGCAGTTCCGGGCAGCTTCCGCGAACTTCCCGGATCAGGGCACGGTAGTCGGTGGACCTGTGCCCGGTCGACGCGACGAGGAGGGACACCCCGGCCTGGCGCAGCACGTACTCCAACTCATGTGCCCGATAGGCGGGGTTGATGTTCACCATGATCGCGCCGACGCGTGCGGTCGCGTACTGGACGAGGACCCACTCCGGGCAGTTGACCGCCCAGATACCGACCCGGTCCCCCTTGAGCACGCCCCGCGCGAGCAGCGCACGGGCCAGCCGGTCCACGTCGGCGCCGAACTCGGCATACGTCCAGCGGCGCCCCGATCCCACGTCCACGAGCGCGTCCCGGTCCGGGAACGCGGCGACCGCCCGGTCGAGATTGCGGCCGATGGTGTCCCCGAGGAGGGAGGTGTCGCTGGTGCCGTGGGTGTACGACAGTTCGGGGGCGGCTCCGGTCATGTCGCCGGTGGCTCCGGTCATCGGAAGTCCTCCTCGCGGTACTCGTCCGCCGAGCCCCGTGCCGTCGCCTCGCGCAGCTCGATGCGGCGGATCTTGCCGGACACCGTCTTGGGCAACTCCCCGAACTCCAGGCGCCGGACGCGCTTGTAGGGCGCGAGGACGCTGCGCGCGTGCTCGAAGAGGAGCTTCGCCGTGTCGGGGCCCGGCGTGTAGCCCTCGGCGAGGACGATGTACGCCTTCGGGACGGCGAGCCGCACCGGATCGGGCGCCGGGACGACGGCGGCCTCGGCCACCGCCTCGTGCTCCAGCAGGGCGCTCTCCAGCTCGAACGGGGAGATCTTGTAGTCGGACGCCTTGAACACATCGTCCGATCTGCCCACATACGTGATGTACCCATCAGCATCCCGGGAGCCGATGTCGCCGGTGCGGTAGTAGCCGCCCGCCATGGCCTCGGCGGTCCGCTCCGGGTCGCCGTGGTAGCCGGTCATCAGGCCGACGGGACGCGTGGACAGATCAAGGGAGATCTCGCCCTCCTCCACGCCGGGTTCACCGGTCACCGGGTCGAGCAGGACCACCCGGTAGCCGGGGCTGGGGCGGCCCATGGACCCGGTCTTCAGCTCCTGCCCGGGACTGTTGGAGACCTGCACGGCCGTCTCGGTCTGCCCGAAGCCGTCCCGGATGGTGACGCCCCAGGCCCGCCGGACCTGCTCGATGACCTCGGGGTTCAACGGCTCCCCCGCGGCGACGACCTCGCGCGGCGGGGTCCTCAGACCACTGAGGTCGGCCTGGATGAGCATGCGCCACACGGTCGGCGGCGCGCAGAAGGTGGTGACGCCCGACCGGTCCATCTCGGCCATCAGCCGGGCCGCGTCGAAGCGCGCGTAATTGTGGATGAAGACGGTCGCCTCGGCGTTCCACGGCGCGAACAGGTTCGACCAGGCGTGCTTGGCCCAGCCGGGCGAGGAGATGTTGAGATGAACGTCGCCGGGACGCAGCCCGATCCAGTACATGGTCGCCAAGTGGCCGACGGGATACGACACATGGGTGTGCTCGACCAGCTTGGGCCGGGCGGTGGTCCCGGAGGTGAAGTAGAGCATCAGCGGATCGTCGGCACGCGTCGGCCCGTCGGGCGTGAACTCCGCGGACGCCCCGTACGCGTCCTCGTACGCGAGCCAGCCCGGCACCTCGCCGCCGACGGTGATCCGTGTGTAGTCGCCGGGCACGTCGTCGAACTTCGCGGCGTCCGCCGCGCGCACGATCACGTGCCGGACCCGGCCGCGCTCCACCCGGTCACGCAGATCGGCGGGCCCGAGCAGCGGGGTCGCCGGGATGACCACGGCCCGCAGCTTCATCGCGGCGAGCGCGGTCTCCCACAGCTCGGTCTGGTTGCCGAGCATCACCAGGATGCGGTCACCGGCGCCGACGCCCCGTTCCCGCAGCCAGTTGGCGGCGCGGTTCGAGTACGCGGCCATCTCGGCGAAGGTCCGCACGGCCCGGGAGCCGTCCTCCTCGACGATGTGCAGCGCTTCGGCGTCGTTGTCGCGCGCGATGACGTCGAACCAGTCGAGCGCCCAGTTGAACAGCTCGGGCCGCGGCCAGGCGAAGCCCTCGTACGCGGCCGGGTAGTCCGCGCGGTGTCGCAGCAGGAAATCCCGCGCGGCGCGGAACTCCTCGGTGGCGCTCGTCGTCATGTGTCCTCCAGGTTGCGGGCCCCTTGCCTACCATCGTGGGATCCGTGATGCGGGTCTCACCACCCCCGGAAGGGGGTACGGCGGGAGAGTGGGAAAGGGAGCGGGCGTGTGACGGCGGACGGCACCGAAGCGGTGGAGATGCGGACCGCGCTGCTGCGTCTGCGGCGCGCATCGGGGCTGCCGGTGGCCTTCGGCGGGCTGGTCGAGTCGGGTGGCCGGCAGATCCGGATCCGGGAGATGACCGGCACCGCGACGGCCGCGCTGCGCGCCCTCGCCGTCTCCTCCGGCAACGGCCTCGGCGGCAAGGCGATCGCCCTGTCCCGCCCCTGCGCGGTCACCGACTACAGCTCCTCGCGGCACATCAGCCACGAGTACGACATGGCGGTCGAGACGGAAGGGCTCCGCTCGGTCCTGGCGGTACCGGTGGTCGTACGCCGCCGGGTGCGGGGTGTCGTATACGGGGCGTTGCGCGCGGCCCAGCCGCTCGGGGACCGGACCCTGGGGCTCGCGGTCGCGGCGGCGCGTGATGTGGAACAGGCCCTGGTCGTACGGGACGAGGCACGGACGCTGCTGACCGCCGCGCGGGAGCCGGCCGGGGACTGCGGGGCGTGGGAGCGGGTCCGTGAGGCACATGGTGCGCTGCGCGCGCTGGCCCCGCGCATCGGTGACCCCGCGCTGCGCGCCGAACTGCTCACGGTTTGCGAACGCCTCGCCTCGGCACCCGAACGAGTGACGGCGCCGGTCGCCCCGCTGGCTCCCCGGGAGATCGATGTACTGACGTGGGTCGCGTCGGGGGCGACCAACGCGGGGGTCGGTGAACGGTTGGGCCTCCGACCGGAGACGGTGAAGGCGTACTTGCGCTCAGCCATGCGAAAGCTGGACGCACACACGCGCTGGGAGGCGGTCTCCACGGCACGACGGACGGGGCTGTTGCCGTGACCGGTTGCGCGGACGTTGTCGGTGGGGGCTGCTTCAATGAGGGAAGGTCGAGTTGGGGGTGGTGGGCATGGTGTCCGGTGAGCGGGTTGTTGCGTTCGCGTTGATGTCCCTGTTGGTGATCGTGATTCCGGGACCCAGTGTGCTGTTCGTGATCGGACGCGCCCTCGCGCACGGGCGGCGGACGGCGGTGGCCACCGCGCTCGGCAATGTCGTCGGGTCGTACGTCCTGGTCGTGGCGGTAGCCCTCGGCGTCGGCTCCCTGGTCGAGCGGTCCGCGACGGTGTTCCTCGCGGTGAAGCTGGCGGGCGCCGCCTATCTGGTGTTCCTCGGGGTGCAGGCGTTCCGGCACCGTAAGGACATGAAGGCGGCGGCGATCGAGGCCGGACCGGTGCCCGAGGCCGCGCGCGGAGATGTACGGACCCTGCTCGACGGCGCGTTCGTCGGGCTGACCAACCCGAAGGGCATCGTGTTCTTCGCGGCCGTACTGCCCCAGTTCGTGGACCACGGCGCCGGTCAGGTACCGGCCCAGATGCTGCTCCTCGGACTCATACCGATCGGCATCGGCCTCGTCACGGACACCCTGTGGGGTCTGACCGCGTCGGCGGCACGAACCTGGTTCGCCCGGTCGGACCGACGGCTTTCGGTGATCGGCGGAGCGGGCGGCTTCGCGATGATCGGCCTGGGCGTGACGGTGGCGGCGACGGGCCGGGCGGATTGAGGGCGGGTGGTCAGGGGTGGGGCGAGCGGGACTGAGCGCCCGTGGCACGCGTAGGACGGGCTGAGTGCTGGTGTCCGCCGGCAGGGGGCGGGACTGAGCGCCGGTGACCACCCGCAGGACGGGCTATGTCCCGACAGCCATCCGCAGGACGGGATAAGTGCCGGTGACCACCCGCATGGGGCGGGACCGAGCGCCGGTAGCCACCCGTAGGACGGGCGAGAATCAGCGCCCGTGGCACCCGCAGTACGGGCTGGGTCCCGGTGACCACCCGCAGGCGGCGGGACCGAGCGCCGGTAGCCACCCGTAAGACGGGCGGGAATCAGCGCCGGTAACTACCCGCAGGCGGGCGGGAATGAGCGCCCGGGGCCACCCGCAGGACGGGCTAAGTGCCGGTGGCCGCCCGTAGGGCGGGCGGGTGGGGAGTGCCGGGTTTCGAAGGACCGGTCAGCCACGCGGAGCGACCGGCGCCACCACGGTGTCGAACCGGATGTCGTACGCCGTCGACGGCTCCGTCACTACGTCGAGCAGCCGCGCGGCCTCCTCCGTGACGGCGTCCCGCCGCGCCCGGGTGAGCGGTGCGAACTCCTCCACGGTGAGCACCGCCCGCCCGTCGCGCCGCTCCTCCAGATTCCATACGCCGGCCACGAGTCCGTCGACCAGCAGGACGCGGTAGGCCCGGTTGCCCTGCCAGGTCCGGCCCTTGAAGGCGTCGGGCACCAGGCGGGACCGGTCGGCGTAGGAGAGCAGCAGATTGTCGAACTCGGGCAGCAGGCGCGGCGGGGCCTCGGTGTCGGGGTCCGGGCGGGGCGCGTCCGGCAGATCGAACAGTTCGACACCGTTCTCGTCGCGGAACGTCAGCAGTTCGGGCCGCAGCCGCTCGAAGGTGTCCCGCAGCCGGGTCACCCCGGCCCAGGTCTGCATGTCCTTCACGGACGCGGGCCCGAACGCGGCGAGATAGCGGCGTACGACGTCCTCGGCCGGCGGCGCGGGCAGCGCGGCGCGGCCCAGCCACCGTTCGGCGGTGGTGAGCGTGACCTGACCGCTCTCCCGCCACAGGCCGCGCGGCGTGATCTGGACAAGGGGCAGCAGACAGCGGGCGGCTACGGCCAGGGCCTCTGGTGCGGCGTGCGGCCAGTGCGTGATCAGCGCCTCACGCAACTGCTTCATCGTGCGGGGCTCCTCCTCGACCAGTTCGCGGCTGATCCGGGCCAGCAGGTCGAGATCGACACCGGCGAGCCCCGAGCGGAAGGCGGCGAGTTCCCGCACACGCGCAGGCTGCACGAACGGGCGCAGCCGCAGGGCGTCCTCGGCCGTGTGCGTGTGAATGGTCGACCGCATGGTGACGATCCGGACGACCTCGCGGTCCCGCATCAAGGTGGAGAGATGCTCGGGCGCGAACCCGTCGAGGCGGGCGGCGAGCGCGTAGTACGGCGGCTTCACGTTCTGCGCCTGGAGGCCGCCGAGGTGTTCGACGGCGTCCCGGGCGGAGAGGGGAGTGCGGCGGAGCAGATGCTGCCGGGCGAGGGTGGCGCGGCCGAGGGCGCGCGGGCCGAGCACCGGGGCCGGGGTGCGAGACGCGCTCTGCGTACGAGGCGTCGTACAGGGCGTCGTACGGGGCGTCCTTGAGGTCATATCTCGCACAGTAACGCCCCTTGCGGACACCCCCTGTCCGCATCAAGGGCGCGGGGTCCTGCGACGGTCGGGACATTTGGGCCGTATATCCTGCTCCGTGGCCGAAGAGACGTACGGGCGACACGGTGACACGGGAGGCGTCGAGGATGCCGGAGCCAGCACACCTCCCCGTACCGTCCCCGGACGGCAGCCCCGAACCGTCGCGCGGCGGTGAGCGCGAGAAGACCCCGCGGCATGCGCTGCGGTACATGTGGACGCGCCGCCCGTCGACCGTCCCCGCGACCTCGCCGACCTCCGGTCCGCCGCCCCCGGCCGAGGACCCGCCCGCACTCGCGGCGGAACCCCGCAGCATCGTGGAGACGGCCCTGTACCGGGGAGGCGTCCGAGTCTCGTCGCCGACGACGCTCGCGGACACGTACCGCGAGCTGCGCGACCAGCCCGACGGAATGGCGTGGATCGGTCTCGCCCGCCCGACCGAGGCGGAACTCCTGTCCCTGGCAGCCGAGTTCGACCTTCATCCGCTGGCGGTGGAGGACGCGATGGAGGCACATCAGCGGCCGAAGCTGGAGCGGTACGGCGAGACACTGTTCGTGGTCCTGCGGGCGGCCCGCTATCTCGACGCGCAGGAGGAGGTCGACTTCGGCGAGTTGCATGTCTTCGTCGGCCCGGACTTCGTGATCACCGTACGACACGGCGCCGCACCCGATCTGTCGGCGGTGCGCCACCGTATGGAGGACTCCCCCGACCTGCTCAAACTCGGCCCGGAGGCGGTGCTGTACGCGATCCTGGACGCGGTGGTCGACGGGTACGCGCCCGTGGTCGCCGGTGTCCAGAACGACATCGACGAGATCGAGACCGAGGTCTTCCGGGGCGACCCCGCCGTGTCCCGCCGTATCTATGAACTCTCCCGCGAAATGGTCGAGTTCCAGCGCGCGACACGTCCGCTGGTGGGCATGCTGCACGCGCTGATGGCGGGGTTCGCCAAGTACGGCACGGACGAGGAACTCCAACGCAATCTGCGGGACGTGGCGGACCACGTCACACACACCAGCGAGCGCGTGGACGGTTTCCGCCAGGCGCTTCAAGACATCCTGGCGGTCAACGCGACGCTGGTGACACAACAACAGAACGCGGAAATGCGGGCGTTGGCGGAGGCGGGCTTCGAACAGAACGAGGAGATCAAAAAAATCTCCTCCTGGGCGGCCATCCTCTTCGCCCCCACCCTGGTCGGCACGATCTACGGCATGAACTTCGACCGCATGCCGGAGTTGCAGTGGGTGCTCGGATATCCCTTCGCCTTGATCCTCATGGCCGCCGTTTGCACCAGTTTGTACTTCATCTTCAAGCACCGGGACTGGCTCTGAGTAACGGCCGCGAGACCAGGTGCGCCGGGGAGTACGGGGCGGGAGGCACACCGGCGCGGAACGCTACGTGCCGGAATTCGATGGGCTCTCTTCCGGTACCAGGCCCATGCGGTCGGCCAGGGCCGTGGCGAGGGAGGCCACGGTGGGGTGTTGCCAGACGAAGTTGCCGGCCAGGTGGACGGCGAGGTCGGTTTCGAGGCGAATCCGCAGTTCGGTGGCCAGGAGCGAGTCGAAACCGAGGGCTTTGAGCGGGGTTTGCGGGTCCAGTGTGGTGCTGCCGGTACGCAGGATGGCTCGGATGTGGTCGGCCAGGTAGGTCTCCAGGGCGGTCTCGCGGGCAATGCCGGCGGGCAGGGCTTCCAGACGGGCGCGGATGCCGGTGTCGCCGGCCGTGGGCTCGTCCGGCCCCGGAAGACCGTCCGAAGTGAGGAGGGAAAAGAGGCTGGAATCCGCATTCGTGCGGGGGATCCAGGTCCGGGGTGGGCCGGGGATCACGGCCGTCTGGACCCGTCGCTGGGCGAGGAGGGTGTGCAGGGCCTCGATGCCCTTGCGCGTGGGGATCGTCTCGTAACCGCGATCCGCGAAGTCGGTGGCCTGCCCGATTTCACCCCAGGGGCCCCAGTTGACGGCCAGCGTGTGTCGGCCGTTGCGGGTGCGCCAGGTGGCGAAGGCGTCGAGCCAGGCGTTGGCGGCGGCATAGGTTCCCTGTCCTGCGTTGCCCAGCAGAGAACTCATCGAGGAGTACAGAACGAACCAGTCCGGTGCGTGGTCGGCCATGGCCCGATGGAGGTTCCAGGCACCGGTGACCTTGGGGGCCCACACCCTTTTGAGTTGGTAGTCGCGGACGTCGGTCAAGGCGGCGTCGCTGAGGACCATGGCGCAGTGCGCGACCCCGCGCAACGGGACACCTCCTTCGGTGGCGGCCTTGACCAGGCGTTCGGCGGTGCCGGACCGGGAGATGTCGCCGAGGACGATCGTGGTCCGGGCGGGCAGGGCTTCGACGGCGCGCGCGGTGTCGAGAGACGGGGAT
Organism: Streptomyces sp. NPDC058001; assembly: GCF_042886315.1. Lineage (NCBI taxonomy): Bacteria > Bacillati > Actinomycetota > Actinomycetes > Kitasatosporales > Streptomycetaceae > Streptomyces > Streptomyces sp. NPDC058001. The sequence goes on from NZ_JBHVQT010000008.1 coordinate 516,833, forward strand.
CGGCGGCCGTTGAGGACGATATGGCCGGCTCCTTGCTCCGCGAGCCAGCGCGCGGTGGCCAGTCCGAGACCGCCCAGACCGCCGGTGATGATGTAGGCACCGTCGGCGCGTACGACGGGAGGCCCATCGGGCAGGACGGCGGTGGCCTCTCCCTGGTCCGGGACGGTCAGCACCATCTTGCCGATGTGACCGGCTCGGGCCATCAGATGGAAGGCGTCGGCGGCACGGTCGAGCGAATACGCGGTGCACAGCAGTGGTTTGAGGCGCCCAGCGGTGAGGTGGTCCATGACCTCGCGCAGGACGGTGGCGAACAACTCGGGTCGCCGCTGCTGGAGTTCGATGAGATCGACGGTGCTGAAGGTGATGTTGTGGCGCAGCGGGGCGAGTCCGAGGGCGGCGTCGGCCATGATGTCGCGTACGCCGAGTTCGACGAAGCGGCCGAACGGGCGCAGGGTTTCGAGTCCGGCGCGGACCGCGGGGCCGGCCAGGGAGTTGAGGACGATGTCGACTCCCTCGCCTCCGGTGGCCTGGCGGGTCTGTTCGGCGAAGGCCAGAGTGCGGGAGTCCATGACGCAGCGGATGCCGATGCCGCGCAGGTAGTGTCGCTTCTCCTCGGTGCCGGCGGTGGCCAGGACGTCCGCGCCCAACAGTCGGGCGACAGCGATCGCGGCCAGACCGGTGCCTCCGCTGGCGGAGTGGATGAGGACGCGTTCACCGGGGGTGAGCCGTGCGACGTGGTTCAGGGCGTACCAGGCGGTGAGGAATGCCGTGGGAAGTCCGGCGGCCGTGGCGGGTGTGAGGGCGCGCGGCACGACGGCGACGGCGCCGGCGGGGACGGTGATGAAGGAGGCGAAGGCACCACCTTCGAGCTGCACGGCGAGCACGGCGTCTCCGGTGCGGACATGGTCCACACCGGGTCCTACGGCGGTGACCTCGCCCGCGCACTCGAAGCCGATGCGGTAGGGGGTGACCGGTTCCGAGCCGAGCATGCCGAGGGCGGTCAGGACGTCACGGAAGTTGAGGCCCGCGGCCTGGACGCGTACTTCGACCTCGCCCGCGCCGGGGGGACGGCGGCCGGACGCCGCCAGTTCGAGGCTGTCGAGATCGCCGAGACGTCCGACGCGCAGCCGGAAGCCGTCCTGGCCGTACTGGAGGATTCGGCTGGTGCAGGCGGTGCGTTCGGTGGGGGTGACGGGGGCGCGGTCGATGCGTGCGACGTATCGGGTGCCATCGCGCAGTGCGACCTCGTCGTCGGGCGCGTCGGCCAGGAGTTCGGCGGCCAGTGCGCGCAGCCCGCGTTCTCCGAAGTCGGTGTCGACGAGGGTGGGCCGCAGGCGTGGATACTCGACGGCTACGACGCGTGCCACGCCGCGCACGGTGCTGTGAGCGGGATGACCGGTCTCGTCCTCGGTGACGGCACGGGCCTGCCGGGTGGCGGCGTACAGGCGCCAGGATCCGGCGTGGCTGTCGGCGGCCTGGGCGAAGGCGAGCAGTCGCCGTGCGCGTCGCTGTGCGCCCTGGGTGGGATCGGTGTCATCGGCGGACGGCGTGCCGGACAACAGGACGACAGCGCGCCAGGGGGCCGTACCGGCGGCCAGGTGATCGCTGAAGGTGTCGACCAGTGAGGCGAGTTCCTCCGGGCCCAGCGGAGTTTCCCGCACCTCGGCCTGGGCGCCGGCGTCGCGCAGGAGTGCGGCCAGGTGTCCGGCTTCGCCGTCTCCCTCACCCACGACGAGCCAGTTCCCGGGCGGGGTCCGCGTGGTGTCAAAACGGGGCTCGCGGTGCCACCCGAGTGCCATGAACCACTGGTCGACGGGTGTGCCGTCGGCAGGTGCGCGGCGGGCGAAGCGCACACCGTCGAGGGCAAGGACGGGTCGCCCGTCGGCGTCCAGGACACGGACGTGTCCGCCCAGGGTCGTAGCGGTGTTCTCGGTGATCCAGGCGTGGGCGTGTACCGCCGCCGCGGGGTCGCCCAGGATCCGCAGGGCGCCGACCTGGACCGGCAGGATCGGCGCGGGTGCGGTGTCGTGACCGGCTCCGGCGACCAGTAGTTGCAGACACAGGTCGAGGAGGACGGGGTGGAGGCTCAGGGCGTGCTCGGGGACACGGGCGGTGGGCGGAAGGTCGATGCGGGCCCAGAAGCTGTCCCGGCGGTCCGTGGTGTGGAGCGTGGTGATGCCGGTGAAAGCGGGGCCGTGTTCGAGGCCGCAGGCGCGCAGCCCGGCGTACAGGGTGGCCGGGTCGAGGGCGACGGGGTGCCTGAGGTCGAGGGCGCCGACAGTGGCGGCATGGGCGGTCTGGCGCACGGGCACCCGGCGGGCGACGGCCGAGGCGTGCAACTGCCAGGATCCGTCGGGGTGGCGGGAGTGGATCTCGCACGTGGTGTGCTGGGAGGTGGCGAGGGTGAGCGTGGTGTTCAGTTCGGTGTCGCCGGTCAGGCGCAGCAGGTCGTGGAAGGCGACGTCGGTGATCTCGACGTCCGTGGCCCCGCCGCCGAGCGCGGTGTGGGCGGTCGTGTGGAGGAGGGAGCAGAAGGCGGCGCCGGGCAGGACGGCGGTGCCGTGGACGCGGTGGTCGTTGAGCCAGGGCAGATGGTGGGCCGGGGCGGCGGCACGCCACGTGTGGCGGATCTGGTCGCCGGGGATCTCGGTGTGCCGACCGGGCAGGGCGTCCACGTCGGTCGATGTCCCCTGGCCGGAGGCCCAGTGGCGGGTGCGGTCGAAGGTGATGGTGGGGGCGTCGGTCAAGGAGCCGCCGTCGTACAGGGGAGCCCAGTTGACGGTGCCGCCGTTGCAGTGGAGGGTCGCGAGCTGGGTCCGAAAGGTGGTGGCTTCGTCCTGTGCGCGGCGCAGTGTGGGCAGGACCAGGGCGTCGGGGGCCAGTTCGGCCAGACTCTCGGTGAGGGACTGGGTGACCACGGGGTGGGGCGAGATCTCGATGTAGATCTGGTGGCGATCCTGCGCGGCGGCGGCCACGGCGGGCTGGAAGCGGACGGGTCGGCGCAGGTTGTCGCACCAGTAGGCGGCGTCGAGGAGAGGGCCGTGCCGCGGGTCCTCGGTCACGGTGGAGTAGAAGGGGATGCGGGGCGGACGGGGGTTCAGGCCGGTGAGTGCTGCGTGCAGGTCGGTCAGGAGGGGTTCGACGTGGGCGCTGTGCGACGCGACGTCGACCGCGATGGGCAGGGCGGGGATCCGGCGCTGTTCCCATCGGGTGATCAGCTGGGCGATCTGGTCGGCGTCGCCGGAGACGACGGTGGTACCGGGTGCGGCCAGGACGGCCACGGAGACGGCATGGGTCCCGGCGTCCACGAGGTCGGCCTCCACAGTGGTGTGGTCCAGACCCACGGTCGCCATGGCTCCCGTACCCGCGATCCGCTCCAGTAGTGCCGAGCGGCGGCAGATGACTCGGACCCCGTCGCCGAGGGTGAGCGCTCCGGCCACGACGGCGGCGGCGACCTCTCCCATGGAGTGGCCGATGACGGCGGCGGGCTGGACGTCGTATGCCTGCCATGCCGCCGCCAGGGCGATCTGCAGCGCGAAGAGGACCGGCTGGACCCGCGGGCATCCGGTGACGGGTTCGCCGGTGCGGATCAGGTCGAGGACGGAGAAACCCGCCTCGTCCCGGATGAGGGCGTCGACGTCGGTCAGGGCCTTGGCGAAAGGCCCGTGCTGCGCGAGGAGTTCTCGGCCCATGCCCGCCCACTGGGAGCCCTGGCCGGAGAACACCCATACCGGCCGGCGGGGGGCAGTGACATCGGCCGCGCCCGAGATCAGGGCCGGATGGGCCTGCCCGGAGGCGAACAGCCGCAGTGCGTCGCGGGTTTCGGTGCGGGAACGGGCCATAACAACAAGACGCCCTCGACCGGGGCTACGGCGCAGCGCCAGGGTGTGGGCGACGTCCCGAAGCGGGACGCGCGCTCCGTCCGAGTCCAGCCAGTCGGCCAGACGACGGGCGGCGGCCGGCAGCGCTCGGTGGGATCCGGCCGCGACGAGGATCGCCTCGGGCGGTGCGCTCTGAGGCCGACGTGGAACGGGCAGGCCGGCCCGCCGATGGGACGGGGGTTGTTGCAGGATCACATGGGCGTTGGTGCCCGAGAAGCCGAACGAGGAGACCGCGGCCAGCCTGACGGGCTGTTTCCTGGGCCACTGGGTCGATTCGACGGGGACGAAGAGGCGGGTGGCGTCCGCGGAGATGTCGGGGTGCCAGCGGGTGAAGTGCAGGTTGGGAGGGATGACCCCATGGTGGAGGCACAGGACGGTCTTGATCAGTCCGGTGATGCCCGCGGCGGGCTCCAGGTGGCCGAGGTTGGTCTTGACCGAGCCGAGGGCGCACGGGGAGAGGCCGTTGCCGTACACAGTGGCCAGGCTCGTGAACTCGACGGGGTCGCCCACAGGGGTGCCGGTGCCGTGGGCTTCGATCAGTGAGATCTGGGCCGCGTCGATGCCGGCCCGGGAGAGCGCCGTGCGGTAGAGGGCCTGTTGGGCCGTGGGGGACGGGGCGGCGAGCCCGTCGGAGCGGCCGTCCTGGTTCACTGCCGACCCGCGGACGACGGCGAGGATGCGGTCGCCGGCCTTGCGGGCGTCGGTCAGGCGTTTGAGGACGACGACTCCGCAGCCCTCGCCGCGGACGAATCCGTCGGCTGCGGCGTCGAAGGTGTGGCAGCGTCCGGTCGGGGACAGCATGCCCATCCTGGCGAAGGATCGGGTGGTGCGTGGGGTGAGCATGAGGGTGACGCCGGCGGCCAGCGCGAGGTCGCACTCCTCGCGCTGCAGTGACTGGCAGGCCAAGTGGAAGGCGACGAGGGAGGACGAGCACGCGGTGTCGAGGGCGATGCTGGGGCCGTTCAGGCCGAGGAGATAGGAGATGCGGCCGGCGGCGACGCAGTGGCCGTTCGTCAGGATGGAGCCTTCCAGTTCCTGGGGCAGGCCGACGAGTTGGTCCATGTAGTCGTTGTAACTCAGGCCGGTGAAGACGCCCGTCGGGGAGCCGGTGAGCCGGTCGGGGGCCAGGCCGGCGTGTTCCAGGGCCTCCCAGACGACCTCCAGCAGGAGTCGGTGCTGGGGGTCGAGGACGTCGGCTTCGCGACCCGATACGCCGAAGAAATCCGCGTCGAATCGTGAAACGTCGCTCAGGTACCCGCCCCGCCGGTACAAGGTCTGTGCGTCTGCTGCCGTCCCGTCGCCCGGTCCTGCCAGGTCACGACCGGGCGGAGGGGGGCCCACCGCCTCGCGGCCCTCCATCAGCAGACGCCACAAGGCGGCCGGGGAGTCGGTGTCTCCGGGTAGCCGGCACCCCATGCCGATGACGGCGATGGGTCCATTGGCACTGGCACGGCGAGTGGTGTGACTGTCGAGGGGCACGGCATTCTCCTTGTCGTCCATGAGGGAAGGGGGGAACGGATGCTGTGTGAGGAGAAGGAGGTGTGCCACGCGGCAGGGCGCACCGGAGCGCGTACCGAATGCCGGCGGCGGACGTCCGGACCGATCTGCGGGAAGCCTCAGGAGGGCGTGCTCCCGCGGGTCCCCACCTGCCTCGGACCGGCGACGACCCGCACACAGGGGAGACGGCCCGGCAGGGGGGATTCACACGTCGGGGCTGCCCAACAGGATCGCGCTCTTCACTCCCCCGACCTGGTAGTTGAAGCTGAGGGCGTAGTCGAAGTCGAGGGGCCGGGTAACCGTCCCCGGGACCGGGTCGAAGGTCAGATTCTCCGCCGGCTCCTCGCAGTTGGCGGTGGGACACACCTGCCCGTGGTTCATCATCAGCAGCGTCACGGCCACCCCGAGGCAGCCCGCGGGTGCGCCGTTGTGACCGAAGCAGCCCTCCTGGGAGGTCATGAGCAGATCGCGTGACGCGGGGCCGTACAACTCCTTGATCGCGTTCGCCTCGAACGTCGTGACCACCACATTGCCGTCGCTGCCGCCATGGACGTAGGGCACCTGTCCGATCTCCCAGGTGTCACCGAGGCATCGCCGTACCGCCGACACCAGCGCCTTTCCGGTCTCGTCACAGGCCAGTGGGTTGGCAAGACCGTCCCGGGTGGTGGCCTGCGCGAGGACTTGGCCGTAGAGACGGGCGTCCCGGCCGAAGGCGTGTTCCCGGCTCTCCATGACGAGGGTCGCGGACCCTTCGCCGTGATTGATGCAGTCGGCACGCCGGTCGTACGGGCGCATCAAGGAGTCGAACGACGGCAGGAGCGCGGGCATGTCCTGGGACCGCAGGGCTTCGTACGAGTGCTGGGCTCCGCTCAGCAGTCGCTGGATGTTGCGGATGAGCGTGACACTGAAGACGTCCACCCCCGTCACCACGGCGATGTCGACCTCGCCCGCGGCGATCATGCGTTGGGCGTTTCCGATCTGGAGGGCCGAGGACGCACAGCCGCACGAGACGGTGAAGTTGGCGCCCCTCGACCGCGTGAGCGCGCCCTGCACCAGGGCCACATCCGAGGGGGTGACAGCTTGCTCCGCCGCGACGAACATCTCCATCGCCTCCGCGACGGGAAGGGTCGCGGGATCGGCTCTCAGGACGGCGAGATAGCTGTCGATGTTGGCGTCCACACCGCCACGGCCGACGAGGACGGCGGCCTCTTCCAGATCACTGTGGACATCCAGGTCCGCGTCCGCGCACGCCTGTGTCAGCGACACCAGCCCGAAGCGGTGGGCATCCGTGTAGTGGCGGGAGAAGAACTCGGGAATGCCGGGCGCTCGTTCCTCGAACGCTTCGGCCGACAGACCTACCGTGCCGTAGTAGACACCCTTTTTGATGAGGCAGGACATTCCGCTGGAGGCCACCTGCCAGAGGTCGTCGGCGCTGAAGACCGGGGACTGGATGCCCGGAAGGCACAGTCCGATGCCGGTGACCACCACGTCCCGCGCCCGTCCTCCGGTCCGCCGGCTCACGAGTCACCCGCAGGTGACGATGGATTGATCATGGAAATTCCCTTCAGGAGCTATGAACCGGCCTATTCGGCCACATAGGTACGGAGGCACCAGCGGTACACGGGGAGTTGCTCACCTTCGTACGCCGTGCAGGATCCCGAGAATTCGAAATGCTCGTAGGCGTTGCCGCACAGGATCTTTACCTTCGACTCGCCTTCCACGGACTCCACTTCCCATTCGACGGGAGCCCAGTCCGGCCCTTCGGTAAGCATCACGCGAATCATTTTCGGCATATCCTTCGATTCTCCGCCGCGCGCTGAAAGTAGTAGTACGTAGGAATCAGGCACCGGGACAAGAGGAGGCAGGCCCGGCACAGTGACCTGAGAAACTGGGAAATCAGCACAGAAACCTCGTCATGCGATCAAAGGGCCGTCGCTGTCATGCGATGAGAGGGCCGTCCCCGCCCGGGTGTGTGCCGGCCCGGCAGGCACCCGGGCGGGGACGGCAGGCGGGGCCCGGCAACGGGCACCCGCCTGCGCACCGGTCAGGTCGCGTTGGCCAGCGCCTGGGTGAGGGACGAAGCGGTCGCGCGCTCGGAACTCAGGGCCGACGCCGAGGCGCCCAGCAGGTTGTACACGAGAGCGGTCGCGTTGGTCGCGGAGGCCGTGAGGATGTTGGCCCCCACCACCGGCGGCTGCCCGACGCAGTCGCCCATGGCCGCGACGAGCGAAGTGGCGGTGGACAGGTTGTGGGTGCGAGCGGTACTGGTGTCGTTGACCAGGTCGGCAGCGATCGCGGCGTTGTTGGACGTCTGGGCGGCCTGGAGGTCGTTGACACAGGGCGAGGCAGCCACGGCGGCGGGAGCCGCCACTGCCAGGGGGACGATGCCCAGAGTGACGGCCACGGCCATGGCGGCGGTGACGGTAGCGGCGGTAAAGCGGGAACGGTTCATGGAAAACTCCCTATCGGTGATGCACGCGCCTATCGGCAACGGCGGCCGGCGGAAGCGCAGCCCCTCTTTCCAGGAGCCTGCCGGGGAACGAGAACTCACCCTGACTGCCTGGCACTTCACCTGAAGGGAGTGTCGAGCGGAAAGGTCGCGGCCAAGTCCCCGGGGAAGGGATGGGCGACCCACCGGTTCGTCATCCAGTAAAGCCACAGCGGCGAATGGCATCACAAGGAGTCGGCCGCCACATCACCCGATCGGACGCACTCAACTCGGCTCCGATCAGGGCAAGTTGCAGGTCAGCGGGCGGAACGCGCAGCTGCCACCGGCGCAAGCCCGGACCCCTCACCGGAAATCCTTCGCCGCGGGAGGCAACCACCCCCGTACGGCTGCCCGTTGGGACGCTGAAAGCACCGTCGGGCTCGGGCCCCGGGAGAGACCGGCCCATGCGGGCCGGCACCCGGACAGAAGTACGCCATCCGGGTGGTAGCCCGTCGTCCACCGTTGCAGCCATATGCCACCTGGGGGGATAACAGTCCGTATCCAACCGGTGGGCTGCCCATCCTCTCCGGGGGAATGGTGGCTGCCCGACCATCACGTGCGTCGGCCACGTGTCGGCCGCTGGGGTGGGTCAGCCACGATGGGCCCCCCGTGAGAGGGATTTGGATCCGTCAGCCGGCGTCGGCCGGCGCCGGCTGACGCGCCCGGTTCGCACAGGACGTACCTGCCCTACGCACCGGGGGATCTTCCCCACCACAGGGCCCCCGTGACACGGAATTCGCCCGCAGTACACGAACCGCGGGGCAGACCGCCACTCCGCAAGGCGCGGCGGTTTCGCCGTTTCCCGCCTGCGCCCCTCACCGAGGAAGAACCATGTTGAGGCCCGTACATCCATGCGCGCGTATCGCGTTCTCCCCGCAGGAAGTCGAACGATGGCCTGACACACCCGCCGCCCGGAGACTGACCGCCACCTGGCCCCGATCGCGCTCCACCACGTTTCGTCTCCCCGCCGTGGATCGCGCAGTTCCTGTCTGCCGGCACCTGGCCCGTCTATGGCTCGTTCATCAACGCCTCACCGATGAGAATTTACGCCATACCGTGCTGCTGATCACGACGGAACTGGCGACGAACGCCATCGTCCACACCGGCAGCACCATCATTACCGCCAACCTGCAAAAGAACAGAAAATACCTCCAGGTACAGGTGAACGACGAAGGGAACAAGCCCACCGGCCACGACCACTGGCACAACACCTCTGAGTACGGCCGCGGCCTGGCCCTCATCATCACCTCCACCCAAGCACTCGGCACGCGCGTGGAACGCGACGGCACCCGGACAACGTGGGCGACTGTCCCCCTCACGTGATACCCACCGCGTCAACCGCCGCCCCGGAGCAGGCCGGCCACAGCGCCCGCGACGCATCGCAGCCGCTTGAACACTCACAGTGCTGACGATAAAGTTCCCGGGCAGCGTTCGTCCCGTCTCGGACCAGATCGTCCAAGGCGCGCGCTGCCACGTGGCCTTGCCCGGCCGCGAGCGCGCTACACCCGCGAACGCGCCCAAGGCCCATCAGAAATTGTCCGCACCTGTGCATGGGTGATGCCCACACCGCGCGCCCGGGAGCTCCACCCCCCGACGAACGGCTCAGCCATGACCACAGACCATTCCCTCGCGCCGACGCATCGATCGACCGCGTGCGACCGCCATGAGAGCGGGCGACAGCGGCAGTTGTCGGTAGCGGACTCCCCCGAGGGAAATACGTCGGACTCCTGACGAACGGCTGCGGGTCGCGGTTCGGCCGGGTCGGACGGCGCGTCATACCGCGGATCAAACAGTCGGCCTGTCCGAGCGCTTTGACAAGCTCACCCGAAGGCGGCTTCACCGAGGCGCGCCCCGCGCCCCCTCATCGCTCAACAAAGGCCATTCACACACGCGTTCACGCGGGGGTTCGAGAGCGAAACGGCCGGAGTGCGCCCCTTGACCCACCCCGCGCACCAACAAGCCCGCACGGCAGCGAACTTGACAGTATCCCCCGGGCATATACCAGCGTTGGTATTCAGTGCCCGAAAATCCTTTGGCACACATAGACCTTGACCCTTAGTCAGCCTTGCACTCAAGAAAGGGCGTCAGCATGGCGCGACCGCTCGTGGAACGCCAACCCAATGAACGACTCCAGTCCGCCATCAATGAGGCAGGCTGCTCCAATGTGGGATTGGCGCGCCGAGTCAATATGTACGGTGCCGAGCGGGGTATCGACCTGCGATACGACAAGACGTCGGTCAGCCGCTGGCTGCGAGGGCAACAGCCCCGCGGTCTGACACCGACGATCATCGCGGACGTGCTCAGTCACCAGCTCGGACGTACGGTGTCGGTCGAGGACATCGGTATGGCGAACAACCGTCAGCAGGAGGCATCAGGAGTGGGGCTGATGTTCGCCCGCGCCCTTCCTCATGCGGTCGACCAGGTGATCGAGCTATGGCACTCCGATGCCACGGGGCGCAATGTGCACGCGGGCTCCGTCGTGGGCGCGTCCGCGCTGTTGGGGCCCAGCCGTGACTGGCTGATCACCCATCCGGACTCCGCGGTGTCCCGGTCCGGGGGCCAACTGGTCGGTAGTGCGGACATCGAGTTGATGACCAAGACCACGCGGTACCTTGCCGATCTGGACCACAGGTTCGGTAGTGGACACGTACGTCCGATCGCCGTCCATTACCTCAACAGTGTCGTCTCCGGCCTGCTCAAGGGCTCATACCGGCAAACCATCGGGTCCCAACTCTTCGCCGCGAGCGCACGCTTGACTGAACTCGCGGGCTATATGGCGGTTGACAACGGAAAACCCGGACTCGCCCAGCGCTATTACATCCAAGCCCTGCGTCTCGCCCAGGCCGCGGGTGATCGTGGCTACGGTGGCTACGTCCTGGCGGCGGGAATGAGTCATCTCGCAGCCTCCCTCGGCTATCCACGGGAGGTCTCCCAACTCGCACGTGTGGCCCAGGAAGGTACACGCGATCAGGCGACGTTCACCACCCAGGCGTGCCTCTATGTGGCAGAGGCCCGCGGGTACGCGCGCATCGGTGACGCACGGTCGTGCAGCCTCGCCGCCGGCAAGGCTGCCGCAATACTCGAACGCGCCGACCCCGTCGACGAACCCGAGTGGATCCGTCACTTCGATCATGCCTATCTCGCCGACGAGTTGGCCCATTGCTATGTTGACCTCCGGCAGCCCAAGCTCGCCGTGCGTAAAGCACAGGAGGCACTTGCCGGACATCCGGAACACCGAGTGCGCCGACGCGCCATCGACCTCCTTCTGCTTGCCATGGCGCAGCTTCAGGACCGGGAAGTGGGTGCGGCCTGCCACACGGCCTCCCAGGCATTGTCCCTGCACGCTCATCTACGGTCAGACCTCAGCAAGGGATATTTGAAGAGTTTCCAGTCCCAACTGAGGAAGCACCGCCATGAGCCGGTGGTACGGGAATTCGAGGAGCGAGTCGAGAGAAATGAAGCAACGGGTCGCGTGGTCACGTACCGCGAAGGCGGTCAATCGATTCCTGAAGGAACCGCGTTGACCGAATGACCCTCAGGTGACCGCTCGCGCCGGCGTGCGAAACCCTCGCCCCGAAGGCGCCGCCGCCCAGCTCAGCGCCTCGCTCCGCCCCCGGCGCATGGGATCCACCAGGCGGTAAGGCCGTGACTCGCTCCCTGAATCCTTCGATGGTGTTGCCAAAAGGAGGTCAGGGCGGTCGGGGGTTACGGGGTTGGCACAAAGGGGTGGTACACCCGAGGTTCGCAAGAAATGCCTGCACCTAATACGACTACTCCTGCTCGCCTTGATTTTTATTCGCCTACAATGATTTGCTGTGCATATCCACACCGGTGGGCTACCCACCCCTCCCGGGAGAGTTGCGACAGACGGCTGCCGTTCGACCTACCTGGCCGGCGGAAAAGCAATCCGGCCGTCAGCGTCGTTGGGCAAACTCTTCCGGGAGGGGACGGGATCCGCCGGTCGGCGCCATTTCCAGGCATCACCTGGCGTGGCCCGCGGATCAAAGCAATGGAGCAACCTCATGTAAGTTCTCGTAAAATCTCAGACTTGACTGGACCAAAGGATCGTCAAGGCTTGCGTCCCCCGAAACCACCCCGACTGGGGGACATCAACGGGGGGTCCCCCAGACGCGGGCCCCGGCCGACACCCCCTCTTGAGTCGGCCGGGGCCCGCTCATTCCCGACGCTTGAAGCCACACAAGTTTCCCTCATATAAAACTGCCGTCCCTCGCGCGCACGCGAGAACGAATTAATGTCACATCTGGAGTGACTCACGGTGAAATATGCATCACCAGTTCCCATCACCAGGTCCGGCTCCTTGCTCGGCGGATGGGTGCTGATTCCGGCCTCATTCGGATCCGCCGGTGAACAGGAAAACGCCTACCTCGAACGTGACGGTGAGCGGGTCCCACTCCTTCACTGCGGTGTGGACCTTGAGCGGTTCGCGGAAATGATGACCCGCATCGAGGGCACCTTCACGCATCACAGGATCCACGATGCATGACGTGTGGGATTATCCCTACCTTCAGGATGCCGGCAGCAGGGATTTCACCGCGGTACCACCCCCTGACACATGGCTTGCCGCCGATAACCTGGATACGCTCGAATCCACGATTCCCGGCCTTGACAGTGTCCAGGAGTTCTGGAGATCAGACACGGAGTTGAGGCGACTCCTCGAAACATCCGTCGAGACCAAAGGAGCAGATCGGCTCACGGTCGGCTCCCCGACGAGGGGCGTCTCGCTACCCCACCAACGTCATCGCCATCGTCGCCAGAAGGTTAAAGCGCAGAAAGAGGAGGTACGACGCAAACTCACCCGGGGTGAAATGCTGAGCTGCGTGACGACCGTCATGACGGTCGTCATCATGACCGTGGTCGGCGCGCTCGGAGGGACCGTGGCCCATGACCCGCTGCGCCATCTGGCGGGGGCCGACGCGCCGTCCGAGGTGGCGGACTGGTGGCCACTCCTTGTGTACGGGCCCTGGCTGGTCGCTTCCCTGTCGATCCTGCACGCCGCGCTGAACAAGCGCCGCGCACCACACGCCTGGTGCGTGGTCCTTCTCTTCTCGGTCTTCGCCATCGGGTTCTGCATCGACCAGGCTCCCCGCACCCTCACCGGTGCGACCGTAGCGAGCCTTCCCACCATCGCCACTGTTGCCTGTTTCCACCAACTCGTCCGCCAAATCACACTGACGAGGCCCCCACAACGTGGCGTGGCGAATCGCCGGACTCCCGTATGACCATCCGTACTTGGCGGCGTCGGCGGCCTGCCCCAGCGTGAACCACCGCGGGTGGCGCGGCCCAACGGACCTGGCATCCCATCGGGCTGCCCAAGCACCGTGGGCCGGCCGCGTCACCCGGGTTCCCGGCCAGGGACTAACCTCGCGCTTTCGTGAGTGGGCCTGTCCGGGTCTTGATCAAATAAGCGGAGAGTGCTGCTGACCTGCAACGATGGGACTTATCGAGGGTCCTGTC
>NZ_JBHVQT010000009.1:0-391373 GCF_042886315.1 Streptomyces sp. NPDC058001
TATCCGGTATTAGACCCCGTTTCCAGGGCTTGTCCCAGAGTGAAGGGCAGATTGCCCACGTGTTACTCACCCGTTCGCCACTAATCCACCCCGAAAGGCTTCATCGTTCGACTTGCATGTGTTAAGCACGCCGCCAGCGTTCGTCCTGAGCCAGGATCAAACTCTCCGTGAATGCTTACCGGTAATCCGGTTCGACACGCACGAGAGCGGGACCGTCGGAGGAATAATCCGACCGTCCACAACGTCCTCGCTGTGTTTTTTCTTCAAAGGAACCTCGACCACCACCGGCAACAGAACAGTCACCGTTGGATGGACGGGGTATCAACATATCTGGCGTTGACTTTTAGCACGCTGTTGAGTTCTCAAGGAACGGACGCTTCCTTTGTACTCACCCTCTCGGGCTTTCCTCCGGGCTTCCCTTCGGTGTTTCCGACTCTATCAGACCCTTTCGGCTCCGATTCCCGGTCGGCGGGACCTGCATTGTCTTTGGCCTTGCGGCCTTTCGACATTCACTACGCTAACCGATTCCCTCGGCAACTCATAATTGAGTGTCGCGGATTCGAATTTCGGCATGCGAAATAAGCACCCGCTGAGGTGTGGTCGTAGGTAGTGGTTTGGCCGCTTCCGGCTGCTGGCGAAACGCCGTACCCGGGTCAAGCGGCTCGGGCTACCTTACGGACCTGTCCGGGACGAGTCAAGTTCGGGGGCGTCGGGGCGTATGGGCCCGATAAGGGCTCACCGTAGGGTCGTTGGCGATCCAGAAGCGCCATGGGTGGACGCCGCCTTCGCCGCTGACTCCGGTGCGTGGACCGTTGCGTACCTGGTCGGGCGGTACCGGGGTGCCGTGCAGCATGGTGAGCGGGGAGCCGTGGCCGGCGCAGACGTCGGTGCCGTCGAGGGCGCGGTCCACGTCGAGGGCGGTGGCGAGGCGTGCGGGTCCTTTGGCCAGTTCCTTGTCGTTTCGGGCCGAGAGTCGACGTTTGCGGGCGAGTTCGGCGCCCTCGGTGATCTCGCCGGCGCGGAGCAGGACACCGTTGGGTCGGCCTTCGGGTCCGCAGACGAGGTTGAGGCAGTGCCACATGCCGTAGGTGAAGTAGACGTACGCGTGTCCGGGTGGGCCGAACATCACGCCGTTGCGGGCGGTGCGGCCTCGGTAGGCGTGTGAGCCGGGGTCGGCTTCGCCGGCGTATGCCTCGACCTCGGTGAGGCGGAGGGCGATCGGGCCGTCGGGGGTGGTGCGTATCAGGGTGCGGCCGAGGAGGTCCTTGGCGACGTCGAGGACGGGTCGGTCGAAGAACTCTCGGGCGAGGGGGAGGTGGTCGGGGGCCGCGATCATGCTGTACGAGCGTAGTGCACCTGGTACGCGCGCCGGGGTGGTCAGGTAACGGTCCGGCGCGCGAGGGTGTGGGCGCGGAACCGGTTGGGCCCGGTTCGCGTTGGTAGGGATCGAGGTTTCACACCAGACCACAGGCGCGCAGCCTGGGGAGGAGAGTCATGGGGTTCAAGCGGTTGCTGGCGAGCCTGGGGGCCGGCGGTGCTTCGGTGGAGACGGTGCTCACCGAGGAGAATGTGGTCCCGGGTGGGGTCGTGCAGGGTGAGGTGCGGATCCAGGGCGGCTCCGTGAACCAGGAGATCCAGGGTCTGTCGGTCGGGTTGCAGGCGCGGGTCGAGGTCGAGGGCAATGATCAGGAGCTGAAGCAGGACGTCGAGTTCACGAAGGTGCGGTTGGGGGGTGCTTTCGAGCTTCAGGCGGGTGCGGTGCACGCGATGCCGTTCGGGTTGGAGATTCCGTGGGAGACGCCGATCACGAGCTTCGCGGGGCAGCGGCTGCACGGGATGAACATCGGGGTGACGACGGAGCTGGAGATCGCGCGGGCGCTGGATTCGGGTGATCTGGACCCGATCAATGTGCATCCGCTGCCGGCGCAGCAGGCGATTCTGGACGCGTTCGGGCAGTTGGGTTTCCGGTTCAAGAGTGCGGACATGGAGCGGGGGCACATCCGGGGGACGCGGCAGCGGTTGCCGTTCTATCAGGAGATCGAGTTCTTCTCGCCGCAGCAGTACCGGGGGTTGAACCAGGTTGAGTTGACGTTCGTGGCGGACGACCGTGAGATGGATGTCGTTCTGGAGATGGACAAGAAGCCGGGGCTTTTCAGTGAGGGCAGTGACTCGTTCCGGTCGTTCACGGTGGGGTTGCAGGACTTCCAGGGCACGGATTGGGCGGGATATCTGAACCAGTGGCTGTCGGAGGTCGGTAGTCGGCGTAACTGGTTCTAGGCTCGGGCGGTGCGGTGTCGCCGGTCGCGGTGATGCCGTTCCGGCAGGGTGTTTCCGTTCCAGATCCAGGAGGTGCCGAGGTGACCGAGCCCAAGAGGCCGCCGCTTCCCCATGACTTCCATCCGCGGGTGCCCTCGTTCACGGTGGTGAGTGAGGATGTCGAGGCGGGTGCGGTGCTGAAGGACGCTCAGGTCTACGCTGGTGGGAACACGTCGCCGCAGTTGCGGTGGGAGGGTTTCCCGGCGGGGTCGAAGAGTTTCGCGGTGTCGTGTTTCGATCCGGACGCGCCGACGGGCAGTGGGTTCTGGCACTGGTCGGTGTTCGATATTCCGGTGTCGGTGACGGAGTTGCCGGCGGGTGCGGGCAGTGGGAAGTTCGAGGGGCTTCCCGAGGGTGCCGTGCAGGTGCGGAACGATTACGGGACGAGGGACTTCGGTGGGGCGGCGCCGCCGCCCGGGGATCCGGCGCACCGGTATGTGTTCACGGTGTACGCGGTGGACCAGGAGAGGTTGGGTCCGGACGCGGAGGCGTCGCCCGCTGTGGTCGGTTTCAATCTGCGGTTCCATACGTTGGGGCGTGCGCAGTTGGTCGGGGTGTATGCGGCTTCGGCGGAGGGCTGACGTTCACTGAGTGTTTGCCCGCCTCTGGTCATGGAAGTGATCGGGGGCGGGCATTTTTTTGTGTGGGGGGCTGGGGGGTGGCTCCCGGTGAGCGCGATATTGCGTTGTCCATCTCGGCGTGCGCGGCCAGAGTTGTGTTCCAGCCCGCCAAGGGGTGGGCCGGTGCGTACGGGAGGTGGGCGAGATGCGTGGGACGCTGGTGCTGAATGCGAGCTTTGAACCGTTGTCGACGGTGTCGTTGAACCGTGCTGTCGTGCTGGTGCTTCAGGACAAGGCTGTTGTGGAGCAGGCTCACCCCGGGCTTCGTGTGCGTGCGGCTGCGGTGGATCTTCCGGTGCCTCGGGTGATCAGGTTGTGCCGGTATGTGCGGGTGCCGTTTCGAAGACAGGCTCCGTGGTCGCGGCGGGGTGTGCTGATCCGGGACCTGCACCGGTGCGCGTACTGCGGGCGGCGGGCGACGACGGTGGACCATGTGGTGCCGCGGGCGCAGGGTGGTGCGGATGCGTGGTTGAACACGGTGGCGTCGTGTGCGGAGGACAATCACCGTAAGGCGGACCGTACGCCGGAGCAGGCGGGGATGCCGTTGCTGCGGGCGCCGTTCGAGCCGACGCCGGCGGACGCGATGCTGTTGGCGTTGGGGCAGGACGGTCGGGAGGCGCTGCCGGAGTGGTTGGCGTCGGGCCGGGTGGCCGCGTAGGCGTCGTCCTTGTGGTGTGTCGTGTTGTTACGTGCGTGAGGCGCCCGCTTCCTTGGGGAGGCGGGCGCCTTGGCGTACCCAGTCGTCCGGTCGTGCGCAAGTCCGGTGGTGCGGGAGTCCGGTCGTCAGTCGAGGGGGGGCGATTCGCGGCGCTCGGTGCCCTTCGCGGTGGGCTGTTGGCCGCCGGAAGGGCCGCCCAGGGGGCCGAAGTTGCCCATGGCGCCGGACAGGCCCTTGAGGGCGTCGCCGATTTCGCTGGGGACGATCCAGAGTTTGTTGGCGTCGCCTTCGGCGATCTTGGGGAGCATCTGGAGGTACTGGTAGGCGAGGAGTTTCTGGTCCGCGTCTCCGGCGTGGATGGATTCGAAGACGGTGCGGATGGCCTGGGCTTCGCCTTCGGCACGGAGGGCGGCGGCCTTGGCCTCGCCTTCGGCGCGCAGGATGGCGGACTGCTTCTCGCCTTCGGCGGTGAGGATTTGGGACTGGCGGATGCCTTCGGCGGTGAGGATCGCGGCGCGCTTGTCGCGGTCGGCGCGCATCTGCTTCTCCATCGAGTCCTGGATGGAGGTGGGCGGTTCGATGGCCTTGAGTTCGACGCGGTTGACGCGGATTCCCCATTTGCCGGTGGCTTCGTCGAGGACGCCGCGCAGGGCCGCGTTGATCTCCTCGCGTGAGGTGAGGGTGCGTTCGAGGTCCATGCCGCCGATGATGTTGCGGAGGGTGGTGACGGTGAGCTGTTCGATGGCCTGGATGTAGCTGGCGACTTCGTAGGTCGCGGCGCGGGCGTCGGTGACCTGGTAATAGATGACGGTGTCGATGTTGACGACCAGGTTGTCCTGGGTGATCACCGGTTGGGGCGGGAAGGGGACGACTTGTTCGCGCAGGTCGATGCGGTTGCGGATCGAGTCGATGAAGGGCACGACGATGTTGAGGCCCGCGTTGAGGGTGCGGGTGTAGCGGCCGAAGCGTTCGACGATGGCGGCGCTGGCCTGTGGGATCACCTGGATGGTCTTGATCAGGGCGATGAAGACCAGCACCACCAGAATGATCAGGACGATGATGATCGGTTGCATCGTGGCTCCCCGTACCCTTCTCTGCCGCGGTTCTGCTTGAAGATCTTGCTGGTCGAGTCTGTCAGACGGTCGCGTGGTGCGTACGACGTTCGGTTGACCTGGCGTTGGCGGCCCGGGGGTCCGAAGGGCCGTGCGGCGGTGGGGAGTTACACCACGATGGCGGTGGCTCCTTCGATGTCGACGACGTCGACCTGTTGTCCCGCTTCGTAGACCTGGTCGCTGTCGAGTGCGCGGGCGGACCAGACTTCTCCGGCGAGTTTGATGCGTCCGCCGGTGCCGTCGACGCGTTCCAGTACGACGGCTTGTCTGCCTTTCAACGCGTCGATTCCTGAGGCGAGTTCGGGGCGTTGGGAGCGGTGTCGGCCCGCGATGGGGCGGACTACGGCGATGAGTGCGACGGATACGGCGACGAAGACGAGGACTTGGAGGACGATGTCGCCTCCGAGTCCCGCGGTCACGGCGCCGGCGACTGCGCCGGCGGCGAGCATGCCGAATTCGGGCATCGCGGTCACCACCAGCGGAATGCCCAGCCCGACCGCTCCGATCAGCCACCACACCCACGCTTCGATGTCCACGTGGTCATGGTAGGTCCGGGAGTCGGTTCGCGGACAGGGCTCCGATCAGGTCAGTGGCGCGGGGGTGGTTCGGGGGGTGTGGGTCAGGTCATCGGGAGGCCCTGGGCGGACCAGCGTTCGCCGCGCTGTTCGACGAGGAGGGGCAGTCCGAAGCAGAGGGAGAGGTTGCGTGAGGTGAGTTCGAGTTCGAGGGGGCCCGCGGCGAGGACTTTGCCCTGGCGGATCATGAGGACGTGGGTGAAGCCGGGGGCGATCTCCTCGACGTGGTGCGTGACCATGATCATGGAGGGTGCGATGGGGTCGCGGGCGAGGCGTCCCAGGCGTCGGACCAGGTCTTCCCTGCCGCCGAGGTCGAGTCCTGCGGCGGGTTCGTCGAGGAGGAGGAGTTCGGGGTCGGTCATGAGCGCGCGCGCGATGAGGGTGCGCTTGCGTTCGCCTTCGGAGAGGGTGCCGAACTTGCGGTCCAGGTAGTCGCTCATGCCGAGGCGGTCGAGGAAGGCGCGGGCGCGCTGTTCGTCGATGTCCTCGTAGTCCTCGTGCCAGCCGGCGGTCATGCCGTACGCGGCGGTGAGGACGGTCTGGAGGACGGTCTGTTGCTTGGGTAGCTTTTCGGCCATGGCGATGCCGGCGATGCCGATGCGGGGGCGGAGTTCGAAGACGTCGACGCGGCCGAGTTGTTCGCCGAGGATGGTGGCGGTGCCGGTGCTCGGGAAGAGGTAGCTGGAGGCGACGTTGAGGAGGGTGGTCTTTCCGGCGCCGTTGGGGCCGAGGATGACCCAGCGCTCGCCTTCCTTGACCGACCAGGAGACCTGGTCCACCAGAGCCCGGCCCTCGCGGACCACTGATACGTCCACCAGCTCCAGTACATCGCTCATGAGCGCGTTGTCTCCCCTTGCAGTGTCGGCCGGGCGGGTTCGTGTGCGTCGGTGGACGCAGTCCCCAGGGAAAACCTACGCCACCGGTTGGGCGGACTGTTCCATCGGTCGGTCCTTAGGGTGGGTTCCATGCTCTCGGAACCACGCTCTGGACGGTTGGCGGCTTGGGGAAATGCCCTGTTGGCCGGTTTTGTCTCACCGGATGACGCGGTGCTCGCCATGGTGGGCGAGGACGCGGTGCATCGGGTCGAGGGGCTGCCCGGCGAATCCGGGCCGGTCGGTCTGACGCTCGCCCTCGGGCGGCTGCGGGCCCTCGGGGTGACCGGGCTGCGGGTGGCGCTGCCCGTGCCGGGGCACCCGCTGGGGCTCAGCGGGCCGCCCGAGTTCAACGCGCGCGCTCTGGAGGCGGAGGAGGCGGTGGTCTGTCAGGGCGCCGCGCTCGGTCTCGTACCGGAGGTGTCCGAGGTGGGTCCGGCGGGCGATGTGCACGTGGAGGTCGTGTGGCACTGTCTGCCGGTGCGGGAGGCGCCGCCCGCGGATGTGCCGTCGCTGGGTGAGGCGGAGCGGGAGTTGGCGGAGGCGCTGCGTGACGCGACCGAGGCGCTGTCCCGGCTGGACGTGGCGGGTTCGGGTCCGGTCGCCGAGGCGGCGGTGGAGGCGTACCGGGCGCGGGCGGAGCGGGGCCGCGAGGTGCTGGCTCCCGGGTATCCGCCGCGTGCGGTACGGGTGTTGGAGCTGGCGCAGCGGGTGGGGCTGCTGGTGTCGGTGGCGTACGAGTACGAACACGGGCACGGGGGTGCGGTGAGCGCTTCGGAGATGGCGGCGCGGTCGGGGGCTTTGCGTCCGGTGGAGCGGACGGCACGGCGTGCGCAGGTGGCGGCGTACAACGCGTATGTGGAGCAGCGCGAGGTGCGGTGACGCGAGGTGGGGCGACGCGAGGTGGGGCGGCGTCCGGCGGGTTCGGGTGGGCATGGGAGCGGCCCCGCGGATCGCGTCCGTGGGGCCGGTTCCTGGGGGTGGGGCTGCGTCAGTGGTTGGCGCCCGCGTTGCCGAAGGCCGGGTTCAGGAGGCCGATGACGTTGACGGAGTTGCCCACCACGTTCACGGGGATGTGGACGGGCATCTGGATGTTGTTGCCCGAGGCGACACCGGGCGACCCGATGGCCGCGCCTTCGGCGCCCGCGTCGGCGACTGCCGCTCCGGCGGAGGCGCCCGCGGCGATACCGGCGACGGCGACGGCCAGGGCGGCCTTCTTGGCGATGTTCATGGGGACTGCTCCTCCTGGGTATGCGTTGCGACCCAGCCGCGGGTCGCACGGTGAGAACCGTGCGCCCCCCGCGGACGACACGGGGCGCCCCCTCGTTCGGCCCGATCGGAGCAATAGGCCGACGAAACGATGGAAGGCCCACGTACCTCGCACCCCGCACCCCGCACCCCGCACCCCGCACCCCGCACCCCGCACCCGGGAGAACGCGACCGGCCCCCTGGTCATGCCGGGGGGCCGGTGGTCACTGGCGGACCAGGGGCTTCGTCAGTGGTTCAGGCCGAGGTTGCCGAAGGCCGGGTTGAGCACACCGATGACGTTGATGGTGTTGCCCACCGCGTTCACCGGGATGTGGATCGGAGCCTGGACCAGGTTGCCCGAGCCGACGCCCGGGGAGTGCACGGTCTTGCCGCCCGCGTGCGCGCCGTCCGTGGCGGAGGCGAGACCGGCGCCGGCGACGACCAGACCGCCCGCGATCATCGTGACGGCAGCGGCCTTCTTCAGGTTCTTCACTTCTGGGTCCTCCTCGTGGTGGCCGCGACCGTTCGTCGCGGCACGTCATGGAGAACGGCCCGGGGCCCCGGAGGATGCGCCATTCGGGGGACATCCACACGACGGTATGAATCTCATCCCGGAGGGGAACTATCCGCTTTCGCTCCGGGTGGTGCGCGCCGGAGCGCGGATCAGCCGGTCACACCACAGCTCAGCCGGTCACACCGTGTCGTACGGCCCACAGGGCGGCCTGGGTGCGGTCGGCGAGGTCGAGTTTCATGAGGATGTTCGACACATGGGTCTTGACGGTCTTCTCGGAGAGGACGAGGGCGCGGGCGATCTCGCGGTTGGAGCGTCCGTCGGCGATCAGGGCGAGAACCTGCCGCTCCCGCTCGGTGAGGGTGCCCGCCCTGCCGTGCCCGGTGTGGGTGTCCTCCTGGGAGAGGAGGGCGCCAGCCACCTCGGACTGGAGCAGGACATGCCCGGCGTGCACGGAACGGATGGCTCCGGCGAGGGCTTCGGGGTCCACGTCCTTGTACACGTACCCGGCGGCTCCGGCGCGCAGGGCGGGGACCACGGTGCGCTGTTCGGTGAAGCTGGTGACGATGAGCACGCGCGCGGGGTTGTCCAGTTCGCGCAGGCGGCGCAGGGCCTCGACGCCGTCCATGCCGGGCATCTTGATGTCCATGAGGACGACGTCCGGTGTGAGTTGCTGGGCCTGGTCGACGCCTTCCGTGCCGTCCGACGCCTCGCCCACGACCTCGATGTCGTCCTGGACCTCCAGGAAGGTGCGCAGTCCGCGGCGGACCACCTGATGATCGTCCACCAGGAGCACGCGAATCCTCTTGTCAGCCACCGGGGACCTCCATCTCGATCGTGGTGCCCTTTCCGGGCTCCGAAGTGACGGTCAGTGTGCCGCCGACGCCGCCGGCGCGGTCGCGCATGGAGACGAGCCCGAGATGGCGTCCCGCGCGGCGCACGGTGCGGGGTTCGAAGCCGGTGCCGTCGTCGGTGACGCGCAGCACGGCGCCCTGGCCGCGGCGCTCCAGGCGGATGTCGATCCGGTCGGCGCCGGAGTGCCGCAGCGCGTTGTGCAGGGCTTCCTGGGCGACGCGGAGCATGGCTTCCTCCTGCGCGGCGGGCAGGGCGCGCAGGGCGCCGCTGGTGAAGGTGACGCGCGCGGAGTGGGCGCGGTCGAGTACCTGCGCGTGGGTGCGCAGGGTGGCGACGAGGCCGTCCTCGTCGAGTCCCGCGGGGCGTAGTTCGACGACGGCGGCGCGCAGCTCGTCGGCGGCCTCGGCGGCGAGTGCGGCGACCTGGTGCAGTTCGCCCTTCGCGCGCGTGGGGTCGCGGTCGACGAGGGCGGCGGCGGCCTGGGCGGTGAGGCGCAGCGAGAAGAGTTTCTGGCTGACGGCGTCGTGCAGTTCGTGGGCGAGGCGGGAGCGTTCCTCGGCGATGGTCAGCTCGCGGCTGCGCTCGTAGAGGCGGGCGTTGGTGAGGGCGATGGCGGCGTGCTGGGCGAGGATCGACAGGAGTTCCTCGTCGTCCTCGGTGAAGCCGCAGGTCCCGTCGGGCTTGGAGCGGTTCTTGTTGGCGAGGAAGAGGGTGCCGATGGTCTCGTCGCCGTCGCGGATGGGCAGGCCCAGGAAGTCGGACATGTCGGGGTGGGCGGAGGGCCAGCCCTCGAAGCGGGGGTCCTTGCGGACATCGGCGAGGCGTTCGGTCTTCTCGCCGTGGAGCATGGCGGCGAGGATGCCGTGCTGGCGGGGCAGCGGGCCGATGGCGCGCCATTGTTCGTCGCTGACGCCGTCGACGACGAACTGGGCGAAGCCGCCGTGGTCGTCGGGCACGCCCAGCGCCGCGTACTGCGCGTCGAGCAGTTCGCGGGCGGAGGCGACGATCGTCTTGAGGACGTCGCGGACCTCCAGGTGTCTGCTCATGGCCAGCAGCGCGGAACTCACCGCGTAGAGGCCGGAGCGTGGGGCGTGACTCATGGTTTCACCGTACCGGCGGGCTGTGACAGTGCGTATCGGACCTGTGGCCGCGGTCGGCTGGGACGCTGGGCCTAGGGCGCGGCGGGCCGGCCCTAGGACGAAGGGACCCCTGGGTTTGCGGCGCTTGTCCGAGGCGCCCGGGACCTGCTCATTCCTACGTTGGGGTCAGTCGCCGGCGGGCCGGTCGGGTGCGCCGGCGGGGACGGAAGAGGGGATGGACTGTCATGCCGGTGGCGATCATCACGGGGGCGTCGAAGGGGCTGGGGCGTGCGCTCGGCGCGGCGCTCGCGGAGCGTGGCTGGGACCTGGTCCTGAACGCGCGGACCGCGGCTGTGCTGGAGGCGACGGCCGGTGCGCTGCGGGTGTACGGCACGCGCGTGGAGGCGGTGGCCGGGGATGTCGGGGACGCGGCGCTGCGGGCGCGGCTGGTGGCCGTGGCCCGGGATCTGGGCGGTCTTGATCTGCTGGTGAGCAATGCGAGCGCGCTGGGCGCGGAGCCGCTGGTGCGGCTGGACGCGTTGCCGCCGGCGGGGTTGCGGGCGGCGCTGGAGACGAATGTGGTGGCGGCGCTCGGTCTGGTGCAGGAGGGGTTGCCGTTGTTGCGGGCCTCGCGCGCGGGGACGGTGATCACGGTCAGTTCGGACGCGGCGGCGGAGCCGTACGAGACGTGGGGCGGGTACGGGGCGTCGAAGGCGGCGCTGGATCATCTGTCGGCGGTGCTCGCGGTGGAGGAGCCGGGGCTGCGGGTGTGGGCGGTCGACCCGGGTGACATGCGGACGGATCTGTACCGGGCCGCTGTGCCGGTGGACGACGACTCGGGGCGTCCGCTGCCCCGGGCGGTGGTGCCGGCGTTCCTGCGGCTGCTTGACCGGCGTCCGGCGAGCGGCCGGTACGCGGCGCCCGCCCTGCTGGAGCCGGCTCTCCCGGCGCCGGGAGAGCCGTCGGGTGAGCCGTCGGTCGCCGGGGACGCGCGATGACGGTGGGGGACGCGGCGGGACTGCGGATCCGGGTGCCGGACGAGCTGTCCGCGCGGGTGCCGGCGGAGCAGCGGGGGCCGGGGTTGGACCGGGACGCGGTGCGGCTCCTCGTGTCGCACGGTACGGAGGTGACGCATCACGCGTTCGGGGAGCTGCCGGCGCTGTTGCGGGCGGGTGACCTCCTGGTGGTCAACACCTCGCCGACGCTGGCGGCGGCGGTGGACGGCCGGATCGCCCACGCGCGCGTGGTGGTGCATTTCTCGACGCGCGGGGACGACGGGAGGTGGGCCGTCGAGGTGCGGGATCCCGACGGGCGGGGCACCACGCGCGCGCGGGCGGGCGGACCCGCGGGGACGGTGGTGTGCCTGCCGGGCGGTGCGCGGCTGGTCCTGGAGGAGCCCTTGGGGGCCTTCACAGGGGCGGGAGCGGGGTCCGCGGCGGGAGCGCGGCTGTGGTGGGCGCGGGTGTCGCCGCGGGACGTGCCGGGGCTGCTGCGCGGCTACGGGCGGCCGATCCGGTACGCGTACACGGAGCGGGATCAGCCGTTGTCCGTGTACCAGTCGGTGTTCGCGCTGGACACGCCGGACGGTGCGGGCAGTGCGGAGATGCCGAGCGCGTCGCGGCCCTTCACGGCGCGGATGGTCACGGACCTGGTGATCCGGGGGGTGCGGTTCGCGCCGGTGACGCTGCATACGGGGGTGGCGTCCGTGGAGGCGCACGAGCCGCCGTATCCGGAGCGTTTCGAGGTGCCGGAGCCGTCGGCGCGGCTGATCAACGTCGCCCGCGCGGGCGACGGGCGGGTGATCGCGGTGGGGACGACGGCGGTGCGGGCGGTGGAGTCGGCGGCGGGCATGGACGGGGTGGTGCGGGGTGCGGCGGGGTGGACGGATCTGGTGGTGACGCCGGAGCGGGGCGTGCGGGTGGTGGACGGGCTGCTGACCGGGTTGCACGAGCCGGAGGCGTCACATCTGCTGATGCTCCGGGCGATCGCGGGGCGGGCGGCGCTGGCCCGGAGTTATGACGAGGCCCTGAGGGGCCTGTATCTGTGGCATGAATTCGGAGACCTACACCTCCTATTTCCGTAATTCCGGACATAACCGGGCAGATGGATTATTACGTTCCGCATTGCCAAGGCAACCATTGGTGAGACTGTTACGCGCCCGATGTGACGCCGAGCATAGGACGCAGGTCACGTACGAAGGTCCCTAGTATCGGGATAAAGGTCTTGTCAGCGGGGCGGAAGCCCGAATTCCGGGTGAACTCCGGCACCCTGATCCACTATCCGGCTTCGTACGTCACATGATTGCCAGCGAATTTTGCGACCGCTAAGAATGGCCAACGTCGCTCGGCGCTGCGGGGTCTTACCCCCGGCGCTTGTGTCGGAAACATCTGTCCCCACCGGACCGCGAGCGACCTCCGCTATTCGAAGAGGTCCCCACCATGTCCAAGAACACCGCCATTCCTGGTCATAGTCGCTCGACGCTGACGCTGACCAAGACCCACAAGCTCTCGATCGCCGGTGTGGCGACGCTCGGTGCCGCGGCTCTCGCGTTCTCGCTCGTTCCGGCCTCCGCAAGCGCCGACTCCCAGGACGTGTCCGCCGCTCCGGTCGCGTTCTCACTGCTGCAGAGCTCGCAGCAGGTCAAGGACGTCCACGCCGGCGTCACCGACCAGCTGGCCGGCGCCGACCAGAAGGTCAAGGTCGCCGCCGATCTGAAGACGCAGAGCGACGAGGCCGCCAAGAAGGAGGCCGACGTCGCCGCCAAGGCCGAGCAGGCCAAGGCCGACGCGAACGCGTCGCGGCAGCAGACGAACGACGCCAGCCGCTCGGTCTCCGCCCGCGCGGTGTCGTACACGAACAACCTCGACGGCTGGATCCGCGAGTCCCTCGACATCATGAAGCAGCAGGGCATCCCGGGCTCGTACGACGGCCTGCACCGCAACATCATGCGGGAGTCGAGCGGTAACCCGCGCGCCATCAACAACTGGGACATCAACGCCCAGAACGGCATCCCCTCGAAGGGCCTGCTCCAGGTGATCCCGCCGACGTTCAAGACGTACCACGTCCCCGGCACGCCGAACGACATCTACGACCCGGTCGCCAACATCACGGCCGCGGCCAACTACGCCGCCGACCGCTACGGCTCGATCGACAACGTCTTCAGCGCCTACTGAGCCCTTCTCCGGACCTCCCGGGGCTCAGCGCCGCAGCAGCGCCGAAGGGCGGCACCCGCACGGGGTGCCGCCCTTCGGCATGGCCGGTCACCGCGACGCTCCGCGGTGACCGTGCGTTACTTGCGCATCACCTCGGGCTCATGGCGGCGCAGGAAGCGGGCCACAAGGACCCCGCAGAGCGCGCCGAGCACCAGCAGCGCGCCCATGTCCATCAGCCAGGTCGACGCCTCGTGGTCCCACAGCGGGTCCGTGTTGGTCGGGTCGTCCGTGTTGGGGTTGACCCGGTTGAAGTCCAGCGAGGCGCCCGCGGCGGCGACCGCCCAGCGCGACGGCATCAGATACGAGAACTCGTTGACTCCGACGCTGCCGTTCAGCATGAAGAGGCAGCCGGTGAAGACGACCTGGACGATCGCGAACATCACCAGGAGCGGCATGGTCTTCTCGGCGGTCTTCACCAGCGAGGAGATGACCAGGCCGAACATCATCGAGGCGAAGCCGAGCGCCATGATCGGCAGCGACAGCTCCAGGAGCGTGAGACCGCCGAGGACAACGCCCTCCTTGGGGATCTCCCGCAGCGAGAAACCGATACCGCCGATGATCGCGCCCTGGACCACGGTGATCACGCCGAGGACGATGACCTTGGACATGAGATACGCCGAGCGGGACAGGCCGGTGGCCCGCTCCCGTTCATAGATCACCCGTTCCTTGATCAGCTCACGGACCGAGTTGGCGGCGCCCGAGAAACAGGCGCCCACCGCGAGGATCAGCAGCACGGTGGGGGCGGTGCCGTTCGGGACCAGGGTGCCGTTGGCCCGCGGCGGGTTGGCCGTCAGGCCCTGGTCGGGATCGATCAGCATGCTCACCACGCCGAGCACCGCCGGCAGGATCAGCATCAGCGCCATGAAGCCCTTGTCGGACGCGATGACCGACACATAGCGGCGGACCAACGTGAACAACTGCGAGCCCCAGCCCTGCGGCTTGGGTGGACGCACCGCCTGCGGGGGTGGCATCTGCACCGACTGGGCGGCCACGGCGTCGATGTCCGCGGCGTACATCTGGTAGTGCTGCGAGCCCTTCCAGCGGCCCGCCCAGTCGTAGTCGCGGTAGTTCTCGAAGGCGGAGAACACATCGGCCCATGTGCTGTAGCCGAAGAAGTTCAGCGCCTCCTCCGGCGGGCCGAAGTACGCGACGGATCCGCCAGGCGCCATCACGAGGAGCTTGTCGCAGATCGCCAGTTCGGCCACGGAGTGCGTGACGACGAGGACCGTACGGCCGTCGTCGGCGAGGCCGCGCAGCAGCTGCATGACATCGCGGTCCATGCCCGGGTCGAGGCCGGAGGTCGGCTCGTCCAGGAAGATCAGCGACGGCTTCGTCAGCAGCTCCAGGGCGACCGAGACCCGCTTGCGCTGACCACCGGAGAGCGAGGTGACCCGCTTCTCCTTGTGGATGTCCAGCTTCAACTCGCGCAGCACCTCGCCGATGCGCTGCTCGCGCTCCTGCTCGCTGGTGTCTGCGGGGAACCGCAGCTTGGCCGCGTACTTGAGGGCCTTCTTGACGGTCAGTTCCTTGTGCAGGATGTCGTCCTGCGGGACCAGACCGATGCGCTGCCGCAGCTCGGCGAACTGCTTGTACAGGTTCCGGTTGTCGTAGAGGACATCGCCCTGGTTGGCGGGGCGGTAGCCCGTGAGCGCCTTGAGCAGGGTCGACTTGCCGGAGCCCGAGGGGCCGATGACCGCGACGAGGGACTTCTCCGGGACACCGAAGGAGACGTCCTTGAGGATCTGCTTGCCGCCGTCCACGGTGACCGTGAGGTGGCGGGCCGAGAAGGATACCTCACCGGTGTCGACGAACTCTTCGAGACGGTCCCCGACCAGGCGGAACGTCGAGTGGCCGACGCCGACGATGTCGTTCGGGCCGAGCAGCGCGGAGCCGCCCTTGGCCATCGGCATACCGTTGACGTAGGTGCCGTTGTGCGATCCGAGGTCGCGGATCTCGAAGCGGCCGTCGGGCGTCGCGTGGAACTCGGCGTGGTGGCGGGAGACCTGGAGGTCGGAGACGACCAGCTCGTTCTCCAGGGCGCGGCCGATCCGCATCACCCGGCCGAGCGAGAACTGGTGGAACGTCGTGGGGCTGCGGTCTCCATAGACGGGCGGCGCCCCCGCGACACCGCCCGGTCCCTGTCCCGGTCCCGGCCCCTGCTGGTGCGGCACCTGCGGGGCCTGCTGCTGCTGACCGTGCTGCGGTGCCTGCTGACCGTGCTGCTGCTGACCGGCCCAGCCCTGCTGGGGCGGCGCGGCCTGCTGATGCTGCGGCGCCTGCTGGTGCTGCGGCGCGGCCACGGCGGCGGCGGTGCCCTGCGCGGTGACCCGGGGACCGTCCGTCGCGTTGCCCAGGTGCACCGACAGGCCGGGGCCTATCTCCAACTGGTGGATGCGCTGGCCCTGCACGAAGGTGCCGTTGGTGCTGCCGTGGTCCTCGATGACCCAACTCCGGCCACTCCAGCTGACCGTGGCGTGACGCCAGGACACCCGGGCGTCGTCGAGCACGATGTCACCCTGCGGATCACGTCCGATGGTGTATGGCCTGGATGGATCAAGCGTCCAGGTTCTTCCGTTCAATTCCAGTACGAGTTCCGGCACTCCATGCCCCACGTGATTTGTCCCCCGAAGTAGCCCCGTCATGGGGAGTCTAGGGATGTCGAACATCGTGGGGAACTATTTCAGGCTCAGGCACCCGACCGAAAGTCGGGCCTTGTGAAGACTGCGTACGGGCCGTAACGCCCGGCCCGTTGACGGTCGGGAAACCCGCCCCGAGAGTGGGAACCGCCCATGACGCTCAGGGGTCTTGCGGATCGGGCACGGAGCGCACGACCGGAGCGGACGCCGTTTCGGTGGGGTGGTTTTCGGCGGTTCTGATCGGGGGGGCCTGATGGAGAGCGGCGATTACGGGAACGGCGGCCGGGGCGGCACGGGGGGTGCCGGCGCGCGGGGTGCCGGCGGAGGGCTGCGGTGGGGGGACGTCCTGCTGTCCGCGGTGGCCTCGGTCGGCTGGGCACTGATCGGGATGGCGGGGGTCGCCGCGCTCGGACTGCATCTGCTCGGCGCGGACGCGGCGGGATCGCTGGGGCCTATGACGGCGGCGGCGGTCGCGCTCGGCGTGGGCGGCTCGGTCACACCGTCCGGTGACGTCTCCGCGTTCGGACTGGACGGCGCGCAGGCGACCACGGCCATCGACATCACGCCACTCGGCGTCTCCCTGGTGGGCGCGCTGCTCCTGTCCTTCTTCTTCCTGCGGTCGCTGCGCGCGCTGGGCGCGACGGTGTCGTCCGGTGAACTCGCCGCGCGCGCGGGCACTGTGGTCGCGCTGTTCCTGGCGACGCTCGGCGGCCTCGCGTGGGCTGGGCACGACGTCATCACGCTCGACGGCGCCGCGCTCGGTCTCGACCAGGTGCCCGGTGACGCGCTACCCGGCGGCATCGGGGACCAACTGCCGGACATCGGGGCGCTGTTGCCGGACCGGCTCGGTGATCTGGCCGGTGCGAAGGCGGCGGTCGGCTTCACCGTCGACACCGGCGCCACGCTCGTCGGCGGCGCGCTCTGGGTCGTCGGTGTCCTGCTGATCGCGCTGCTCGCATCGCGCCGTACGCCGCTGCCGCGCGCCTGGGGCGGTGTGCACCGGATGGTGCGCCCGGTCGTGTCCGCGCTGGTCACCGTCCTGCTGACGGCGGTCGCCGCCGGGTTCGCGGCGGCGGCGTACGCGATGATCGGCGACGACCATCCGAAGCGGATCGCGGGCGCCGCGCTGCTCGGGGCACCCAACGGCGTGTGGCTCGGCGTCCCCATCGGACTGTTCGTCCCCTGGGACGGCAAGGCGACCGGCGAGCTGGCCAAGCTGCTGCCCGACCCGCTCGACGAGCTGCTCCGGGTCGGCGCCGACGAACCGGTCACGCTGGGCCGATTGGCCGAACTCGACAACAGGGTATGGCTGTTGGGCGTCGCGGTCGCGGTGATGATGCTGCTCGCCGGCGTCCTCACGGCGGCCCGTACACCGGTCGTCCGGGCGGCGGTACGAGGCCCCGACGGCGGTGGCACCCGGGGGCCGGGCGCCCTCGGTTTCGCGGGACGGTGCGCGCTGCGGCTCGGCGTCGTGACGGCGCCGGCGCTGCCGCTGCTCGCATGGCTCACGGATCTGTCGGTCGACGCCTCGCTCTCGGTCCTCGGCTTCGACGCGTTCGGCGCCGGGATCGATCTGCGCGGGCACCGTGGCGCTGCCCTGGTCCTGGGGGCCGCGTGGGGTGCGGGTGCCGGAGCGGTCGGGGCGCTGCTGGCGTGGGCGACCGGAGCGGCCGGGAGCAGGGCGGCGCCGCTCGCTCTCGGCGGGCGGGGACGCGCGGGTTCCGACGACGGCCGGGGCGGGCCGGGCGGACACCGGGGCCGGGGTTCCCGCGACGCAGGGGGTTCGGGCGACGCCGGGCAGTCCGGGGACGCCCAGGGTTCCCCCGGTGTGCGCGGCCACGAGGGCTCGGACGGCCCCTACTCCCCCGCCACCCCGTACCGGCCACCCAACCCCGACACCAACCCCTACCTGCGGCTTCCCGGCGATGTCTCCAGCGCGCCGACCATGGTGGGCCCCATGACACCGCCACCGCCACCGCCACCGCCACCGCCCACACCGCCGGCCGGAGCAGCCCCGTCGACACCGCCCCCGCCGACACCTCCGCCCGCGCCCCCGCCGCCCGCACCACCCCGCCGGCCGAAGGACGGACCACCGCCCGCCGGGCCGGGGCGCCGCCGCTGATCGGAGAGCTGGTCAGAGAGCTGATCAGGGAGCCGATCAGAGACGGGCGGCGGGGTGTCCGACGGGCGGACCCGTAGGGCGCGTGACACCCGGTGCCGGATACGGTGGAAGCACCATGAGCGCATCGCAGACCTCAGACGTTCCCACTGACGTTCCCACTCTCCTGGTCAAGATCTTCGGCAAGGACCGGCCCGGGATCACCGCCGGGCTGTTCGACACCCTCGCCGCCTACTCCGTCGATGTCGTCGACATCGAGCAGGTCGTCACCCGTGGCCGTATCGTCCTGTGCGCGCTCGTGACCGAGCCGCCCACCGGCCTGGCGGGCGATCTGCGGGCCACCGTGCACAGCTGGGCCGAGTCCATGAAGATGCAGGCCGAGATCATCTCGGGGCACGGCGACAACCAGCCGCGCGGTCTCGGACGTTCCCTGGTCACCGTCCTTGGCCACCCGCTGACGGCCGAGTCGACAGCGGCCATAGCGGCCCGTATCACCGAGACCGGCGGCAACATCGACCGGATCTTCCGGCTCGCCAAGTACCCCGTGACAGCGGTCGAGTTCGCGGTGTCCGGCACCGGGACCGAGACCTTGCGGACGGCCCTTGCCACCGCGTCCGCCGGGCTCGGCGTGGATGTCGCCGTCGTCGCGGCGGGGCTGCACCGCAGGGCGCAGCGCCTGGTCGTGATGGACGTCGACTCGACGCTCATCCAGGACGAGGTGATCGAGCTGTTCGCCGCGCACGCCGGGTGCGAGGAGGAAGTCGCCGGGGTGACGGCGGCGGCGATGCGGGGCGAGTTGGACTTCGAACAGTCCCTGCACGCGCGGGTGGCGCTGCTCGCGGGCCTGGACGCGTCGGTCGTGGAGAAGGTCCGCAGCGAGGTGCGGCTGACGCCGGGCGCGCGCACCCTGATCCGTACGCTCAAGCGGCTCGGCTTCCAAGTGGGCGTCGTCTCCGGGGGGTTCACCCAGGTCACCGACGATCTGAAGGACCGCCTCGGGCTCGACTTCGCGCAGGCCAACACGTTGGAGATCGTGGACGGCAGGCTCACCGGCAGGGTCACGGGCGAGATAGTCGACCGGGCGGGCAAGGCGCGGCTGCTGCGCCGGTTCGCCGCCGAGGCGGGGGTGCCGCTGGCGCAGACGGTGGCGATCGGCGACGGCGCCAATGACCTCGACATGTTGAACGCGGCCGGGCTCGGTGTCGCCTTCAACGCGAAGCCGGTGGTCCGCGAGGCCGCGCACACCGCCGTGAACGTGCCCTTCCTGGACACCGTCCTGTACCTCCTGGGCATCACCCGCGAAGAGGTCGAGGCGGCGGACACGCACGACGACTGAGTCACGCCGTCGTGGCAGAGCACCGTAGCGACAGAGCACCGTAGCGACGAAGCGCCGTAGCGACGGAAGGAATCTCCGCCGCTACGGCGCTTCACGAGCCCGGCCGGTCACCCGCCCGGAGGGTCGCCCCGCCCGGACGGGCTACGGGGCCCAATAATCCGCCAGCGTTCCAGCCCCCGGCTCCAGGCCCTTCCAGGGCCCCGTGAAGGTCAGGACCGCGAAGGCGGAGGTCGGGAAGCCGCGGCGGCTCATCCTGCGCTGGGCGTCCGCGTCGGACGAGCCCGCGAGGATCTCGGTGAGGCCCTGGATGCCGGGGTTGTGGCCGATCAGTACGACATTCCGCGCGTCGTCCGGGATGTCGTTCAGTACGGCGATCAGCTCGCCGGGCGATGCCTCGTAGAGCCGCTCCTCGTACACCGTTTTCGGTCGGTGCGGCAGTTCCTGGACGGCGAGCTTCCACGTTTCGCGGGTCCTGGTCGCCGTCGAGCAGACGGCCAGGTCGAGTGCGAGACCCGTGTCCGCCAGCTTGCGTCCGGCGACGGGGGCGTCCATGCGGCCCCGGTCGGCGAGGGGACGCTCATGGTCGGACACCTGGGGCCAGTCGGCCTTGGCATGCCGGAAAAGGACAATCCTGCGGGGTTCTGCGACGCTCATGCGTTCCAGCTTCGCACGAAACGTGCCATGGGGCGCAGGGAGTTGACACGCTCCGCCACCACGGGTGACACCCCGCTGCCCCGTGTGCCGTCTTTACCTGAGGACCAGGTCCTGGGCGCGCTCCAGGAGGCGCCCGACGCCCGGGTC
This sequence comes from Streptomyces sp. NPDC058001, assembly GCF_042886315.1. Lineage (NCBI taxonomy): Bacteria > Bacillati > Actinomycetota > Actinomycetes > Kitasatosporales > Streptomycetaceae > Streptomyces > Streptomyces sp. NPDC058001. The sequence goes on from NZ_JBHVQT010000009.1 coordinate 19,951, forward strand.
CGAGGTCGCGGCGTGCGCGTCGGAGGGGTTGAGGATCAGGGTCAGCAGGATGACGAAGGCGATCGCGGGCAGGACCAGCGCCCACCAGGGCAACCGGATCTCGACGCCGCCGCCCGTGGGGGCCGGGTGGGGCCGGGTGTGCGTACGGGCCGACATGACGCCTCCGCGAGTCTTCGATGCTCCGTGCCGCGTCATCGCGGCCACATCTCGAAGGTACGGAAACGGGCGGCCTCAACCCATCCGGTGATCCACCCACTTGACCCTGACACTGACCCCCTAAGGGATGGTGGGGCCAGCCCCACCATCGGCTCCGGAAGCCCTGGTCACGACGGGCCGATCACGTCACGACAGGCGGCTCACGACGGGCCGATCACGGCGAGGCGATCGTGGCGATCACGCCGATGATCACGGTGATGGCCAGCATCGCGCCGAACACGATGAGCAGTTTCTTCTGACCGTTCTGGGGATTCGGGTCGAGCACAGGCATGCGCCCAGTCTCGCACCCGTGGCCGGGGACCCGTCGGGTGGGGGCATGCCGGTGGGCCCGAGTCCCGGTCAGTTCGTGGCGGGCGCGGGGGCCGGGGCGGGGGCGCCGCACTCGGACTCGACGGTCCGGTTGCGGCCCGCGAGGACGCCCACCGCGATCTGCGGCACCATCAGTCCGGCCATCAGCGCGATCGGCAGGCCCCAGCCGCCGCTGTGCTGGTAGAGCACGCCCACCAGGAGCGGTCCGGGGATCGACAGCAGATAGCCGGTGCTCTGCGCGAACGCGGACAGCTTGACGACTCCGGCGCCGGTACGGGCCCGCATGCCGACCATCGTCAAAGCAAGCGGGAACGAGCAGTTGGAGATGCCGAGGAGCAGCGCCCAGACCCACGCGCCGGCGGCCGGTGCCGCGTACAGGCCCGCGTAGCCGACGAGCCCGCAGACGCCGAGGGCGATCACGATGGGGCCCTGCTGGGGCAGGCGGGTGGCGAGGCGCGGGATGACGAAGGCGAGCGGTACGCCCATGACCATCGTGACGGCGAGCAGCACCCCCGCGGTGCCGGCGGGGACGCCCGCGTCCCGGAAGATCTGCGGCATCCAGCCCATCGTGATGTACGCGGCGGTGGCCTGGAGTCCGAAGAACAGGGCGAGCGCCCAGGCGGTCCGGCTGCGGGTGATGCGCAGCCCGTCGGGTTCCGGTCCGGCCGGGGCGGCGGTGGTTCCCGTGCGGGCGCGGTCCCGGTCCCGGTCCCGGTCACGCCCCCGGTCGCGGTCCCGTGCGAGGAGCAGCCACGGCAGGACGGCCAGCGCCGCGAGGACGGCCCATACCGCGAGTCCCGCGCGCCAACTGCCGCCGAGCGCTCCGGTCATCGGGACGGTGACGGCCGCCGCGGCGGAGGTGCCGAGGGCCAGGGCCATCGAGTACAGGCCGGTCATCGAGCCGACCCGGTCGGGGAACCAGCGCTTGACGATCACCGGCATCAGGACGTTGCTGACGGCGATGCCCATGAGGGCGAGTGCGCTGGCGGCGAGGAACAGGGCGGGGCCGCCCGCGAGCGGCCTCAGGGCGAGGCCCGCGGTGATGGCGACCATGCCCGCGCACACCACGGCGGCGGGTCCGAAGCGGCGGGCGAGGCGGGGCGCGGTGACGCCGAAGATCGCGAAGCAGAGCGGGGGCACCGAGGTGAGCAGTCCGGCGAGGGTGCCGCTCATGCCGAGGCTGTCGCGTACCTCTTCGAGGAGGGCGCCGAGGCTGGTGATGGCGGGGCGGAGGTTGAGGGCGGCGAGGATGATGCCGACGACGACGAGACGGACCGCCCACGCGCGCGGGTTCCGTTCCGGGCCGGTGGTCCCGTCCCGCGTGTCTACGGGTGGCTTCGGCGTGGTCGTACGTGTCGTGGTGCGTGTCGTCGTGCGGTTTTCCTCGCTGGCCATGCCTCGCATCATAGAATGATGGGATGATTGGTTGTCCAACCCCTGTGCGTGAAGGACTCTCATGCCGTTGAGCCATCCCCGCCGTTCCGCACTGTCCGAGCAGGTCATCGCCGCGCTGCGGGCCCAGATCTCCACGGGTGAGTGGCCGGTCGGCTCGCGTATCCCGACGGAACCCGAGCTGGTCGAGCAGCTGGGGGTCGCCCGCAACACGGTCCGTGAGGCGGTCCGGGCGCTCGCGCACAACGGTCTCCTGGACATCCGCCAGGGCTCCGGCACGTATGTCGTGGCGACGAGTGAGCTGGCCGGTGTGATGCAGCGCAGGTTCGCGGGCGCGGATCCCCGGCACATCGCGGAGCTGCGTTCGACGCTGGAGGCGAGCGCGGCGAAGCTGGCCGCCGAGCGGCGTTCCGAGCGGGACCTCAAGCAGCTGGACACACTGCTGCTGCGCCGCGAGGAGGCGTGGGAGACGGGCGAGGCGGAGGCGTTCGTGACGGCGGACGCGACCTTCCACCTGGCGGTCGTCGCGGCCTCGCACAACGACGTGATGACGGCGATGTACGCCGACCTGGGCGAGGTCCTACGGGACTGGCTGCGCGAGGGCGTGGGCCGGGAGCTGACGCCCGAGAACCACATGGACCACGCCCGCCTGGTCGACGCGATCCGGGTCGGGGACGCGGAGGCGGCGGCGACCGAGGCGGGCGGCTACGCGTTCCGGTGCCTGCCGGGACGCCTGGGCCCGGCCGCACCGGGCACGGAACCGGATACGGCGCCGGGTACAGATCCAGGTACCGCTACACCTTCTCGTGGCTGATCCACACCGAGCGGATCTCCTTCCAGCACCGACCCGCCAGCCGGACGGTCGTCGCGGGTCCGGCGTCGACGGGTGCGCCGTCGCTGTCGACGTCCCACCACTGGGCGCAGTCGATGTGCAGGGCGACCCGGTCGGTCTGGGGGTACGGGTTGTGGCAGTAGGTCACCGCCTCCGAGCCGGTGACGGTGGTACGGCACTCGGCGGTCGCGGCGCTGGACGCCGCGGCGTCCCTCACGCGCGCGGGGCGGGCGGTCTCGGGATCGTTGTCGCTCTCGTGCCGTGAGGATTCGTACGGCAGCGCGGTGAGCAGGACCAGGACGGCGAGCATCGGGACGAAGCCGTGTGACAGACGCACAAGGGAGACCTCCTCGGCTGTACCACGACGGACGGTGACGTGCCGCCGCGGCTGCACCACAAGGTAGGAACTTGCCCTTCAGAATGACCGGGTCCTGGCCCCGGCCGCACGCGGTGATGACCCGAACGGGCGATGCCCCGCCTCCCGCACGCGGCAGGGGACGGGGCATCGCCCGTGAACACGTACATACATCCCTGCGTACGTACACACATGCCTGCGTACGAGAATCAGGCGCCGATCGCGTGCAGCCCGCCGTCGACGTGGACGATCTCGCCGGTGGTCTTCGGGAACCAGTCGCTGAGCAGCGCCACGACGCCGCGCCCGGCGGGATCGAAGTCGTTGAGGTCCCACTCCAGCGGGGAGCGGGAGTCCCAGACGCCGGCCAGGTCGCTGAAGCCCGGGATGGACTTGGCGGCCATGGAGCGGAGCGGGCCGGCCGAGACCAGGTTGCAGCGGATGTTCTGCTTGCCGAGGTCACGCGCCATGTAGCGGCTGGTGGCCTCCAGGGCGGCCTTCGCCGGGCCCATCCAGTCGTACTGCGGCCAGGCGTACTGCGCGTCGAAGGTGAGGCCGACGACCGAGCCGCCGTTCTGCATCAGCGGCAGGCAGGCCATGGTGAGGGACTTCAGCGAGTACGCGGAGACATGCATCGCGGTGGCGACGGACTCGAAGGGCGTGTTCAGGAAGTTGCCGCCCATGGCGTCCTGCGGGGCGAAGCCGATGGAGTGCACGACGCCGTCGAGGCCGCCGAGTTCCTGGCCGACGATGTCGGCGAGACGCCCGAGGTGCTCGTCGTTGGTCACGTCCAGCTCGATGACCTTGGTGGGCTTGGGCAGCTTCTTGGCGATGCGCTCGGTGAGCGTGGGGCGCGGGAAGGCCGTGAGGATGATCTCGGCGCCCTGCTCCTGCGCGAGCTTGGCGACGTGGAAGGCGATGGAGGTCTCCAGCAGCACACCGGTGATCAGGACGCGCTTGCCTTCGAGGATTCCGCTCATGGTGATCAGTGACCCATTCCCAGTCCGCCGTCAACCGGGATGACGGCTCCAGTGATGTACGAAGCGCTGTCCGAGGCGAGGAACCGCACCGCGGCGGCGATCTCGTCGGGCTGCGCGTACCGCCCGAGCGGCACCTGCCGCATGATGTTCTCGCGCTGCTCGTCGGTGAGCGCGTCCGTCATGTCGGTCTGGACGAAACCGGGCGCGACGACGTTGAACGTGATGTTCCGCGAGCCGAGCTCACGGGCGAGCGAGCGGGCGAAGCCGACCAGGCCCGCCTTCGACGCGGCGTAGTTCGCCTGACCCGGCGAGCCGAGCAGGCCGACGACCGACGAGATCAGGACGACGCGGCCCTTCTTGGCGCGGAGCATGGCCCGGTTGGCCCGCTTGACGACGCGGAAGGTGCCGGTGAGGTTGGTGTCCAGGACGGAGGTGAAGTCCTCCTCGGTCATCCTGATCAGCAACTGGTCGCGGGTCACCCCGGCGTTGGCGACGAGCACCTCGACCGGGCCGTGCTCGGCCTCGATCTCCTTGTACGCCTGCTCCACCTGTTCGCCGTCGGTGATGTCGCACTTGACGGCGAGGAAGCCCTGCGCGGTGAGGTCGGCGGGGTCGCCCGAGCGGTATGTGATCGCGACCTTGTCGCCGGCGTCGGCGAAGGCGCGGGCGATGGCGAGGCCGATGCCCCGGTTTCCTCCGGTGACGAGAACCGAGCGGCTCAACGGATCACCCTTTCGATAGCGGTCTGGTACCTCGAAAACCTATCGGTACCGTCCCCCCTGCGGAGAATCGGCCACCGACAGTGGCGTAACGGACTCGCTGTCGGATCCCTACAGAAAGGTGTGGCCCTGGGGCCGCGTCGCGCGACATGATCGGAACCGACCGTGCCGTCGTCCGGCGCCGTCACCGTGGCCATCCGTACCACCGGCCGTGCCGGACCTCCGTCACCGTCCCGTCAACCCCGAGATCAGGGAGACCTCCCGTGCCTCATTCGATCGACGAAGCCTTCACGGCGTTGCCCTTGCGGGCGCTCGCCGACGCGGCGCTCGCCAGGGCCCGCGCGCTGGGCGCCGACCACGCCGACTTCCGTCTTGAGCGGGTGCGCAGCGCGACCCGGAGGCTACGGGACGCCAGGCTGTCGGGCTCGTCGGACACCACCGATCTGGGCTACGCGGTACGGGTGGTGCACGGCGGCACCTGGGGCTTCGCGTCGGGTGTGGACCTGACGATGGACGCGGCGGCGAAGGTCGCGGCGCAGGCGGTGGCGATGGCGAAGCTGTCGGCGCGGGTGATCAAGGCGGCCGGTTCGGACATGGGGGCACCTCCCACGCCTTTCGGGCAGTGGGGGAGGGTGGAGCTGGCGGACGAGCCGGTGCACGCGGACCGGACCTGGGTGTCGTCGTACGGGATCGACCCGTTCTCGGTGCCCGACGAGGAGAAGACGGGGCTGCTCGCCGAGTGGAGCGCGCGGCTGCTCGCCGCCGACGGCGTGTCGCACGCGGACGCCTCGCTGATGACGGTGCACGAGAACAAGTTCTACGCGGACACGGCGGGCACGGTCACCACCCAGCAGCGGGTGCGGGTGCACCCGCAGTTGACGGCGGTCGCGGTGGACGAGTCGACCGGCGAGTTCGACTCGATGCGGACCCTGGCGCCCCCGGCAGGGCGCGGCTGGGAGTATCTGACGGGGACGGGCTGGGACTGGGCCGGGGAGTTGGAGCGGATCCCGGAGCTGCTCGCCGAGAAGATGCGGGCGCCGAGTGTCGAGGCCGGCCTGTACGACCTGGTGGTCGACCCGTCCAATCTGTGGCTGACGATCCACGAGTCGATCGGGCACGCCACGGAGCTGGACCGCGCGCTGGGCTACGAGGCGGCGTACGCGGGCACCTCCTTCGCGACGTTCGACCGGCTCGGGAAGCTGAAGTACGGCTCCGAGATCATGAACGTGACCGGTGACCGCACCGCCGAACACGGCCTGGCGACCATCGGGTACGACGACGAGGGCGTGGCCGGGCAGTCCTGGGACCTGGTCAGGGACGGCACCCTGGTGGGCTATCAGCTGGACCGGCGGATCGCGAAGCTGACCGGCTTCGAGCGGTCCAACGGATGCGCGTACGCGGACTCCCCAGGGCATGTGCCGGTGCAGCGGATGGCGAATGTGTCGCTGCTGCCCGATCCGGGGGGCATGTCGACGGAGGATCTGATCGGCGGGGTCGAGCGCGGTATCTATGTGGTGGGCGACCGGTCCTGGTCGATCGACATGCAGCGGTACAACTTCCAGTTCACCGGACAGCGGTTCTTCCGGATCGAGAACGGGCGTCTCGCCGGGCAGTTGCGGGATGTCGCGTACCAGGCGACGACGACCGACTTCTGGGGTTCGATGACGGCCGTCGGCGGCCCGCAGACGTATGTGCTCGGGGGCGCCTTCAACTGCGGCAAGGCCCAGCCGGGCCAGATCGCGGCCGTCTCGCACGGCTGTCCCTCCGCCCTGTTCCGGGGCGTCAACATCCTCAACACCACGCAGGAGGCCGGGCGATGACCGCGCAGACTTCCCGTACGCCGGGTACGCAGCAGCCGCACGAGATCGTCGAGCGGGCCCTGGACCTGTCCCGGGCCGACGGCTGTGTGGTGATCGCCGACGAGCACTCGACGGCGAATCTGCGCTGGGCCGGCAACTCCCTGACGACGAACGGCGTCACCCGCGGGCGCACCCTCACCGTCATCGCGACGGTCGACGGCGCGCAGGGCACGGCGTCCGGTGTGGTGTCGCGCTCCGCGGTCACCGCGGACGACCTGGAGCCGCTGGTGCGGGCCGCCGAGGCGGCGGCGCGGACCGCGGGGCCCGCCGAGGACGCGCAGCCGCTCGTCAAGGGCGTCGCCGCGTCGCGGGACTTCACGGACGCGCCGGCGGAGACCTCGTCGGCGGTGTTCGCGGACTTCGCCCCGGCGCTCGGCGAGGCGTTCGCGGCGGCGCGCGCGGGCGGCCGGGAACTGTACGGATTCGCCAACCACGAGTTGGTGTCGAGCTATCTCGGTACGTCGACGGGGCTGCGGCTGCGGCACGACCAGCCGAACGGAACGCTGGAGCTGAACGCCAAGTCCCCGGACCGTACGCGCTCGGCGTGGGCGGGCCGGGCGACGCGGGACTTCCGGGACGTCGACCCCGGTGCCCTGGACGCGGAGTTGGCGCGGCGCCTCGGCTGGGCCGAGCGGCGGATCGAGCTGCCGGCCGGGCGGTACGAGACGCTGCTGCCGCCGACCGCCGTGGCCGATCTGCTGATCTACCAGTTCTGGGCGTCGGGCGCCCGGGACGCGGCGGAGGGCCGCACGGTGTTCTCGAAGCCGGGCGGCGGCACCCTGGTCGGCGAGAAGGTGGCGGAACTGCCGCTGACGCTGCGCGGCGATCCGCACGAGCCCGGTCTGGAGTGCGCGCCGTACGTACTGGCGCGCAGCTCGGGGGACGACGAGTCGGTGTTCGACAACGGGTTGCCGTTGACGGCGACCGACTGGATCAGGGCCGGTGAGCTGACGCGGCTGCCGACCAGCAGGCACACCGCGGATCTGACCGGGCTTCCGGTGGCCCCGCCGGTCGGGAACCTGATCCTGGACGGTGGCGGTGACCGGTCCCTGGACGAGATGGTCGCGGGCACCGAGCGGGGTCTGCTGCTGACCTGCCTGTGGTACATCCGGGAGGTCGATCCGGCGACCCTGCTCATGACAGGGCTGACCCGGGACGGCGTCTATCTCGTGGAGCACGGCGAGGTCGTCGGCGAGGTGAACAACTTCCGCTTCAACGAGTCGCCGGTGGATCTGCTGGGCCGCGCGGTGGAGGCCGGGCGGACCGGGAAGACGTTGCCGCGCGAGTGGAGCGACTACTTCACCCGGACCGCGATGCCCGCGCTGCGGGTGCCGGACTTCAACATGAGTTCGGTCAGCCCCGGAGTATGACCCCCATACACTGGCCGGTACCGGTACGTGTCGGTACCGGCCCGTTCCCGAAGGAGATACGAGACCGTGACGGACATCGTCGACGAGCTGAAGTGGCGTGGGCTGATCGCCCTGTCCACTGACGAGGACGCCTTGCGCAAAGCGTTCGCGGACGGTCCTGTCACGTTCTATTGCGGCTTCGACCCGACCGCGCCGAGCCTGCACCTCGGCAACCTGGTGCAGATCCTCACGATGCGGCGGATCCAGCGGGCGGGCAACCGTCCGCTGGGGCTCGTCGGCGGCGCCACGGGCCTGATCGGCGACCCGAAGCCGAACTCGGAGCGCACCCTGAACGCGCCGGAGACCGTCGCGGCCTGGGTCGAGCGGCTGCGCGGGCAGATCCAGCCGCTGCTCGACTTCGAGGGACCGCACGCCGCGGTGATGGTGAACAACCTGGACTGGACCCAGGGCATGTCCGCCATCGAGTTCCTGCGCGACATGGGCAAGCACTTCCGGGTGAACAAGATGGTCGCCAAGGAGGCCGTCGCGCGGCGCCTGAACTCCGACGCGGGCATCAGCTACACCGAGTTCAGCTACCAGATCCTCCAGGGCATGGACTACCTGGAGCTGTACCGGCGGTACGGCTGCACGCTCCAGACCGGCGGCAGCGACCAGTGGGGCAACCTCACCTCGGGCACCGATCTGATTCACCGGGTCGAGCCGGAGGCGCAGGTCCACGCGCTGGGTACGCCGCTGATCACCAAGGCCGACGGCACCAAGTTCGGCAAGACGGAGTCCGGCACGATCTGGCTGGACCCGGAGATGACGACGCCGTACGCCTTCTACCAGTTCTGGTTGAACGCGGACGACCGGGACGTGTCCAAGTTCCTGCGGATCTTCAGCTTCCGGTCCCGTGCGGAGATCGAGGAGCTGGAGCGGCAGACCGAGGAGCGGCCTCAGGCCCGTGCCGGGCAGCGTGCGCTGGCCGAGGAGCTGACGACGCTGGTGCACGGCGCCGAGCAGTGCGCCGCGGTCGTCGCCGCGTCGAAGGCTCTGTTCGGGCAGGGCGAGCTGGCGGAGCTGGACGAGGCGACTCTCGCGGCGGCGCTCTCGGAGGTACCGCACGCCCGGGTCACGGAGCTGGGCCCGGTCGTGGACCTGTTCGCCGAGGTGGGTCTGGTGGCGAGCAAGTCGGCCGCCCGGCGCACCGTCAAGGAGGGCGGGGCGTATGTGAACAACGCCAAGGTCACCGCCGAGGACGCCGTTCCCGCCGAGGGCGATCTGCTGCACGGACGGTGGCTGGTGCTGCGGCGCGGCAAGCGGAACCTGGCGGCGATCGAGGTTGCCGGGGCCTGAGGCACCCGCACAGGGAAGCCGTACGAAAAAGGGGCGGCGGCACGGTGGTCACCGTGGCGCCGCCCCTTTTTCCAGGTCGGTCAGCCGTGCGGGTCGGTCAGGCCCGCTCGCGTTTCCTGCCGCGCAGCGCCATGTAGGCCATGTCGCCGAGGCCGACGACGATGACGGCGGCGATGAGCTGGAGGACGTGGCGGCCCCAGTCGATGCCCTTGGTGTCGGCGATACCGAAGGACGCGGCGAGCGAGTTGCCGATGACGGCGCCGATCATGCCGAAGATCGTCGTCAGCCACAGCGGGCTGTGCTGCTTGCCGGGCAGGATCATCTTGGCGATGATGCCCAGCACGAATCCGACAATGATCGCCCACAACCAGCCCATGGCTCGCCTCCTGAAAGCGCTCGATGACCGGCTGGACGCCGAGCAGTCACCTCAGTCTCGGGTGGTCCTCCATACGGCGCATGTCGACCGGGGCCATACGCGGTACGGGGTGCGGGCGCTACGCCCCCGCAGGACCGGCGCGGGGCCCGGCCCCGGTCTCGTGGACGGCGCGGGCACGGCGTACGGTGAAGGTGTTCGGACTGGGAGCGTCCGACGACGCAGGGTGGTGGCGGAACATGACGCGGAAGCGGAGCGGCGGCCAGGTCTTCCGGATCACGGGAGCCAGACAGGGACTCGCGGACGACGTACGGGGCAGGCAGCGGCGCTATGTGATCTCGATGTTCATCCGGACACTCGCGGTGATCCTCGGCGTGACCCTGTGGAACGTGGAGCGATATGTGGCCATCGTGGCGCTCGTCCTGGGTCTCGTCCTCCCCTACATCGCCGTCGTGATCGCCAACGCGGGCCGGGAGAACGTGCGTTCAATGCCCACGACATTCGTGCCGATGCCGTTCCGGCCGACGCTGTCCGGACCTGCGCCGGAAGAGCCGGCTCCCGCCCCGAAGGACGCTCCGGCGGGCACGCCGGGTGACCGGACGGGCGGGGTGCACGGCGAGCAGAACTGACCGGAGCCATTCCGCCAAGCTCAAGAAAACCTCAGATCAATCATGTTGTTCCGGTGCCGGGCAGCGGGTCGCGCGTGACATACTTCGTAACGCGCTCCGCATCCCCCGTCGGAGCGACGGACCGACGCCGGGCAGCTCCCCCCGTGGCTGCTCGGCGTCGCCTTTTCCCGCCTCATGGACACGTCCTAGGCTGGGGGTCGTGGACCTCTCGCACTTCTCATCCGACGGCCCGTCGTCTCCCGTCTGTTCGGCCAAGGGCTGCCGCGCGGGCGCCGTCTGGGTGCTTGCCTGGAACAACCCGAAGCTGCACACACCGGAGCGGCGCAAGACCTGGCTCGCGTGCGACGAACACCGTGAGCATCTGTCGCAGTTCCTCGGGATGCGGGGCTTCCTCAAGGACGTCGTGAAGTTCGACGAGTGGGACGGTGAGCCCACCGCGCCCTGAACGCAGCCGCCGACCTGGACGTGCGGGGCCGGGCTGTCAGCCGCCGATCGCCGACATCGGGCGGTCGGGCTGGAGGAACGACGGGTCGTCCAGGCCCGAGCCGGCCTTCTTGCCCCACATCGCGAGCTTCCAGATCCTCGCTATCGCCTCGTCCCCCGCGCCCTCGCGCAGGGCGGCCCGCAGATCGGTCTCCTCGCGGGCGAACAGACAGGTGCGCACCTGCCCGTCGGCGGTGAGCCGGGTGCGGTCGCAGGCCGCGCAGAACGGACGCGTGACGGAGGCGATGACGCCGACCCGGTGCGGTCCGCCGTCCACGATCCAGCGCTCGGCGGGCGCCGAGCCACGGGCCGCGGAGTCCTCGGGCGTGAGCGTGAAGCGGGTGCGCAGCGAGGCCAGGATGTCACCGGCGGTGATCATGCCGTCCCGCTTCCAGCCGTGCTGGGCGTCCAGCGGCATCTGCTCGATGAACCGCAGTTCATAGCCGCCGTCGATCGCCCAGGCGAGCAGGTCGGGGGCCTCGTCGCCGTTCAGCCCCGGCATCAGCACCGTGTTGACCTTGACCGGGGTGAGGTCCGCCGCGTGGGCGGCCGTCAGGCCGGCCAGGACGTCGGCGAGCCGGTCGCGGCGGGTGAGGGCCTTGAAGACGTCGGGGCGCAGGGTGTCCAGGGAGACATTGACGCGGTCAAGGCCGGCCGCCTTCAGCGAGGCGGCGGTGCGCTTGAGGCCGATGCCATTGGTGGTGAGGGACATCTGGGGGCGGGGCGTGAGGCGCGCGACCCGGTCGACGATGCCGACGATGCCGGGGCGCAGCAGGGGCTCTCCGCCGGTGAAGCGGACCTCGGTGATGCCGAGGCGGGTGACGGCGATCTCGATGAGGCGGACGATCTCGTCGTCGGTGAGCAGATCGGGCTTGGCCAGCCACTGGAGGCCCTCTTCGGGCATGCAGTAGGTGCAGCGCAGATTGCACCGGTCCGTCAGCGACACACGGAGGTCGGTGGCCACTCGGCCATAGGTGTCGATGAGCACGTGGGCCCCCTCCCTGGTCGTGCTGATCGTTGTTGCCTGCTACGTGCGAGCCTACGTGACAGCACTGACATCGGTAGGGGGCCCGATCCCACGAGGAGCGGCGCGGCCGTGTCGTACGGATCTACCAGGATGCGTACGGTACGGCCGCGCCGCGGGGCTCGCGGGTGCCGGGATCAGTGGGCGCCGGTGCCGGTGAGGGACCTGACCTCCAGTTCCGCGTACTTGCCGGCGTCGGCCTTCTCCTTGGACAGGACGGTGCCGAGCCAGCCGAGCAGGAAGCCCACGGGGATCGAGACGAGGCCGGGGTTCTCCAGCGCGAACCAGTGGAAGTCGGCGTCGGGGAACATCGACGTGGGCTTGCCGGAGACGACCGGCGAGAACAGCACCAGGACGACCGCCGTGGTCAGACCGCCGTAGATCGACCAGAGCGCGCCCTGGGTGGTGAACCGCTTCCAGAAGAGGCTGTAGAGGATCGTCGGCAGGTTCGCTGAGGCGGCGACGGCGAAGGCCAGGGCGACCAGTCCTGCGACATTGAGGTCACGGGCGAGCGCGCCGAGGCCGATGGAGACGATGCCGATGGCGACGGTGGCCCAGCGGGCGGCCCGTACCTCCTCCTTCTCGGTGGCCTGGCCCTTCCTGATGACGTTCGCGTAGATGTCGTGCGCGAACGACGAGGACGAGGCGAGGGTGAGGCCCGCGACCACGGCGAGGATCGTCGCGAAGGCGACGGCCGAGATGGTCGCCAGGAGGATCGCGCCCCAGGCCGAGTCGACGCCGCCGATATGGAGCGCGAGCAAAGGCGCGGCCGTGTTGCCCGCCTTGTTGGAGGCGATGATCTCGTCGGGTTTGATGAGTGCCGCCGCGCCGAAGCCGAGCGCGATGGTCATCAGGTAGAACGCGCCGATGATGCCGATCGCCCAGTTCACGGACTTCCGTGCGGCCTTGGCGGTGGGCACGGTGTAGAAGCGGATGAGGATGTGCGGCAGTCCGGCGGTGCCGAGGACAAGGGCGATGCCGAGGGAGATGAAGTCCAGCTTCGATGTGGACGTGGCGCCGTACTTCAGTCCGGGTTCCAGGAAGGGGGCGCCCTTGCCGCTGTTCTCGGCGGCCTTGCCGAGCAGGTCGGAGATGTTGAAGTTGAACTTCAGCAGGACCAGGAAGGTGATGAGCAGGGTGCCGCTGATCAGCAGGACGGCCTTGACCATCTGCACCCAGGTGGTGCCCTTCATGCCACCGATGGTGACGTACACGATCATCAGGATGCCGACCAGGGCGACGATCGCGACCTTGCCGCTGTCGCTGGTGATGCCGAGCAGCAGCGAGACGAGGACACCGGCGCCGGCCATCTGCGCGAGCAGATAGAAGATCGACACCACGATGGTCGAGGTGCCGGCCGCGGTCCGTACGGGCCGTTGCCGCATCCGGTACGCGAGGACGTCACCCATCGTGTAGCGGCCGGAGTTGCGCAGCGGTTCGGCGACCAGGAGCAGGGCGACCAGCCAGGCGACGAGGAAGCCGATCGAGTAGAGGAAGCCGTCGTAGCCGAACAGGGCGATGGCGCCGGCGATACCGAGGAACGACGCGGCGGACATGTAGTCGCCGGAGACGGCGAGTCCGTTCTGGAAGCCGGTGAACTGGCGCCCGCCGGCGTAGAAGTCGGAGGCGCTTTTGGTCTGCCGGCCCGCCCAGACGGTGATGACGAGGGTGGCGACGACAAAGGCGGCGAACAGGGCGATGATCAGCGGCCGGTGCTCACTGGCCTCTCCGGCGGCGAGGACGCGCTGCGACAGCGCGGGCGTCGTGACTGCGGGGCTCATGCGCCGCCCTCCATCCGGGACTTGATGGCCTGGGCCTTGGGGTCGAGCTTGGCCGCGGCGTGACGGGAGTACCACCAGGCGATGAGGAAGGTGGTGAGGAACTGGGCGAGGCCGAACACCAGGGCGACGTTGATGTTGCCGAAGAGCTTGGTGCCCATGAAGCCGCCGGCGTAGTTCGACAGCAGGACGTAGAGCAGGTACCACGCGATGAACGCGAGGGTCAGGGGGAAGGCGAAGGAGCGGTAGGAGTGGCGTAGTTCACCGAACTCCGCGCTCTCCTGGACCTCGACGAACGCCTCGGTCGAGGGGAGGTCCGGCCTGCGGTCGGTGGCGCCTTCGGGTGGTGGTCCATCGGTAGCCACGGAGTCTCCTCGCGATGGGGGTGCGCTGACGACGGCTGACGGGGTGGACGCCGGGGATGTCGGGGCCGGCGGGGGCTGGGGAACGGACATGGTGTGCTGACCTCACAGTGACGTGGATCACGCGGGTCGGATGGCGATGCTAGAGCCCGGTGCGTGATCCGAACAGGGGGTAGTTGGTCTTGCCATGGGCTCAACGTCGGTGAGCCGTACGAAGAAGCGGTTCAAGTCACCGCGAACTCCCCCATCCGTCCCCGGACCCGGTGAGGGCCAACTCCTCGCCTCGAAGCGGCGGGAGCCGGTCTTTCTTTCAGGAAATCATTGCTGATCACGGAGGACCGGGGATAGCTTCACCCCTTGAGTTACCCCGTCATGTACCTGCCCGAGCAGCACCCTTGTGTTCGGGCAGTTCCGTTATCCGGATGATGTGGAGATCCCATGCTTCATCTGCGCTCCAGACGGCGGTCGGTCCTGACCGTGCCGCTCGGACTGGCACTCACGGCGGCGCTCGGCGTGCTGCCGGGCACCGCGTCGGCGGCTCCGGCCGCCGCACCCGCCGCCGTGACCGCCGAAGGACCGAGTCTGGCCTACGTCGTCAACACACGGACCGACCACCGCACGGTGGAGTCCGTACGGCAGGCCATCGCCAGGGCCGACGGCACCGTCGTCATCGCGTACGAGAAGATCGGCGTCATCGTCGCGCGCTCGTCGAACCCGGACTTCGGTCAGCACATGCGTGCCGTGCGCGGTGTCCAGTCCGCGGGCGCCACCCGCACCGCACCGCTGAGCGCCGCCGGGACCACCGACGAAGGCGCCCCCGAGTATCTGTCGGCCGCCGAGGTCGCCAAGGCCGGCCAGGCGTCCGCGAAGAGCGCCAAGCCGGGGAAGCCCGGGACGGTGCCCGCCGAGCCTCTCGAAGCGGACCAGTGGGACCTGCGGGCCATCGGCGCCGACAAGGCCGCCGCGATCAATCCGGGCAGCCGCAAGGTGACCGTCGCCGTGATCGACACCGGCGTCGACGACACGCACCCCGATCTGGCCCCGAACTTCTCCGCCGAGCAGTCCGCCAACTGCGTCGGCGGCAAGCCGGACACCTCGCCGGGCGCCTGGCGTCCCGCGAACCCGGACCACTACCACGGCACGCATGTCGCCGGTGAGATAGCCGCCGCCCGCAACGGGACAGGTGTCGCGGGTGTCGCGCCGGGTGTGAAGGTCTCGGGCATCAAGGTGGCCGACCCGGTCAGCGAGCTGTTCTACCCGGAGGCCGTGGTGTGCGCCTTCGTGTTCGCCGCGGACCATGGCGTCGAGATCACCAACAACAGCTATTACGTGGACCCGTGGATGTACAACTGCATGGACGACCCCGACCAGCGGGCCATCGTCGACGCGGTCGACCGGGCCCAGCAGTACGCCCAGCGCAAGGGCACCCTGAGCCTGGCGTCCGCGGGCAACTCGAACCACGACCTGGACGCCAAGTCGATCCTCGACAAGTCCAGCCCCAATGACACGACGCCGGTGGACCGCACCATCGACCCGCGCAAGTGCTTCGACCTGCCGACCCAGTTGCCGGGTGTCGTGACGGTCAGCGCGACGGGTGTCCAGGGCATCAAGTCGTACTACTCCAGCTACGGCGAGGGTGTCATCGACATCGCGGCGCCGGGCGGCGACAAGTACCAGATCCCGGACACGCCGTCGAAGAACGGCCGCATCTTGTCGACCATGCCGGGCGGCCAGTACGGCTTCCTCCAGGGCACGTCGATGGCGTCGCCGCACGCCGCGGGTGTCGCCGCGCTGCTGAAGTCGACGCACCCGTGGGCGTCGCCCGCGCAGTTGCAGGCCCTCATGAAGGCGCAGGCGGACAACCCGGGCTGCCCGACGGAGCCGTACGACCCGGACGGGAACGGCACCGTCGACTCCTTCTGCAAGGGCGGGAAGCGGGTGAACGGCTTCTACGGCTTCGGAGTCGTCAACGCGCTCGCCGCGGTCAAGTGACCGTCCCCGCACGGTCCTTCACCGCTCCCCCGACGCACCTTCCGCCGCACGTTCCGCCGCTTTTTCCGCCCTGCTTCCGACCGCAGGGGTTCACCGAACTGGAGATCACATGAGCGCTCGTTTCGCGCGTACCCGGCGCACCGTCGCCGTTCCGCTCGGCATGGCCGTCGCCTCCGCGCTGGCGTTCCTGCCGAACGCCGCGTCGGCCGCGGACACGGCGTCCCAGGCCCCCGCCGCGCAGGGCGCGACGAACGCCGACGCCACCGCGCTGAGCTATGTCGTCAACCTCCGTTCCTCGCACGGCCTTTCCTCGTCCGTACGCAAGGAGATAGGTAAGGCGGGCGGCACCGTCGTCGCGTCGTACGACAAGATCGGCGTGGTCGTCGTCCACTCGTCGAACCCGGACTTCGCCAAGCTGATCCGCAAGAGCCACGGCGTCGAGTCGGCGGGCGCCACCCGCAACGCGCCGCTGCCCGCGCAGTCCACCGGTGACATGGGCGCCCCGAAGGTGCTCTCGGCGGACGAGGTCAAGGAGGCGACCGCCGCCGCTGCCGCCGGGCAGGACCCGCTGGAGCCGTTGCAGTGGGACCTTCCCGCGATCAAGGCGGACAAGGCGCACGAGAAGACCCTCGGCAGCAGCAAGGTCACCGTCGCCGTCATCGACACGGGTGTCGACGACACGCACCCCGACATCGCGCCGAACTTCGACCGTGAGGCGTCCGTGAACTGTGTGTCGGGCGCGCCGAACACGGCGGACGGCGCCTGGCGTCCGAGCGCGGCCGAGAGCCCGCACGGCACGCATGTCGCGGGTGAGATCGCCGGTGCGAAGAACGGCGTCGGCATGACCGGTGTCGCGCCCGGTGTGAAGGTGTCCGGCATCAAGGTGTCCAACCCGGACGGCTACTTCTACACGGAGGCCGTCGTCTGCGGCTTCATGTGGGCCGCCGAGCACGACGTGGACGTCACCAACAACAGCTACTACACCGACCCGTGGTACTTCAACTGCAAGAACGACCCCGACCAGAAGGCACTGGTCGAGGCCGTCTCGCGGGCGTCGCGGTACGCGGAGAAGAAGGGCACCGTCAACGTCGCGGCGGCGGGCAACGAGAACTACGACCTCGCGTCGAAGTCGATCACCGACCCGGTCAGCCCCAACGACGGGACGCCGAGCGACCGCGTCATCGACCCGTCCAAGTGCCTTGACATCCCGACCCAGTTGCCGGGTGTCGTCACCACGGCCGCGACGGGCGCCAAGGGCATCAAGTCGTCGTTCTCGAACTACGGCAAGGGTGTCATCGACATCGCCGCGCCCGGTGGCGACTCGACCGCCTACCAGACGCCCGCGCCGCCCGCGACGAGCGGTCTGATCCTCGGCCCGCTGCCGGGCAACCGGTGGGGCTACATGGCCGGTACGTCGATGGCGTCCCCGCATGTCGCCGGTGTCGCCGCGCTCATCAAGTCGACGCACCCGAATGCCTCCGCCGCCCAGGTGAAGGCGCTGCTGTACAAGGGCGCCGACGCCACGCCGTGCACCGACCCGTACGACATCAACAACGACGGCACGATCGACGCCGTCTGCGTGGGCAACAAGAACAACAACGGCTTCTACGGCGCGGGCATCGCGAACGCGTTGAACGCCGTGACCAAGTAGCACGTAGTACGGAGGGGAAGGGGCGCGGTCGGCGCTCCCAACCGAGGTGATGCGGTGGCCGTCCGGGTGCGTTCCCGGGCGGCCACCGGCCGTTGACGCGTGTGAAGATCTGGTGATGAGCACGAGCCCGATACCCCCGCCGCTCCCGGCACGATCCGTACACCGTCCGTCCCTCGGACGGGCCGTGGCCGTCCTCGTCCTGGTGGCCGTCGCCGCCCTGGTGCCGCTGCTCGGTCCCTCGGTCGCGTTGAACGGCACGGGTGAGGCGGCGGCGCCGGGTGCGGGCGGGATCGCGCTGCTGCGGACGGTGCTGTTCGCGGCGGTGTGCGTACCGGCGGGCGAGGTGTTCGCCGGGTGGCTGGCGCGGCGGGTGCGGGGGATGTCCGAGGGGCCCGAATCGGCCGCGCCGCCGAGGAGTTGGGCGGCGCTCGCGTCGGGCGCGGGATGTCTGGCCGCGCTGGGCCTGGCCTCCGTCGTCGCCACCGGCAATCTCGTGCCGCGCCGGCTCGCCGACATGGACATCGGCGGCCTCTACCAGACCCGGGACGGCGCGCTGGCCCTGATCGAGGTGAACGCGTTCCTGCTCACCGCCGTGCTGGCCCGCTCACGGCGTCCGGCGACGCAGCTCCTGCCGCTGGCCGCGATCGTCGTCGCTGAGGCCCTGCGCGCCCACCCCACGACGGAGAGCACCCCCCTGATCGGCTCCGCGCTCACCCTGGTCCATGTGGTGTGCGCGTCGCTGTGGGTGGGCGGCCTGCTGTACGTGCTGCGCACGGTGTGGCGGTGGCGCGGCACGGCCCCGCGCGCGGGCGCCGCGCTGCTCGGTCTCTACGCGCGCGTGGCGGCCGTTCTGCTCGCCGCCGTCACCGCGACGGGGGTGGTGAGCACGCTGCGCCGGATGCCGCAGGACACGGTCGTCGACCAGCTTCTGACGACGGCGTACGGGCGCACCCTGGTCGCCAAGGTGCTGCTCGTCGCCGTGGTCGCGCTGCTGGCCCTGGTCGCGCGGCGCCGGCTGCGGGGCGCGGCGGACCCGCTCACCGCGTACGCGCCCGCGCGCGCGGAGGTGGCCGTCCTGGGGGTGGTGGTCGCCGCTTCGGCACTGCTGACGGCGGTGCCGATACCGATCCGGTGGTGACGGGGTACGCGGAGGTCCGTGTTCGGTGTTCACACGGTGACGAGGACCTTCAGGGCCGTGCGCTCGTCCATCGCCTTGTACCCGGCCGGCACGTCCTCCAGGTCGACGGTGAGGTCGAACACGGGTGACGGGTCGACAGTGCCGTCGAGTACGTCGGGCAGCAGCTCGGGGATGTACGTCCGTACCGGCGCGACCCCGCCGCGCAGGGCGATGTTCCGGTCGAACATGACGCTCAGGTCGAGGCCGGTGCCGCTGCCGTGCGGGACGCCGACGAAGCCGATCGCACCGCCGTCGCGGGTGATGCCCACGGCCGTCCGCATCGACTGCTCGGTACCGACCGCCTCCACGACGGCGTGCGCGCCCTGGCCGCCGGTGAGTTCCCGTACCGCCGCGACGGCCGCCGCACCGCGCTCGGCGACCACGTCTGTCGCGCCGAAGCGCCGCGCGATGTCCGTACGGGCCTCGTGGCGCCCGAGGGCGATGATCCGCTCGGCGCCGAGCCGGCGGGCCGCGAGCACGGCGCACAGGCCCACCGCGCCGTCCCCGACGACGGCGACCGTGGCACCGGGCCGCACTCCGGCGCCGAGCGCCGCGTGGTGGCCGGTGCCCAGGACGTCCGAGAGGGCGAGCAGCGCGGACAGCAGACGGTCGTCGGACAGCGCGTCGGCGGGCAGCCTGACGAGGGTGGTGTCGGCGTAGGGCACGCGCACGGCCTCGCCCTGGCCGCCGTCGTAGCCGACCGCGCCCCAGATGCCGCCGTGCACGCACGACGTGGTGAGGCCCTCGCGGCAGAAGTCGCAGACACCGTCCGACCACATGAACGGCGCCACGACGAGGTCCCCGCGCCGTACCCCTCTCACCTCGGAGCCGGTGTCCTCGACAATCCCCAGGAACTCGTGCCCGATGCGCTGCCCCGGCTCCCGCGCGGCCACCCCTCGGTACGCCCACAGGTCGCTGCCGCAGACACAGGCCCGTACGACTCGGACGACGGCGTCCGTGGGCAGCCGCACGAAGGGTTCCGGCACGTCCTCCACGCGCAGGTCGAAGGGGGCGTGGACGGTGGTGGCGCGCATGGGTTCCTTCGGCTCGTTCCGGGAGCGGTGCGCTCCTCAGGGCTCCTCACGGTACGCCGGGCCCTGCTGCCGTCGCGCGCCCGGGGCGGCGGCGCGGGAGAGCACACCCCGGGCGAGGAGCGCCTGGGCGGTGAGGTAGGTGAGCATGATCCAGAAGTCGGGGCGCGGGAGCTGCGGCCAGTCGGCGATTCCGGTGGCGATGAGGGTGTCGGACAGCAGGAAGAGCGCGCCACCGACCGCCGCGGCCGGTCCCAGCCGGGTGGCGCGGAAGGCCATCGCGGCAAGCAGCAGGCTGTAGCCCGCCACGGGCACCCGCATGTCCGCCGGCAGATCGGGCCACAGGAGCGCGACGGTGGCGACGAGGGCCACGGCGTAGACGGCGGCGAGCGATGCGGTACGCGCGCGGGGTGGCCCGGCGGATGGCCCGTACCGCTGGAAGAGGGCGAGATAGCAGACGTGTCCGACGGCGAAGGAGCCCATTCCGGCGAGGAAGAGGGGGTCCCGGTCGGCGAGCAACAGGACGTCGCCGCCCCAGCCGAAGAGCAGCGCGGCGGTCAGCAGCGGCGGTCCGCCACGGGTGGCCGCCCAGGCGGCGAGGAGCGGCAGCAGGAGGGGCTTGAGCAGGGTGTGCCCGAGGTCGGCTGCGGCGAGCAGGGCGACGAGGTCGGCGAGGGCGACGGCGCCGTACGCGGTCAGCAGCGCACGGGCGAGTGTGTCCCGGCGTACCGCGCGCGGGACGACGCCGGTAGTGGTGAGCGGGCGGGTCACGCGGTGCCCTCCGTGACGGCGGTGGCGGCACCGGTGGCGGTCTCGCGAGGCTCCGGCCGCCAGCCCGGTCCGCGGAACACACGTCCGGCGCGCTCACCCCAACTGGCCGCCCCCCGCACGTCCTTGGCGATGGCCGCGTACTCATGGGTGGCGACGCGCAGCGGGTTGTACGTGGTGATGTTCTTGGTGAGGCCGAACACGGGCGGCGCCGTCTCGGGCACGAACGAGCCGAAGAGCCGGTCCCAGAGGATGAGGATCCCGCCGAAGTTACGGTCCAGATAGCCGCCCTGGGACGCGTGGTGGACGCGGTGGTGCGAGGGCGTGTTGAGGACGAACTCGACGGGGCGGGGCAGCTTGTCGATGCGCTCGGTGTGGATCCAGAACTGGTAGACGAGGTTCACCGACGAGCAGAACGCGAGCGCCGCCGGATGCACCCCGCACGCGATCAGCGGCAGGTAGAACGGCCACACCGTGAGGGTCGTCCAGGGCTGGCGCAGCGCCGTACTCAGGTTGAACTTGCGGCTGGAGTGGTGCACGACATGGCAGGCCCACAGGATGCGGATGACGTGGTGGCCCCGGTGCGACCAGTAGTAGAAGAAGTCCTGCGCGAGGAGCATCAGCGGGATCGTCCACCACAGGACGGGCACGCGCAGCGGGGTGAGTTCGTACAGGGCGGTGTAGATCGCGACGATCGGTATCTTCCACAGAAGGTCGAAGCCGAGACTGCCGAGCCCCATGGTGATGCTGGTGGCGGCATCCTTCGTCTCGTAGCCCGCCGCGTCCTCGTCGGGACGCAGTCGGTAGCTCACGATCTCGATGACGGTGAGCAGGACGAAGGCCGGTACGGACCACAGCACGGCATCGGGCAGGTTCGGCATGCGTGCACCGTAGAGGCGCCGACGGGGTCACCGCCAGACGTTGTTACCGACAAGTATTACCGGCGGTAGCGCGCGTGTTCTGTGGACCCCCGCCAAGTCGGCCCCCGTCAGGAACCTGCCAGGCCCGCATCAGGCCCCGTCAGGCCCCCACAGCCCCGAGCAGGGCGCCCGCCGCGTAGGTGACGGCCATGGCGAGCGCCCCGCCCGCCACGTTCCGTACGATCGCGCGGCGCGGGGACGCGGCGCCGAGCCGTGCGCTGGCGAATCCGGTGAAGGTGAGGGCGGCGAGTACCGACAGGACGGTGACCGGGAGCCGCCACCCGTCGGGCGGCAGGACGATCGCGAGCAGGGGCAGCAGCGCGCCCGCCGTGAAGGCGAGGAAGCTGGCCCAGGCGGCGTGCCAGGGATTGGCGAGTTCGTCGGGGTTGATCCCCAACTCCTCGCTGGCGTGGGCCCGCAGCGCGTCCCGTTCGGTGAGCTGTACGGCGGCCTCGCGGGCGACCTCGTGGCTGAGGCCCCGCTCCTCCAGAAGCCCGGTCAGCTCCACGAGTTCGGCCTCGGGCTGCTCCCGCAACTCCCACTTCTCCAGGGCGATGGCGGCCTTCTCGGAGTCGCGCTGCGTGGACACGGACACATACTCACCGGCCGCCATGGACATGGAGCCCGCGAGCAGCCCCGCGAGCCCCGCCGTCAGGAGGGTGGACCGGTCGCTGGTGGCGCCCGCGACGCCGACGACGAGTCCGGCGGTGGACACGACGCCGTCGTTGGCGCCGAGCACGGCGGCGCGCAGCCAGTTGAGGCGCCCGCCGAGGCCGCCGCCGTGCGCTTCGTCGTGGGTCGGCACGCCCCGCGGCCCCTGTTGCGGTCCCTGTTCGCTCACGCGGGGAAGGGTCTCATCCCCGGGTCCGCCGCCTCAGCACCGGCGCACCGGCGTCAGGGACCGGATCTCCTCGGTCGCCACGATCCGCAGCGGACCGGCCGCTCCCCCGGACGCCCCCTTGGCCGCGGTCTTCCCCGCCGCCTCCCTGAGGGTGACGCCCCGCGCGTCCCCGGCGATCAACTCGCCGCAGGAAGCGCCCTGTTCGGTGACCACGAGCACATACGGGGGCGCCGTGCCGGACGGCTCCGCGGTGTCCTCCACGGGAACCACCCAGGACACGGCGACCGCCGCGACGACCGCGCACAGTCCCGCCACGGAACACCGGCGCGCGGCGGCCAGCGCGTCCTGGGTCCGCTCGACCTCGTCGAGCACGGCAGCGAACAGCCGGTCGCCGGTGAGCCAGGTCCCGTGCCCGACCTGTCCGTGCGCGGCCCGTACCGCGTACATGGCCCCGGCGAGCAGCAGCGCGAAGGCGAGCACGAGCAGGCCCGCCGTGGTCCAGCGCCAGCCGTCCGGCATGCCCGCGACGCTCTCGCGCCCCTTGAGCACGAAGACGGCGCCGACCAGTCCGGTGAGCCCGGCGAGCCCGTTCCGCCAGCCCTCGGCCTGCCGCCGTACGGTGCCGAGCTGGTCGAGCTGCACCTGCTGCCCCAGTTGCGCGTACCGCTTCCTGAGCAGGTCCGTCACGGTGTGGGCCCGCCGGTCCCCGGGGGCACCGGCACCACCCAGAACGCGCCGCATCCGGCGTCGGGCGACTCCGCCGGCTTGTCCGGATGCGGGTAGCCGCACTGGCAGAAGACGACGACCTCTCCGGTGAGCGGCGGCGGCTTGCGGCGTGTACGGCCCTTGGTGGGCCCCAGGACGCCGTACGCGACCCGGAACACGGATGTGGCCCGGCAGGTCGGGCAGGGCCCCGTGACGGTGTACCAGCGGCCGTCCTCGGACCGCTCCACGGTGAACGGGTCCGTGGGCGGGACCTCCGCCTCCCGGAAGGAAGTGTGCTCATGCGCGGGCATCGGGCCCCTTTCGGACATCCGGTGAGGTTCGGGCGGTGGCGACGGTGGGCCGGTACGGCTCCGGCGGCGGGGTCGGCGCGGGGTTCGCCGGGTACGCGCGAGGCAGGGTGAGGCCGAACACGCCTTTGTAGAGGGCGAGTCGGTCGCCCACCCAGCGGGTCGACCGCTCCAGTTCCCGGGCACTGACGCCGATCCGCTCGGGGGCCACCTCGCCGGTGATCGCCGGGGCGCGGCCCGTGTAGTGCTCGCTCAGCAGGATCAGGTCGCGCCAGGTGGGAATCACGTCCACATCGGGCCGCGCCACCCGCAGATCGAGCCCGAAGGGCCGGTAGTACGCGAGTTGGTCCCAGGTCCGGTCGAGCCGCCAACCGAACCGGGCGGCGACCCGCAGCAGATCCATGGCGTGGGCGGGCCGGTCACCGATGAGGTCGTCGGCAAAGGCGGCGGTGTCGTGCGCGGTCGGCCGGTGGTCGCTCCAGCCGTCGGTCGCGTCACCGTCCGCGGGCAAGCGCCAGGAGCCGCCCAGTGGTGCGTAGCGGCTGAGGGCGGTGATGCTCTCGCCCAGGGTGCATTCGTTGTGGCGGGCGTGTTCGATGAGCGCCGTGGGGGTCGCGGCACGCCACCGGACCGTGCGGTCGTCCACGGTGCAGCAGGCCAGGACGTCGGAGGAACTGGGGCGGAGGCCCGCGAGACCGGCCGGTAGGTCCGACGGCAGGTCGGCGACGGTCAGTCCGGTCAGGGCCGCGAGTTCGGGCAGCCGGGCGAACGCGGTGCCCAGAGTCGCGCGGGCAGCCGCCGCGGCGGCGACCGCGTACGGCGTGGTGAGGCCGGCGGGATCGGCGGGCAGTTCCACCTCGTCGCTGCGGAATCTGAGGTCGATCCGGCCCTTGGCGCCACCGTGTTCCGGGAGCAGCTTCATGTCGACCGACGGCAGGGCACGCCACTGTTCGACCAGGCCGACCGCGCGTGGATCGACAAGGCCCGCGTCGGCGAGTCCTGCGAGGGCCCGCGTCACCTGGTCCGCGTCCGCCTGCACCCTGCGCACGGCGACGGCGGTGTCGAGCAGAGGCGCGGGGATCTCCCCGTCGTCTTCTCCGTATCCGATCCTGTCCGCGCGGGCGGCGGTCAGCAGTTCACTGTCGAGGCGGCTGAAGACCCTCACCCCCAGCTCACCGGGGTCCGGCAGCCGCAGGTCCGTGCCCCGCAGGGCGTGGGCGTACTTCTCGACGACCTCGGTCAGGGACAGCGACAGCACCCCGGACGCGTGCACCAGTTGACGGATCGTCACACGCGTGAGCCAGCTGTACGCGCGCCCTCCGAATACCCGCTCGAACTCCGTGTCCTCCTCGGGTGTCATGTTCCGTGTCGCCGGGCCGGTCGCCGTCTGCGTTCCGCGCGCGGCGGGCGTCTCGGACAGACCGAGCCAGGAGTGGCGCCGCAGCACGGCGGTGAACTCGGCGTCGGACGGCCGGTGCAACTCGTGCATGAACTGGCGGTGCGGCCCGGAGAATTCGGGATGCCAGTAGAGCGCGGACAGCTCCTCTTCGGTCACGACGAGGTCGTCCGGCGGCTGCGAGACGGTGTCGGGGATGCGGATCGCGAATCCGACGGACGCGAACCGCCGCGCCCGGTCCAGGGCTTCCCGCACCGGGAGCCGCTGGCCCACGGCGAAGTTGCCGAGGACGCTCAGCACGGACCAGGCGGTGGTCGTCTCCAACGGTTCCATGCCTTCTCTCCACTGGTCCAGCCAGAGAGAGGGAAAGCGGTTCCCCAGGATCAGACCGCAGTCCGTCGCGTCGAGTTCCCACCGGTGCGTGAGGTCCGGATCGGGTACGGCGGGCACCACCATGCCCATGATCGCGTACCGTCGCAGCCGTCTCAACAGGACGCCGACGGTGCACGGCTCGTCCCGCGCCCTGGAAAGCAGCGCCTGGAACAGCTTGTCGAAGGTATTCGTGTAGCCATCGGTGTCGCGGGACTCCCACAGGGCGGGTTCCGGATATCCCTCGACGGTGTCCGGGACCGCGAAGTCCACCCGGTCCCGGTCCAGCTCGATCCGGGCGGCGGCAAGGACACCCGCCCGCCAGGCCAGTACCCGTTCGTCCGTGGAGGTGTAACCGAAGCTGGCGGAAATGAAGAACCGCCCGCCGCGCCAGCCGACGAGCCCCCGGTCGTCCGGATAGAAGCCGATCCGGCGGAACTCGACGGCGCCTGGCCCCTCCCAGCACAGTTCGCTGCTGATCCGCGCGTCCGCCGCGAGGAGGCGTTCCGCGATCCGCTCGGCAGCTTCCGGCATCACCAGAGCGAAGAACCACAGCCACTCCAGAGTGAACCAGTCCGGGCTCCGGAACTCCGCGCAGGCGTCGAGGACCTGCCGCTTCACATAGGCACGGTCGTAGGACAGGATCGCGTTCCTGCTGGTGGAGATCTCGGGGGCGTGCGACGCGCGGAGGTCCACCACGCATCCGTACGGGACGTCGTCCGCGTCCCGCGGCACGTCATCGGTCCCGGGAACGGGCCCGTACCGGTCCTCCGTCTCCGTCTCCTCCACCAGCACCCCGTCCGCCAGTACGTGTCCCCCGCCCGGCACCCACCACAGGTCGTCCGCGGCCCGTACGGGTGTCGTGGCGTCGCCCCGGTAGTACAGCGCCTCCGCCTCCCAGGTGCGGACCGTTCGTCCGCCGTCCTCGACGCGCATCGCGAAGTCCGTACGCCAGATCCGCTTGCCGAGTTCGCCCGCGGTGTCGAAGTCGTCGTCGGACTGGAGGTACAGGCGGACCCGGGTACCGCCCGTGGGCTGGGACTCCTCGCTCGGCTTGATACGGAACAGGCTGCCGCTGGAGGCGATGTCGACGCGCAGCCCCTGCCCCGACTCCGCGCGTCCGTACTCGTCGGTGCCGCGGGTCCAGATGCTGATCTCGTCGGCCAGCATGAAGTAGCTGAACACCCCTACGCCGAACCGGCTGTTGGGGAAGATCCGCAGCTCGGGGTCCGCGCGCCGCCAGCGGGCCTGCTCCCTGCGGTACTCCCTCGACTGCTCGAAACGTCGTCCCGCGCGCGCGAAGGTGCCCCGCAGGGTCTCGCGGCCCATCCCGACGCCGTTGTCCTCGCACTCGACATAGCGGCGCCCGGAGCCGTCGACGCCCTGCCGGAAGACGATCTCGCCGTCCCAGCGGTACGGGATGTCCTTGTCCGCCTTGCCGTAGCGCAGCCGTGCCTGGCGGTAGCGGCAGGCGTCGAGGGCGTTCTGGTACAGCTCGCGCAGGGCGAGGGTCCGGTCGCCGTAGAGCTGGGTGCCCATGAGGAGTTCGCGCATCTCGTCCTCGGCGAGACCGAAACGCATCAGCGGCACCCCGTACATGTCGCCTTTGGTCGCGGGGTCGTACTGGGGGCGCAGTTTGCGGCAGGTGACGCGGTCGGGGAGGTGGGCGAGCAGCCCGGTCGGCCCGGTGGGTCCGGTGTGTTCGCGGATCCGCTGCACGGCGTCGTCGGCCCAGCCGGTCAGCACCTCCAGAGCCGCGTGCACGGCGGGGTGCGGGCACGGCAGATCGAGGTCGAGGGTCCTGCTGTACGGGTCCAGGGCCCAGCGCACCTCGCGGATGCCGGCGACCGCCTGGGCGGGGACCAGACCGTCGGTGACGCCGATGTTGTCGACGAGGACCCCGGGGAGTTCCCGCAGGTCGCCGCCGAGGAGCCCGGCGACACCGATCAGCCAGGACAGGTCGCGTGGGCGCCATCGCTCGGGTGCCCGGTCGGCCGCGTACACGATCTCGTCCAGGCGCCATCCGGCGCCCGCGCTCTCCTGGTCGCCGGCGTGGCGCCGGGCGGGGACCACGCCGGTCTGGCGGCAGATCCGGACGAGTTCGTCGGTGAGTTCGCCGATACGGGCCGGTGCCGCGTCCGCGCCGATCATCGCCTGGGCGAGCGGGGTGAGGAGCTGCGGCGCGTACACGTCCCAGAGTTCCTCCTTGGCCCCGGCATGGCGGTGCAGCAGCCAGGCGGCGACCGCGCGGGCGTCGTCCTCGGCGCCCGCCCGGGTCCGGCCCGCGAGTTCGCGGCCCTTGCGCCAGAGCAGCGAGTGCGCGGCGAAGGTGTGCTCCAGGTCGACGCGTTCGGGGTCGCGGGCCAGGGCGTCGGTCGCCTGGTCGAGTGCGAAGGGGCGGGCGGCGCCGGTCTCCTTGACCCCCATGGCGTGCACGGCCTCGCGGACGAACGGCGCCGCCGCGAGGATCGCGAACTCGGCCGCGTCCAGAAGGGGTCCCCCGCGCGTGAGGGACGGCGCGAGGAGGGGGCGCAGCCCCCGGGTGAGGACCCGCACCGGGCAGCCGTCGTCGGCCCAGGGGTCGGTGACCCCCGCCAGGCCCGCGGTACGCCACTGCGCGCACTCCTCGGCCAGCCGCACCAGGGCCTTCTGGAGCCCGGCGCGGCGCTCGTCGTCGCAGGGGACGGCCGCCCACAGGTCGGGGTCGCGGACGGCGAGCGTCCAGTCCTCCTGGAGGGTGCGTCCGGCGCACAGGTCGACCCGTCCGACGGCGGCGTCGGAAGCGCCGGGCGCGTAGTGCGTGCGCGGGTTCTGTTCCGCGCCGGCCGCGCGGGCGAACTCGGCGGTCCTGCGGGCGGTGTGCGCGATGACGTCGGCCACGGAACGCGGTGAGGTGTCGGCGTGCAGGGCGTCCGCGAGCGCGCGCGTGAAGTGGCTGCCCGACTCGTCGTCGGATCCGCAGACCTGCCCGGCTCCGCAGCCGAACAGGACGGCGACACGCTCCGGCCGGGACGGGAAGTTGGTCGCGGGTCCGCCGTGCGAGCCGGTGCCGGACTCGTCCGTCCCGCGGCAGGCGTCGACCGTCAGCAGGACGGTGCCCGCGCGGCAGCCCTTGAGGAGGGTGCTCAGGTCGAGGTCGATCAGGCTGCCGAGGTCGACGTCGGGCGGGTCGCTGGCCCAGCTCAACTGGGCGTCGGCGGGCACGAGATGGTCACTGCCGTCGACGGACATGCCGTGTCCGGTGAAGTGGACCAGGACGGTGCCGTCCTCGGGTGCCGTGGCGCAGACCCGGCCGACGGCGCTGCGGATACGGGAGCGCAGCGCGGGCGCGTCCGGTGAGGTGCCGATCACCTCGACCGCGTACCCGGAGGAGCGCAGGGCGTCGCCCAGCACTTCGACGTCCCGCTGGACGACCCGCGTCAGATCGGGGAACCGGTCGGACAGTTCGTACTGCGGAACCGCCACCAACAGCGCACGCCTGCTCGCGCCCAACGCCGACCGCCTCCCCCTGTGCTCCCCATGGGTGTCCTCCGGTGCAGGTCAGGATGGCACAACGGGCCTCTGCGGTTCCGGAGTTCGAGGAGGGAACGGGAAGGGGAGGGAACGGGAAGGGGGGGAGTACGGCGGGGGCGGCCTGGGCGGGGGCGGTGCTCGTGTCCGGTGTGCGGTGCTGTCACCAGACGCGTACCGAGCCTCCCTTCGCGAACACCGGGCTCGTCGCGTCCGGTGGGGGCGCGGTGAGGGGTTCGTCCAGTTCCCGGACGGTCGGGCCGACACGGGCGGCCAGCCGGCCCAGGCGGTCGAGGTCGAAGCCGTACACGCGGGCCGCGTTGCCGCCGACCATGGCGGCGATCTCCGCGCGCGGGAGGCCCGCGTAGGAGATCCGCAGGCCCTCGCGCGTGTAGGGGTACGTTCCCTCGTCGTGCGGGTAGTCGCTGCCCCACATGATCTTGTCGAGGCCGATGCGGTCGCGCAGCGGCACCTCGTGCGGGCGCATGAAGCTGGCGCCGACGAAACAGTGGTCGCGCCAGACGGCGGACGGGCCCTTGCCCATCGCGTCGGCGAGCCCCACACCGAACTTCGCCTCTGCGGACGCCTTTCCCTGCCCCGACGTCTCCGTGGACGTGGACGCCTTTGTCGCCGCCGCGACCAACCTGCCGTGGTAGTAGTCCAGCATGTCGAGCACGCCCGGGATCCAGCCGGAGCCCTGTTCGGTGAGGACGAGACGCAGCCCGGGATGGCGCCGGAAGGCCCCGCCGAAGACGAGGTGCCACAAGGCGCGGTGCGAGAACCAGGTCGTCTCGACCATGAACACCGCGCGCGCGGCGGGCTCGTCACCGAGGGGCGGGGATGCCGATCCCGCGTGGTGGTTCACCGGGACGCCCAGTTCGGCGCAGACCGACCAGATCGGGTCGTAGACGGTGGAGTACAGCTCGGGCAGCCCTGAGCCCGGTGGGGTGCCCGGCAGCAGCAGACCGCCCGTGAGGCCCGCGCCGACGGCCCACCGGATCTCCCGGACGGCCTCCTCGACGTCGTTGAGGAAGATCTGGAAGACGCCCGCGCGGCGCCCTGGAGCCTCGGCGCAGAAGTCGGCGAGCCAGCGGTTGTGCGCGCGCAACCCGGCCCAGCGCCGGTCGAACTCCGCGCGCGTGGGCGCCGGTGCCATCAGGGACGCGGACGGGAAGAACGGCGGCACGGTGTTCGGGAAGACGACCTCGGCGACGATGCCGTCGGCCTCCAACTCGGCGATCCGGCGGGCGGAGTTCCAGTTGCGGTCGGCGGTGTCCGCGAGGAGATCCGCGTACGGATTGACGTAGTCGGCCGCCCACACGTCGAAGGCGTCGTGGTGGCGCCGCTCCAGGTAGGGCCGGTAGTCGAGGAGATCGGCGCCGGCGTGACAGTCGGCGGAGATCACCGTGTAGCGGTCGGATGTGTCCGACGTGTTGGGTGAGTCGGACGTGTTGGGCGAGTCGGTCGCGCTGTCGGTCACGGGGTCACCCCCAGGGCGGGGAAGTCGTGGTCCGTCAGCCAGTGGCGGCCCACCTCGCGTGAGCGCGCCCAGGACGCCTCGACGGCCGACTGGTCGGCGCTCTGGCCGAGTTCGGCCGGGGTGGGGCCGATACGGGCGGCCAGCGGCGCTAGTCGCCCGGTGTCGAAGCCGAACACCTCGGCGGCGGCCAGGCCGAGCATCCGGCGGGTCTCCGTGACGGGGATGTCGTGGAAGGTCTTCCGCAGCCACGCGCGCGTGTCGGGCCAGGTCCCCTCCGGGTGCGGGAAGTCGCTGCCCCAGAGGATGTTGTCGACGCCGATCTCGTAACGCTGGGCGAGTTCACGGCGCTTGGTGTTGGTGGCGCAGATGAACACCTGCCGGTCCAGGTACGCGTGCGGGGGCCGCTTCAGTTCGGCGAACGGGGAGAGTTTCTTGCCGCCGTGGGCGCCCAGGTAGAGCCGGTCCATGAACCACAGCAGGTTCGGCAGCCACCAGCAGCCCGACTCGGCGATCCCGAACCGCAGCCCGGGGTGCCGTTCGAAGACACCGGACCAGAGCAGGAACCAGAGCGGGCGCGCGGGCCACCAGATGACCTCGGAGACATAGATCCCGAGGTGGTCGCCGTACTCGTGGCGCGGTGCGGCCCCCGAGTGGGTGACGACGGGCATCCCGCACTCGGCCGCGGCGGCCCATACGGGGTCGTAACGCCGGTCGTGGTAGGGCTCCTTGTCGACCCACATCGACGGGATCATCAGGGCGCCGAGCCCGGACTCCTTCGCGCGGCGGATCTCGGCGACGACCCGTGCGGTGTCGGCGGTGACGGGCAGCAGCGCGACCCCGCAGTGGCGTTCGGGGTGCTCGCCGACGAATTCGGCGAGCCACCGGTTGTGCGCCTGCGCGCCCGCCATGCCGAGATCGGGGTCCTGGTCCCCCGAGAGTCCGAGCCCGACCCCGAAGGGCGCCGCCGTACGGCTGTCGACGGCGTCCGCGTCGGGGAAGACGACCTCGGCGGCCACCCCGTCGCCGTCGAGTTCCTTGACGCGCTGCGCGCTGTCCCAGCCGCCGCGCAGGCCCTCCTCGTGCTCCTGGAACCACCGCTCGGCGAAGGCGTCGTTACGGATACCGAGCCGGGTCGCCTCCGCGCGGCGGGCGTCGCGCTGTCCGAGGAACTCGTCGAAGGCGCGGTGGAAACGGCGGTCCAGATAGGGCCGGTACTCCTCGGTGGGCAGCCCGGCGTGGCAGTCGGACGAGACGATCAGATAAGGCTGTTCAGGCTCTTCGAACCGGTCGGGCCGGTCGGGCTGTTCGGGCCGCTCGGGCTGTTCGTCGGCTGTCATGCCGGCTCCCTCGGTCAGTCCAGGATGAAGCTCTCCAGATACGACGGGTTGGCGCGCTCCAGCATCGATCGGGACCTGGCGCGGATCTGCCGGTCGCTGTGCTCGCTCTCGGGCAGCAGCCAGAAACGGTCGGCGGCGATCCCGTCCGCGACAAGGTCCGCGACGTCCTCGACGGGCGTGAACGCGACCTCCTGCCCCGCGTCGCGCATCGCCGCCTCCCACTGGCCGAGGCTGCGGTAAGGGGTCTTACGGGGGCGGGACTTGGCGTACTTCTCGGGCCGGTTGCGATGGGACTCCCACAGTCCGGTGCGCAGCATGTGGGGTCCGGGGAAGAGTACGGAGGCGCCCACGCGCGCGTGCTCCGCCCTCAGATGCGCGTACAGGGACTCGGTGAGTGTGACGACGGCGGCCTTGGTGACGGCGTACACGGACGCCGTGGGCAGCGGGGCGATACCGCCGTCGCCGGACGAGGTGTTGACGACATGGCCGGGCGCGCCGGAGGCGATCATGCGGGGGGCGAACGCCTGGATGCCGTGGAAGACGCCCCACACGTTGACCGCGAAGGCCCACTTCCAGTCGTTCGGGTCGTGCTCCCACATCCGGCCCTCGGCGCCGGAGCCGACGCCCGCGTTGTTGCACAGCACATGGACGGCGCCGAACGCGTCGTACGCCGCGTCGGCCAGGGCGAGCACCTCGGCGCGTTCCCCGACGTCGACCACGCGCGCGAGGACCTGCGTCCCGTCCGCGCGCAGCCCTTCCGCCGCCTTCTCCAGGGCGGCCTCCTCGACATCGGCGAGCACCACCTTGAGGCCGTCGGCGGCGAACCGCCGGGCCAGGGCGAGCCCGATACCGCTCGCCGCGCCGGTGACCACGGCGACCTGTCCCTGCCGCAGCTCCATCAGGCACTCCCCCGCGCGGTCCCGGGCGGCCCGTCGTGGATCTGGAGGGGATCGTCGTAACGCTGGTGCGCGTACGGCAGCAGGGCCTCGGCGCTGACCCGCTCGACCACCCTGCCCCGCTGGTCGGTGGTCTTCTCGCCGAACGTGATCCCGACCAGCCTGCGCACCGGCAGATCGGCGACCGGGTCGTACATCGACTCGCGCAGCACCACGTCCCCGGTGATCCGCTCCAGTGCGCGCACCCGCTCCCGGCGCTCGCAGTGCACGAGGACGGGGTCCCCGTCGAAGCCCGAACCGTCCACGGCGGGCAGGAACTTGAAGTAGAAGTCCGTCCTGCGCTCCGGCTCCGGCAGCGGCAGCGGTCCGCTCACGGCGCCGCGCACCTCCACGAACGCGATGCCGTGCCGGGCCAGCGACGCCCGGACGACCAGACCGTCCCGCTCGACGGTCACCTCGCCGAGCTTCTTCGGCTCACCGAACACCTCCCGGCCGCCGGTCAGGGCCCGTTCGTGCGTCATCGGCATCACCAGCGGATACCAGCCCTCGACCCCGCCGTGCGCCGCGGCGACCGCGAACGAGCCCGCGCCCAGCGGGTACCCGGGCAGGTCGACCTTGCTGATGGTGACCCGCACCAGGGGGCGCGGCGCGGGCTTCAGTGGCGGCGGAAGGACCGCGGCGACCACGTCCGGGTCGCTCTCCCACACCGCGACGACACCGGTGGACCAGATGTCGGGAAGGGTGCCGCTCGTGGTGCGCGCCGCCGCGATCTCCGCCGCACCGCGCGCGCCGTACCGTACGCGTGCCATGACGTACCGCCCTTCATAGGTCGAAGCGTCTGTAACACAGTTACACCGAGGGCGATGAAGGGTAAAGAGGCGTGCACGGAGGAGAGTTCGGGACCGACGGCAGCGGCGAGGCACGGAGGAAGTGCGGGCATGACAAGAGCGGCGCTCACCCGTGACGAGGTCCTGGACGCCGCCACGGCCCTGGTGAAGCAGCACGGACCGCAGGCGCTGACGATGCGGAAGCTCGCCGCCGAACTGGGCACGGCGGTCACCTCGATCTACTGGCACGTCGGCAACCGTGAGTCCCTGCTCGACGCCCTGGTCGAGCGCACGGTCGCCGAGCTGGGCGAGATCCGCCCCCGGGGCCGCACCCCGGCCGCGCGGGTGGTCTCCGTCGCCCGCGCGCTGCGCCGCCGGCTGCGCGACCATCCGCACCTGATCGCGATGGTCCACGAACGCGGCCTGACGGAGCGCATGTTCCTGCCCGCCCGCCGCGCGCTCATCCATGAGGTGCACGCGGCGGGGCTGCGGGGCGCGCGGGCCGCCGATGTGGTGCGGGCCGTGCAGGTCCAGGTCGTCGGCTTCGTGCTGGTCGAACGCAACCGCGAGCGCGCTCCCGTACAGCGCCCCGCCGACGAGGACCTGTGGACCGCCGGCACGGCGGACGACGACCCCGCGCTGGCCCGCGCCCTGGGCCGCCCGATCGACCCGGAGCGGCTGTTCCTGACGTCGGTCCGGGCGCTCGTGGATTCGCTGCTGCCCGGGGACGGCCCGGCACCGCCCGGCCGAGGCACCGTCAACTGAGCGCCGGGGGAGGTCACTCCGCGCGAGCCCGCGCGTGAGGGTGGTGGCG
The DNA here is from genome assembly GCF_042886315.1 of Streptomyces sp. NPDC058001. Lineage (NCBI taxonomy): Bacteria > Bacillati > Actinomycetota > Actinomycetes > Kitasatosporales > Streptomycetaceae > Streptomyces > Streptomyces sp. NPDC058001. Next base: position 53,986 of record NZ_JBHVQT010000009.1, read on the forward strand.
GACGGAGTGTCAGTGCCGGGCCGTATCCTCAGTGACCATGCTCGACGACCGTACGACCGCAGCTTCCCCGGCCGAGTGGCCGACCGCGTATCCCCAGGGGTACGCGGTTGTCGACGTCGAGACGACAGGGCTGGCCCGGGACGACCGGATCGTGTCCGCGGCGGTGTATCGGCTGGACGCGCGCGGCGAGGTCGAGGACCACTGGTACACGCTGGTCGACCCGGAGCGTGACCCGGGTCCCGTGTGGATCCACGGCCTCACACGTGACGTGCTGTCGGGTGCGCCCCTCTTCGCGGACATCGCCGAGGAGTTCGCCGCCCGGCTCGCGGACCGCGTCCTGGTCGCGCACAACGCGGTCTTCGACTGGTCGATGATCGCCCGTGAGTACGCGCGCGCGAGCCGTACCCCGCCGGTCCGTCAGCGGCTGTGCACCATCGCCCTCTCCAAGGAGCTGGGGTTGCCGCTGCCCAACCACAAGCTGGAGACCCTGGCCGCGCACTTCGGGGTCGTCCAGCAGCGCGCGCACCACGCGCTGGACGACGCGCGCGTGCTCGCCGAGGCGTTCCGGCCCAGCCTGCGGGCGGCGGCCCGGAGCGGGGTGCGGCTGCCGCTCCTGGAGTGCCGGCCGCTGACGGAGTGGTCGGACAGCCCGGCGACCCCGAGGATCGGCCGCCAGTCGTCGTACCGGCCCGGCAGTTGGCGCCCGTCGCGCAAGCGCCCCCCGTGCCCGTATCCGAACCCGGGGCTGTACGAGGCGGGCAAGCCGTTGCGGCAGGGCATGCGGGTCGCGTTCTCCGGGGACACCTCCGTCGAGCGGGACCTCCTGGAGGACCGGGCGACCGAGGCGGGACTGCACATCGCGACGAGCCTGTCCCGGCGGACCAGCCTCCTCGTCACGAACGACCCGGACTCGGGCACCTCCAAGACCGCGAAGGCCAAGGAGTACGGCACGCCGGTGATCGACGAGGCGGCCTTCGGACAGCTGTTGCGGGACGTCGCCCCGGCGGACGGGTGATTGTCGGGCGGGCCTCAGCCTGCCCGCTCGCCTGACGGGTCCTGACGTCCCACCCTGTGGCGCATGGCACGTTGCGAGGTCTGCGGAAACGATTACGGGATGTCCTTCGAAGTGCACGCGCAGGGCGCCGTGCATGTCTTCGACTGCTTCTCCTGCGCCATCCACCGCATGGCGCCCATCTGCGAGCACTGCCGGTGCCGCATCATCGGCCAGGGCGTCGAGGTGGCGGGGCACTGGTACTGCGGGGCGCACTGCTCCCGCGCAGAGGGGCGGGTGGGCATCGTCGACCAGGTGTGACGGAACCGGAGGTCAGGGACCAGGTCCGGAGGTGAGGGACCGGACATCAGGGACCGGAGGTCCGGAGGTCACCCCTGGCGGACGGCTCCCGATGTGCCGGTTGTACCGTCGTGGGGTGTACCGCTTCCTGTTGTCCCGGCAGTGGGTGATCCTCACCCTCCTCACCCTCGTCCTCATCCCGGTGATGGTCGAACTGGGCTTCTGGCAGCTGCACCGGCACGAGCACCGCGTCGCGCACAACAAGCTGGTCTCCGACGCGCTGGCCGCCCCGCCGGTCCCGGCCGAGGAGCTGACGTCCCCGGGGCACAGCGTGTCCGACTCCGAGCGCTACCGCCGGGTGACCGCGAAGGGCACGTACGACACCGCGCACGAGGTCGTCGTGCGGCGCCGCACCAACGCGGCCGACGAGGTCGGCTTCCACGTCCTGACCCCGCTGGTGCTCACGGACGGCAAGGTGCTGCTGGTCAACCGGGGCTGGATCCCGGCGGACGGCGCGCAGACCGCGTTCCCGAAGATCCCCGCGCCCGCGCCCGGTGAGGTCACGGTGACCGGGCGGCTGATGGCGGACGAGACGACCGCGGCGAGCGGCATCAAGGACCTCAAGGGGCTGCCGGACCGGCAGATCATGCTGATCGGCAGCGCCCAGATGGCGACGACCCTCGGCAAGCCGGTGCTCGGCGGCTTCATCGAGCAGACGGCGCCCGAGCCGCGCGACGGCACCCCGGAGCTGATCGGCGACCCCGACCACAGCGGTATCGGCCCGCACATGGCGTACGCGGTCCAGTGGTGGCTGTTCGCTGCGGGAGTTCCCGTGGGCTGGGTGATCCTGGTGCGCCGGGAGCGCCGGGACCGCGCCGCCGCACCGGACCCGGCACCCGAGATGGCCGCTCCCGCCCCGGTGTGACGCCTCCCCTCGCCCCGCGCCGGGTGCGCGAGGCAGGATGTCCCCCATGGATCTTGGACTGAAGGACCGTGTCTACGTCGTCACCGGGGCCAGTCGCGGACTGGGCAACGCCACCGCGCACGCCTTGGTCGACGACGGCGCGAAGGTCGTCGTCTCGGGGCGTGACCCCGAGCGGATCGCCGCGGCCGAGAAGGCGCTCGGCGCGAACGCCGTGGGGGTCGCCGCCGACAACGCCGACCCGGCCGTCGCCGCGCGCCTCGTCGGTACGGCGCGGGAGCGGTTCGGCCGCTTCGACGGCGTCCTGATCAGCGTCGGCGGCCCGCCGCCCGGGTTCGTCGCCGACAACACCGACGAGCAGTGGCAGGCCGCGTTCGACTCGGTGTTCCTGGGCGCGGTGCGGCTCGCCAGGACCGCCGCCGCGGAACTCGGCGAGGGCGGTGTCATCGGCTTCGTCCTGTCGGGTTCGGTGCACGAACCGATCGCGGGGCTGACCGTGTCGAACGGTCTGCGGCCGGGCCTCGCGGGCTTCGCCAAGTCCCTCGCGGACGAGTTGGGGCCGCGCGGTATCCGGGTAGTGGGCCTGCTCCCGGCCCGTATCGACACGGACCGGGTACGCGAGCTGGACGGCCTCTCGCCCGACCCGGAGGCGGCACGCGCGGCCAACGAGTCCCGTATCCCGCTGCGCCGTTACGGCACCGCCGAGGAGTTCGGCCGGACGGCGGCCTTCCTGCTGTCGCCCGCCGCGTCGTATCTCACGGGGGTGATGCTCCCGGTGGACGGCGGCTCACGGCACGGTTTCTAGCTGGCGCGGGTTCCAGCGGCACGGGTTCCGGCGGGTCCCGGGGGCGTGCGGGTCAGGTGACCCGTTCCGCGCGGTGTCTGACGGCGCGGAGTTGTACGGTGGCGGGCAGCCGGACCAGGCCCGCCGAGTCCCGCGCGTGGGCGAGTGCCTCGTCGGATACCTGGCGCAGGGCCTCGCCCGGCACCCCGTGCGGCTCCAGGAGCAGCCGCATCCGTGCCCGCGGTGCGCTGCGCCGGCCGGTGAGGGTCACCTGGGCCCGCTCCACGCCGTCCAGGGCCTCGGTCTCGTCGACGAGGACGGACTCCATGGCCCGTCCGCGCAGCAGGGCGCCCTCTCCGTCGCCGGTGTCCACGAGGACCTCGGCGAGGCGGCGGCGCCGCAGGTTCGCGGAGAGCCACCACAGGGCGAGCAGCAGCAGCACGGCGAGCGCGGCGATGACGGCGGGCCACCACCAGCCCTCGTCGCGCCACCGGGTGCGCCGCGCGGTGGTGAGCAGGACGTCGGTCCTGTCGCCGTGGATCCACCAGGACGGGAGGGTCGCGCCGAGTCCGACGGCGAGGACCGAGCCGCCGAGCAGCAGCAGCCCCACTCCGAGCAGCCCGACCAGGACACGGTTGACGGTTCGCAGCACGGATCTCATCCCTTCCTGCTGGGCCGCCGCACCCGCACCGAGAGCGCGGGCGGCCGGCCCAGGCCCAGGGAGCGGATGGTGTCGGCGAGTACGGCGTCCAGGTCGGCGCATACCTCGTCGAGCGGGCGGAAGTGCGACTGGGCGCGGACGTCGACCTTGTGGCGCCTCGTCCGGACCCGGACGGACTGCACGCCGGACACCTCCATCGCACGGTCGCGCAGCACCATCGCGGCGGCGGCCCGGTGCAGTCCCGCGCGGACGTCGTGGGTGGGCCGCATCGGCAGGACGGCGCGCAGACCGGGCGTGACGGCGAGGACGATCAGCCAGAGCCCGAGCACGGCGACGGCCCCGGCGCCGACCATGACCCATACGTTGTCGACGGGCCGATGGGCGAGTTCGCGGGCGAGTGCCTTGCGCCAGTGCATCGCCGGTTGTCCCGCGCGGACGGCGGCGATGTCGTAGAGGAACAGCCCGCTGCCGCCGAGGACAACGAGCGCGACGAGCGCGGCCGGCACACGGCGCCCCGACCAGAAGCGGCCGGGCACGGCGGAGGTGAGGAAGGGTTCGTACGCGGCGGCCGACGCGGACTGGTCCAGGTCGCCGTCGGACTTGTCCAGGACGGGGACGCGCCGGGTGCCGCCGGGTTCGGCGGCGGACTTGGGGACAGACTCGGGGGCGGGCTTGGGGGCGGGCTTCTCTGGCTCACCGGCGTCGCTCATCGTGTCCTCCCCTGTGCCGCTTCGCGGGACTGCGGCGAGTGCAGCCGCTCCACGTGGACGGTGACCTCGGGCACCTCCATCCCCGCCAACGCCTCTACCCGCTCGGCGACTTGGCGACGCACCGCGCCGCACCGGGCACCGATGTCGGTGGGGTAGTCGAGTTCGAGGCTGACGCGGACGCGTGCGGTGTCGCGGTGCACGGTCACCGTGGCGTACGGGGGCATACCGTCCTCGGGCACGGCGGGCAGCGCCTCACGCGCGGCCCGCGCGGCGATCTTGGCGACGACGCGGTCGGCGATCCGGGTCGCGCCCCGCTCGCCGGGTTCGACGGCCTGACCGGGCACCGCGGTCACCGCCGCCGGTCGCCACGACCGCGGAAGAACTCACCGGGCTCCAGGTCGCCCTCCAGGAAGCGGCCCGCGACGAAGCCGACGGCGCCGAGCGCCGCCACCAACAGGAAGGCACCGAACCCGCCGAAGTATCCGGCGAAGGCCAGTGCCATTCCGGCGATCATGCCGATCACGGCCATGCTCATCGTGCGCTCCCTCTGCGAGTCCTCACCGGTTCGTTCACCTCTGTTCGGGTGCCCGCGCCGGGCCCTACTGAAGCCGGGTCTCCGGCTCTTCTTCCTCTTCGTCCGGCAGCTTCACATCACTGACGGCGATATTGACCTCCACGACTTCGAGCCCGGTCATGCGCTCGACGGACGCGATGACGTTCTCCCGCACGGCGCGGGCCACATCCCCGATCGAGACGCCGTAGTCCACGACGATTTCGAGGTCGAGCGCCGTCTGCACCTCACCGACCTCGGCCTTGACACCGCGTGCCACGGACTTGGTGCCGCCGGGCACCCGGTCGCGCACCGCGCCGAAGGTACGGGAGAGGCCACTGCCCATGGCATGCACGCCGACCACGTCACGGGCGGCGAGCCCGGCGATCTTCTCGACCACGCCGTCGGCGATGGTGGTCCTGCCCCGCACCGCCGGGTCCCCGCCGCCACGCTTGATGGTGCCGGCCCGGCGCGGCGGCTCGCGCTCGTCCGAGGACTGCGTGGGGCTCTCCGGCCCTTTCCGATGTGTCGAGTCGGTCATCGCCGTTCGGTCCTCTCCGCCCTGGATCTGGTCCTGCGCCCACAGTAAGCGCGGTTGCCGTGTCGTGCGCCGGGGATACGGCAGGCTGGAGGAATGACGGCTGACCGGTTGACGTGGACGGTACGGGGGCAGCTCTCTCTGGGGCGTCTGCTGCCCCTCGGCGGGCGGCGGGACGGCGCGTGGATCACCGAGTCCGCGGCGGTTCTCGCGCTACGGGACGCGGTGGCGGGGCTCGCGGGGGTACGTCTTGGCGGGCTGCGGATCGCGCTCGCCGAACCGGAGGCCGCGGCACGGGCGGCCGTACCGCCACCGCCGAGTGCGCTGCCGCCGGGGCCGCTGCGGATCACGGCGGACCTCACCGCGGCGCTGGACACCCCGCTGCCCACCGTCACCGCCCGGGTGCGCACGGCACTGACGACGACGGCGACCGGGACGCTGGGGCTGGCGGTGACGGAGGTGGATCTTCGGGTGACGGGGGTCCTTGAGGGGGCGGAGGAACCGGAAGCCTCGGAGGAACCGGAAGCCTCGGAGGAACCGCAAGCCTCAGCGGAGCCGGAAGTCCCGGAAGGCCAGGAGGAGTCGGCGGTCGCGGAGGAGTCGGAAGTCCAAGGAGAACGTGGTGACGAGGCGCGGGTCGCGTCCGCCGCGCGGGCCGTGCCCGGTGTGGCCCGGCTGACCGGCCTGCTCGGCGGGTTCGGCCACGCCGTCCGCATCGAGGACCGGGCCGCCCCGTCCGGGGCGGAACTGCCGCGCCGTCATGTCCGCGTCGAACTGGCGACCGTACGCGGCCACCGTCCCCCGGAGGTGGCCGTTGCGGTACGGGCGGCCGTCGCGGCGGCGCTTCCCGACCACCCCTCGGTGGCGGTCCTGGTGACGGAAACGGGTTGAGCCGGGGCCGGCCGGGGTTCAGTCGCCGAGGCCCGCCAGGTCCCGCAGCCGGCGGGCCTGGGCCGCGCGTTCGGCGGCGCGCTGGGCGTCGTAGGTACGGTCGGCCGCGCCCTGGAGCAGCGCCTTTGTCTCGATGAGGGCGTCGCGGGGCGCCGCGAGGAGTGCGGCGGCCAGGTCCTGTGCCGCGGCGTCGAGCTGGTCGCCGGGCACGACAAGGTTGGCGAGGCCGATCCGCTCGGCCTCGGCGGCCTGGACGAAGCGGCCGGTCGCGCAGATCTCCAGCGCCCGTCCGTAGCCGACGAGCCCCACCAGGGGGTGCGTACCGGTGAGGTCGGGCACCAGGCCCAAACTGGTCTCGCGCATGGCGAACTGGGCGTCGTCGGCGGCGATCCGCAGATCGCAGGCGAGCGCGAGCTGGAAGCCCGCGCCGATGGCGTGCCCCTGTACGGCGGCGATGGACACGAGGTCACGGCGCCGCCACCAGGTGAACGCCTCCTGGTACTCGGCGACGGCCGCGTCCAGTTCCTCGTCCGTACCACGGGCGAGGTCGAGGAACGACGGCTCGCCGTCGAAGCCCTCCGGGGTGAACGCCTGCCGGTCGAGCCCCGCGGAGAAGGATTTGCCCTCGCCGCGCAGCACGACCACACGGACGTCTCCGGGGACGGCGCGTCCGGCCTCGACCAGGGCCCGCCACAGGGCGGGGCTCTGGGCATTGCGCTTGGCCGGATGGTTCAGCGTCACCGTGGCGATCTGCTCGTCGACGGTGAGCCGTACCCCGTCCTGGTCGATGACCGGGTCGGGGTTCTTGTCGCGTACCGGGTCGAGCGAAGCCATGGGAAGCCTCCGATGTGTGCGGCCGGTCGGGGTGTGCCGTTCCCGGACACCCCTAAGTGACTGCACAGTAACCACCCGGTCGGCCGGCGGACCGACCGGGTGGCACCACCGAAGCCGGTGAGCCGCCCGGCGGTCAGCCGGTGACGGCCTTCTTCCCTCGGGTCGCCCCGCCGCGTCCCCGCAGCGTGACCCCGGACTCACTGAGCATCCGGTGCACGAAGCCATACGAGCGGCCGGTCTCCTCGGCCAGTGCCCGGATGCTCGCACCGGAGTCGTACTTCTTCTTCAGGTCTGCCGCGAGCTTGTCGCGCGCGGCGCCGGTTACCCGGCTGCCCTTCTTCAGAGTCTCGGCCACCCGTGCCTCCTCATGGGAAGTGCGCTCTGGACTTCTCATGATCACCCCTCCCGCGCTTCCTGGCCACCCATTCGGCAAGGTCCGTACGACATCGCTGGCGTCGACGGAAGGGATCCCCACGAACGGATTGCCACATTCCGGTCAGTGGTACGCGCGGTTTCTCATGTGTTCACGAGCGAATCGGCAGGTCAGCGCGGGGACATCGGCCCGGCGCGGTGGAAACGGGCCCTGGCCAGGTAATCCGTGTAGGACACACCGCTGTACGAGGAGATCTCACACAGATGGTGGATCACCACTCGGCCGAATGATCCATACGCAGTGGATCACTCATTCGATCAAGCGAGGGCGACGAGGTCCGCGTAGTCGGCGCCCCACAGGTCCTCGACGCCGTCGGGCAGCAGGATGATCCGCTCCGGCTGGAGCGCCTCGACGGCGCCCTCGTCGTGCGTGACGAGGACGACGGCGCCCTTGTAGGTGCGCAGCGCGCCGAGGATCTCCTCGCGGCTTGCCGGGTCGAGGTTGTTGGTGGGCTCGTCGAGCAGCAGGACGTTGGCCGAGGAGACGACGAGGGTGGCGAGGGCGAGCCGGGTCTTCTCACCGCCGGAGAGGACCCCGGCGGGCTTGTCGACGTCGTCGCCGGAGAACAGGAACGAGCCGAGCGTCTTGCGCACCTGGACCAGGTCGAGGTCGGGCGCCGCCGAGCGCATGTTCTCCAGGACCGTACGGTCGGGGTCCAGGGTCTCGTGCTCCTGCGCGTAGTAGCCGAGCTTGAGGCCGTGGCCCTCCAGGACGTCGCCGGTGTCGGGCTTCTCGACGCCGGCGAGCAACCGCAGCAGGGTGGTCTTGCCCGCGCCGTTCAGCCCGAGGATGACGACGCGTGAGCCCTTGTCGATCGCCAGGTCGACATCGGTGAAGATCTCCAGCGAGCCGTACGACTTGGAGAGGCTCTCGGCGGTGAGCGGGGTCTTGCCGCAGGGCGCCGGATCGGGGAAGCGGAGCTTGGCGACCTTGTCGGACTGGCGGACGGCCTCAAGTCCGGACAGCAGGCGGTCGGCGCGGCGGGCCATGTTCTGCGCGGCGACGGTCTTGGTGGCCTTGGCGCGCATCTTGTCGGCCTGCGCGTTGAGCGCGGCGGCCTTCTTCTCGGCGTTCTGCCGCTCGCGCTTGCGGCGCTTCTCGTCGGCCTCGCGCTGCTGCTGGTAGAGCTTCCAGCCCATGTTGTAGACGTCGATGGTGGAGCGGTTGGCGTCCAGGTAGAACACCTTGTTGACGACGGTCTCGACCAGGTCGACGTCGTGGGAGATCACGATGAAGCCGCCGCGGTAGGTCTTGAGGTAGTCGCGCAGCCAGACGATCGAGTCGGCGTCGAGGTGGTTCGTCGGCTCGTCGAGCAGCAGGGTGTCGGCGTCCGAGAAGAGGATGCGGGCCAGTTCGATACGGCGCCGCTGACCGCCGGAGAGCGTGTGCAGCGGCTGGCCGAGTACCCGGTCGGGCAGGCCGAGCGCCGCGGCGATGGTGGCGGCCTCGGCCTCGGCGGCGTATCCGCCCTTGGTGAGGAACTCGGTCTCCTGGCGCTCGTACTGCTTCATCGCCTTCTCGCGGGTCGCGCCCTTGCCGACCGCGATGCGCTGTTCGTTGTCGCGCATCTTGCGGAGCAGGGTGTCGAGGCCGCGGGCGGACAGGACGCGGTCGCGGGCGAGCATGTCGAGGTCGCCGGTGCGCGGGTCCTGGGGCAGATAGCCGACCTCGCCGGAGCGGGCGACCGTACCGGCGGCGGGGACGCCCTCACCGGCGAGGACCTTGGTGAGGGTGGTCTTGCCCGCGCCGTTGCGCCCGACCAGACCGATGCGGTCGCCCTTGGCGATACGGAAGGTGGCGGACTCGATGAGGACGCGGGCGCCGGCGCGCAGCTCGATACCGGAAGCGGTGATCACGGACAGACTCCTGGGCAGGATGGACGGCGAAAGGGCGGGCTGAGGGCGATCACGCCGTCTAGTGCGTGAGGAGAAGGGCCATGGAGCCAGTCTAACTGGGTTACGCAACCACTTTTTCAGGCCCCGTCGGGGTGCTTCTGGGACCGGTGACGGGTCCCGGGGATGTCGTTGCCCAGGGGGTTGCGGTCCGGTGCGATCCGGCCGACGTCGTCGACGGCGACGAGCTGGGCGGTCCAGTCGGTCGCCGGTCCGGCGCACGGCTGGGCGATCAGCAGGGCGTCGCCCACGCGCGTGGCGCGTGACGGTGCGAAGGCGCATCCCTCGCGCGCGGGCAGCACCCAGCGCAGATCCCCGTCGGCGATGCGGTACGCGGTGACCCGGCGCGGGGTGACGACGGCGAGCATGCGGGCGCCGGGGCCGAGCACGCGCAGGACACCGGCGCCGGAGCGGGCGGCCGGGTGGGCGAGCCAGGGGGCGGTGTCGGGCAGGGCGCGGTGCCAGCGGACGTGCGGGGGTCGCCGCGTGGAGTCGGGCGGGGTGGTCGCCGTGACGAGGCCGTCGTCCCACAGCGCGAAGGTGTGCCCGCGCGCGGGCACCACGGCGAGCGGCCTGCGGCCCTCGCGCGCGTAGGTCCAGCCGTGCGGCAGGGGCACCGCCCGGTCGGCGGCCACGTGCGCGTGGAGCGCGAGACGGTCACCGAAGGGCGCGGGGCGTGCCTCGTGGGCGACGGCGAGCAGGGGGACGGCGACGAGTGCCAGGAGGCCGGTCAGCAGGCGGCGCGCGCGGCGGACGTGACGCGCCGGCGTGCGCGGGGGTTCCTGGCGGGGTGCGGGCACGGCCCCGGGGCGGGTGCCGGTGTGCGGAGCGGGCGTTCCGCGTTCCGTCACGTCGGAGGCTTGGAACACTCCGAACGCTGCGAACACTGCGAAAGACACAGCCGCCACTCAGTCCCCTCGGTCGACCCGGCACCGCATTCACTCGCGCGCGGCCCCCGGACCCGACACGACACGGCGGGCCCGTCGCGGCACGTCCCCCGTTCGGCGGCGGCTTCGCCGGGTCGTTGTCAGTGCCGGGTGCCAGACTGCTCGGCAGGTCACGAACTGATAACCGCAGGAGGAGTGATTCCCATGGCCGACAAGAACGGCGGACGCCCGACCATCTACCCGACGCTGCTGTACGCCGACGCGAAGGCCGCGATCAAACTGCTCACGGAGGCGTTCGGCTTCACGGAGGTGAGTGTGTACGAGGGCGAGGGCGGCCAGGTGACGCACGCCGAACTGGCCCATGGCGCGGGCGCGGTGATGCTCGGCTCGAAGGGGCGGGGCGGACTCTTCGACGGCGCGATGAAGGGCGCGGGCCCCGCCGGGATCTATGTCGTGGTGGACGACGTGGACGTCCACCACCGGCGGGCCGTGGCGCACGGCGCGGAGATCCTGATGCCCCCGACGGACCAGGACTACGGCTCGCGGGACTACATGGCGCGGGACGCCGAGGGCAATGTGTGGAGCTTCGGCACCTACGCACCGGACCTGCACGGCTGAGCCGCACCGGATCCGCGCGCGGGGGCTTCCGTCCGGATCAGGCGCCTCCGGTGTGCACCTGGAAGGCGGCCCTGCGCACCGCCTTGGCGAGCGCCGGGTCGGGATGGGCGGCGGCGAGCGCGACCAGCACCTGGACGGTGCGGGGATGCCCCACGCGGCGCACCTCGACGAGGAGGGCGGGGACGGTCGGCTGCACCGCGGACTCCAGGTGGCGTACGAGGAGTTCGGCGTCCCCGTGGTCCGATACGGCCGCCGCGGTGTCCACCCAGAGCCAGGTCGCCTCGTCCCGGGTCAGTACGGCGTGGATGTCCTCGGGGTCGACGCCCTCCATCTCGGCGAGCCACAGCAGCGCGTAGGGCCGCAGCGACGGCTCGTCCATGATCTGCCGGACCTCGGCCTCGGCGGGGGCGCCGACGACACGCAGCGCCTCGAAGGCGAGGCCGCGCAGCAGGGCGTCCTCGCCGCGCGCGGCGTCGAGCAGCTCGGTGACGGCGCTGCCGACGGTGCGGGCGGCGAGCCAGGCGCGGTACTCGGCGCGGGCGGCGTTGGGCCGCAGCCCGGCGCAGCCGCGCAGCATGCCGTCGGCGGACTGCTCGATGTTCCCCACCGGGCTCTGCGCGGCGACGCAGATCTGCTCCAGCTTGACCCAGACCGCCCAACTGCCCAGCGGGGTGAGGGTGGCCTGTCCTTCGGCGCAGGTCAGCGCGCCGACGGCGGCCAGTGCGTGCAGGGCCCAGTCGAGGAGTTCGGGCAGCGCCGCGTCGTCCGGGGCGGTGGGCTCGGGCTGCGGACCGTAGGGGATCTCGCAGCGCTCGGTGCGCAGTTCCTTGACGCGCTGTTCCAGCAGGTCGAGCAGTTGCGGTACGGGCACGGGGCCCGCCGACAGCTGAAGGAAGGACAGAAGCTGCGGCATGGCCTCGACGACCTCGGCGACGGCCGCGGGCTGCGGTCCGGCCGGTTCCGGGTGGGCCAGCGACCAGGCGTCGAAGAGGGCGACCCAGCCGCGCAGCACGGCCGAGTCGTCGCGGTCCCAGGCGCGCAGCCGCCAGCCGGGCCGCGCGTAGTCGCCGTGCACCTCGACCAGACCGGCGAGGCGGGCGGTGTCCCAGTCGGCGCGTACCTGACTGACCGTCAGACCGAGGTCGGTGGCGGCGCGTTCGGCGGTGATGTCGGACAGCGTGCCGCCGCCGTCCGGGGTGGTGCCGGTGCCGGGGGGCCTACCGCGGCGGTCGCGGTCGGGGCGCAGTTCGGTGTCGGCCCAACGCGCGACCCGGACGGGGCCCGCGAGCCCGGCGCGGGCCGTGCGGGCCAGTTCGGCGGGGGCGGGGGTGCCCTCGGGGGGACGCGGGGCGGGGCGCCGGGAGCGCCGCTGGCCGACCGCGCGGGGAGCGGCGGCAAGGGGTCGCGGGCGGACGAGTCGGAGCCTGGAGTCGCGCGGGATACGGGACGTCACGGGAGCAGTCTTCCGGTTGACGGTCCGAAAACCCAAACGGAACGCCACGCGGGTAGACCGCCATGCCCTCCGCCGTGGATCGAGGCGGGTTCCACCGAGGGGAAACGGAGGATCGGGTCCGGGGCCCGTGGCGCTACATCAGGGGCGTGAGGAAGCGGCGCAGGACCTCCTCGTAGGTGTCCGGGTCGGCGTTCCACATGGCGCCGTGCGGGGCGTTCGGCACGGCGTGCAGGGTGATCAGGTCGGGTCGGCGGGCGGCGAAGCGGCGGGACAGCCGCCAGGGGGCGACCGTGTCGCCGGGGCCGTGCACGAGCAGGGTCGGCACCGTGACGGCCTCGGGCGCGACGCCGTCCAGGAGCGGTCCGCCGTTCTGCCGCCCGTGCCCGGCGACCAGGCCCGTGCGGCCCTCGGCGGCACGGACCGCGAGCGGGAGCAAGGGACCGGGCGTGCGCCGGGCGGACGCGAGGGCGCGCAGCGTGGTCTCCCAGTCGAGCACCGGCGAGTCCAGGACCAGACCGGTGACCCGGTCCTTCAGCGGGGAGTACGCGGCGGCGCGCAGGGCCATCGCGGCGCCGATGGACCAGCCGTGCAGGACGACGCGCTCGGCGCCGTAGCGCACGGCGTACCGGATGGCGGCGTCCACGTCACGCCACTCGGTCGCGCCGAGGTGCCCGAGGCCGTCGGGCAGCGGCGGGGCGCCGAGGTCGCCGCGGTAGGCCACGTCGAGTACGGGGAAGCGCTGGCCGTGCAGGAAGTCCATCAGCACCATCGGGTGCTCGCGGGTGGTGCCGAGCCCGTGCACGGTGATCACCCAGGTGTCGCGGGAGCCGGGCACGAACCAGGCGGGCAGCCCGCCGAGTTCGCCCGGTACGTCGACGTCGGCGTGGTCGAGGCCGAGCGCGCTGCCCGGGTCGCCGATGTACACCTGCGGCGTGAGCCATGCCTTCGCGCCGGGTTCGAGGGTGCCGTGTGTGACGCGTTCGAGCCGGCGTACGACAGTGTCCGCGGTGTCCGCCGCGTCGGCGACCACCGGGCCCACGACGGCGTGCACGCCGTCGCCCGAGAGGCCGTAGCGGCCGGGACGCAGGGAGGCGAGGGAGCGGGTGAGGGTGACCCGGCCCGGACGGGTGGCGTGCACCGTGAGGCGGGGCTCGGTGGGGAGGGGGCGGCCGGGGGGTGCCTTGAGTGCCGCGTCGCTGGCGTAGCGGCCCACGGCGATGGCGGCGCCGCCGAGGGCTGCCGCCCCCACTGCCGTGAGGGCCGCGGTGGCTGCGGTTGCTTTGGCTGGACCCACCTGTCCAGTTTCCGACTGGTTCGGTCCCTATGCCACTCCGGTGGCGGAGGAGAACACCGGCGTGCGGCCCGACCGAGCACTAGCCCTTCTGCCCGTAGCCCCTCAGCTTCTCCCGCACCTCCGCCACCTCGACTTCCGTCAAGAGGGACGGGGTGTGGTGGGGAACCGCCGCGGCCTTCAGCCAGACCTCGCACATCCACTCCAGTTGCGCCGTGCGGTCGTACGCCTGGCTGAGTGAGTCACCGTAGGTGAGGGTGCCGTGGTTCTGGAGGAGGCAGCCGGTGCGGTCGGCCAGGGCGGTGAGCAGGTGCGCGGCCAGGTCGTCCGAGCCGTACAGCGCGTACGGCGCGACGCGGACCGGGCCGCCGAGCGCCGCGGCCATGTAGTGGATCAGCGGCAGTTCGGGGACCAGGGTCGAGACGGCGGTGGCGTGCACGGCGTGGGTGTGGACGACGGCCCGCGCGGAGGTCGTGCGGTAGATCGCGAGGTGCATCGGCAGTTCGCTGGTCGGGACGAGATCGCCGAGCACCCGTTCGCCGTCGAGTCCGACGCCGAGCACGTCGCCGGGGGTGAGCCGGTCGTAGGGCACCCCGCTGGGCGTCACGAGGACGGTGTCGCCGACCCGTACCGACACATTGCCCGAGGTGCCGACGACCAGGCCCTCGGTCACCGTTCTGCGGGCCGTCGCGACGAGGTCGCCCCAGGCCCGCGCCACCGCATCGCTCACCGCTTCGTCCGCCGCTTCGTCCGCCGTACGCGCCATGCCGGGAAAAGTACCGGGCCAGGGGGCCGAACGGGCGTATCTGCGGGGACACGCGCGTCCGTGACGTCCCCTTCGGGCAGGCATGCACGTTCTCCACTACCTCCGGGGGATTCATGGCGTGTGACCGCACTTCGACCCTTCGCCGGCTCCGCGCGCTCGCGGTGTCCCTGGCGACGCTCACCTTCGGGGGCACGGCCCTCGCGGGCGTACCGGTCTCGGCGGCGGACAAACCCAAGGGGCACGACGTCTCGTCGCATCAGAAGAACGTGAACTGGCCGGCGGCCCACGACAAGGGCGCGCGATTCGTCTACGTCAAGGCGACCGAGGCCACGAGTTATCGCAACCCGTACTTCGGGCAGCAGTACGACGGCGCGCGGGACGCGGGTCTGGTGCGCGGGGCGTACCACTTCGCGCTCCCCGACCGGTCGTCCGGCTCGGCACAGGCCGCGTACTTCGTGCGCAACGGCGGCGACTGGCGCGCGGACGGCTGGACGCTGCCACCGGCGCTCGACATCGAGCACAACCCGTACAACTCGAAGAATTGCTACGGCCTCAGCGCGTCCCGGATGGTCGCGTGGATCCGGTCCTTCAGCGACGAGGTCGACCGCCTCACCGGCCGACGGCCCGTCATCTACACGACGACGAACTGGTGGAACGAGTGCACCGGTGCCAGTCGTGCCTTCGCCTCGGACCACGCGCTCTGGGTGGCGCGCTACAGCTCGTCGCCCGGCACCCTGCCCGCCGGCTGGGGCTACTGGACCTTCTGGCAGTACGACAACGGGAGGGGCAGCCTGCCGGGTGACCAGAATCTCTTCAACGGGTCGATGGCGCAGTTGAGGAAGTTCGCGCAGGGGTAGCGCGGACCGTCCCGGCGGGGCGCGGAGGGCACGGAACCCGGCATTCGGGCGGCACGGGGCGTCGGGTTCCGGAAGCCGGGGCGTACGCGGGTCGACGGGCGGGCGTACACGGAATACCGTCACACCGGACGGAGACACCACAGCGCCCTATTGAGTTCATCTTCCGTTCACTCAGGTTGCCTACGTTCCAACCGCCACTGACGTCCAACAGAAGCCTGGGTAAATGGAAAACATCACGCTTCTCCTCGGGATCGTGATCGTCACCGCTCTCGTGTTCGATTTCACGAACGGTTTCCACGACACAGCCAACGCGATGGCGACGACCATCTCGACCGGCGCTCTGAAGCCCAAGACGGCGGTGGCCATGTCCGCCGTGCTGAATCTCGTCGGTGCCTTCCTCTCCGTGGAGGTCGCCAAGACGATCTCCGGCGGGATCATCAGCGAAGAGGGCATGCGGACCGAAGTGATCTTCGCGGCGCTCGTCGGCGCCATCCTCTGGAATCTGCTGACCTGGCTCGTGGGGCTGCCGTCCAGCTCCTCGCACGCCCTGTTCGGCGGTCTGATCGGCGCGGCCGTCATGTCGGCCGGCTGGTCGTCCGTGAACGGTTCGACGGTCGTCACCAAGGTACTGCTGCCCGCCATCGCCGCGCCCCTGGTGGCCGGTCTCGCGGCGATGCTCGCCACCCGGCTGACGTACCGCATCGGCCGCCGCGCCGACGAGCGGGCGACGGCCAAGGGCTACCGCGCCGGACAGATCGCGTCGGCGGGCCTCGTCTCGCTGGCGCACGGCACCAACGACGCGCAGAAGACCATGGGCATCATCACGCTCGCCCTGGTCACCGGCGGTGTCCTCGTGCCGGGCTCCAACCCGCCGGTCTGGGTCATCACCTCCGCCGGTGTCGCCATCGCGCTCGGCACCTACCTCGGCGGCTGGCGCATCATCCGCACCATGGGCAAGGGCCTCACCGATCTCGCGCCGCCGCAGGGTTTCGCCGCCCAGACCAGCGCCGCGACGGTCATCCTGGCCTCCTCGCACCTGGGCTTCTCGCTCTCCACCACCCAGTCCTGCTCCGGCGCCGTGATGGGCGCGGGACTCGGCCGCAAGGGCGGTGTGGTCCGCTGGTCCACCGCCACCCGGATGTTCGTCGCCTGGGGCCTGACCCTGCCGGCCGCCGGACTGGTCGGCGCGGGCGCCGAGTTGCTCACCAAGCAGGGCACCTGGGGCGTCGTCGTCACCGGCGCGCTCCTGATCATCGGCTCGGCCGTGATCTGGACGCTGTCCCGCCGCCAGCCGGTCACCCACGACAACGTCAACGATGTCGACGGTGAGCCCGCGGGCCTGGTCACCCCGACCGTCGCCACCGTGACGCCGCCCCGGGTGGGCGACCACGCCGCCCCGGAGCCGGCCGCCGAAGCGAGCGCCGACGGACCGTCGGACGAGGAACTCAAGACGACCATCCCGGCCGGGAACGGCCCTTCCGCTGAGCCCGCGCCGCGGGCCGCCACGGTGTGAGGAACCATCAGCCATGAAGATCGACTGGGCAGCTCTCGGCTCCGTGTTCGGCGTCAGCCTCGTGGTGACGGTGGCCCTGGTGGGCCTGTTCACGCTCGGCATCGTCGGACTCTCGCAGCGCGGTCCGGCCCCGGCGGCGGGCGGTGAGGCCGCGGCGGCCGACGCCACCACGCCTCAGGGGACGCCCGCGCGCGGCGGTGGCGCGACGGCGGTCGCCGCAGCGTACGCGTGCTTCGCGCTGTGCGCGGCGGCCGTCGGATACGGCATCTATCTGATCGTCGCCTGACAGCGACAACAACGCAGGACTTACTCCATGTGGGGTGCGGGACATGTGTGATGTCCCGCACCCCACTCGCGCGTGTGGGGCTTCGCACACTCTCCCTTCGCAGGTCAACTGTGAGTTGACGGGTGTTCGCGGGGCGTGGTGGACTGCCGGGGCCATCACGGCGGCAGGAGAGGAAACCGGTGCGAATCCGGTGCGGTCCCGCCACTGTTACCGGGGAGCGCTCCCCCACCGAACGTCACGGCCCGCGAGGGCTGGAAGACCGGGGGAGCCGCGGATCCGGGAGCCAGGAGACTCTCGCCGTCGTGTCCGTCGAACCAGGGCGCGGACCCTGAGTGAGGACATAGCGCGATGCCGGGCTGCCCGTCTCCCCTGCCCTTCGGCCCCCTCGACCCCTTGATGCCGGTCGCACCCCCCGTACCCGTCTCCCGAGGCGTCTCGGCGGGCTGAACCCATGCGTGCCGAGCGAGTCTTCGCTTACGGCGCCACCGCCGGTCTGCTCGGCGATCTGATCCTCGGCGATCCCCGCCGAGGTCATCCGGTCGCCGTGTTCGGCCGGGCCGCCGGCGCCGTCGAACAGTTCCTGTGGCGTGACCATCGCGCGTGGGGCGCCCTGTACACGGCGGTGTGCGCCGGTGGCGCGGTGGGCGCCGCCGCGCTGGCGTCCCGTGCGGTACGGACGTCTCCGGCCGCGTCGGTCGCGCTGACCGCCGCCGCCACCTGGTCGGTGCTCGGCGGGACGACCCTGGGCCGGGAGGCACGGGCGATCGGCGGGGCACTGGCCGCCGGGGACATCGAGGCAGCCCGGGAGCGGCTGCCCCATCTGTGCGGGCGCGACCCGCGGGCACTGGACGGTCCCGGGATCGCGCGGGCCGTCGTGGAGTCCGTCGCCGAGAACACCTCCGACGCCGTCGTGGGCGCGCTGGTGTGGGGCGCCGTCGGTGGCGTGCCCGGTCTGGTCGGATTCCGTGCCGTCAACACGCTGGACGCGATGGTGGGTCACAAGTCGCCCCGCCACTGGCGGTTCGGGTGGGCGTCGGCGCGACTGGACGACGTCGTGGGCGCTCCGGGTGCCCGCCTGACGGCCGCGCTCGCGGTGCTCGCCGGAGGTGACCCGGGCGGCGCCACGCGCGCGTGGCGTGCCGACGCGGGACGGCACCCGAGCCCCAACGCCGGCCCCGTGGAGGCGTCGTTCGCGGGCGCCCTGGGCGTACGGCTGGGGGGAACCCTCTCCTACGGGGGCCGGGTCGAGCACCGGCCCGTGCTCAACGGCGGGGGACGCGCCGTCGAGGTGTCGGACATCGATCGGGCGGTACGGCTGTCGCGGCGGGTCGGCGGGCTCGCGCTCGGCGTGGCCGTGGCCGGACGGCTGGTGTGGGCACGTGCGGCGAGACGCACGCGCGCGGGGGGACGGTCATGAGCGGGAGCACAGGCGCCGGCGGCGCGCGCAGGGGTGGGGGGCTGCTGGTCGCCGGGACCACCTCCGACGCCGGGAAGAGTGTCGTGACCGCCGGGATCTGCCGGTGGCTGGCGCGGCAAGGGGTCAAGGTCGCGCCGTTCAAGGGGCAGAACATGTCCCTGAATTCGTTCGTCACGCGCGAGGGCGCCGAGATCGGCCGGGCCCAGGCGATGCAGGCACAGGCAGCGCGGGTCGAACCGACCGCGCTGATGAACCCGGTGCTGCTCAAACCGGGCAGCGACCGCAGCAGCCAGGTCGTGCTGCTCGGCAAGCCGGTGGGCGAGTTGAGCGCGCGCGGCTTCTTCGGCCGGCCGGGAGGGCCCGGGGATCTCGCGGGGCCGCCCGGTGCGGATGGGCAACCCGGTACGGAAGGACTTCCCCGCGCAGAAGGGCTCCCCCGCACGGAAGGGCTGCGCGGTGGTCGGCGAGAGGCCCTGCTCGACACCGTCGTGGACTGCCTGGAGCAGTTGCGGCGCAGCCATGACGCCGTGATCTGCGAAGGGGCGGGCAGTCCCGCCGAGATCAACCTGCGGCGCACGGACATCGTGAACATGGGCGTCGCACGGGCCGCCCGGCTGCCGGTCCTGGTGGTCGGCGACATCGACCGAGGCGGCGTCTTCGCGTCCTTCTTCGGTACGACGGCCCTGCTGGCGCCGGAGGACCAGGAGTTGCTGGCCGGGTACCTGGTCAACAAGTTCCGCGGTGACGTGTCGCTCCTCGAACCGGGCCTGGAGATGCTCCGGGGCCTCACCGGGCGTGCCACGTACGGCGTGCTCCCCTACCGGCACGGCCTGGGCATCGACGAGGAGGACGGACTGCGGGTCTCCCTGCGCGGCACGGTCCGTGAGTCCGTGGTCGCGCCCCCGCTCGGCGACGACGTGCTGCGGATCGCCGTGTGCGCGGTGCCCCTGATGTCCAACTTCACCGATGTCGACGCGCTGGCCGCCGAGCCGGGCGTCGTGGTGCGTTTCGTGGACCGGCCGGAGGAACTCGCCGACGCGGATCTCGTGATCGTTCCTGGAACCCGGGGCACGGTACGGGCGTTGGAGTGGATGAGAGAACGGGGGCTTGCGGGGGCGCTGGGGAGAAGGGCCGCCGAGGGGCGTCCGGTGCTGGGGATCTGCGGCGGATTCCAGCTCCTGGGCGAGCACATCGAGGACGAGGTCGAGTCACGCGCGGGCGCCGTGGACGGCCTGGGGCTACTGCCGGTGCGGGTCCGGTTCGCCCGCGAGAAGACCCTCACCCGCCCGTCCGGACGGGCCCTGGGCGAGCGCGTGGAGGGATACGAGATCCATCACGGCGTGGCCGACGTGCGGGGCGGCGACGTCTTCCTGACCGACGACCGGGGACGCCCCCTGGACGGCTGCCGCTCGGGCGCCGTGTGGGGCACCCACTGGCACGGGTCGCTGGAGTCCGACGGCTTCCGGCGCGCCTTCCTGCGCGAGATCGCGGCCACCGCGGGCCGCCGCTTCGTGCCGTCGCCCGACACGTCGTTCGGGGCGCTGCGCGAGGAGCAGTTGGACCTGCTCGGCGATCTGATCGAGGAACACGCGGATACGGAAGCGCTGCTGCGGCTCATCGAGTCGGGCGCTCCGTCGGGACTGCCTTTCATTCCACCGGGAGCGCCATGAGCACCGTGCTGTTGTTGTCCACCGCCGACACCGACCTGCTGGCGGCCCGTGCCTCCGGCGCGCCGTACCGGATCGGCAACCCGACCCGGGTCGACGTGGCCGCCGAACTGCCCGCGCTCGTGGCGGGCGCCGACATCGCCGTGGTCCGGCTGCTCGGCGGCAAGCGGGCCTGGGAGGACGGGCTCGCGGCGCTCAGGGCGTCCGGAATCCCGACGGTGCTGCTCGGCGGCGAGGCGGTACCGGACGCGGAGTTGATGGCCGAGTCGACGGTGCACGCGGGCGCGGTCGCCGAGGCGTTGCGGTATCTCGTGGAGGGCGGCCCCGGCAATCTCGTGGAGCTGTCCCGGTTCCTGCTCCAGGACGTGCTGCGCGCCGGACCCGGTGGCGGGGCGGGCGAGGGTTCCGTACGGCACAGCGCGGAGCCGCGCGTGATGCCCGCGTACGGCGTACGCGGGCCGCGCGCGCGTGTGGAGGGCCGCCCGACGGTGGGCGTGCTGTTCTACCGGGCGCACGAACTGTCCGGGAACACCGAGTTCGTGGACACCCTGTGCGAGGCGATCGAGGAGCGCGGGGCCAACGCCCTGCCGGTGTACTGCGGTTCGCTGCGCGGCGCGGACCCCGCGCTGTACGACCTGCTCGGGCGGGCCGACGCGCTGATCGCGACGGTGCTCGCGGCGGGCGGCACGCACGCGTCGGACGCGTCGGCGGGCGGCGACGAGGAGGCGTGGGACATCGGCGCGCTCGCCGACCTGGACCTGCCCGTGCTCCAGGGCCTGTGTCTGACCTCGTCGCGCGCCGCGTGGCAGGCGTCGGACGCGGCGCTGTCCCCGATGGACGCGGCGATGCAGGTGGCCATCCCGGAGTTCGACGGACGGCTGATCACGGTGCCGTTCTCGTTCAAGGAACAGGGCCCCGACGACGTACCGGTGTACCGGGCCGATCCGGAGCGGGCCCGGCGGGTCGCCGGAATCGCCGTGCGCCACGCGCGACTTCGGCACAAGCCGCAGGCCGAGAAGCGGATCGCGGTCGTCTTCACGGCATACCCGACGAAGCACTCACGCGTGGGCAACGCCGTGGGGCTCGACACGCCGGCCTCCGCCGTCCGTGTCCTCGACGCGCTGCGCGCCGCCGGGTACGGCGTGGAGGGATATCCGGACCAGGGCGACGAGTTGATCCACCGGCTCATCGCGGCGGGCGGCCACGATGTGGAGTGGCTGACCGAGGACCAGTTGGCGGCGGCCCCCGCGCGCGTGCCGCTCGCGGACTACCGCGCGTGGTTCGACACGCTCGACCCTCAGCTACGGGACGGCATGGTGGAGGCTTGGGGCGAGCCACCGGGCGGGCTGTACGTCGACGGCGACGACATCGTCCTCGCGTCACTGCGCTTCGGAAACGTGGTGGTGATGATCCAGCCGCCGCGCGGCTTCGGCGAGAACCCGATCGCGATCTACCACGACCCCGACATGCCCCCGTCGCATCACTACATGGCCGCGTACCGCTGGCTGGAGAACGCCCAGCGGGACGGCGGCTTCGGCGCGGACGCGGTCGTGCACATGGGCAAGCACGGCACCATGGAGTGGCTGCCCGGCAAGGGCCTCGGCCTGTCGCGGGGGTGCGCGCCGGACGCGGTGCTCGGCGAACTGCCGCTGATCTACCCGTTCATCGTCAACGACCCGGGCGAGGGCACCCAGGCCAAGCGCCGGGGGCACGCCACGGTGGTCGACCATCTGGTGCCGCCGATGGCCCGCGCGGACACCTACGGCGATCTGGCGAAGCTGGAGCAACTGCTCGACGAGTACGCCCTGGTGAGCGATCTCGACCCGGCGAAGGCACCGGCGGTGCGCGCGCAGATCTGGACCCTCGTCAAGGCCGCCGAACTCCATCACGACCTGCATGTGGACGAGCAGCCCGACGACGGCGACTTCGACGGGTTCGTGATGCACATCGACGGCTATCTGTGCGAGATCAAGGACGTCCAGATCCGCGACGGGCTGCACATCCTCGGCGGCGGCCCGGTCGGTGAGCCGCGCGTGAACCTGGTCCTGGCGGTACTGCGGGCCGCCCAGGTGTGGGGCGGCCGGGCCAACGCGCTGCCGGGACTGCGGGCGTCGCTCGCCGAGCACTTCGGGCTGGTCGAGAAGGACCTGCTCGGCGAGCCGGGAGCGCCCGTGAAGGTGCCGGTGGAGCTGACGGACCTGGTGCCGGGCCCGTCCCGGACCGGTGCCGACGCGATCGACCTCCTGGAGCAGGTGTGCCGGCGGCTCGCGGAGGGCATGGAGGAGCGCGGCTGGGAGGTGTCGGCGGTGCCCGCGCTGGTGCGTGAGGCGGTGCGCACGGAGGTCGCGGACGCGGTGGCGGTGCTGGAGTTCGCGTGCCGTGAGGTGGTGCCCCGGCTGGCCAGGACCACCGACGAGATCGGGCACATCCTGCGCGCGCTGAACGGGGGTTATGTGCCGGCGGGTCCCTCGGGCTCCCCCACGCGCGGGCTGGTGAACGTGCTGCCGACCGGCCGCAACTTCTACTCGGTCGACCCCAAGGCGATCCCGTCCCGGCTGTCCTGGGACGTCGGCCAGGCCCTCGCGGACTCGCTGGTGGCCCGCTATCTCAGCGACACGGGCGACTATCCGAAGTCGGTCGGCCTGACCGTCTGGGGCACCTCGGCGATGCGTACCCAGGGCGACGACATCGCGGAGATCCTGGCGCTGCTCGGCTGCCGTCCCGTCTGGGACGACGCCTCACGCCGGGTCACCGGCTTCGAGATCGTGCCCCTCGCCGAACTGGACCGGCCCCGTATCGACGTGACGGTCCGTATCTCGGGCTTCTTCCGGGACGCGTTCCCGCATGTGGTCGGCCTCATCGACGACGCGGTACGCGCGGTGGCCGAGCTGGACGAACCCGCCGATCGCAACCATGTGAAGGCGCACGCCGACGAGGACACCGCCACGCACGGCGACCGGCGCCGCGCCACGTCCCGCATCTTCGGCTCCAAGCCGGGCGCGTACGGGGCGGGCCTGCTCCCCCTGATCGACGCCCGCAACTGGCGCTCGGACGAGGACCTGGCCGAGGTGTACGCGGTGTGGGGCGGCTACGCGTACGGGCGAGGGCTCGACGGGCGGGCCGCGCGCGGGGACATGGAGACGGCGTTCCGCAGGATCGCGGTGGCCGCGAAGAACATCGACACGCGTGAGCACGACCTGGTCGACGCGGACGACTACTTCCAGTACCACGGCGGCATGGTCGCCATGGTGCGGCATCTGACCGGGACGAGCCCCGAGGCGTACGTCGGGGACTCTGCCGTGCCCGACCAGGTGAAGACGCGCACGCTCGGCGAGGAGACGCACCGGGTGTTCCGCGCGCGGGTGGTCAACCCGCGCTGGATGGCGGCGATGCGCCGGCACGGCTACAAAGGCGCCTTCGAGATGGCGGCCACCGTGGACTACCTCTTCGGGTACGACGCGACGGCGGGCGTGGTCGACGACTGGATGTACGAGAAGTTGTCGGCGGAGTACGTGTTCGACGCGGAGAACCGGGACTTCATGAGGAAGTCCAACCCATGGGCGCTGCGCGGCATCACGGAACGCCTCCTGGAGGCCGCCGAGCGGGGCCTGTGGGCGGAGCCGGACGCGCGGACGCTGGAGCGGCTGCGGGCGACGTATCTGGAGCTGGAAGGCGATCTGGAGGGCGACGAGTGAGTACCCCCTATCCGTTCACGGCGCTTGTCGGGCAGGACGATCTACGGCTCGCGCTGCTGCTGAACGCGGTGTCGCCGGCCGTCGGCGGTGTGCTCGTGCGCGGCGAGAAGGGCACCGCCAAGAGCACCGCCGTACGCGCGCTTTCGGCGCTGCTGCCCACGGTGGACGTGGTCGCCGGCTGCCGGTTCTCCTGCGCGCCGGGCGCACCCGACCCGGCATGCCCGGACGGCCCGCACGAGGCCGGTACGGGGGTGTCGCGGCCCGCGCGCATGGTCGAACTGCCGGTCGGCGCGTCGGAGGACCGGCTCGTCGGCGCGCTGGACATCGAGCGGGCGCTCGCGGAGGGCGTCAAGGCGTTCGAGCCGGGACTGCTGGCCGACGCGCACCGGGGCATCCTGTACGTGGACGAGGTCAACCTCCTGCACGACCACCTGGTGGACCTGTTGCTGGACGCGGCGGCCATGGGCGCGTCGTATGTCGAGCGGGAGGGTGTGTCCGTGCGGCACGCCGCGCGGTTCCTGCTGGTCGGCACCATGAACCCCGAAGAGGGCGAACTGCGACCGCAGTTGCTCGACCGGTTCGGGCTCACCGTCGAGGTCGCGGCGTCCCGCGAGCCCGATCTGCGGGTCGAGGTGGTGCGGCGACGCCTCGGCTACGACGACGACCCGGAGGGTTTCGCCGGGCGCTGGGCGGACGAGGAGTCCGCGCTGCGCGCGCGGATCGTCGCCGCGCGGGCCCTGCTGCCGACGGTGCGGCTCGGTGACGGGGCGCTGCGGCAGATCGCGGCGACCTGCGCGGCCTTCGAGGTCGACGGGATGCGCGCGGACATCGTCATGGCGCGTACGGCGACGGCGCTGGCGGCGTGGGCGGGGCGTACGGACGTCTTGGCCGAGGATGTCCGGCAGGCGGCGCTACTCGCGTTGCCGCACCGACGGCGCCGCAACCCGTTCGACGCGCCGGGTCTGGACGAGGACAAACTCGACGACACCTTGGAGGAGTTCGGGGCGGACCCCGACCCCGAGGACCCCGACCCCGACCCCGACCCCGACCTCGATCCCGACGATCCGGATCCGGACGGGCCGGGTGGAGGCGGTGGGCAGCCGCCCCAGGACGGTGGGCCGGACGCACCGCCTCCGACCTCGGACACGGACGCGAACACGGACGCGGATCCGCAGGGCTCCGACGAGCAGCCGCCGACGGCCGGAGAACAGCCCGCGCGCGCGGAGGGCGGTGCCAAGGACGGGCAGCCGGGCACGGACGGCGGCGGCGAGCAGGCCGCCGTACGGGCCGCCGAACCCTTCCGTGCGAAGGCCCTGACCGTGCCGGGACTCGGCGAGGGCGCGGCCGGGCGCCGCTCCCGCGCGCGTACCGAACACGGCCGCACCACGGGCGCGCACCGGCCCCGGGGCACGCTGACCAAGCTGCATCTGGCGGCGACCGTGTACGCGGCGGCGCCGCACCAGCGGGCGCGCGGTAGGTCGGGGCCGGGTCTCGTCGTACGCAGGGACGATCTGCGGCAGGCCACCCGGGAGGGCCGTGAGGGCAATCTCGTGCTGTTCGTGGTCGACGCCTCGGGATCGATGGCGGCGCGGCAGCGGATGAGCGCCGTCAAGGGCGCCGTCCTGTCGCTGCTGCTGGACGCCTATCAACGGCGGGACAAGGTGGGCCTGGTGACGTTCCGGCGCGCGTCGGCGGAGGTGGCGCTGCCGCCGACGTCGTCGGTGGACACGGCGGCGGCCCGCCTGGAGTCGCTCCCCACGGGCGGGCGTACCCCACTGGCCGCCGGGCTGCTGCGCGCGCACGACGTGCTGCGCGTGGAGCGGCTGCGCGATCCCGCGCGGCGCCCCCTGCTCGTCGTGGTCACCGACGGGCGGGCGACGGGCGGCGTCGAACCGGTGCCGAGCGCCACGCGCGCGGCCCGGCTGCTCGCCGCCCAGGGCACGGCGTCCGTGGTCGTGGACTGCGAGGCGGGTCCGGTGCGGCTGGGTCTCGCGGGCCGGCTCGCGGCCGATCTGGGCGGGACGGCGGTCACGCTGGACGAGTTGCGCGCGGACGCGCTCGCCGGGCTGGTCAACGACGTACGGGGCGTACGGGACGTCAAAGGCGCACGGAACCCGTCGGGTGCCGGAAAGAGGGTCGCGTAATGCCGCAGGGACAGCCTTCCGTCGTGCCGGACGACGGTCTCACCACCCGCCAGCGCCGCAACCGGCCCCTGGTCGTCGTCCACACCGGGATCGGCAAGGGCAAGTCGACGGCGGCGTTCGGTCTGGCCCTGCGCGCGTGGAACCAGGGCTGGCCGATCGGAGTGTTCCAGTTCGTCAAGTCGGCGAAGTGGAAGGTCGGCGAGGAGAACGCGCTGCGGGTGCTCGGCGCCAGCGGCCAGGGCGGCACGGTGGCCTGGCACAAGATGGGCGAGGGCTGGTCGTGGATCCGACGCGGGCCCGCCGACGGCGACAAAGGCGCGACCCCGTCCAACGAGGAGAACGCGGACAAGGCGCGCGAGGGCTGGGCTCAGGTCAAGCGGGACCTCGCGGCCGAGACGTACAAGCTCTATGTGCTCGACGAGTTCGCGTACCCGCTGCACTGGGGCTGGGTCGAGGTCGCCGAGGTCGTGGAGGTGCTGCGGGCCCGGCCCGGGAACCAGCATGTGGTGATCACCGGGCGCAACGCCCCCGCCGAACTGGTGGAGTACGCGGACCTCGTCACCGACATGTCGAAGGTCAAACACCCGATGGACGCGGGTCAGAAGGGCCAGAGGGGCATCGAATGGTGATCTCGGTTCCCCGGATCGTGGTGGCCGCGCCCTCGTCGGGCAGCGGCAAGACCACGGTCGCCACGGGCCTGATGGCGGCGTTCACGGAGCGCGGGCTGCGGGTGTCGCCGCACAAGGTGGGGCCCGACTACATCGACCCCGGCTACCACGCCCTCGCGACGGGCCGCCCCGGTCGCAATCTGGACGCGTATCTGTGCGGTCCCGACCTGGTCGGTCCGCTGTTCGCGCACGGTGCGCAAGGGTCCCAACTCGCCGTGATCGAGGGCGTGATGGGGCTGTTCGACGGGGCGTCCGGGCAGGGCGAACTGGCGTCCACCGCGCAGGTCGCGAAGCTGCTGCGGGCGCCGGTGGTGCTCGTCGTGGACGCGTCCTCGCAGGCCCGGTCGGTGGCCGCCCTGGTGCACGGCTTCGCCTCGTGGGATCCGGAGGTACGGATCGGCGGGGTGATCCTGAACAAGGTGGGGTCCGAGCGGCATGAGGACCTGTTGCGGGCGGCATTGGACGAGTCCGGGGTGCCGGTGCTCGGGGTCGTCCGACGTGCCCCGGAGGTCGTCGCGCCGTCCCGTCACCTCGGACTCGTCCCGGTCGCCGAACGGCGTGCCTCAGCCGTTGCCTCTGTTACAGGGATGGGGGCGCTGGTGAGTCAAGGGTGCGACTTGGATTCTTTGCTGGCCCTTGCCCGCTCTGCGCCCGCGCTGGACGTCGACCTGTGGCACCCCCTGGGGGCTCCGCCCCCCGACCCCCGCTCCTCAAACGCCGGAGAGGCTGATCTTGGCTCCGCCGGCTCGTCAGGCGCCCGAGGGGCTGACTTTGGCTCCGCCGGCTCCTCAAACGCCGGAGGGGCTGAATCTGCACCCGTCGTCGCCGTTGCCGGGGGGGCCGCCTTCTCGTTTCTCTACGCCGAGCACACCGAGCTGCTGACCGGCGCCGGGGCCGAGGTTGTCGTCTTTGATCCGTTGCGGGACGAAGGGCTTCCCGAGGGGACTCGGGGGTTGGTGATCGGGGGTGGGTTCCCCGAGGTGTACGCGGGCGAGTTGGCCGCCAACGAACCGCTGCGGAAGGTCATCGGGGAGCTGGCCCGTTCGGGCGCCCCCGTGGCCGCCGAGTGCGCCGGGCTGCTGTATCTGGCGCGGTCCCTGGACGGCAGCCCCATGTGCGGGGTGCTGGACGCGGACGCGCGGATGTCGGAGCGGCTGACGCTCGGGTACCGGGACGCGGTCGCCGTGTCCGACAGTGTGCTCGCGCCGGCCGGGACGCGGATGCGGGGGCACGAGTTCCACCGCACGGTGATCGAGCCGGGTGCCGGCGCGGCGCCCGCGTGGGGGGTACGCGCGCCGGAGCGGCGCGTCGAGGGTTTCGTACAGCGGGGTGTGCACGCGAGTTATCTGCACACGCACTGGGCCGCCGAGCCCGGTGTCGCCCGCCGGTTCGTGGAGAGGTGCGCCGGGTCATGAGCGAGGGCAACAGCGGGAGCGGCGGCGGCAGTCGGCTGATCGGGGTCGGTATGGGGCCCGGCGACCCGGAGTTGGTGACCGTCAAGGGCGTGCACGCGCTGGGGGACGCCGATGTCGTCGTGGTGCCCGTGATGGCGTCGGCGGACGGTACGGACGGCGGTGAGCCGGGCCGCGCCGAGGCAACCGTGCTGCACTACGTACCGGTGGAGCGTGTGGTCCGAGTGGTGTTCGCGCTGAACGAGCGGTCCGACCGGGCCCGTCGCGAGGCGGCGTGGGACGCGGCGGGCCGGCGCGTGGCCGAGTTGCTGCGGGCGCACCCGGTGGTGGCGTTCGCGACGATCGGGGACCCGAATGTGTACTCGACGTTCACGTATCTCGCGCAGACCGTGAGCGCGTCGGTGCCCGGCACCGTGGTCGAGACGATTCCCGGGATCACGGCCATGCAGGACCTCGCCGCGCGCAGCGGTGCCGTGCTGACGGAGGGCACCGAGCCGCTGACGCTGGTGCCGGTGACGGCGGGCGCGGGAATGCTGAAGGACGCGCTGGCGGGTCCGGGCACGGTGGTGGCGTACAAGTTCGGTCGGCTCGCGGGTGAGGTGGCCGCCGCGCTGCGGGAGACCGGGCGGACCGCCGACGCGGTGTGGGGGTCCGCCCTTGGGCTGCCCGGCGAGTCGATACGCCCCGCCGCCGAACTGGCGGAGGGCGGGCCGCTGCCGTATCTGTCGACGCTGATCGCACCGGCCCCGCGCGACGGCGGACGCGGGGGGAAGCTGTGACCCGCACCCGCACCCGCACCCGCATCCATACCCGCACCCGCCGCGACGGAAGGCCCGCGCGCGTAGCGCCCCTCCCCCGTCGAGCGGCCTCAGTCCAGCGCCGTCCCGATCACCACCCACATCAGCACCGCCCCGGCGACGGTGCACAGCAGCGTCGAGCGCGCCGGATGGCGGTGGCTGGCCTCGGGAAGGATCTCGGCCGCCGCGATGTAGAGCAGGGCGCCGCCGAAGAAGCCGAGGTAGCAGGCGAGGGCTTGCGCCGGAATGGTGAAGAACAGCGTCGACGCGGCGCCGACGACGGGTGCGCAGGCGTCGGCGAGGAGCATCAGGATCGCCTTGCGGCGGTCGTTCCCGTAGGCGCGCGTGACGGTGTACGTGTTGAAGCCGTCCGCGAAGTCGTGGGTGACGACGGCGAGCGCGACGGTCAGCCCCATGGCGCTGTCGACCTGGAACGACGCGCCGATCGCGACCCCGTCGGCCATGCTGTGGCCGACCATCGCGGAGGCCGCGCCGATACCCACCTGGGGCAACTGGCCCGGCTGATGGGCCCCGTGTTCGGCCTGACGCAGCGCCAGCAGCCGTTCCAGGATGTGCGCGACGAGGAAGCCGCCGACGAACAGCAGCAGTGCCGCGGGAACGCCGTAGATCCGCTCGGGCGCTCCCTCGACGGCCTCCGGCAGCAGGTCGAAGCCGACCACGCCGAGCATCAGCCCGCCGGCGAATCCGAGCACCAGATGGCGCCGGTCGGACACGTGCTGGGCCGTCCAGCCGCCGACCAGCGTCATCACGAACGATCCCAGCGCCACGAGCACGGCCATGGTCCCTTGCTAGCGGATCGCCCGCCCCCGCGCACGCACAAGTCCCCCTGACCACCCGCGTCACTCACATGTACGACCATCTACGACCCTGTACAACCCTGTACGACCCCGAGAGGAACCTCCCATGGCCGAAGCGACCACCGACGAGGTCACCGGAAAGGCCGGACCGGAAGCCACCGGCAAGGTGACCTTCGTCGGTGCCGGTCCCGGCGCCGCCGATCTCCTCACCTTCCGCGCGGCGCGCGCCATCGCCGACGCGGACATCGTCATCTGGGCGGCGAGCCTGGTGCAGGCGGAGGTCCTCGACCACGCGCGCGCGGGCGCGGAGATCCTCGACTCGGCGACGATGTCCCTTGAGGACGTCGTCGCGGTGTACGAGCGGGCGGCGACGGACAGTCTGAGGGTCGCCAGGGTCCACTCCGGTGACCCTGCGCTGTGGGGCGGCACGCAGGAACAGCTCGACCGGTGCGCGGAGATCGGGGTCGACACCGAGGTGGTCCCCGGGGTCTCGTCGTTCTCGGCCGTCGCGGCGCTCGCGCGGCGGGAGCTGACGATCCCGGAGGTCGCGCAGTCGGTGATCCTCACCCGGCTCGGCGGCGGCAAGACGCCGATGCCGCCGGGCGAGGAGGTACGGGAGTTCGCGCGGCACGGCACGACGATGGCGCTGTTCCTGTCGGCGGCGCGCAGCGGCCAGTTGGTCAGGGAACTCCTGGAGGGCGGGTATCCGACGTCGACGCCGGTCGTGGTCGCGTACCAGGCGACCTGGCCGGAGGAGCTGATCGTGACGTGCACGATCGGCACGCTGGAGGAGACCGTCAAGGAACACCGGCTGTGGAAGCACACCTTGTTCCTGGTGGGTCCGGCGCTCGCCGCCCAGGGCACCCGTTCGCACCTCTACCACCCGGGGCACTTCCACGGATTCCGCCGGGCCGACCCCAAGGCACGGGCGGCACTGCGCGCGAAGCGGGCCGAAGACGCTCAGCGCGCCGAACAGACGCAGCGCGCCGAACAGAGTCAAGGCGCCGAACAGCCCGAGCGGGCGGAGCCGTCCGAGTCATGATCACGGTCATCGGTACGGGCACGGGCGCGCCGCTCCCGCCGGACGCGCGGACCGCGCTGGCCGACGCGGGTCTCGTCGTCGGCGCCCGACGCCACCTCGACGCGGCCGGGCTGCCCGACGGTGTCGAGCGGATCGTGCTCGGGCCGCTCGCCCCGGCGCTCGACGCCATCGAGGCTTGGTGCGCCGCCGGGGGCGAGGGGCGGAGCCGGATCGTGGTGCTCGCCTCCGGGGACCCCGGGTTCTTCGGCATCGTGCGGGTACTCGCGGAGCGGTTCGGGTCCGGCGCGCTGGACGTACGGGCCGGTGTGTCGTCGGTGGCCGGGGCGTTCGCGCGGGTGGGTCTGGAGTGGGACGACGCGGTGGTCGTCAGCGCACACGGGCGGGACCTGCGCACGGCGGTGAACGTGTGCCGGGCGCACCCCAAGGTCGCCGTACTCACCGGACCGGGCGCGGGCCCCGCCGAACTGGGCGCCGAACTGGCGCACGCGACCACCGGCCGCACCCTCGTCGTGGCGACCGCCCTGGGCGACCCCGCGCGCGAGTCGGTCGAGCGGGTGACACCCGCCGAGGCCGCCGCGCGCGACTGGGGCACGGCGGTCAGCGTGGTCCTCTGCCTGGAGACGGCGCGGCTCACACCCGACCACACGGACCTCACGGACCTCGCGCCCCACCCCACCTCCGGCCCCGTGACGATCGCTGGCCCACGTCCCGGACCCGACCGCTGGGCCCTGGAGGAGGACGCCTTCGCGCACCGCGACTCGATGATCACGAAGTTCGAGGTAAGGGCCCTCGCGCTGGGCCGGCTCGGCCCCCGTACCGGTGATCTGGTGTGGGACGTGGGTGCGGGTTCCGGTTCGGTGGCCGTGGAGTGCGCGCGGTTCGGTGCGGCGGCCGTCGCCGTCGAGAAGAGCGCGGACGGGGTCGCCCGGATCCGCGCCAACGCCGAGACGCACGGTGTGTCCGTACAGGCCGTGCACGGCTCGGCGCCCGCCGTCCTGGCCGAACTCCCGGACCCGGACGCCGTGTTCGTCGGCGGCGGTGGCGCCGAACTGCCGGCCGTGGTCACCGCGTGCGCGCTCCGCGCGCGCCGCGCGGTGGTGGTCGCGATGGCCGCGCTCGACCGGGTACCGGCCGCGCGCGCGGCGCTGACCGGTGCCGGATACACGTGCGACGGCGTACTGCTCCAGTCGTCCCGGCTCGCACCACTGCCGGGGGACGTGACCCGGCTCGCCGCCGCCAACCCCGTCTTCCTGCTCTGGGGCACCCGCCCCACTCCACCTCTGCGAGGAGCGAACCTGTGATCGGCCTGATCTCCGCGACCGCGGCGGGCGCCCTGGCCCGCGACCGGCTGGCGACCGCGTGGCCCGGACGGACCCGGGTGTACGAGGGTCCCGTGGCGGACGCCGTACGGCGGGCGTTCGGCGAATGCGAGCAGGTGGTGTGCTGTCTCGCGACGGGCGCGGTGGTCCGGATCCTCGCACCGCTGCTGTCCGACAAGGGCACCGACCCCGGTGTGGTGTGCGTGGACGAGGGAGCACGCTTCGCGGTGTCCCTGGTCGGCGGTCACGCGGGCGGCGCCAACGCGCTGGCACGGGAAGTCGCGGACGTACTCGGGGCGTCGCCCGTGGTGACGACGGCGACGGACGCGGCGGGCATCCCGGGCCTGGACACGCTGGGGATGCCGTACGAGGGGGAGGTCGCCGGGGTGTCCCGGGCGCTGCTCGACGGGGAGCCGGTGGGTCTGGTCGCGGAGGTGCCCTGGCCGCTGCCGGCACTGCCGTTCACGGTCGGGGAACCGGGCGCCAGTGACGCCGCCTTGGTGCGGGTCTCCGACCGGCTGGTCCCTCCGGCCGACGGCGATGCGGTGGTGCCGCAAGTGGTGCTGCGGCCCCCGTCCCTGGTCGCCGGGGTCGGCGGCTCCCGGGGCGTGCCCGTGGACGAGGTGGAGGGGCTGGTGCGGGACGCGCTGCGGGACGCCGGGCTGTCCGTCCGCTCCCTCGCCGCGCTGGCCACCGTGGACGCGAAGGCGACCGAGCCGGGGATCACCGGGGCCGCCGCCCGCCTCGGCGTGCCCCTTCTGACGTACTGCGCCGACGAGTTGGCGGTGGTGACGGTGCCGAATCCGTCGGACGCGCCGCTCGCCGCCGTCGGCACCCCGTCCGTGGCCGAGGCCGCCGCGCTGATCGGCGGCGGTGAACTCCTCGTACCGAAGCGGAAGTCGGTGCGGGCGGACGGGTCGCCCGCGATGGCGACGTGCGCGGTGGTGCGGCGGGCGGCGCGGGGGCGGCTCGCCGTGGTCGGTCTGGGGCCCGGCGCGCGGGACCTGCTGACGCCGCGCGCGAAGGACGAACTGCGCCGGGCGTCGGTCCTGGTGGGCCTCGACCAGTACGTGGACCAGATCCGGGATCTGCTGCGCCCCGGTACCCGGGTCCTGGAGTCGGGGCTCGGCGCCGAGGAGGAACGGGCCCGTACCGCCGTGGCCGAGGCCCGCGCGGGGCACGCGGTCGCGCTGATCGGCAGCGGGGACGCGGGCGTGTACGCGATGGCGTCACCGGCGCTCGCCGAGGCGTCCGACGACATCGACGTGGTCGGGGTGCCGGGTGTGACGGCGGCGCTCGCGGCGGGCGCGCTCCTGGGGGCGCCGCTCGGCCACGACCATGTGTCGATCAGCCTCTCCGATCTGCACACCCCGTGGGAGGTCATCGAGCGGCGGGTGCGGGCCGCCGCCGAGTCCGACCTCGTGGTCACCTTCTACAACCCGCGCAGCCGGGGCCGGGACTGGCAGTTGCCGAAGGCGCTGGGCATCCTCGCCGAGCACCGGACGCCCACCACGCCGGTCGGAGTCGTCCGCAACGCCTCACGCCCGGACGGGTCGACCCGGGTGACGACACTCGCCGGGCTCGATCCGGAGGCCATCAGGAGTGTCGACATGATGACCGTGGTGACCGTCGGCAACACGGCGACCCGGGAGATCGCGGGCCGTATGGTCACGCCGCGCGGCTACCGCTGGCAGGAGGAGCCGAAGTGAACCGGATCGTGCACCCCATCGAGCAGGAGTCCTTCCGGCGGCTGCGGACCCGCCTCGACACCTCCGGCCTCCCGCCGCTGACCCGGGCCGTCGTCGAACGCGTCATCCACTCCGCCGCCGACCTCGACTACGCGAGGGATCTCGTCCTGGACGAGGACACGCTCCGCCCGGCGCACGCCGCGCTGCGCACCGGGGCGCCCGTCGTCGTGGACGTCGAGATGGTCGCCGCCGGGATCACCCGCCGGGCCACCGTGTGCCGGCTGAGGGACGCTGTCGCCGGGCCGGGGCTGACACGGTCGGCGCACGCGGTGCGGCTCGCGTACGAGGAGGTCGGGCCCGGCGCGGTGTGGGTGATCGGCTGCGCGCCGACCGCCCTGGAGGAACTGCTCACGCTGGACGCCGCGCCCGCGCTGGTGATCGGGCTGCCCGTCGGGTTCGTCGGCGCGGCCGAGTCCAAGGCGGCGCTGCGGGCGAGCGGGCTGCCCGCCGTCAGCAATGTCTCCGAGAAGGGCGGCTCGGCGGTGGCGGCAGCGGCCCTCAACGCCCTTCTGTACCACCCTGTTTCCGTTTCCGTCCCTGAGGAGAAGTCGTGACCACCCCCCGCCCCGCACTGCTGATCGCCGGACACGGCACCCGGGACGAGGGTGGCGCCGAGGCGTTCCGCGCGTTCGTACGGGAGTTGGGGCGACTCAATCCCGAACTCGCCGTCGCCGGCGGGTTCATCGAACTGTCGCCGCCGCCGCTGGGTGAGGCGGTGGCCGAGTTGGTGGAGCGGGGGGTACGGCGGTTCGCGGCGGTGCCGCTGATGCTGGTGTCGGCCGGGCACGCCAAGGGGGACATACCGGCGGCGCTGGCCCGCGAGAAGGAACGGCATCCCGGGATCTCGTACTCCTACGGGCGTCCGCTCGGTCCGCACCCGGCGCTGCTGCGGGTCCTCGAACGCCGCATTGACGAGGTGCTGGGTGACGCGGTGGACCGCTCCGAGGTCATGGTCCTCCTGGTGGGGCGCGGGTCGACGGATCCGGACGCCAACGCCGAAGTCCTCAAGGCCGCACGGCTGTTGTGGGAGGGGCGGGGGTACGCGGGTGTGGAGACGGCGTTCGTCTCGCTCGCGGCGCCCGATGTGCCGTCGGGTCTGGAGCGCTGTGTGAAGCTGGGCGCGCGCCGGGTCGTGGTGCTGCCGTACTTCCTGTTCACGGGCATCCTGCCGGAGCGGGTACGGCGGCAGACGGCGGACTGGGCGGCGGCACATTCCGGCGTCGAGGTGCGGTCGGCCGATGTGATCGGTGCGGAGCCGGAGTTGCTGGACCTGGTGATGGAGCGGTACGAGGAGGCGGCGCGCGGGGAGGTGCGGATGAACTGCGACGCGTGCGTGTACCGGATCGCGCTGCCGGGGTTCGAGGACAAGGTGGGGCTCCCGCAGCAGCCGCACTTCCACCCGGACGACGACGGCCACCACGGGCATGGACACGGGCACGGGCATGGGCCCAGTCACGGGCATCACGCGCATGCGCACTGACGAGGACGAGGGCGCCGGGGCGGGAGCCGGGGCAGGGGCGGGGGCGGGGTGTGCGCCGGATCTGCGGCACCACGGTGACGCGGAGGTCCGCGACGACGGGCGCGACCTGGTGGACCTCGCGGTGAACGTCCGCACGGACACTCCCCCGGCCTGGCTACGGGACCGGATCGCGGCCTCGCTGGACGGGCTCGCGGCGTATCCGGACGGGCGGGCGGCGCGGGCGGCGGTGGCGGCGCGGCATGAACTCCCCGTGGATCGGGTGCTGTTGACGGCGGGGGCCGCCGAGGCGTTCGTCCTGCTCGCGCGGGCGCTGAAGGTGGCGCGGCCGGTGGTCGTGCATCCGCAGTTCACCGAGCCGGAGGCCGCGTTGCGGGATGCCGGGCATGAGGTGGGGCGGGTGCTGCTGCGCGCGGAGGAGGGGTTCCGGCTCGACCCGGGCCGGGTCCCCGAGGACGCCGATCTGGTGGTGATCGGCAACCCGACGAATCCGACGTCGGTCCTGCATACGGCGGCGCTCATCACGGAACTGGCCCGCCCCGGGCGGACGGTGGTCGTGGACGAGGCGTTCATGGACGCGGTGCCGGGTGAGCGGGAGTCCCTGGCCGGGCGGACGGATGTCCCCGGCCTGGTCGTCCTGCGCAGCCTGACGAAGACATGGGGACTCGCCGGGTTGCGGATCGGGTACGTGCTGGCGGCGCCGGAGACGATCGCCGCGCTGGAGCGGGCGCAGCCGTTGTGGCCGGTGTCGTCGCCCGCGTTGGTGGCGGCCGAGGCGTGTGTCGGGGTGGAAGCGCTGGCCGAGGCGGCGCGGTTCGCGGACCAAGTGGTCCGCGATCGCCAGGTGTTGCTCACCGGCCTGGCCCGCCTGGCCCCCGCCGGCCTCCGGGTGGCGGCCCACCCGGAGGCCCCGTTCGTCCTCCTGACGGTGCCCAACGCGGCGGGGGTCCGCGCCCGCCTGCGCGAGGCGGGTTACGCGGTCCGCCGAGGCGACACGTTCCCGGGCCTGAACCAGACCTACCTCAGACTGGCGATCCGCCCCCCGGAGATCACCAGCGACTTCCTCACCGCCCTGACCCAGGCGACAACGGAAACCTGACCAGGCACTCTCCCACCGCGGGTAAGGGCTCTCCGCCGCGGGCGGCCGTTCTTCGATCCGCCGCGACGGCGAGCACCCCCACCCCCTGACCGGCGGTCATCACCCACCGCAAGCCGGGAAAGAATCCGCCGTCGCAGGCCAGGAGACCCCCGCCCCCGACCACCACGCCCTCCGCCCCGCAGGGGCGGGTCAGTCACCCGGTATTACGCCCGGCGCGCCCGGCGCGCGAGGGCGACGGCTGCGGCGCCGCCGCCCAGCAGGACGATCGCCCCGCCGGCGATGTACGGCGTCGCCGAACTGCCCCCGGTCTCCGCGAGGTTCTCGCCGGTGCCGCCCTGCGGCTTCACGTCCGGCTTCTCCGCCGCCGGCTTCTCCGCGGGCGACGTCGGCGTCGCGGCCGGGGTCGGGTCCGTCTTCGCCCCGGCCGGCGGAGCCTCACAGGTGGCGCCCGCGAGGGTGACCGTGCCCTCGACCTCGGCCACGTTCAGCTTGAGCGGGTTCACGGACACCTTCAGCTCCAGCGCGGACGCGGCGGCCGTACGGGACGTCGTCTCCGTCTTGGACAGGTCGAGCCGGACCTCGCCGACGCCCGGGACCTTGACCTCGGTCGTGCCGCCGGCGGACAGCGTGATCTTCTTGCCGAGCACGGTGACGGCGCCGAGCACGTTCGACTCGGCGACCGGCTTGCGGCCCGCCTCGCAGACGGCCTTGGACGTGACCTGTTCGACCTCGATCAGGGAGAGCAGCGGAAGCCCGGGGACATGGATCTTCGCGTGCGCGAGATTGGTGTATCCCTCGGCCTTCGTCTTGTTCACGGTCGCCTTGGCCTGGGCGACATCGGCGCGCAGCACGCTGAACGGCTTGCCGCCCTCGACACCGTCCAACTGGGCGGTCAGCGCGGTCTTCTCGGCGTTCGCGGGCGCCTGGACCTCGTTCAGGGTGACGGCCAGCGGCACGTTCACGGTCTTGTTGAGCAGGGAGACGTCGAGCGCGGTACGGAGCACGACGGCGCCGGCCCGGCCCTGGTCACCGGTGGCGTGGGCGGTGCCGGTGCCGGCGAGGACCGCGGGCCCGGCGACGAGGACCGTGGCGGCCGTGGTGGCGGCGAGACGGCGTGCGGGCAGGCGGAAGGCGTTGCTGTTCAAGGTGGTGGGACCCCCACAAGAGACATCGGAAGAGACACGACGTCATCGGCGAGCGCGTCGAACGGGGACCAAGGCGGTCGCCGACGACGTCGTTGCCGGAATACTTACGCACGGAGAGTGAACGGTCAGCGACCTGACGTGAGTTCACTCCAAAGTGATGTTTCCGAGCCTTTGTTTGAATATTCCGGTACGTGCGTTCCCTTGGGTCACCCGGTTCACGTACGCCGAAGTGCCCTTACGGAGTACGCCGGTTGACGGGACGGGCGTACGCGGGCGGTACGCCGGAGGTGTTCAACGAGTCGCCGTACGAAGATGTAACGCCCCGTCAACCCGCCGCAATCGTGGGGTCGGTGGAGGTCAGCCGACGACCTTGCCGTTGAGCACGATGCGTCGGGGCGCCGTGAGGACCCGTACGTCCTCGCGCGGGTCCGTGTCGAAGACGACGAGGTCGGCCGGGGCGCCCTCCACGAGTCCGGGGCGGCCGAGCCAGTCGCGGGCGCCCCAGACGGCGGCGGAGATCGCGTCGACGGCGGGGAGTCCCGCGGTGACGAGTTCGGCGACCTCGCCGCCGACCAGCCCGTGGGCGAGCCCGCCGCCCGCGTCCGTACCGGCGTAGACGGGCACTCCGGCGTCGTAGGCCGCGCGCACGGTGTCGTAGCGGCGCTCGTACAGCCGGCGCATATGGGCCGACCAGCGGGGGAATCTGGCCGCGCCGCCGTCCGCGAGGGCGGGGAAGGTGGCGATGTTGACGAGCGTCGGCACGATGGCGACGCCGTGCTCGGCGAAGAGCGGGATGGTGTCCTCGGTGAGTCCGGTGGCGTGTTCGACGCAGTCGATGCCCGCCTCCACGAGGTCGCGCAGGGAGTCCTCGGCGAAGCAGTGCGCGGTGACGCGGGCGCCGAGCCGGTGGGCCTCGGCGATGGCCGCCTCGACCGCGTCGCGCGGCCAGCAGGCGGTGAGGTCTCCGGCGTCGCGGTCGATCCAGTCGCCGACGAGTTTGACCCAGCCGTCGCCGCGCCGGGCCTCCTGGGCGACATAGGCGACGAGGTCCGGCGGCTCGATCTCGTAGGCGTAGTCGCGGATGTAGCGCCGGGTACGGGCGATGTGCCGGCCGGCCCTGATGATCTTCGGCAGGTCGTCGCGGGCGTCGATCCAGCGGGTGTCGGACGGGGAGCCGGCGTCGCGGATGAGTAGGGCGCCGGCCTCACGGTCGGTGAGCGCCTGCTTCTCGGCGACATCGGCGGA
This sequence comes from Streptomyces sp. NPDC058001, assembly GCF_042886315.1. NCBI lineage: Bacteria > Bacillati > Actinomycetota > Actinomycetes > Kitasatosporales > Streptomycetaceae > Streptomyces > Streptomyces sp. NPDC058001. The sequence continues at coordinate 92,856 of NZ_JBHVQT010000009.1, forward strand.
TACCGGGCCGTGGGCGTCCAGGCCGACATGGCAGTGCGCGTCGACCAGACCGGGCAGGGCCCAGCCCTCGACGGTGGTCACATCATGGGCACCGGCCGGCCGGTCGTACGTCACCCGCCCGCCGACGACCCACAACTCGTCCCGGACATCCTCGGGCCCGACAAGCACCCGCCCCTTCACCCGCAACACCGTGCGATCACGCATACGGAAACCCTAGGCGGTCCGCCCTGGGGACCGGTACGAGCCCCCGACTCCCGAGGGACGGGTGTGGGTACGGGTACGGGTACGTACCCTTGAGGCGTGGGAAGGAGTACGACAGTGTCCGATGCCAATGTCCGTATCCCGGAGGAAGCCAGGGACCGGCTGGCCGCCATAGCTGCCGCTGAGGGGTTGTCACTGCGCGCGTATCTCGCGCGTCTCGCCGAGACGCTGCTGACTCCGGCCGAGCGCGCCGAGCGTGCGGAGAAGGCCCTGGCCGCGTTGACGGAGTGGAACGGCTACGCGCCGACCGCGGCCGAACAGCGGGACCTGGACAGCGAACTGGACCGGCGCCTGGCCCGGGTGAGCGGCCCGTGAGCGACGCCCTGCACATCGTCCTGGACGACACCGCGATGGCCGCGGCCGGCCAGGGCAACGTTCTCGCTTCCCGCCTGATCCACCGCGCGCACGCCGAATCGGGCTGGTTCCTGTACGCCCCGGCGTGTGCCTTGGTGGAAGCCGATCGCGCCCGGCCCGGCACAGCGGAGCATCTGGCTTCCCTTCCCGGCGTCACCGTCCTCGATCTGGACCTGGCCGCCGCTCTCGCCGTCGCGCGGGAGAAGACGTGGGCCGCGGCGCACAGCGAGTACGCGGCGCGGCCCACCCCCGACCGTCCCGACGGGGCGATCATCGCGACCACCGCCCCGCACCGGTGGGTAGGCGAGCCGGTCCGCGTGCTGGACCTCACTCCCTGATCGCGGCCCGCTGGGACCGAACGGGCTCAGGACCCCCCGGCCGGAGTCGTCGGAGTCGCCGATGTCGTCGTCGGGTTGAGGACCCGGGACAGGAAGTCCTGGGTGCGGGGGTGTTCGGGGGCGGTGATGACCTGGGCGGGGGTGCCCTGTTCCACGATGAGTCCGGCGTCCATGAAGACCACGCGGTCGGCGACCTCGCGGGCGAAGCTCATCTCATGGGTGACGACCATCATCGTCATGCCCTCGTCGGCGAGCATCCGCATCACGGCGAGTACGTCCCCGACGAGTTCGGGGTCGAGGGCCGACGTCGGCTCGTCGAAGAGCATCACCTCGGGGCCCATGGCGAGCGCGCGGGCGATGGCGACGCGCTGCTGCTGCCCGCCGGAGAGCGCGGCGGGATACGCGGCGGCCTTCTCGGAGAGCCCCACGCGCCGCAGGTTGTCGGCGGCGACGGCCGCCGCCTCGGCCTTGTCCCGGCCGAGGACCCGCCGCTGCGGCAGGGTGAGGTTCTCGGTCACGGACAGATGCGGGAAGAGGTTGAACTGCTGGAAGACCATGCCGATCCGGCGCCGCACGGCGTCGATGTCGACGTCGGGATGGGTGACCTCGCTGCCGCCGACGAAAACCTGCCCCTCGCTGGGCGTCTCCAGCAGATTGACGCAGCGCAGCAGCGTGGACTTGCCGGAGCCGGAGGGCCCGATGACGCAGACGACCTCGCCGGACGCGATCTCCAGGTCGATGCCGCGGAGGACATGGTTGTCGCCGAAGGACTTGTGCAGGCCCCGGACCAGGATCTCGGGTGCCGAGGCGCCCGTCCCGTGCTCCCCGTCCTGTCCCTGCCCGTCCTTGGCCAAAGGTGTCGTACTCATCGGGCCTCCGCGGCACGGGCTTCGAGTCGGCGGACGACGAAGCCGAGGGGCACCGTCACCAGCAGGTAGCAGAGTCCGGCGACGAGGATCGGGGTCGAGTTGGCGGTCTCGCTGGCGAGGTCGCGGCCGAACTTGGTCAGTTCGCGTTCCTGGAGCGTGACGCCGAGGAACAGCACGAGCGAGGAGTCCTTGAAGAGGAGCACCAACTCGTTGGTGAGCGGCGGGATCACGATCCGGAACGCCTGCGGGATGACGATCGACACCATGGCGCGGGTGTGCGAGAACCCCAGCGAACGGGCCGCCTCCAACTGCCCCTTGGGCACGGCCTGGATCCCGGCCCGGATGGTCTCGGCCATGTACGCGGCGGAGACCAGGCCGAGCGCGAGCGCGACCTTGCCGTAGGTGCCGCCGGGGATCTCGGTGCCGGGGAAGGCGAGCGGGACGGCGACGCCCACGAAGATGAAGATCAGCAGGGCGGGCAGGCCGCGGAAGATCTCGATGTAGATCCCGGCGACCCAGCGGTAGGGGCCGACCGAGGAGAGCCGCATCAGGGCGACGACGACCCCGAGGACGAGCCCGAAGAGGAACCCGGACAGCGTGTACAGGACGGTGTTGCGCAGGGCCGTCGTGATGATGTCGGGGAAGAGCTGCTTGGCGAGGTCGGTCTGCGCGAACTGGTTGGCCAGGCGGCCCCAGTCCGCGGTGGCGCCGAGTGCGATGACGACGGCGGCGAACAGGGCGTACTGGACGCCCTGGGACAGCGCGCGCCGCTGCCGCTTGCTGAGCCCGGAGCGGGTGGGCGTGCCGGGCGCCGGCGCCGGGTGCTTGTCGGGCGCCGGGGTGTCCGGCGCCGAGGTGCCCGGGTCGGCCGCGCTCATGAGGCGGAGGGCGAGGCGCCGGAGGTGTCGGCGGGCGTGTAGGGGCCGATCCACTGCTCGTAGAGCTTCTTGTACGTGCCGTCGGCCTTGGCGTCCGCGAGGGCCTTGTCGATGGCGGCGAGCAGCTTGCTGTTGCCCTTCTTCACCGAGAAGCCGTACTGCTCGCCGGTGTCGAGGTTGTCCACGACCTGGAAGGCGCCGGAGTTGGCCTTGTCCTTGAGCCAGCCCTGGACGACGGGGTAGTCGATGACGACCGCGTCGACCTGGCCGGTGCGCAGGCCGTTGAGTACGGCGTCGGAGCTTTCGAAGGAGATCGGGTCGAAGCCCTTGCCGCGCGCGTACTCCTCGCCGGTCGTCTGGGCCTGCGAACCGAGCTTCTTGCCCTTCGACTTGAGGTCGGCGAGCGAGGTGACACCGGCCTTCTTGTCGGCGAGTACGGCCTGCGTGGCGTCGAAGTACGGCTCGGAGAAGTCGACGTTCTTCTTGCGCTCGTCGGTGATGGTCATGCCCGCGGCGGCGACGTCGCACTGCCCGGAGTTGAGGAAGGCGCCCGTCTTGAAGTTCTCGAACGGGGTGTCGACGATCTCCTGCTTGACGCCCAGGTCCTTCGCGACGAGGTCGATCAGGGCGACGTCGAAGCCGTCGACCTTGCCGTTCACCTCGGACTGGAACGGCGGGTACGGAAGGTGGGTGCAGGTGGTGAGCTGACCCGCCTTGACGACCGGGACGCCGTTCGCGGTGGACGACTTGTCGCTGTCGCCGGAGGAGCAGCCGGTGAGCAGGACGGCGCCCGCTGCCACGGCGGCGGCGGTCGAGATACGGGCCCGGCGGCCGAGGACCGTCGTGTTCAAGGGGAGCCTCCTGATGAGTGGGGGCTTCGATTATAAGGAAATCTTTGAGTACCTCAAACCAAAACATAGGTGGGGTATCACCTGGGCCGACGGTTACGCTCGACGCGCCCCAGCACCCCGACCGAACCGAAGAGAGCACCGCCGTGAGCCACCCCTTCCTCGACCTGGCACCGCTGACCGCCGCGCACTTCGCCGCGATCGAGCAGCGCGTGGCGCGACTGCTCGGCACCGGGCAGGACGTCGTGATCACACAGGGCGAGGCCCTGCTGCCGCTGGAGGGCTGCATCCGGGGCGCGGCGGGCCCGGGGACGACGGCGCTGAACGTGATCACGGGCCCGTACGGGCAGACCTTCGGGGGCTGGCTGCGGGACTGCGGTGCGACGGTGGTCGATCTCGCGGTGCCGTTCCACACGGCGGTCACGGCGGAGCAGATCGGGCAGTCCCTGACCGAGCACCCGGAGATCGACTTCGTGTCCCTCGTGCACGCGGAGGCGGCGACGGGCAACACGAACCCGGTCGCGGAGATAGGTGCGGTGGTACGTGAGCACGGCGCCCTGTTCATGCTGGACGCGGTCGCGTCGGTGGCCGCGGAGCCGCTGCTGCCGGACGCGTGGGGCGTGGACCTGTGTGTGATCGGCGCACAGAAGGCGATGGGCGGTCCCGCGGGCGTCTCGGCGGTGTCGGTGAGCGAGCGGGCCTGGCGGCGGATGGCCGCCAACCCGGCGGCGCCGCGCCGCTCCTATCTGTCGCTCCTGGACTGGAAGGAGCGCTGGATCGACGCGGGCCGCGCGGCGCTGCCGCACGCGCCGGCCCAGTTGGAGATGCTCGCGCTCGACGCCTGTCTGGAGCGGATCGAGTCGGTGGGCCTGGAGACGGTGACGGCACGGCACGCTTCGGTGGCCGCCGCGACCCGTGCGGGCGCGCTCGCCCTGGGCCGCGGGCTTGAGCCCTATGTGTACGAGGCGCGGGACGCGGCGCCGGTGGCGACGACCCTGCGGGTGCCGGCGGGTGTGGACGCGTCGGACGTGGTGGCGCGTGCGCTTGCGGCGCACCCGGGGCTGCCGCTGGTCGCGGGCGGCGGCGCGCTGAGCAAGGAGATGATTCGCGTCAATCACTACGGTCCCGACGCGACGACGGAGACCGTGGACGCGTGCCTGGCGGCACTCGGTGAGGCACTGGATGAGGCGACGGGCGACGCGATGGGCCAGGCGCTGGGCGAGGCGGCGGCTGGATGAGCGGGCACCGGGTGCCACCCGGAACTCCCCCGGATTCACTTTCGCACTTTCCCAAATCAACAACTCCCGGCGGGAATTCATAAAGAGTTTTGGCGCAGCTTCCCATATTCTCCTGCCCGGTTTTTTGAAGGCTAAACACTAAGGTTTCACTAACGCTCGGAGACGTAATTCCGGCAGGTCTCACAGGAGTTACACTCTTGTGACCCATTACACATCAGGCCCGTTTCGCCCCATAAATCCGGGACGAAGCGGGCTTTTTGCCGTCTTCTCGCGCGGCCACACGCGCCCGCGTGATAACACGGCACTCCGCCGTACGTAACCCCGACCGGCGATGCAATCCAAGAAATTGCTCGGTAAATTCAATCCGCATGACCGCCGCCCAAGCAGACCTGCAAGCGCAATTCCTGGAAATGCCGGACGGCCTGCGGATCGACCGTCCGGAGGTGGCCGACGGTGCCGTGATCTGGCGCATCGCCAAGGACTCGAAGGCCCTCGACCTCAACTCCTCGTACAGCTATCTCCTGTGGTGCCGCGACTTCGCCGGGACATCCGTGGTGGCACGCGGTGCCGATGGCCGCCCGGTCGGTTTCATCACCGGCTACATCCGGCCGTCCCGGCCCGAGACCCTCGTCGTCTGGCAGGTGGCCGTCGACGCGGCGCACCGGGGGCGTGGTCTGGCCGCCGCGCTCCTCGACGGGCTCACCGCCCAGGTCGCCGCCGGTCAGGCCGCCGCCGAGAGCGCGCTGACCTCGGTCGAGACGACCATCGCACCCGGCAACACCGCGTCCGAGCGGCTGTTCACCTCGTACGCCGAGCGCCATGGCGCCCCGGTCGAACGTGAAGTGCTGTTCGGCGCCGGGGCGTTCCCCGACGGCCCGCACGACCCCGAAGTGCTGTACCGCATCGGCCCGTTCGGCCACTGAACCCAGGAGAGATGCTGTGACCATCACCCAGCCCGACCTGAGCGTCTTCGAGACCCTGGAGTCGGAGGTGCGCAGCTACTGCCGCGGTTGGCCCACCGTCTTCGACCGTGCGCGGGGCAGCCGCATGTACGACGAGGACGGCCACACGTACCTGGACTTCTTCGCCGGGGCCGGCTCCCTCAACTACGGACACAACAACCCCGTACTCAAACGCGCCCTCATCGACTACCTGGAACGCGACGGCGTCACGCACGGTCTCGATATGTCGACGACGGCGAAACGCGCCTTCCTGGAGTCCTTCCAGAACCTGGTGCTGCGCCCGCGCGACCTGCCGTACAAGGTCATGTTCCCGGGCCCGACCGGCACCAACGCCGTGGAGTCCGCGCTGAAGCTGGCCCGGAAGGTGAAGGGCCGGGAGTCGATCGTGTCGTTCACGAACGCCTTCCACGGCATGTCGCTCGGCTCGCTCGCCGTCACCGGCAACGCCTTCAAGCGGGCGGGCGCCGGTATCCCGCTGGTGCACGGCACGCCCATGCCGTTCGACAACTACCTCGACGGGCAGGTGCCGGACTTCCTCTGGTTCGAGCGGCTGCTCGGCGACCAGGGTTCCGGGCTCAACCAGCCCGCGGCCGTGATCGTGGAGACCGTGCAGGGCGAGGGTGGCATCAATGTCGCGCGCCCCGAGTGGCTGCGCTCGCTCGCCGATCTGTGCGCGCGCCGCGACATGCTGCTGATCGTCGACGACATCCAGATGGGCTGCGGCCGTACCGGTGCCTTCTTCTCCTTCGAGGAGGCGGGCATCGTGCCGGACATCGTGACGGTGTCCAAGTCGATCAGCGGCTATGGACTGCCCATGTCGCTGTGCCTGTTCAAGCCGGAGCTGGACATCTGGGAGCCCGGCGAGCACAACGGCACCTTCCGCGGCAACAACCCGGCGTTCGTCACGGCCGCCGCGGCGCTGGAGGCGTACTGGTCGGACGGGCCCGCGATGGAGAAGCAGACCCTGGAGCGCGGCCAGCAGATCCAGGAGGCGCTGGGCGCGCTGGTCGACGAACACCGGCCTGAGATCAAGGAGTTCCGGGGCCGGGGTCTGGTGTGGGGCGTCGAGTTCCACGACAAGGCACGCGCGGGTGCCATAGCGCGGCGGGCCTTCGAACTGGGCCTGCTCATCGAGACATCGGGCCCTGAGGGCGAGGTGGTCAAGCTCCTGCCGGCGCTGACGATCACCCCCGACGAACTGGACGAGGGTCTGCGGACCCTGACCCGCGCGGTCCGCGAAACGGCCTGACCCAAGACAGAACGACCAAGCGAGCACCAGAGCGACAGAGAGGCGTCGAAGCACCGTGATCGTCCGATCGTTCAAGGAGATCGAAGGCACCGACCGGCATGTGAAGTCCCGGTCCGGCACCTGGGAGAGCAAGCGCATCGTGCTCGCCAAGGAGCGTGTGGGCTTCTCGCTGCACGAGACGATCCTGTACGCGGGTACGGAGACCTCGATGTGGTACGCGAACCACATAGAGGCCGTCCTCTGCGTGGAGGGCGAGGCCGAACTGACCGACGAGGAGACCGGCGAGAAGCACTGGATCTCGCCCGGCACGATGTATCTCCTCGACGGCCATGAGCGGCACACCCTGCGCCCGCGCACCGACTTCCGGTGCGTGTGCGTCTTCAACCCGCCCGTGACGGGGCGGGAGGACCACGACGAGAACGGCGTCTACCCGCTGCTGACCGAGGAGGTATGAGCGATGACGACGACCACGACCGAAGCGACCACCGACCTGTATCCCAGCCGGGGCGCCACCGAGGTGTCCGTACCGCGTCAGGATCCCGTGTTCTGGGGCGCGCCGGACACGCCGGGCCCGATCGCTTCCGGTGATCTGGAGGGGTACGAGCGGGACGGGTTCCTGTCCGTCGAGCAGTTGATCGGTCCCGATGAAGTCGCCGTCTACCACGACGAGTTGGAGCGCCTGATCGCCGATCCGGCGGTCCGCGCCGACGAGCGCTCGATCGTGGAGCCGACCTCGCGGGAGATCCGCTCCGTCTTCGAGGTGCACCGGATCAGCGAGGTCTTCGCGCGGCTGGTGCGGGACGAGCGGGTGGTCGGCAGAGCCCGGCAGATCCTCGGCTCGGACGTGTACGTGCACCAGTCCCGGATCAATGTGAAGCCCGGTTTCGGCGCCTCCGGTTTCTACTGGCACTCGGACTTCGAGACCTGGCACGCGGAGGACGGGCTGCCGCGGATGCGGACGGTGTCGGTGTCGATCGCGCTGACCGAGAACTTCGCCACCAACGGCGGACTCATGATCATGCCGGGTTCGCACCGGACGTTCCTGGGCTGCTCTGGCGCGACGCCCCAGGACAACTACAAGCGGTCGCTCCAGATGCAGGACGCGGGCACGCCGTCGAACGAGGCGCTGACCGGGTTCGCGGACCGGCACGGCATCCGGCTGTTCACGGGCGCGGCGGGTTCGGCGACCTGGTTCGACTGCAACTGCATGCACGGGTCGGGGGACAACATCACCCCGTATCCGCGCAGCAATGTGTTCATCGTGTTCAACAGCGTGGAGAACGAGGCGGTCGAACCGTTCTCGGCGCCCGTGCGACGCCCGGAGTTCATCGGGGCACGGGACTTCACGCCCGTACGGTGACAGGGAACGGCCGGGGGCCCGGTGCCGCTTCGTGTGCGGCACCGGGCCCCCGGCCGTTCGCTCTGGTGTGACGGTACGTCAGACCTTTTGCAGGGCCGGGTAGTCGGTGTAGCCCTGGGCGTCGCCGCCGTAGAAGGTGGCACGGTCGGGCGTGTTGTAGGGGCCGCCGGTCCTGAGGCGGGCGGGCAGGTCGGGGTTGGCGAGGAACAGGGCGCCGAACGAGACGATGTCGGCGGTGCCGTCCTCGATGAGCGCGAGCGCGTCGTGGTCGGTGACGTCCGGTGCCGTGGCCGGGTTGAGCACCAGGGCACCGGTGAACTGCTTGCGCAGTGCGAGGGTGAGTTCCCGGGTCTCGGGAGCGGCTTCGAACAGGTGCAGATAGGCGAGCCCGAGCGGCTCCAGCTCCTTCACCAGGGCGGTGTAAGTGGGCTCGGGGTCCGGCTCGTCGATGCCGTTGAAGTCATTGCCCGGGGAGAGCCGGATCGCGGTCCTGGCCGCGCCGATCTCGGCGACTATCGCCCGGGTCACCTCGACGGCGAAGCGGATACGGCCCTCGACGCCACCGCCCCACTCGTCCTCGCGGACATTGGAGTTGGGCGCGAGGAACTGGTGGACGAGATAGCCGTTGGCGCCGTGCACCTCGACGCCGTCGAAACCGGCGTCCACTGCGTTACGCGCCGCCGCCGCGAAGTCCCCTACGGTGGCCCGCACTTCGGTGCCGGTCAGCTCCCTGGGTGTCACGAAATCCTTGGGCCCGTCGGGCGTGAAGACCTGGCCCCGGGCAGGCACGGCCGACGCGCCCACGTTCACCAGGTCGTCCGGCAGCAGTACGGGGTGGCCGATGCGGCCCGCGTGCATGAGCTGGGCGAAGATCCGGCCGCCGGCCGCGTGCACCGCGTCCGTCACCTTGCGCCAGCCGGTCACCTGCTCGGCGCTGTGCAGACCCGGGGTGCTCGGGTAGCCCTGGCCGACCGGGGACGGCTGGATGCCCTCGCTGATGATCAGGCCCGCGGAGGCCCGCTGCCCGTAGTACTCCACCGTGAGATCGGTGGGGGCCGCGCCCGCGCCGGCCCGGCTGCGGGTCATCGGCGCCATGGCGATGCGGTTGGCGAGCTGGACACCGGACAGGTCGATCGGGTCGAACGCGGTGGTCATGATGCTCCCGGAACATAAAGATTGGTCGGCCAAGTAGTTGAGCCGGGAGTCACTGTAGCGCATTACTTGGCCGACCAAGGTAATCTCCGGGTATACCCCACGGGTCCATCGGTGCCGGTCTGCTGGTATCTGTGTCCCTCCCAAGTCCCTTCCACCGCCGTCCCTTCCACCTCCGTCCCGTCCATCGCCGTACAGGTCCCCCAGGAGCGTCCGATGAAGGCACCGTCCGGTCAGTCCCCGGCCATCTCGTCCGACCCCGACTGTCCCGAGCCGCCGAGCGCGGCCGAGGGTGGTCCCGTCAGCCATGCCCTGTCACGGGTCGCGCGGCTGCACCGGATCGCGGCGGGCAGACGGTTGCGCGGCGCCGGGCTCTATCCGGGACAGGAGTTCGTGATGATGCACCTGTGGGACAAGGGGCCGGTGCGGCAGGCGGAGCTGATCAAGGCGTGTGATCTTGATCCGTCGACGGTCACGAAGATGCTTCAGCGGTTGGAGCAGGCCGGGCATGTGCGGCGCAGGCCCGATCCCGGGGACGGGCGGGCGGTGCTTGTCGAGGCGACGGAGGAGAGTTGTGCGCTGCTGAGTCAGGTGCGGGACGCTTGGCGCGACCTTGAGCGGGTCACGTTGGCCGGGCTGGAGCCCGCCGAGCGGGGGGAGTTGGTGCGGTTGCTCGGGAAGGTCGAGGCGAATCTCTGTTCTGAGGCGGCGGACTGTTCCGGGGCGGGGCACGGCTAGGGCTCCGCCCCTCAGCGCCGTCGATGGGTGCGGGTCCGTCGTGGCCGGGTTGCGCAGTTCCCCGCGCCCCTTTCAGGGCGCGTGCCGCACCCGGCCCTTGCAGAGCACCCGGCATGAAAACCCGCCCACAGACCGGCTGTTCGGCCACGAGCCCGCCGTGGCCGGGTGCGCGGTTCCCCGCGCCGCTTCAGGGCGCCTGTCGCGCCGGTATGGACCCGCGAGGTCCTGTGGGGCGACTAGCTCGCTGGTGTCAGTGCGTTCAGCAGGCGGTCCACGTCCTCTTCCGTGTTGTAGAGGTGGAAGGCCGCCCGTAGATTTCCCGCTCGGTTGGACACCTCCACTCCCGCGCGGCTCAAGTCCGGCTGGTGGGTGCCCAGGTTCGGTACCGAGACGATGGGGGAGCCGGGGGCCGGTACGGGGGTGTGGCCCAGGTGGGTCAGGCCGGTGCGGAAGCGGGCCGCCAGGGACAGATCGTGCGTGCCGATCGCCGCCACGCCGACTTCTTCAAGGAGGGCCAGGGAGTGGCGGGCACCCGCGTACGAGAACAGGCTCGGGCTCTCGTCGAAGCGGCGGGCCGAGTGGGCCAGTTCCTGGACGGGTCCGTAGCAGCTTTCCCAGGGTTCCTCGCCCGCGACCCAGCCCGCGAACACCGGCGACAGACCACCCAGGTCCTCCGGGACGGTCAGGAACGCGACACCGCGCGGGCAGACCAGCCACTTGAAGGCGACGGCCGACACGTAGTCCCAGCCGTCGGCCGCCACGTCCATGGGCAGCCAGCCCGCGGCCTGCGACATGTCGATATAGGTACGGGCACCATGAGTGCGGGCGGCCTCGCGGAGCGCGGGCAGATCCACGAGCCGCCCATCGGCCGACTGGGCGGCGCTCACCGCGACCAGCGCGGTGCCGGGCCGCACCTCGTCCGCGATCCGCTCCAGCGGGACCGCCCGGACCTTGAGGTCCTGACGGACATGGAACGGTGTCACGACCGAGCTGAAGTCCTGCTCGGCCGTGAGGACCTCGGCACCCGGCGGCAGCGAGGCCGCGATCAGCCCGGTGTAGACGGCCACGGACGCACCGGCCGCCACACGTCCCGCCGGTACGCCCATCAGCCGGGCGAAGGACGCGCGGGACGCCTCGACGTCCGCGAACATGTCGGCCGGGGCGCCCCGCGCCACCGACTCCACGGCCTGCCGCATGGCGGTCACCGCGCGGGCGGGCAGGAGGCCGGTACTGGCGGTGTTCAGATAGGTGGTGCCGGGCGTGAACTCGGTGCGGACCAGGGTGTCTGCGAGAGGCTCCATGAGCCCACTGTGCCGCCCCCGGGTTTACGGGTCCATTGCGAATTTCTGACGGGTTTCTCCAAGAAACGCTTATGCGTGGTCGCTGACCTGCGCGTTCTGCGGTACGGCACAGCCGTCGGGCCCGCAAGCCTCAGCGCCGCCGTCGGAGTCGCCCGCCGCCGTGAGCGTGGTCAGCGGTGCGCGGGCGCCCCACGCCTGCTCCAGGGCCTGCGCGAAGAGGTCGGTCGGCTGGGCGCCGGAGACGCCGTACTTGCGGTCGAGAACGAAGAACGGCACGCCGTTCGCGCCCAGTTCGGCCGCCTCGCGCTCATCGGTCCGTACCTCGTCGGCGTACCGCTGGGGGTCCGCGAGCACCGCGCGGGCGGCGTCGGCGTCGAGCCCCGCCTCCTCGGCGAGTGCGATCAGGCGCTCGTCGTCACCGAAGACGGAGCGCTCTTCGGCGAAGTTCGCGCGGTAGAGCAGTCCGATCAGCTCGTCCTGACGGCCGTACTCCTTGGCGAGGTGCAGCAGCCGGTGCATGTCGAAGGTGTTGCCGTGGTCCCGGCCCTCGGTGCGGTACGCGAGTCCCTCGGCCGCCGCGTTCTCGCCGAGCCGCTGCTCGGCCTCCCGCGCCTGCGTCTCGCTCATGCCGTACTTCTTGGCCAGCATCGGGAGCACCTCGGCGACGTCGTCCTTGGCCCGGTGCGGGTCCAGCTCGAAGGAGCGGTGCACGACCTCGACCTGGTCCCGGTGCGGAAACGCCGCGAGAGCCTTCTCGAACCGCGCCTTTCCCACATAGCACCAGGGGCAGGCGATATCGCTCCAGATCTCGACACGCATCACGAACATCTCTCCCCGGAAATTAGGTGTACCTGGCCCCGTCAACAGAAGTGGACCCGTCACCATTCCCCGGGGGCCGGTCTCAGCTGCCGTCCCGCAGCGCCTTCGGCCAGGAGTCCCGGTACTCGACGCTCTCGAACGTCACCACGCACCCCTCCCCCACCGGCGACTGCGCGAGGAAGCCGACCAGGGCGTGCGCCGCCTCGTCGGGCGTGCCGAGCGAGAAGATCCGTACGAAGGTCCAGTACGAGCCGTCCGTCGACGCGTGGAACGCGAAGGCACCGCCCGTGCGGCTCACCCGGAGCCATACGGTGCTGCCCTCCACGACGAAGGAGTTGGCGTCGTCGGAGTGCCCCCGGGTGACCACCGAGCAGATGGTCGGCAGGTCCGGGGAGCGCTCCAGGCAGAGCTTCGCCCACTCACGCTCCCCGACATGGACGTATAGGACCCCCGCGTCGAAGACACCCGCGAAACCGACCGTGACCTTGGCGATCAGCTGGAAGGCGCCCTCCGGGGGCGCCCCAAGCAGCCGGGGCGCGTCCGACACCGGCTCCAGGCCCTCACCGGTGGGCGGCACGAACCGGTCCTGCCGGGCGCCGGCCCAGCCGGTGAGCACCCCGTCCTCGTACGACCAGTTGCCGTCGGGGCCGTAGGGGCGCAGCGGGAAAGGAAGCTCGGGGAGCACCAGTTCGTCCATCCCGTCAGTGTTCCAGGCGGCCGTCGATCCTGCGGGGCAGATTCAGCGGGTTGTCGTCCCGCAGCTCGGGCGGAAGGAGGGCTTCCGGCGTGGTCTGGTAGACGACGGGCCGCAGCCAGCGCTCGATGGCGGTGCCGCCGACCGACGTCGAGGTGGAGGTGGTCGCCGGGTAGGGGCCGCCGTGGTGCTGGGCGGGGGCGACGGCGACACCGGTGGGCCAGCCGTTGACCAGGACACGGCCGGCGAGCGGGGTCAGCTCGGCGAGGATCTCGGCGCCCCGCCCGTCCCCCGCGGCCTCGTCGGTGGAGAGCTGCACGGTGGCGGTGAGATTGCCGGGGAGCCGGGACAGGACGGCGGTGGCCTCCTGCTCGTCCGCGTACCGGGCGACCACGGTGACGGGCCCGAAGCACTCCTCCAGGAGCAGGTCATGGGCGCCGGAGGCGGCGAGGCGGTGCGCGGGCACGGTCAGGAAGCCCGCGCCGACGCCGTGGTCGCCGTCCGCGCCGGGTGTGACGGGGGCCTGGACGTCGGGCAGCGCGGCGCGCTCGGCGACCCCGGCGACGAAGTTGTCCCGCATCCGGTGGTCGAGGAGGACCCCGGCGGCGGCGGCGCCGACGGCCTCCGTGAGGGATTTCACCAGCCGGTCGCCGCCCTCGCCCGAAGGGGCGAGGACCAGACCGGGCTTGACGCAGAACTGGCCGACGCCCAGGGTCATCGAGCCCGCGAGCCCGGCGCCGATCTCCTCGCCGCGTTCGGCGGCGGCGGCCTCGGTGACGAGGACCGGGTTGAGGGAGCCCAGCTCGCCGTGGAAGGGGATCGGTACGGGACGCGCGGCGGCGGCGTCGAAGAGGGCGCGCCCGCCGCGTACCGAACCGGTGAAGCCGGCCGCGGCGATCAGCGGGTGCTTGATCAGTTCGACGCCGGCCTCGAAGCCGTGCACCAGGCCGACGACGCCCTCGGGGATGCCGTGCTCGGCGGCGGCCCGGCGCAGCACATCGGCGACCTGCGCGGAGAGCGCCGGGTGGTCGGGGTGGGCCTTGACGACGACCGGGCAGCCCGCGGCGAGCGCGCTGGCGGTGTCCCCGCCCGCGACGGAGAACGCGAAGGGAAAGTTCGACGCGGAGTACACGGCGACGACGCCCAGGGGGACCTTGTAGCGGCGCAGATCCGGCACCGGCGGGGTCGCGGCCGGGTCCGGGTGGTCGATGACGACGCCGAGGAAGGCGCCCTCGTCGACGATGTCCGCGAAGGCCCGCAACTGGTAGGTGGTACGGGCCAGTTCGCCGGTGAGCCGGACCGGGCCGAGGGCGCTCTCGGCGTCGGCGGTCCCGACGAGCCGGTCTTTGGCCTCGTCCAGGAGGCCGGCGGCGGTCCGCAGGAACGCGGCGCGTACCGTGCGGTCGGTGAGGGCCGCGCGCGCGGTGTGCGCGGCACGGACGGCCGCGTCCACGTCGGCGGCCGTGGCCTCCACGGCAACCTGTTCCCGCCGCTTCCCGGTTCGGGGGTCGACACTCCAGACTGGTGCTGCTGCCACCGCGGATTCCTCCAGATGTATGCCACTCACCAGGGCTGTTCGGTATGCTGAACACTGTCTCTGATGATGAACCTGCCGCGAGCGTATTTCGCGGCGAACGAAGGGGTCAAGGGCGATGTCGGCTGGTGACGGGGATACCCCCAAGCGTGCGGCCCTGCCGGACGGCGGCGGTGCGCAGGTCAAGTCCGCGGTGCGGACCGTCGAGCTGCTCGAATACTTCGCGGGCCGCCCCGGAATGCACTCCCTGGCCGCCGTGCAGGAAGCCGTCGGCTATCCCAAGTCGAGCCTCTACATGCTGCTGCGCACCCTGGTCGAGCTGGGCTGGGTGGAGACGGACGCGACGGGCACGCGGTACGGCATCGGGGTGCGGGCCCTGCTGGTGGGCACCTCGTACATCGACGGCGACGAGGTGGTGGCGGCGGCCCGGCCGACCCTGGACCGGCTGTCCGACGACACCACGGAGACCATCCACCTGGCCCGTCTCGACGGGACGAACGTCGTGTATCTCGCGACCCGGCAGTCCCAGCACTATCTGCGGCCCTTCACGCGCGTGGGACGCCGGTTGCCCGCGCACTCCACCTCGCTCGGCAAGGCGCTCCTCGCGACCCACACCGACGAGCAGGTCCGCAAGCTGCTCCCGGAGACGCTGCCCGCGCTGACCGAGCACACCATCACGGACCGCGAGGCGCTCATCGACGAGCTGCGCCAGGTCCGCGAGCAGGGCTTCGCGGTGGACCGCGAGGAGAACACCCTCGGGCTGCGCTGCTTCGGTGTCGCGATCCCCTACCGCACACCCGCGCGCGACGCCATCAGCTGCTCGGTGCCGGTGGCCCGGCTGACGCCCGCGCACGAACAGATGGTCAAGGACGCCCTGTTCGACGCACGGGACCGGCTGACCCTCGCCACCAGGAGGCTCTGATGGACATCGCCCTGCGCAAGGTCCACGACAGCGATCTGCCGGTGTTCTTCCGGCAGATGGTCGACCCCGAGTCGAACCATGTCGCCGCGTTCACCGCGAAGGACCCCACCGACCACGCGGCCTTCGACGCCCACTGGGCACGCATCCGCGCGGCGGACGAGATCCGCGCGCGCGCCGTACTCGCCGACGGCGACGTCATCGGCAGCGCCGCGGTGTACGGGCCGCCGGAGAAGCGCGAGGTGACGTACTGGATCGACCGCGCCTACTGGGGCCGAGGGGTGGCGACGGCCGCGCTGCGCGCGCTGCTCGCCGAGGAACCCGTACGCCCGCTGTACGCGCGCGCGGCGGCGGACAACGCGGGCTCCCTGCGGGTCCTGGAGAAGTGCGGGTTCCGGGTCACGGAGCGGACGCGGGGGTTCGCTCAGGCGCGGGGCGAGGAGATCGACGAGCTGGTGCTGACCCTGACGGGGTGAGCTGAGCGGTTGAGGGAAGGGGACGGCCGTCTCCCCCGTGCGGCGGAGGCGGATCGTCGGTGGGCAGGACGTGCGGGGGCTCCCCCGCGCGGGACCGTGGCCGCATGTCGCAGACCACCACCCCCGTCACCGGCCCCGCCGACCCGACCGCCCCTCCGACCACACCGCCGACCAGCCGGGCGCGCCGCGCGCTGCGCGCCGTCGCCGTCACGGCGTGCCTGCCGTACATCACCCTCAAGGTCGCCTGGGTCGCGGGCAGCCATGTCGGGATCCCGGACGGCAGCTCGCTCCTGGAGCACGAGGGGACGATGGCCGTCGCCAACGGCGTCAGCGTGCTGCTGGACGCCGTCGTCGTGGTCCTCGCGGTGCTGCTCACCCGCCCGTGGGGCCTGCGGGTGCCCGCCTGGCTCCTGGTGTTCCCGATGTGGGTCGCGACCGGACTACTGACGCCGATCATGACCGGGTATCCGCTGCAACTGCTGGTCAGGGCGGCCGGCGGCACGGTGAACAGGCCCACGGACACCGGCAGCGAACCCTTCCTCCACGAGTGGGTGTTCGGAGTCGTGTACACCGGTTTCATCGTCCAGGGACTCGCCCTGGGAACCCTGTTCATGCTGTACGCGCGCGACCGCTGGGGCCGTCTGTGGCAGGGCCGGATCCATGAGCTGCCGGTCGGCCGGGTGGTGGCCGCCCAGCGCGCGACGGCTGTCGCGGCGGCCGTCCTCGCGCTGCTGCCCGCCACCATGCACGTGCTGTGGGCCAGTGGCGCGACCGCGGGACTCCCCGCGGCCCGGATCGCCGACCGCACCAGCGACTTCCACGTCCTGGAGACCACCGACGCGCTGTTCCTCGCCGCGGCCGTCGCCGGCGGCTGGCTGCTCGCGTTCCGCCAGGGCCCGCGCGCTCTACCCGTGAAGGTGCCGCTCGCGCTCGCCTGGGCGGGTTCCGGTGCGACGGCCTGCTGGGGCGGCTGGCTGGCGATCGCGACGCTCCCCGGCTTGGACGACATCGCCCGGCGCCCCACCGAGCTGATGAACCTCACCTACTCTGTGCAGATGATCGTCGGCATCCTCGTGGCGAGCGTGGGCACGTACTTCCTCGCGGAGCGCGCCACCACCCCGGCCCCATGAGGGCGTTCGGCGCCGCCCTGTTCGGGCGCCGCGCCCGCCGCTGCTGGATCCATCTCGTCCTGGGCGGCGCGCTCGCGATGCCGTACGTCCTCGTCGGCGCCGTCGTCGTCGGTCCGCTGACCGGCGTGGACGACGTGTTCTCGTCGCTGCCGCTGCAACTGTCCTCGCTCGCGGTCGGGCTTCCACTCGCCGCGCTGACAGCGTTGTTCCCGTTGACCCGTCCCCTGTCGGTGGCCGCCGTCCGCGCGCTGTGCGGCGTCGACGGCGGCGCCCTCGCCGACGGGCCCGCGCGGTCGAAGGGCGCGAAGGGGCGTACGGCCGCGTGGTTCGCGCTGCATCTGGGGGTCGGCGCCGTGATCAGCGGAATGACCCTCGCCGCACCGCCGTTCGCGGTCGTCCTGATCGTGCTGCCGCTGATCCCGGCGTGGCACGACGACACCCGGTTCCGGCCGGAGTTCCTGGCCCACGACGGGGCCCTCGCCCTCGCACCGGTCGTGGGCGGCGCGATGCTCCTGGCGCTCGCCGGATGCGCGGCCCTCGCGGCCGGGCTTCTCGCGCGCTGGGCGCCGGCGCTGCTCGGGCCGACGCCCGCCGACCGGCTCGCGGCGGCCGAGCGGCGCGCCGCCGATCTCGCCGTACGCAACCGGCTCGCCCGCGAACTCCACGACTCCGTCGGCCACGCCCTCAGCGCCGTGACCCTTCAGGCGAGCGCGGCCCGCCGGGTGCTCGACAGCGACCCGGAGTTCGTCCGTGCGGCGCTCGCCGCGATCGAGGACACCACGCGGCGCACGGTCGGTGAACTCGACACCGTGCTCGGTGTGTTGCGGGACGGCGACACGGGCACGCCGACCGGGCCCGCACCGACCCTCGCCGCCGATCTCGACGGACTGCTGCGCCGGACCCGGGCCGGCGGGCTGCACGTCGACGCCGCCGTGGACCCCGGCCCCACCACCCTCGACGCGCTGCCGCCGCCGGTCGCCCGCGAGGCGTACCGGATCGTGCAGGAAGCCCTCGGCAACGCGCTGCGGTACGCGGGCACCGGCGCCCGCGTCACGCTGCGGATCACCGTCGCGGACGGGGCGCTGGAGATCACGGCGGCCAATCCCCTGCCGCCCACCGGGTCCCCGGCACTCCGGCCGGGCGGCGGTCACGGTCTGCGCGGTGTCACCGACCGGGCCCGGCTGCTCGGCGGCACCGCGTCGGCAGGGCCCACCGAGGACGGCTGGCTCCTGCGCGCACGCCTGCCCCTGGCGACCCCGGACCCGGAGCCCCTGGAGGGACCCGTATGACGGCCGCCCCTGTCGTACGCGTGGTCGTCGCCGACGACGAGCGCATGGTGCGCACCGCGCTGCGGGTCATCCTCGACGCCGAGGACGACCTCACCGTGGTGGGTGAGGCGGCGAGCGGCGCGGAGGCGGTCGCCGTGGCCCGGGAACTGCGGCCCGATGTCGTCCTGATGGATGTCCGGATGCCGGAGATCGACGGGATCCGCGCCACCGAACACATCCTGCGGACCCTCGCCGATCCGCCGCGGATCGTGGTCGTGACGACCTTCGAGAACGACGCGTATGTGTACGAGGCCCTGCGCGCGGGTGCGTCGGGCTTCCTGCTCAAGCGGACCGAGGCGGACGCGCTGGTGCAGGCTGTCCGGCTGGTCGCGCGCAGCGACAGCCTGCTGTTCCCGGCCGCCGTCCGCACGCTCGCGGGCCGGTACGCGGCCCGGCGGCAGGACCCGCCCGCGTGGGTGGCCCGGCTCACCGCGCGCGAGGACGAGGTGCTGCGGCAGATGGCGCGGGGGCTGACCAACGCGGAGATCGCGCACCGGATGGGCGTGGGCCCGGCGACCGTCAAGACGCATGTGGCGTCGGTCCTGGCGAAGACGGGCGCGCGGGACCGGACCCAGGCGGTGATCGCCGCGTACGAGGCGGGGCTGATCGGAAGCGGTCCCGGATCAGGCGGTTCCGGATGAAGCGGTCCCGGGACGAACGCAGTCCCGGATGAAGAGTTCCTGAGGAATCCCGCACAGTCGTGCCATCGGGGAACTCCCGCCCCACCGGCGTCGTCCTTCTCTACGTATGAACAAGACGATCAGGCGCGCCGCCCTCTTCACGCTGCTCCTGGTGTTCGCCCTGCTGGTGCGGGCGACCTGGGTGCAGTTCTACGACGGGCAGGCCCTCGCGGACAACAAGAACAACCGGCGCAAGGCGATCGACCAGTACGCCTACCCGCTCGGGGACATCATCGTGGGCGGAAACGCGATCACGGGTTCCGCCCGCACGTCGGGCGGTGACCTGGCGTACAAGCGCACGTACACGGACGGCGCGCTGTATGCCGCGGTGACGGGCTACAGCTCGCAGGTCTACGGCGCGAATCAGTTGGAGGGGATCTATCAGAGCGTGCTCGACGGCACCGATCTCCAGCTGCGTACGCCGGTCGACACGCTCACCAACAAGCGCGCCGACCCCGGGGACGTCGTCACGACGATCGACCCGGCCGTCCAGAAAGCGGGCTATGAGGCGCTAGGCGGCAACAAAGGCGCGGCCGTCGCGATGGACCCGGTGACGGGCAAGATCCTCGGCATGGTGTCGACGCCGTCGTACGACCCGTCGAAGATCGCCGGGTCCGGCTCGTCGGACGCCGCGGAGTGGCAGAAGCTCGGCAAGGACGCGGACAAGCCGCTGGTGAACCGCGCGATCCGGCAGCCGCTGCCGCCCGGTTCGACGTTCAAGCTGGTCGTCGCCGCCGCGGCCCTGGAGGACGGGCGGTACTCCTCCGTGGACCAGAAGACGGACAGCCCGAATCCGTACCAGCTGCCCGGCACGATCACGGACCTGGAGAACGAGAACAAGTCGGCGCCCTGTGAGAACGCGTCGCTGCGGGTCGCCCTCCAGTACTCCTGCAACAACGTGTTCGCCAAGCTCGCCGTGGACCTCGGCCAGGACAAGGTGAAGGCGATGGCGGAGAAGTTCGGCTTCAACGAGACGCAGCGGGACGTGCCGGTGCGCGCGTACGCGAGCGTCTATCCCTCGGGCATGGACAGGGCGCAGACGGGTCTGTCGGGGATCGGACAGTTCGATGTGACGGCGACCCCGCTCGAAATGGCGATGGTGTCGGCGGCCATCGAGAACGACGGTGTGCTGGTGTCGCCGCACATGGTGTCGCAGGTGACGGACGCGGACGGAACCGTGCTCAAGAGCTATGACGACGCCGGCTCGCAGCGGATCGTCAGCGCGTCCACCGCGCGGGAGTTGCAGTCCGCGATGGTGACGGTGGTCGAGCAGGGCACGGGCACCAACGCCCGGATATCCGGCGCGACGGTGGGCGGCAAGACGGGCACGGCGCAGCACGGCGAGAACAACAGCAAGACGCCGTACGCCTGGTTCACGTCGTACGCGACGGACAAGAGCACCGGTAAGCAGGTCGCCGTCGCGGTCATGGTCGAGCAATCGGACGCGGCCCGCTCGGAGGTCAGCGGCAATGGCCTTGCGGCCCCGATCGCAAGGGCGATGATGCAGGCGGCGCTCAAGAACTGAGTGCTCCACCACGCCGAGCCGAAGCGCGCCTTAGTGGGGCCAGAGCGGCGGGTCGGTCACGAAGTGGCCGCCCAGGTGGGCGTGGTCGGGGTTGTCGGGGTCGAGGTCGCCCTGTTCGGCGATGAGCTTCGCGGCGAACCGTTCCGAGTCGTCCCGAGGTGCGTAGCCGAGTGCGCGGGCCGTGGAGAGGTCCCACCACAGCCGGGTGTTGGCCGAGGAGCCGTAGACGACGGTGTGGCCGACGTTCTCGGCGGTCAGCGCGGCGTGGAAGAGCCGGGCGCCGTCCTCGGGGCTCATCCACACGGAGAGCATCCGGACGCTGACGGGCTCCTCGAAGCAGGAGCCGATGCGGACGGACACCGTCTCCAGGCCGTGCTTGTCCCAGTAGAGCTGGGCGAGGTCCTCGCCGAACGCCTTCGACAGGCCGTAGAAGGTGTCGGGGGTGCGCGGGGTGTCGATCGGGATCAGCCGGTCGGGTCCGAAGGGAGGCTCGCCCTGGGGTCGGGGTGTGTAGCCCACGACGTGGTTGGACGAGGCGAAGACGATCCGCCGGACGCCTTCCTCGCGCGCGGCCTCGTACAGGTGGTAGGTACCCCGGATGTTGGCCTGGAGGATCTTGTCGAAGGTGGACTCCAGGGAGATGCCCGCGAGGTGGATGACCGCGTCCACGCCCCGCACGGCCTCGCGCAGCGCGCCGGTGTCCGCGAGGTCGGCCGTGATCGCGTCCGGCTCGCCCTCGATCGGGACCATGTCGAACAGCCGCAGGTCGTAGCCGTACGCGGGCAGCAGCCCCCGCATCAGGGTGCCGAGCCCGCCGGCGGCGCCGGTGAGCAGGACGGTGCGGGGTGCGGGGGTTCGGGTCGCGGGGGTTCGAGGCGCGGGGGTACCGGGCGTACCGGGCATACGCAGTCTCCAGACCGCCGCCCCGGACGGCGGGTACGGCTGTAATTCGTGTGCGAGAGTACGGCTGTATTCATGTACAGGATTCACATCCATGGACACGCTAAGGATCGCCGCCCGGCCGCGTCAAGTGTCCCGCCCGAGTCCGCCAATCCGCCCCGGTGTTGCGTGGTGGTGCGCTTGACCACCCCTATGTGGGCGTCTTAGCGTAGACGCGTTCAGAAATATAGACGTGGATCAGAAACGTGCACGAGGGTGTCGTGCACGTCTCCTGGTTCGCCCGCACGCTTAGGGAGAGCCCGTGACGTCAGCCCCTCTCGCCGCTCGACTCGACGGACTGCTGTTCTTTCCCGTCACCGCGTACGGTCCCGACGGGTCCGTCGATCTCGACGTCTACCGCGCCCATGTGCGGCGCGGGATCGAGGCGGGCGCCGGAGCCGTCTTCGCGTGCTGCGGCACCGGCGAGTTCCACGCCCTGACCCCCGAGGAGTTCCGCGCCTGCGTGGGCGCCGCCGTCGAGGAGGCCGCGGGACGGGTACCGGTGGTCGCGGGCGCCGGATACGGCACCGCGCTCGCCGTGCGGTACGCGCGCCTCGCCGAGGAAGCGGGCGCCGACGGGCTGCTCGCGATGCCCCCGTACCTCGTCGTCGCCGGCCAGGAGGGGTTGCTGCGGCACTACGCCGAACTCGCCGCCGCGACCTCGCTCGACCTCATCGTCTACCAGCGGGACAACGCTGTTTTCACCCCTGAGACCGTCGTCGGACTCGCCCGCACCGAAGGCGTCATCGGCTTCAAGGACGGCCTCGGCGACCTCGGCCTGATGCAGCGCGTCATCAGCGCCGTACGCGCCGAAGCACCCGGCGACTTCCTCTACTTCAACGGACTGCCCACCGCCGAACTCACCGGCCTCGCCTACCGCGGCATCGGTGTCACCCTGTACTCCTCGGCCGTCTTCTGCTTCGCGCCCGAGGTCGCCCTCGCCTTCCACCGGGCGCTGAACACCGGCGACGACCCGACCGTGAACCGGCTGCTCGACGGCTTCTATCGGCCGCTGGTCGACCTGCGCGACCAGGGCCGCGGGTACGCCGTCTCCTTGGTCAAGGCCGGCGTACGGCTGCGCGGGCTCGACGTCGGACCGGTGCGCCCACCGCTGCACGAGCCCGCCGAGGAGCACGTCAAGCAGCTCGCCGCGCTGATCGAGCACGGCTACGCGCTCCTCGGGGACGACGCGTGAAGACGTCCGCGTTCCTCTACCCCTGGGACGTCGTCGGCGATCCGGAGGCCGCCGCGCGCGTCGCCGGTCTCGGGGTCCGCTCGGTGACCCTCGCCGCCGCCTACCACTCCACGCGCGCGCTCACCCCCCGCCACCCGCGCCACCGGATCGTCACCGCCGAGCACGCCGCGCTGCTGTATCCCTCGGCCCTGGCCACCCGCGACGGCAACGGCGAGGGGCGTCCGCTGCGTCCGTACGCGGCCGGGGCCTGGGCGCCCGGAGACGCGCACGGCGAGGCGTCCGCCGCGCTGAGGGACGCCGGTCTGGAGGTCCACACCTGGGTCGTCCTCGCCCACAACTCCCGCCTGGGCGCCGAGCGTCCGGACACCTCCGTCGTCAACGCCTACGGCGACCGCTACCCGTGGGCGCCCTGCATCGCGCAGCCCGCCACGCGCGCGTACCTCGTCGCGCTGGCCGCCGAGGCCGCCGTACGGCCGGGCGCGTCCGGCACCGAACTGGAGTCCCTCGGCTGGTACGGGCTCGCCCATCTGCACGCCCACGACAAGATCGCGGGCGTCCCGCTCGGCGACGCGGGCCAGTACCTCATGTCGCTCTGCTTCTGCCCCGACTGCCGGGCCGGATACATCGCGTCGGGCCTCGACCCGGACGGCCTCGCCGACACGGTACGGCGGGCCCTGAAGCCCGTGTGGCGCGGTACGGAGCAGTCCGACGGCGGCTGGGCGGCCGTCGAGAAACTGCTCGGCGCCGAGCGGGCGGCGGCCACGCGTGCGTGGCGCGACGCCACGGCGCGCGGCCTCCAGGAGGAGGCCGTGTCGGCGGTACGCGCCGCCGCGCCCCACGACTTCCAGGTGCTGCTGCACGCCGACCCGGTGTCGTACCACTGCGGTGCGAACGCCGGGGTCGACCCAGCGCACATCCTGTCCGTCGCGGACGGCGTGGTCGTCCCCTGCGCCGGCGGCACCTCGCTCCTAGCGCCCTTCGCGGACGCCGGAGGGAGCGCGGTCCTCGCGGCCAATCTCACGGTCGTCTCGGCCATGGGCGGCAGCCCGGCGACCCTGGCCGACGACGCGGCCCGCGCGGCGGACCACGGCGCCACCGAACTCCGCCTCTACCACGCGGGGTTGGCGTCGGACGCGGACCTGGACCTGGTGCGGGAGGGGCTGGCGCCCTAGCCGCTCCGGGTGGCGGCCCGCGTCAGGCATATCGCCGTCAGGACGCCGCACGCTCCGGTCAGCAGGAGCAGGACCGTGTGCGGGACCACGGCCGTGAGGCCCGCGCCCAGGGCCAGGGCCAGGGCGTTCGGCGTGAACATCAGAGTGTTCGCGGTGGCCGTCGCTCTGCCCAGACGGCGGTCCGGGGTCTCCCGCTGGATCGTCGTCAGGGCCGCGATCAGGACGCACGGCAACCCCAGGCCCACGGCCGCGCTCGCCGCCAGGGCCACCGCGTCGTACGGCAGGGCGCGCGCCGCCACCGCGACCGCGAACAGGGCGATCCCCGCGGCGGCGAAACGGCGCTCGCCGAGGCCGCGCAGCAGCGGCCCCGCGACCAGGCCCACCGCGACCGAACCGGCGCCCTGGACCGCGTAGAGGACCCCCACGAAACCGGGTGACCTGCCGAGTCCTTCATCGACCACGGCGAAGATCAGCGCGCCGTTGAGGCCCGCGAGCAGCATCGTCGCGCCGCCCGCCAGGACCAGGGGACGCACGCGCCGGTCCGCCCACAGGTCCCGCGCCCCGTCCGCCGTGCGCTCCCACCAGCCGGCCGTCTCCCGTACCGGCGGCTCCTCGCGGACCCGCAACAGCGCGTAGAGACCTGCCGCGAGCACGAAGGTCACGGCGTCCAGGAGTGCGACGCGGGCGCCTCCGTACGCGGTGAAGAGGCCCGCGCCCGCCAGCGGTGCGACGAGTTTCATGCCCTCGCCCGCGGTCATCCGCAGCCCGTTGAAATCACCGAGCAGGTCCTTGTCGACCGCCGACGCCACCAGCGCCGACTCGGCCGCGTCGTGCACCACGCCGACCGCGCCGTACACCACCAGGACCGCGAACAGGATCCACAGCCGGTCCGCCGAGTCCACCGCGAACAGCGACAGGAGCAGCAGTCCGAGGCCGAGGTTCGTGCCCACCAGCAGCGGCCGGCGGCGTGTGCGGTCCGCGAAGGTGCCCAGGAGGGGGCCGGCCAGGGTGGGCGCCCAGAGGGCGAAGGTGCAGAGCGCGGCCAGGCTGTTGGAGCCGGTGAGGCTCTTCACCCAGATTCCGGCCACCAGCCACATCGCCGAACTGCCGAACCCCGACACCACGACCCCGCCGAGATACAGCCCCGCGTTGCGGTCCCGCAGGACCCTGCTCACCGTCCATGTCATGGACAGTGATCGTTGCCCTGAGGCCCCCGCGCGGACATCGGGCGGATGCCCTACTTCCGGGGAACTCGGGACAGGTCGGGCGGCGTCGGGATGAGTTCCGGGTGTCGCGATGAGTTCCGGGCGCCCCGCCGGTCCACCCTTCAGAGGCCGCACCAGACCCACCCGCCGCTGAGGAGCCCCCTATGACCGACACCGTCGACTTCGGACCCCAGACCCGGCTGATCGCCCGGGTCGCCGAGCGGATCACCGACGACCGGCTCGACGACCCCACCCCGTGCCCCGCCTACGCGGTACGCCATCTCCTCGGGCATCTCGTCGGGCTCAGCACCGCCTTCCGGGACGCCGCCCGCAAGGACCTGGGCCCGACGACGGACACCGCCCCCACCAGCGCCCTGCCGGACATCGGACCGGACTGGCGCGCCGAGCTGCCCAAGCTGCTGGAGGAGCTGGCCGACGCCTGGGGCGACCCGCGCGCGTGGACCGGCGAGACCCGCGCCGGTGGTGTTCCGCTGCCCGGCCAGGTCGCCGGACTCGTCGCGCTGAACGAACTCGTCGTGCACGGCTGGGACATCGCCCGCGCGACCGGCCAGGAGTACGCGCCGGACACCGCTTCCCTGGAGGCCGCCCTCGCCTTCCTGGCGCCGACCGCCGAAGAGCCGCCCGTCGAGGGGCTGTTCGGCCCTCCCGTGCCCGTACCGGAGGACGCGCCGCTGCTCGACCGGACGATCGGCCTGAGCGGCCGGGACCCGAAGTGGAGCCCCGACTTCTGACAACTGCCCCTTGGGACAAGGGACGTTCGCGTGTTCCTCACGCATTGCGCGATCTACCCGGTGGAACAACTCCTCGCCGTGACGTAGGTATGAGGGCCGGTACGCGATGCGGGAGACCGTGCGTGCGGTCCCCGTGCGGAGGGAGCATTCATGAAGCCATTGGCGGCGGACGAGATCACGGGAGTGTGGGGCACGCTGCTGCTGCCCGTCGAAGGCCGGGGCGACATCGGCTGGGACCGGTTGGCGAGCCAGCTCGACGCGCTGCTGACCAGCGGAGTCGACGGCATCTACGCCCATGGCACCGCGGGCGAGTTCCACGCCGTCGACGAGGCCGAATTCGACCGGGTGAGCGCCCTGTTGGCACAGCGGTGCGAGGCGGCGGGACTGCCGTACCAGATCGGTGCCTCGCATCCGGCGACGCCGGTGGCGCTCGGCCGCATCCGGCGCGCTGCCGCGCTGCGACCGGGTGCCGTCCAGGTGATCCTGCCGGACTGGGTCCCGCTGAACGACGACGAGGTCGTGCGCTTCCTGACCGGTGCGGCCGAGACCGCGGGGGACGTGCCGCTGGTGCTCTACAACCCGCCGCACGCCAAGACCCAGGTGTCGCCGTCGCTCCTCGCACGGCTCGCCGCCGACGTCCCCCCTCTCGTCGGCGTCAAGATGGCCGGCGGTGACGACGCCTGGTACGCGGCCATGACGGACGCCGTTCCCCGGCTGTCGATCTTCGTGCCCGGCCATCTGCTGGCGTCCGGCCTCGCCCGTGGCGCGCACGGCAGCTACTCCAACATCGCGGCCATGTCGCCCCGCGGCGCGGTCGCCTGGTACCGGCTGATGACGACCGACCCGGCCACCGCCGCAGACGTGGAGCGGCGCATCGGTGAGTTCTTCGCCCGGCACATCGCGCCGCTCCAGTCCCGCGGCCTGTCCAACCCGGCCCTGGACAAGTTCCTGGCCACCGTCGGCGGCTGGGCGGACATCGGCGTGACACTGCGCTGGCCGGCGTCGTCGGCACCCGCCGACGCGGTGGACCCGGCCCGCGCCGACGCCCACCGGCTGCTGCCCGAACTGTTCCCGGCCTAGGGTTTCGGGGACGCGTCAACGGCGGGCGGGCACCGAACGGGCCCGCCCGCCGGGCTGTTCGGGCATTCTCCGTGCCCGTTCGTACGCCGCCGTACGCCCCCGCGCAGGTCCGCGACGGGCAGCCGCTCCCGGTAAGCGGGCACATACGGGCAGCATCGGGCCCGTAACAGACCTGGCCAGTGCCGCACACCCGCTGTAGAACTTCCCCATCGGGTCAGCACGGTCATCGCCGGGCCCGAACGGGCACGCAGGTAGCGAGGCGACGACGAGGGACCACGGAGGGCGGGTGACGGCCATGAGCGCCGAGGAACGACAGCGGGAGATCGTCCGCGCGGCACGCAGCGCCGGATCCGTCGACGTGGCCACGCTCGCGAACGAACTGGGCGTTGCCAAGGAGACCGTACGCCGCGATCTGCGGGCCCTGGAGGACCACGGTCTGGTGCGCCGCACCCATGGCGGCGCGTATCCCGTGGAGAGCGCCGGCTTCGAGACGACCCTCGCCTTCCGCACCACCATGCACGTCCCCGAGAAGCGGCGGATCGCGCTCGCCGCCGCCGAACTGCTCGGTGACGCCGAGACGGTCTTCGTCGACGAGGGCTTCACCCCTCAGCTCATCGCCGAGGCGCTGCCCAGGGACCGGCAGCTGACCGTGGTCACCGCGTCCCTGGCGACCGCCGGGGCACTCGCGGAGGCCGACAACACCACCGTGCTGCTGCTCGGCGGCCGGGTACGGTCCGGCACGCTCGCGACCGTCGACCACTGGACGACCCGGATGCTGTCCGGTTTCGTCATCGATCTGGCGTACATCGGCGCCAACGGCATCTCCCGTGAGCACGGTCTGACCACTCCGGACCCGGCCGTCAGTGAGGTGAAGGCGCAGGCGATGCGGGCGTCACGGCGCACGGTCTTCGCCGGTGTGCACACCAAGTTCGGTGCCGTGAGCTTCTGCCGGTTCGCGCGGATCAGTGAGTTGGAGGCGATCGTGACGAGCGGTCAACTGCCCGCGTCCGAGGCCCACCGCTACTCCCTCCAGGGACCCCAGGTCATCCGCGTCTGAGCCGCCCCGCGCAGCGCGCGCACCACACCCCACCGCTCCCCGGACCTCCCCCACGGGCCCGGGACCGTCCGCACCCCCGCACACCCTTTTACCCCCCACACACATCAGCACATCCCGTTATATTCCCAACCGAACCGATCAGGAGCACTCCATGCGCACCCTAAGCCGACGGAGGCCGCGCGCTTCGCTCGCCGCGGTCGCCGCGGGGACGCTGCTCGCCCCGCTGCTCACCGGCTGCTGGACCGGGGCCGGCGGGACCGGTTCCGGCGGCGACTCCGTCAACGTCCTGATGGTCAACAACCCGCAGATGATGGAGCTTCGGAAGCTCACCGCCGCGCACTTCACCAAGGAGACCGGCATCAGGGTGAACTTCACCGTCCTCCCCGAGAACGACGTCCGCGACAAGATCAGCCAGGACTTCGCCAACCAGGCCGGGCAGTACGACGTCGCGACCCTGAGCAACTACGAGATCCCGATCTACGCCAGGAACGGCTGGCTGCACGACATGGACGACTACGTCCGCGAGGACCCCGCCTACGACGAGCAGGACGTACTGCCGTCCATGCGGCAGTCCCTCACCGGGAACGACGGCAAGCTCTACGGGCAGCCGTTCTACGGCGAGTCGTCGTTCCTGATGTACCGCAAGGACGTGCTCGCCAAGAAGGGCCTGACGATGCCCGCGCAGCCGACCTGGCAGGAGGTCGCGGACATCGCGGCGAAGGTGGACGGCGCCGAGAAGGGCATGCGGGGCATCTGTCTGCGCGGCCTGCCCGGCTGGGGCGAGGTGATGGCGCCGCTGACGACCGTCGTGAACACCTTCGGGGGCACCTGGTTCGACAAGGACTGGAAGGCCCATCTGGACTCCCCGGAGTTCAAGAAGGCGACCAATTTCTATGTGAACCTCGTGCGGGAGCACGGCGAGGCGGGCGCCGCCCAGTCCGGGTTCGCGGAGTGCCTCAACAACGTCACCCAGGGCAAGACCGCCATGTGGTACGACGCCACGTCCGCCGCCGGTTCCCTGGAGTCCAAGGACTCCCCGGTGAAGGGCAAGATGGGCTACGCGCCGGCGCCGGTCCAGGAGACCAAGAGTTCCGGCTGGCTCTACACCTGGGCCTGGGGCATCCAGCAGGCGTCCCGGAACCCCGACAACGCGTGGAAGTTCATCTCCTGGGCGTCCAGCAAGGAGTACGAGCAGCTGGTCGGCGATCAGATCGGCTGGTCGAACGTCCCGGCGGGCAAGCGCGCCTCGACCTACGACATCCCCGCGTACCGCGCGGAGGCCGCCACGTTCGCGGAGGTCACCCGGGACGCCATCGCCGGCGCGCAGCCCGAGAACCCGGGGGTCCAGCCGAGGCCCGCGCCCGGCATCCAGTTCGTCGGCATCCCGGAATTCACGGATCTCGGTACCAAGGTCTCGCAGGAGATCAGCGCGGCCATCGCCGGACGCCAGTCCGTCGACGAGGCCCTGAGCAAGTCCCAGCAGCTCGCCGAGCAGATCTCCGAGGAGTACAAGGGACGATGACCGCCACCACGACCAACCCAGTGAGCGCGCGCCCCGCGCGCGTGGTGAAGCAGCCCTCGGGCCGTATGCGCGCGTGGGTGACCCGGGCGCCATTGCTGCCCGCGCTGATCTTCATGATCGTCGTCACGCAACTGCCGTTCGTGGCGACCCTGGTGATCTCCTTCTTCGACTGGAACGCCCTCTACCCCGACGCCCGCAGTTTCGCCGGCTTCGCCAACTACAGCGAGGTCCTGACCGAGCCCGATCTGCGCCGCTCGGTGTGGACGACGGTGCTGCTCACGGTCACCGTCGTTCTGGTCAGCCTGGTCCTGGGGCTGCTGCTCGCCCTGCTCCTGGACCGGAAGTTCCGGGGCCGCGGGCTGGCCCGCACCCTGCTGATCGCACCGTTCCTGCTGGTCCCGGTGGCCGCCGCGCTGCTGTGGAAGCACGTGCTCTACAACCCCGAGTACGGCCTGTTCAACGGCCTGTTGCACTGGATCGGCGGCGACGGGGCAACCCAGCCCGACTGGGTGTCGAACACCCCGCTGCTGGCGATCGAGGCGTCGCTCATATGGCAGTGGACGCCCTTCATGATGCTGATCCTCCTCGCCGGGCTGCAGAGCCGTGACCCGGAGCAGATGGAGGCGGCGAAGGTGGACGGCGCGAACGGCTGGCAGGTGTTCCGCCATCTCACGCTGCCGCATCTGCGCCGCTATCTGGAACTGGGCGCCCTGCTCGGCTCGGTGTACATCGTGCAGAACTTCGACGCCGTGTTCACCATCACCTCCGGCGGCCTCGGCACCGCGAACCTTCCGTACACCGTCTACCAGAGCTTCTACCAGGCACACGAGAACGGGCTGGCGTCCGCCGCCGGTGTCCTCGTCGTCATCGGTTCCATCATCATCGCGACGTTCGCCCTGCGGGTCGTGTCGTCCCTGTTCCGCGAGGAGGCGTCCCGCGCATGAGTACCACTGTCTCCGGTGCCGCTGCCGCTTCGGGCCTGTCCGGCGCTTCCGCCGCCCACTCGACCACGGCCGTACGGGGCACTCCCCCGCGCCGCCGCAAGGGCGCCCTGCTCGGGGTGACCGCCTGGGTGGCCGCGCTGCTGTTCTTCCTGCCGATCGCGTGGATGGCGCTCACGTCCTTCCACTCCGAACAGGACGCGGCGACCAACCCGCCCTCGGTCGCGGCGTCCCTGACCCTCGACGGCTACCGCGAGTTCTTCGGCTCCGGCGGTGGCGCGACCCCCTGGCCGGCGCTCACCAACTCCCTGGTCGCGTCGGGCGTCTCGACGCTGTGCGTGCTGCTGCTCGCGCTGCCGGCCGCGTACGCGCTGTCGATCCGGCCGGTCCGCAAGTGGACGGACGTCCTGTTCTTCTTCCTGTCGACGAAGATGCTGCCCGTCGTCGCGGGCCTGCTGCCGATCTATCTGTTCGCGAAGAACGCCGGGATGCTCGACAACATCTGGCTCCTGGTCATCCTCTACACCTCGATGAACCTGCCGATCGCGGTGTGGATGATGCAGTCGTTCCTCGCCGAGGTGCCGGTCGCCATCATCGAGGCCGCGCAGATCGACGGCGCCCGGCTGCCGACCATTCTCGCCCGCGTGGTGGCCCCGATCGCGGCGCCCGGCATCGCGGCGACCGCGTTGATCTGCTTCATCTTCAGCTGGAACGAACTCCTCTTCGCCCGGGTGCTCACCGGCGTCGTCGCCGAGACGGCACCCGTGTTCCTGACCAGCTTCATCACCAGCCAGGGCCTGTTCCTGGCGAAGGTGTGCGCCGCGTCGCTCATCATCTCCCTGCCGGTACTCGCCGCGGGGTTCGCCGCCCAGGACAAACTGGTCCAGGGCCTGTCGCTGGGAGCCGTCAAATGAAGGCCGCCGTCATCGAGTCCGTCGGCACCGCGGTGGTCGCCGAGGTACCGGACCCGACGCCAGGGCCCCGCGAGGTTGTCGTCGAGGTCGCCGCGTGCGGCCTCTGCGGCACCGATCTGCACATCCTCCAGGGCGAGTTCGCGCCCACGCTGCCGGTCGTCCCGGGGCACGAGTTCGCGGGCGAGGTGGTGGGCATCGGCCGGGACGTCACGGAAGTGGCGGTCGGCGACCAGGTCGCCGTCGACCCGTCGCTGTACTGCTACGAGTGCCGGTTCTGCCGCAGCGGCCACAACAACCTGTGCGAACGGTGGGCCGCGATCGGGGTCACCACGGCGGGCGGCGCCGCGCAGTACGCCCTCGCGCCCGTCGCCAACTGTGTGAAGCTGCCCGAGCACATCCGTACCGAGGACGCGGCCCTGATCGAGCCGCTGTCCTGCGCGGTACGCGGCTACGACGTGCTCCAGTCCCGGCTCGGCGCCCATGTGCTGATCTACGGCTCCGGCACGATGGGCCTGATGATGCTGGAGCTGGCCAAGCGGACCGGCGCCGCGCGTGTGGACGTCGTCGACCTCAACCCGGCGCGGCTCGCGACCGCGCGGCAGCTGGGGGTCTCGGGGTCCGCGGCGAACGCCGACGAGCTGGACCGGCCGCAGGGCTGGGACGTGGTGGTGGACGCCACGGGCAACGCGGCGGCGATCCAGGACGGTTTGGACCGGGTCGCGAAGGCGGGCACCTTCCTCCAGTTCGGCGTGGCGGACTACGCGACCCGCGTCTCGATCGACCCGTACAAGATCTACAACCAGGAGATCACCATCACCGGCTCGATGGCGGTGCTGCACAGCTTCGAGCGGGCCGCGGAACTCTTCGCGAACGGTGTCCTCGACCCGGAGGTCTTCATCAGCGACCGACTGCCTCTGGGGCGCTACCCGCAGGCACTCGACCAGTTCGCGTCGGGCACGGGACGCAAGATCGTGGTACTGCCGCAGGCGAGTTGATCCGCTGCGTAATCCGGTGGCCCGGGGCGCGGTCGGGTGCCTAGCATCCGACCGTGCCCCGACCTCATGGATTCACTTACGCGCGCCATGCCGACGGCACCGTGGTCATCACCCACCACGGCCGCCCGGCCGGCACCCTGCGCGGTGCGCGGGCGGACCGGTTCCTGTCCGAGGTGGAGTCAGGTGACGCCCAGTTGGTGATGGCGCGGTGGACGGGCGCGTACAAGCACGGGAACGAGCGAGCGGCCCGGCAGCACCAGAGAAACCGCCACCGACCGTAGCCGGCGGCCGGCCGATGCCGGGCCGGGCCCGATGTCCACCCGCCGACTCCGGCCCGGCCGCCGCACGGGGCATCCGCCCGCCGTCGCAGACACCCGCCTGCTCGCCGGCGGGACTCAGCTGCCCGATACCCACAACGTTCGACGCCACCCGCCCACTCGGCCCGATCGCCCCACCGGGCCGGACCGCCCGGGGATCGCCTCGTCGGCGCGGCCTGCCCGACCCGTCACGCCCTCCGGGCCCGGCACCCGCTCCCCGGTCCCGCCCGGCTTCGGGCTAGAGCGCCTGTGCCCCCGGCTTCACCATCCCCCTGACCGTGCGGGACTTCACGAAGTCGCCGATCGCTGTCATTTCCCATTCGCCGGTGAACTGGCGGATCAGCTTGCACATCATGACGCCGGTCTGGGGCTGGGCGCCGGTCAGGTCGAAGCGGACCAGTTCCTCGCCGGTCGCCGCGTCCATCAGGCGGCAGTACGCCTTCGCCACCTCGGTGAACTTCTGGCCCGAGAACGAGTTCACCGTGAACACCAGGCCCGTGGCCTCCTGGGGCAGGCGGCCGAGGTCGACCACGATCACCTCGTCGTCGCCCGCTCCCTCACCCGTGAGGTTGTCCCCGGAGTGCTTGACCGCGCCGTTCAGGATGGACAGCTTGCCGAAGTAGCAGCTGTCCAGGTGGTTGCGCTGCGGGCCGTACGCGATGACCGACGCGTCGAGGTCGATGTCCTTGCCCCGGAACGCGGGCTCCCAGCCGAGGCCCATCTTGACCTGCGACAGCATCGGACGGCCCCCCTTCACCAGGGACACCGTCTGGTTCTTCTGGAGGCTGACGCGGCCCTTGTCGAGGTTGATCTTGCCGCTGCCGGGCGCCGGTGCCGCTGCCGGAGTCGGTGCCGCCATCGGGGGCGGCGGGGCCTGCGGGGCGGCCTGCGGAACGGGCGGGGCCACCGGTGCCGGAGCCGGGATCGGTGCCGCTACCGGTGCCGGTGCCGGTTCTTCCACCGTCACGCCGAAGTCCGTCGCGATGCCCGCCAAGCCGTTCGCGTAGCCCTGGCCCACCGCGCGGGCCTTCCACGCGCCGTTACGCAGATAGACCTCCACGATCACGAGGGCCGTCTCCGAGCCGAGCTGGGGCGGGGTGAAGGTGGCGAGCACACTGCCGTCGTCCGCGCCGCGGATCGTCGCCGTGGGCTCGACGCCCTGGAAGGTCTGGCCCGCCGCGTCGGGACTCGCGGTGACGACGATCTTCTCGATGCCCGGGGGCACCGCCGTCGTGTCCACAACGATCGCGTCCGGTGCGGTGCCCTGGCCCGAGCGGTAGGTCACCCCCGGGCCCGCGGGCTGGTTGTAGAAGATGAAGTCGTCGTCGGAGCGCACCTTGCCGTCGGCGGTGAGCAGCAGGCCCGATACGTCGAGCCGCACGGGTGCGGCGACGTCCACCGCCACGCGGGTGGCGGTCAGAGGGATGTTCGAGCCGGGGGTCATAGCTGTCATGCCAGAGGTAACGAACGACCCCGCTTTGCCGTTCCCTTACCAACCCGAATGGATCGACCCCGCTTCGGCCAGAGGGATCGGGGACGATCCGGAAGCGGTCGGAGGGAAGTCAGGGGCGGTCAGAACAGGGCGCTGTACGCGTTCAGCGCCGGTTGCCCGCCCAGGTGGGCATAGAGCACCGTCGAGTCCTTGGCGATCTCCGCCCTGCTGACCAGGTCGATCAGACCGGCCATCGACTTCCCCTCGTACACCGGGTCCGTGATCATGCCCTCGGTGCTCGCCGCGCGGCGCATCGCGTCGAGGGTGACCTCGTCCGGGACCCCGTACGTGCCACCGTGGTAGCGCTCGTCCAGTTCCACGTCCGCGACGCCGATCTCCCGCCGCACACCGATCCGGCGGGCGGTGTCCGCCGCGATCCGGGCGATCTGCTCACGGGTGCGGCCCGGGTCGGCCGACGCGTCGATGCCCAGGACGCGCCGCTCTCGCCCACCGGCCTCGGCCAGCGCCGCGAACCCCGCGATCATCCCCGCCTGCGTCGACCCCGTCACCGAGCACACCACGACGGTGTCGAAGAAGACGCCCAGCTCACGTTCCTGCGCGGCGACCTCGTGCGCCCAGTTCGCGAAGCCGAGACCGCCCAGCGGATGGTCCGACGCGCCGGCCGGAATCGCGTAGGGCTTGCCGCCGGACTCCTCGACCTCCCGCAGCGCCTGCTCCCAGCTCTCCTTGAAGCCGATGCCGAAACCCGCCCGTACCAACCGGACGTCGGCGCCCGCGAGCCGGCTGATCAGGATGTTGCCGACCTTGTCGTACACCGCGTCCGGCCACTCGACCCAACTCTCCTGCACCAGCACGCACTTGAGTCCCGTATGCGCGGCGACGGCGGCGACCTGCCGGGTGTGGTTCGACTGCACCCCGCCGATCGACACCAGCGTGTCGCACCCCTGCGCGAGGGCGTCCGCCACGAGGTACTCCAGCTTGCGGGTCTTGTTCCCACCGAAGGCGATACCGGAGTTGCAGTCCTCCCGCTTCGCCCACAGCGACGCCCCGCCGAGCTGCCGGGTCAGCCGCTCCATGGGGTGCACCGGCGAGGGTCCGAACAGCAACGGATGACGGGTGTACGACTCAAGGGACTCAGACATACGGACGGCCTCCCGGGGCTGGGTTCACAGGGATGGGCATCAGGTGCGGATGTGGATCAAGGGTGGTCCGTGGTGCCGTCCGCCAGTTCCTCCAAGGCACGCCAGATCTCCGTCGTCACGGCGACCGCCCCCGCCACGTCCCCCACCCCGCACGCGTGGATCAACCGCTCGTGCAGATCCGCCGAGCGGCAGCTCACGGCGTCGCCGAAGCGCCGCCGCTCCAGCCGGCGGATGAGCGGCGTGTACCGGGCGATCGTCGCGGCGGCAGCGCGGTTGCCCGCGACCCGTACGAGGACGTCGTGCAGGGCGTCGTCCGCGCTCACCGCCGCGTCCACGTCCCCGGCACGGACCGCGGCGGCGAACCGTGTGTTGGCCGCCCGCATCGTCTCGACGTCGTCCGGCGCGAGGAGCGGTACGGCCGTACGCGCGACGAGTTCGTGCAGGGCGCGGACGACGGCCGCCGCGTGTCTGACCTCGGCGGCGACGAGGACCGTCACGCGCGTGTAGCTCTGCGGTTTGGTCTCCAGGAGGCCCTCGTCCACCAGCCGCGAGAACGCCTCACGGACCGGTGCGCGGGACAGCCCGAGTTCCTGGGCGAGTTCGGCGTCCCGCACGACCGTGCCGGGCGGGATGTCCCCGCTCACGATCGCGTCCCGGATCGCCTCGTACGCCTGGTCCCTCAGCAGGGTGCGGTGCACGGGCCGAATGGCTCCCATGAACTGAAATGTTAGATGTCAGCCCGCCCCGGAACAAGACCGGAACAAGACGGGAAACATCCCCGGGGACATCCCCGGGCCAGGACCGGGAACAAGATCGGAACAAGCCCACCCAGCGATGCAACCCAACGGCGCCCGGCAGGCGTCGCATTGATCGTCGGCCGTCGTTTCCGGTCGCCGCGCGACCGTTCGAGAAGGAGCCCGTTCATGGTGGAGTTGGGGGGCTTTCGGCTCGTGGCACCGCTCGGCGAGGGCGGGACGAGTCAGGTGCACCTCGCCCGGTCGGCGTCCGGGCGGCTCGTCGCCGTCAAGGTGGTGCGCGGGCACCTCGCCGCCGACGCCCGTTTCCGGGAGCGGTTCCGCCGCGAGGCCGAGGCGGCGCGGGCCATCGCGGGCCCTTTCACGGCGGCGGTCCTTGACGCGGACCCGGAGGCCGAACGCCCTTGGCTGGCCGTCGAGTTCTGTGCCGGGCCCTCGCTCTCGGAGGCGCTCACCGCACTGGGTCCGCTGGGCCCCGGCGACCTCGCCACGCTGGGCGCCGCCCTGGCCGAGGCGCTGGCCGCCGTACACGCGGCCGGTCTGGTGCACCGCGACCTGAAACCGGCGAACGTCGTCGTGACGGTGGACGGCCCGAAGGTCCTCGACTTCGGGATCGCCCGCCCGGTACCGGAGTCCCCGTCCGACGGGGAGCGGGCCGGTGACACCCTCACCGGTACCGGCGAGTTGATCGGCTCGCCCGGCTTCATGGCACCCGAACACATCACACGGGACGGTGAGACCGGCCCGCCGGCGGACGTGTTCGCGCTCGGCGCGCTCCTCGCGCTGTCGGCCACGGGCCGCAATCCGCACGGTTCCGGTTCGGCGCCCCAGGTGCTGTACCGCACGCTGCACGAGGAACCGGACCTGGTGGGCGTCGCCGACGCGGAGTGGACCGCCTTCCTCACCCGCTGCCTCGCCAAGGACCCGGCGGACCGCCCGACGGTCCAGGAGGTACTGGAGTGGTGCGCACCGCACGCGTCGGCGCCCTGGTGGGAACAGCCGTCGGTGACGACGCTCATCCGCCATTACGAGGACCAGGCGGACGAAGCGGTCCAGATGGCGGAGGAGGCGGACCGACACGACCCGACGGACGCGACGGACCCGACCGCCATGGGGACGCTCCTCCTGACTGACACACCGTCACATATCCGTCCCGAACCCCCCGTTGCCGCACCCTCACCCTCCCCCGACCCTCGCCCCACCCGCCGCGCCCTCCTCCGCTGGACCGGCGCCGGACTCGCCGTCGCCGCCACCGCCGTCACCACCACCGCCCTGGTCCTCACTCAGGACGACACGGACGGCTCGAACGACCAGGCGTCCGGCGCGAAACCGAACGCGTCGCCCACCCCCTGGAAGCGCGGCACCACCGTCTGGAGCAAGGAGGTCGGGGCCGTGGGGTACGGGGGCGCCGCCTTCCGCCTCGACGGCACGGCGCTGTACGTACGTGCCGACAGGACCCTCACCCGGTTCGACGCCCCTACCGGCGCGGTCGCCTGGAAGTACGAGGAGGTCGCGGACGTCGTCCCGCGCGGCGACACGGCGTACGTGCTCAAGAAGCCGCCGCTGTTCGACGCCGAGATCGTCGCCCTCGACGCGCGGACCGGGGCGGCACGGTGGCGTACGGCCTCACTGCTCCAGCACCCGGACCGGCCGCGCGCCTCGATGACGCAGGACACACATGTGGACGGCCGGCGGGTGACGCTCGCCGTGTCGCCGGAACGCGCCTGTCTGGTGACCTCCTGGTCGTACGGCACCGCATGGGCCCGGCGCACCGCGCAGCAGATGCCGTGGCGCGCGTACGGGTACGACCTGACCGCCGGCGAACCGCTCTGGTTTCACGAGGGCACGCCCGCCGAGGTCGTCGAAGTGGACTTCACGGAAGGGGAGTTCGGGCTCGCGATCAACTCCGGTGACCTGAAGGACGGTTCACCGACGGGACCACTGGTGCTGCTCCGGGAGCGGGACGGCAGGGTCGCCGGCCAGGTGGCGGGCGGCGCGGCACGGCCCGAGGTGCGGCCCGGCGCCCAAGGCACCGGCTACTACGCGGTGTCCGGTGCGGTCGAGGGCGTCGACCTGGCCACCGGGCGGGCCCGCTGGACGCACCGCGTGGACGACGCCCGGGTCACGTCCACGGCACACGGCGGCCTGGTGCACTTCGCGACGTACGACACGGTCGGCGCGCTCGACGCGACGAACGGACGGGTGCGCTGGCGGCGCGACGACGTGGCACGGCTGGACGATTCCGACGTACCGCCGCTGGTCGCCGACGGGCTGCTGTACGCGGCCGGGCCCGACCCCGATGCGGTACCCGACACCGCGTCAGGAGGTAGGCCCACATGGGGAGTTCACGCACTGGACGCGGACACGGGTGAGCTGGTGTGGGCGGCGCCCGTGGAACGGCTGGCGAAGGTGACCGCGACGGCGGGCGGCGGTCTGGTCCATGTCCTCACGAACAGCACCCTGACGACGCTGAGCGGACCGGCGACGACATGAGCGGGACCGCCTCCCCCGCCGGTGAGCCGCTGCTGCCCGGGGATCCCGAGCGGCTCGGCGGACACCGGCTGCTCGGGCGGCTCGGCGCGGGCGGCATGGGGCAGGTGTATCTCGGGCGCAGTCCCGGTGGGCGGCTCGTCGCGGTGAAGACGGTGCACGAACACCTCGCCGCCGACCCGCACTTCAGGGAACGGTTCCGCCGTGAGGCGGCGGCGGCGCGGGCGGTGACCGGGGCGTTCACGGCCGCCGTCGTGGACGCCGATCCGCGGGCGGCGGTGCCGTGGCTGGCGACGGCCTATCTGCCCGGGGTCACACTGCGCCGCGCGGTGTCCCTGACGGGCCCGCTCCCGCCCGCCGCCGTACGGGCGCTGGGCGGCGCGCTCGCCGAGGCACTGCGGAGCATCCACACGGCCGGTCTGGTGCATCGCGATCTGAAACCGTCGAACGTGCTGGTCACCGGTGACGGACCCCGCGTCATCGACTTCGGTATCGCGCGCGGTGCCGGTGACCGTCCGGGGCTGACCGGGACGGGCGACATGATCGGGACGCCCGGGTACATGGCGCCCGAGCAGATCGTCGAGGGCCTGCCGGTGTCCCCGGCGACGGACGTCTTCGCGCTGGGCGCGGTACTCGCGTACACGGCGTCCGGACGCGCCCCGTTCGGGCCGGGCAACGCGGCCGTGCTGCTGTACCGGGCGGTGAACGACGCCCCCGACCTCACGGACGTACCGGAGGAGTACGGGCTGCGGGAGCTGATCGCGGACTGTCTGCACAAGTCACCGGAGCGGCGCCCCGATCCGGAGGCGGTACTGCGCCGCACGGCGGACCGGGCGGCGCCCCTGTGGTGGCGTACGGAACCGCTGCGGTCGCTGGTGACGGGCGCCGGACACATACAGCCACCGGCCGAACCGAAATCAGAACCGGCGCCCGAACCCGAGCCGGAAGCCGTCCGCAGGCGCCGGTTCGCCATAGATCCGGCACGCTCCGACCGCCGCGCCACCCTGGCCCGCCGAGCCCTCCTCCTCACCGCCCTCGGCGGTCTCACCGGGCTGATCGTGTACAGCACCCGACTCCCCGACGCCGGCAAAGGCGGTGACGACGTCCCGGACTGGACCGTCCGGCAGGGCTCGACGGCCCCTGGTGCGAAGCGCTGGACGCTGACGGCGACGAGCGGCGCGATCGACGGGATGCTCGTCACCGAATCCGGTGTGGTGCTGCACGGCACGGAGGGCATCGGCTCCGTCGACGGCACGGTGCAGGCCCGCGCGGCGGAGCGCGGCGACCGGCTCTGGCGTACGGAGGCGTCCACGGCGGCACCCACGGCGTGGGGTGTCAGCGAGGGTTTCCTGACGGCGGGCGATGTCGGGGTGCCCGCACGGGACGCGACCACCGGGCGCGAGCCGAAGACCACGGACCAACTGCCGTCCACGCTCCAATGGTTCACGGTCGTGGGGACCACCCTGATCTGCCAGTACGAGGGCAGCACGGACTCCGCCAAGAACGTGACACACGCGGTGGCCCTGCGGTCGGGCGAACGCGCCTGGCAGGACACCGACGCCATCGAGTGGCAGGCGCCCGCCGTGCTCGGCGACCACCTGTTCCTGACGTACGAGTTGGGCGGCAGGCGCCCGCGCCCGCGCTGCGTCGGCGCCTACGACGGGCGCACCCGCTGGGAGTACGACGGTACGGAGGCGGCGCCGCTGCTCGTGGGCGGCATAGCCCGGAACCGTTTCGCGCTGCTCACCGACGACGGGCTCCTGCACGTCATCGACACGGACGACGGCAGCGCGGTCCGGCGGCCACGGAAGCTGGGCGTGCCGGTGTCCCCCGGCTCGACGGCCCTCGACCGTCTGGGCACCGTCGGACTCCTCCTGTCCGGGAAAGACCTGTACGGCCTGGACCCCGACACGGGCGCGGTGGTCTGGAACCGTCCGGCGCTCGGCCTCGACGCCTGCTGGACCCCCCGGCCCGGGGGGCGCCGGACCTGTGTGGGCGCGGGTGGTCTGCTGCTGCATTGGTCGTCGGACCGCACCCTGGAGGCGATCGAGCCGTCCACCGGCCGCCGGCGCTGGACGGTACCGGACCTCGGTGACGGTCCCGCCCAGTGCCCGCCGGTGGTCGAGGGCGACACGGTGTACGCGGCGGCGGGCAGCGAGGTCGTCGCCCTTCGCCTGACCGACCGGAAGGAACGGGGCCGCTGGCCCCTGAACGCCCCGATCACCGCCCTGACCGCCGACACGCGCGGCCCGTACACCCTGACGGGCCGCGCAACCGTCCACGCGCACAACAAGAGGTGAGGGCCTCAGCGGGAGCGTTGCCTCTTCCACGGGCCCCTGATCGCCAGCATGATGCCCGGTTCCTGGATGTTCGCGTACAGGGTGCCGCCGTCCGGCGAGAAGGTGACTCCCGTGAACTCGGAGTACTCCGGCTCCGCCTCGGTGCCCTGGTTGAGTTCGTTGCGGGCGATCGGGTACGTACGGCCACTGTCCGTCGCGCCGAACAGGTGCTGCACCCCGGCGCCGTCCTCGGCGATGACGAGGCCGCCGTACGGTGAGACGGTGATGTTGTCGGGGCCGTCGAAGGCGCCGTCGCGCTCCGGGTCCGGGTTCACGCCGAGCAGCACCTTCAGGGTGAGGGTGCGTCGCTTCGGGTCGTAGAACCAGACCTGCCCGTCGTGCTGTACGGGACTCTCGTCGCGCGCGTAGGACGACACGATGTACGCGCCGCCGTCGCCCCACCACATGCCTTCGAGCTTGCGGGCCCGCGTGACCCGGCCGTCCGTGAACTGCTTGCGTACGGAGACGGTCCGGGCGTCCCGGTCGGGCACGTCCACCCAGTCGACGCCGTACACCGTGCCGATCCGGGTGGCGCGCGACAGGTCGTCCACGAACCGGCCGCCGGAGTCGTAGCACTGGGGCGCCTGGAGGATCCCGGCGTCGTCGGCGAGGGTGCGCAGCTTCCCGCGACCGTGTTGGAAGCCCTTCGGCGGGGTCCAGCGGTACAGCAGTCCGTTGGGCTCGTCGGCGTCCTCGGTGAGGTAGAGGTGGCCGCGCCGGGGGTCGACCACGACGGCCTCGTGCGCGTACCGGCCGAGCGCCTTGATCGGCCGCGGGTCCCGGTTGGCGCGGCGGTCTTCGGGGTCGACCTCGAAGACGTAGCCGTGGTCCTCGGTCATGCCGTTCTTGCCGGCCTTGTCCTCGGTCTCCTCGCAGGTGAGCCAGGTGCCCCAGGGCGTCGACCCGCCGGCGCAGTTGGTGGCGGTGCCCGCGATGCCGACCCACTCGGCGACCTGGCCGCCGGGCCGGATCTCGACCACCGTGCAGCCACCGGAAGCGGCCGGGTCGTAGACGAGGCCGTCGGCGAGCGGCACGGGGTGCGGCCAGTTGGCCCGGGGGCCCTTCAGCTCATGGTTGTTGACGAGC
This sequence comes from Streptomyces sp. NPDC058001, assembly GCF_042886315.1. NCBI lineage: Bacteria > Bacillati > Actinomycetota > Actinomycetes > Kitasatosporales > Streptomycetaceae > Streptomyces > Streptomyces sp. NPDC058001. Next base: position 134,863 of record NZ_JBHVQT010000009.1, read on the forward strand.
AGTGTCGTCCCGCGCGGCCCGGCGAAGGCGGCGGTGCCGTCATGGTTCGACGGTGTGCTCTCGCCGGACTCCAGCTTCGTCTTGCCGCTGTGGGTGATGATCCGGTACGAGAATCCGGCGGGCAGCGCGAGGATGCCGGCCAGGTCGGGGACGAGGGGGCCGTAGCCGGCGCCGTCGTGGTGGTGGCGGTCCGATGAACCGTCCGCGCCCTCGTGGGCGGTCTCGGTGTCCTGCGAGGCGAGGGCGCCGGGGGCGGTGGCGAGGACGCCGGTGCTGCCCGCCAGCGCGACACCGGCACCGGTGAGCGCGGATCGTCGGGCGAAGTCCCTGCGGGTGAGCGACATGCTGTCTCCTGGGAGGCGCGAACGACGGGGCGAAGTCCGGGCATCACAGTGCCGCGTCCGGCTGAACGCCGGTTGAACTCCTCGCCTACCGGGGGTGGCTTTCCACCCGCACGCCGCAAGCCGCACTCCCCGCTCGGACCGGCAGTCCCGGGGTCACCCCCCTTGCTGGGAGCGCGCCTTGAAGGCCGCCTTACGGGCCCGCTTCGCGATCGACTTGTCCGGGTGCAGGCGGCCCATCGTCTCCAGGACGTCCGGTGTCGCCGGGTGCTCCACCCGCCAGGCCGCGTCGAAGAACCCGCTGTGCTGCGCCGCGAGACCCTCGACCAGGGCCTGAAGCTCCTCCGAGTTGCCCTCGGCGGCGAGCTGCGCGGCGATCGTGTCGACGGTCAGCCAGAACACCAGCTCCTCGGACGGCGGCGGTACGTCCGTCGCCCCCTGCTCGGCCAGCCACACCCGGGCCAGACCGCCCAACTCCGCGTCGTCCAGGACCTCGCGCAGCGCCGGTTCCGCGTCGGCGCCGACCAGCGAGAGTGCCTGCTGGCAGCGGAGCCTTCGCAGCGGGGCGCCCGGGTCGCCGCCGCGTGCGGCGGCCAGCAACTCCCGTGCTCCGGCGAGGTGTTCGCGGCGGGTGAGCCACTCCTCGATCTCCGCCTGGGCGGCGCGCTGCGGGAACGCGGCGGTGCCGTCGAGCAGCGCGTCGGCGCCCTTGTCCGCGAGGTCCCCCACGGCGGGCGCGTCGACGCCTGCCTCCAGCATCCGCGCGCGCACCCCGTACAGACCGAGCGGGGTGAGCCGGACCATGCCGTAGCGGCTGACGTCGGTGTCGTCGGCGTCGGCGTCGGCGGGGTCGGCGAAGTCCTCGTCCGCGTCGGCCATGAGTGCCTCGTCCACCGGCTGGAACTCGACGAGCCCGACGGGTGCGAGCAGCCGGAACTGGTCGTCGAGCCGCATCATCGCGTCCGACACCTGCTCCAGGATGTCGTCGGTGGGCTCGCCCATGTCGTCGGGCACGATCATCGACGCGGCGAGCGCGGGCAGCGGCACCGGACCTTCGCCGGGGCCGTCCTCGCTGACGGTCAGCAGATAGAGGTTGCCGAGCACCCCCTCCAGGAACTCGGCCTCGGCCTCCGGATTCCAGTCCAGGCCGCCGAAGTCGACGGTTCCGTCCTCGCCCATGGCGTCGACCAGGCCGTCCAGGTCGGGCACGCTCGCGTCGGCGAGGACGGTGTCCAGGGCGCCCAGCCAGAGGGTGAGGACGTCCTGCGGGGAGCCGGAGGTGAGCAGCGCGAGGTCGGCGCCGGGCGTGACGGTGCCCTCCTCCTCGTCGGTGATCTCGACCAGGCCGGTGTCGACGGCGACCCGCCATGCCTCGCTCGCGTAGGCGGCGGCGTCGTCCTCGGTCCCGGCGCCGGCGTCCAGGAGCCCCAGCTCCACGGCCGCCACGGGCAGCTGCTCGTCCACCAGTTCGCCGCCCGCCCCGACCCGGGTGCCGGGTCCCGCCCAGCGGGCCAGGCGCACGGCACGGGAGAGCAGCGGGGCGGCCAGGGCGTCCCGGGCCAGCTCCGCTTCGGAGTGCAGCCGCACCGGGGGCAGGGGGGAGCTGTCTGACATCGGCTGGTTCTCCTCCGGAGGTACGTGGCGGCGTCGACGGCTCAGCCTAGACGGATTTGGACCCATGCCGCCCGGTTCATGTACCCGTCAAGCGCAGTACACCCTCCAGACCTTGACAACGCCCGTGCGCACCGAAGAGATTGACGCGCGTAGATAACGCCGACGGCCGAGGTCGAGCCCCCCACCTCCGCCACCGCCGGCCCCACTCCGCCCCCGGAGGGAACCCCCTTGCCCAGCAGGACCTCGTATCGTCTCGCCGCGCTCACCGTCGCCGCCGTCTGCACCACCGTGACCACCGTGGTGCTCACCTCGACCGCCCAGGCGGACGAGATCCGTATCCATGACATCCAGGGCACCACCCGGATATCCCCCTTCGCGGGCAAGCCGGTCGCGGACGTCCCGGGCATCGTGACCGGGGTGCGGACCTACGGCTCGTCCAAGGGCTTCTGGTTCCAGGACCCGAACCCGGACCGCGACCCCGCCACCAGCGAGGGGATCTTCGTCTTCACCAGTACGGCGCCGACCGTCGCCGTGGGTGACTCGGTGACGGTGTCCGGCACCGTGTCGGAGTTCACGCCGGGCGGTGCGGCCTCCGGCAATCAGTCGGTCACGCAGATCGGCAAGCCGGTCGTGACGGTCGTGTCCTCGGGCAACCCGCTGCCGAAGGCGGTCACCATCGACGCCCGTTCGGTACCGGACCGGTACGCGCCCGAGGGCGACCCGGCGGCCCAGGGTTCGGTGAACGGCCTCACGCTGAACCCCAAGAAGTACGCCCTGGACTACTACGAGTCCCTTGAGGGCATGAACGTGCGCGTCGGCACCTCGCGCGTGGTCACGGCGACGGACCCGTACGCCGAGCTGTGGGTGACGGTGAAGCCGGACGAGAACGACGCCCGGCGCGGCGGCACCGTCTACGGCTCGTACACCTCGCAGAACACCGGCCGGCTCCAGATCCAGTCGCTGGTCCCGACCACCGCCGAGCACCCCTTCCCCACGGCGAACGTCGGGGACGTCCTCAAGGGTGACACCGAAGGGCCCCTGGACTTCAGCCAGTTCGGCGGGTACACGCTGACCGCTCGGACGATGGGCACCGTCGTCGACAAGGGTCTGGCCCGCGAGACGACGAAGAAGCAGAAGAGCGGCGAGCTGGCCGTGGCGACGTACAACGTCGAGAACCTCGACCCGACCGACCCGCAGGAAAAGTTCGACAAGTTGGCGCGGGCCGTGGTCACGCACCTCCAGTCGCCGGACATCGTGGCCCTGGAGGAGATCCAGGACAACAACGGCGCGAAGGACGACGGTACGGTCGCCGCGGATGTGACCGTACAGAAGTTCCTCGACGCGATCGTGGCGCAGGGCGGCCCGAAGTACGCGTGGCGCTCGGTCGACCCGGTCAACGACCAGGACGGCGGCGAGCCGGGCGGCAACATCCGCCAGGTCTTCCTGTACAACCCGGACCGGGTTTCCTTCACGGACCGTCCGGGCGGCGGCGCCACCGACGCGACCGGGGTGACCTCGGCGCACGGCAAGGCGGCGCTGACGTACTCGCCGGGCCGGGTCAACCCCACGTCGGACGCCTGGAAGAACAGCCGTAAGCCGCTGGCCGGTGAGTTCGTCTTCCAGGGCCGCACGGTCTTCGTGATCGCCAACCACTTCGCGTCCAAGGGCGGCGACCAGGCGCTGACCTCGCACATCCAGCCGCCGAACCGGATCTCCGAGGTCCAGCGGCACCTTCAGGCGAAGGAGCTGAACACCTTCGTCAAGGACATCCTCAAGGTGCAGCGTGACGCGGATGTCATCGCGCTCGGCGACATCAACGACTTCGAGTTCTCCGGCACGGCCAGCCTCCTGGAGGACGGCGGCGCGCTCTGGTCGGCCATCAAGTCGCTGCCGAAGAGCGAGCGGTACACGTACGACTACCAGGGCAACAGCCAGGTGCTCGACCAGATCCTGGTGAGCCCGTCGATACGCAAGGGCGCCTACGCCTACGACAGCGTGCACATCAACGCCGAGTTCGCGGCGCAGGACAGCGACCACGACCCGCAGGTGCTGCGCTTCCGTCCGTAGGTCCCTCGCGGCTGAACGGCACACTGCGGCCTCCGTCCCGGACGGAGGCCGCAGTGATGTTCCCGGGGTTCAGGAACGATCAGGCGAAGACCTTCTCCAACCAGCCCTGCCAGGCGCTGTCACTCTCGCGCGCGCCCGCGCCGGCACCTGTGTCCGGCGCGAAGTCATGGACGGCGACACCGACCGGAGCGCCCCAGTGGTTGCGGCCGAAGAAGCGGTACATGGCGTCGTCGGTGCGCAGGCCGATGAAGTACGGGTCGCGGTAGTCGACCACGGCGTCCAGGACGCGCCCGTCGGGCCCCTGGGCGAGGACGCGGGTGCCCTCGCCGGCGTCGTCGGACAGGCCGAGCGCCCGTGCGACGGCGTCGAAGGCGTCGGCGGCGGTGGACGCGGCGGGCCCGTTGACCGAGGTGTACGCGGCGGGGCGGCCCGTGAAGTGCGTGAGGTACTGGGTCAGGGTGTGCAGATAGAAGGTGGTGTGCTTGTTGGCGCCGTCGTACTGGTTGTCCCAGTCGTCGGTGAGGATGCCGCTGTGCACATAGCGCACCCAGGCGTGCCGTCCGCCGTCGCGGGGCTCGATCGTCTGGTCGAGTTGGTTGAGCGACTGGCCCGGCATGTCGTCGCTCTCCACGCGCGTGGTGAAGCGGTGCGGCGGGTCCCATGCGGTGACGACCCCGCCCTCGGGCGTCGCGCCGCCCTGGCGCGGCTCGAACTCCATGGGCCACAGCCAGCCCGCGGTGCCGGTGGTGATCGCCTCCCACACCTGCTGCGGTGTGGCGTCGACCTCCAGTTCTCGGGCGATCTCGAATTCCTTGGACATGGCGGTTGCTCCTGTGACGTGTGCGGTGGGTCGGGATCGGGCGGGTGAGGTCGTCGGGCCGGGGTCAGCTCTCGGCGGTGGGCGCGTAGACGATGTGCTGGACGCCGCTGCCGAAGGACTCCGACGAGACGACCCGCAGCGAGGTCGTAACGAGGCCCTCGTGGAAGAGGCGCTGCCCTTTGCCGACGACGATCGGGTGGACGAGCAGATCGATCTCGTCCACGAGGTCCTCGGTGAGCAGGAACTGCACGAGCCGGGCACTGCCCATCACGATGATGTTCTTGCCGTCCTGCTCCTTGAGGTCGCGGATCGCGTCGGCTATTCCGACGCTGTCGCCGGAGACGACGGTCGTGTTCTGCCAGTCGGCCTTCTCCAGCGTGGCGGAGACGACGTACTTGGCGATGCCGTTCATCTCGGCGGCCCCCGGCGCGTCGTCCGGCAGCTTGGGCCAGGCGGCGGCGAACCCGTCGTAGGTGGTGCGTCCGAGGAGGAGTCCGTCGGCGCCGCTCATCCAGCCCGCGACGACCCGCGTCATGTCGTCGTCGAAGTACGGGAAGTGCCACTCGTAGGGCGCCTCCACGACACCGTCGGCGGCGATGAACTCGGTGACGACGAGCTTCCTCATGACGACTCCTTCTCGGCTGCGCCGTCCGGCCCGGCGTCCGGCCCGGCGTCCGGTGCGAGGGCGGGTGGAGCGAGTGGGGCGGACACGGGTTCCGCGGCGACCTGGGTCTCCGCCTTGACCTTGGGGTGGACGGCGATGACGATCCGGTGGTCCCGGCCGCCCTCCGCCGTACCGTCGTGGTACTTGCGGATCAGCGCGCCCACGCCCTGCGTCAGTTCGTCGATGAACGCGGCCCGGTCGGCGGCGGACGCGAAGCGCACCTCGCCGTCGAGCGCGTACGTCGCGAGCCGCTTGCGGGCCCTGGTGGCGCCGGTGATCAGGGTGCCGACGTCCTGCACCAGGCGGGCGGCCACGGAGAGCAGCCACCGCGCCGAGAGCTGGTCGCGGGCGCGGTCCGGGTCGGGCTGCACGGGGCCGAGCGCCCCGGGCGAGATCACATACGACGCCGCGGTGGCCCGCATCAGCCGCTCGGTGACATTGCCCTTCCTGCGCTCCCCCGCCAACTCGACCAGGCCGTGCCGCTCCAGCGCCTTCAGGTGGTAGTTCACCTTCTGCCGGGGCAGTCCGACTTTCGGTGCCAGCATGGCGGCCGACGCCGGGCCCGCCGCCAGCTCCGCCAGGAGGCGGGCCCTCGTCGGGTCCAGTGAGACGGCTGCCGCCGCCGGGTCCTCGATCACGGTCACGTCCAACATGGCTTCACCCTCTCACCGAAAACTTTTTTTGTCCAGACGGTTGGAGTCGTCGGTGAGTGACGGATGGGTCGTCGGTAAGTCGCGGGCGGTCGTCGGTGTGCCGTCGATGAGCCGCCGGTGGAACTATTCCGTACCGGGCAGCAGCTGGTACGCGAGCACGTACCGGTTCACGCCGCCGGCGTCCCGCCGCAGCCCCGGGTAGTGCTGGACGCGCCGCCACCGCTCGTTCGGGGTGCCGATGCCTTCGCCCGGGGTGGCGAGTGCGTCGACATGGGCCTGCGCGCTCTCCCACTCCGCGTAGTTGACGACGGTCGTGCCGTCGAGCGAGAGGTGGAAGTGGGCGGAGATCCCGCCGGGACGGTCGGCGATACCGCCGTCCGCCGAGTCGCCTGCCAGCGCGTCGAACACGCCGTCCACCCAGGCCCGTTGCCGGTCGGGGTCCGGCCCGTCGAAGACGGCCTCGACGATGACGATCGCGCCGGGCACCCGGCCGCCTGCGGCCTGGCTGCCGCTGCGGTAGCGGCGGGTCTTGAGCAGGCCGAGCCGCCGGATGCCGGGCACCGCCCGGTCGATCTCGTCGTTGCGCGCGTCCCGGCCGTTGTCCGCCGCTTCGAAGAAGTCCCGGTAGGCCCGCTCGTCACGCCACTGCGAGTGATGCAGCAGCGTCACGCCGCCCTCACCCGTGTAGACGCTGTATGAGAGCAGGCCCTCGTGCGGCCAGTCCCGGGTCTCCCAGGCCCGCGCGATGGCGTCCACGGTGGGGCGCAGGTCGGCGCGGGCGGGAACCCGCCAGGTACTGAAGAAGGCGAGCCCGGCGTCGGCCCGCTCGGGGTCGGGGTACCGGTCGGTGCGCAAGGTGGAACGGTGCGTGGGCATGGGCGTGGCCATGGGAGCCTCCGTCGTGGCGATCAGGTGCTTACCCATTCCACGCTCCGACGTCAACCAAGGTTGAGGTCAAGCGGATGGGGCTGCCTGCGGACGGCTGCCGCCCCGGACGAGGGCAACTCCGTAGCCTTGCTTACGCATGTACCGTAGAAAAATTAAGTGGAGCTTCGACGTCGGAGTGCCGACACTGCTCGTATGACGACACGGTTGAGGCCCACGGGTCCCTTCGGGCGGACCCTCTGCGCCATGGTCACGCCCTTCACGGAGTCCGGTGCGCTGGATCTCGACGGGGCCGGGGCGCTCGCCGACCGGCTGGTCGCCGGGGGTTGTGACGGTCTGGTCCTGTCCGGCACGACCGGCGAGTCACCGACCACCACGGACACCGAGAAGGCCGCGCTGGTACGGGCCGTGCGCGAGGCGGTGGGTGACCGGGCGGCGGTCGTCGCGGGCGTCGGTACCGCGGACACCCGGCACACCGCCGAGCTGGCGGCGGACGCCGAAAAGGCGGGCGCGGACGGCCTGTTGGTGGTCACGCCGTACTACAGCCGCCCACCGCAGGACGCCGTCGAGGCCCACTTCCGTACGGTCGCCGATGCGTCGGGACTGCCCCTGATGCTGTACGACATCCCGGGCCGCACGGGGACCCGGATCGCGCCGGAGACGATGCTGCGCCTCGCGGAGCACCCCCGGGTGGTCGCCGTGAAGGACTGCGCGTACGACCTGTTGGGTACCCAGCGGGTCCTGTCCGGCAGCGGTCTCGCGTACTACACGGGCTGCGAGGAGTTCATCCTGCCGCTGTACGCGATCGGCGGCGCGGGCTATGTGTCGACGGTCGCGAATGTGGCACCGGGACCGCTGCGCGCGATCCTGGACGCCTTCGACGCGGGCGACACCGCGGGCGCCGCCCGCGCCCAGCTCCGGACCGCCCCGCTCGTCACCCGCATGATGGCCGCCGGCCTGCCGGGCACGGTCACGGCGAAGTCCCTGCTCCACTCCCTCGGCCTCCCCGGCGGCCCACCACGCCCACCCTTGTTGCCCGCGACACCCGACACGGCGGACGAACTCCTCGCGCTCTACGAGGAGTTGGAGGCCACGCTCGTCACCGCCGGGTGAGCGGGGGCGGGTGGCGGGTTCCGTGGGACACCTGCCGGCCCGCCACCGGACCGTCGGAACACACCTCGGCGCGGAACTGTCCCACCGACGTGGTCACTTGGCCGTCGGCGTCGGCGCTTTCGCCGCTGACGTCGAAGTGGATGACCTGGCCGGGTGCGAGCGTCGCCAGGTCATCGGCCGAGAAATGGACGTCCATCACCGACCAGGAGTTGCCCTTGGTGCCGCCGAAGAGGGTGTACTCCTGGCCGGGTACGAGCGGTGCCAGGGGTTTCGGGGTGGACCAGCCGTCTCCACCCGTGCCGGAGAGCGGCCAGGTGCTGTACCCGGTGAGCCCTTCGGTACGCGTCCAGGTGCCCAGCTCCAGACCGCCGTCGCCGGGCCGGCCCCGGTCCGTGGAGAGTACGGCGACATCGGTGTGGCCGTGGCAGACGAGCATCACGCCCAGCGGCTGTCCGTCCTCCGTGACGGAGACGCCGGTCATGCCCGCGACGGGCACAGTGCACCCGGGAAGGACCGCCATCGCCCCGCACAGGGCGGCGGCCAGTGCGATCCGTCTGGTCCACGCCATGTTCGCGCACCCCCCGATGCCCCGTCCGATGCCCCGGCCGCGCCGTCAACAGCGGCCGGAGGGAACGGTATCGGCACAGCGCCGCCCGGCGCCCTCCCCCGGTCCGGCCGTCTCCGAATCGATTCCGAAGCGTCCGAGGACCGTGAGAAAGGCACCGGGCGGCGGAGCAGCGTGGTGCGGGTGTGCTCAGTTGTGGCTGTGCAGGACGTCGTTCAGGCCGCCCCAGACCGCGTTGTTCGGGCGGGCCTCGACCGCGCCGGTGACCGAGTTGCGGCGGAAGAGGATGTTCGAGGCGCCGGACAGTTCACGGGCCTTGACGATCTGGCCGTCGGGCAGCGTGATGCGGGTGCCCGCGGTGACGTAGAGACCGGCCTCGACCACGCATTCGTCGCCGAGCGCGATACCGACGCCCGCCTCGGCGCCGACGAGGCAGCGCTCGCCGATGGCGATGACGACATTGCCGCCGCCGGACAGGGTGCCCATGGTGGAGGCACCGCCGCCGATGTCGGAGCCGTCGCCGACGACGACGCCCGCGGAGATCCGGCCCTCGACCATCGACGTACCGAGCGTGCCCGCGTTGAAGTTGACGAAGCCCTCGTGCATGACCGTGGTGCCGTCGGAGAGGTGCGCGCCCAGCCGGACCCGGTCGGCGTCGGCGATCCGGACGCCCTTCGGCGCGACGTAGTCCGTCATCCTCGGGAACTTGTCGATCGACGTGACCTGAAGGTGCAGGCCGTCCGCGCGGGCGTTCAGCCGGACCGTCTCGATGTCGTCCACGGCGACCGGGCCGAGCGAGGTCCAGGCGACGTTGGCGAGGAGGCCGAACATGCCCTCCAGGTTCTGGCCGTGCGGCTTCACCAGGCGGTGCGAGAGAAGGTGCAGCCGCAGATAGACGTCGTGCGCGTCGAGCGGCTTGTCGTCGAGGGACGCGATGACCGTACGGACGGCGACGACCTCGACCCCGCGCCGCGCGTCGGGCCCGACGGCACGGGCGGCGCCCTCGCCAAGGAGGTCCACGGCCCGCTCGGCGCTCAGCCGTTCGGTGCCGGCCGGGCCGGGCTCGGCGGACAACTCCGGGGCGGGGAACCAGGTGTCGAGGACGGTGCCGTCGGCGGCGACGGTGGCGAGGCCGGCGGCGACGGCGCCGGTGGTACGAGTAGCAGTCGAGTCGGTCATGTCAGCAACCTAACCGGCCGGAGGGCGACGACGCGAACCCGCGCGGGAGGTGTCTCAGGAGACGGGCTCCTGGCACGGCAGAGCCACCCGCAGGGGCTCCGGCGGAACCCGAACGCACCCGCCGGAAGACCACCCGCTCCACCCCGTGACCAGCGCGGCGACCAGCACCGTGACCCCTACGGCGACCAGTACGGCGCCCCCGCCACGTCACCCCATCAGGCGCCCCAACATCTCCCGCGCGTACCCCTCGTCATACTCGGCGCCGGTCAGCAGCACCTGAAGGCAGATGCCGTCGATCATCGCGACCAGGGCCCGCGCGGTGACCGGGTCGGTGCGCCGGGCGAGTTGCTGGGCGAGACCCTGGCACCACTCGGCGGCGACCGGCCGCAGCGCGGGTCTGCGCAGCGCGGCGAGATACAGCTCGTACTCCAGCTCCACGCCGGTCCGGTCCCCGGCGAGCCACTGCCCGGTGAGCGCGGCGAGTTCGGCGGCGACGTCGATGTCCGAATCCCCGAAGGCGCCCCGGCTCTCCACCACCTTGGCGAACCCCTCGTTGGCCTGCCGCAGCGCGGCGACCATGAGTTCGTCGAGGGTCGCGAAGTGGTACGTGGTCGAGCCGAGCGGCACATCGGCCTCGCGGGCCACGGACCGGTGACTGAGCCCGGCGATGCCCTTGTCGCCGACCACCCGGATCGCGGCGTCGATGATCCGCTGCCGCCGCTCGGGGTCGTACCGGCGGACCATCAGTGGGCCCCGCCCATGTTGAGCAGCACGACGCCGGCGATGACCAGCGCGATCCCGGCGACCTTGGCCGCGGTCAGCGCCTCACCGAGGAACACCATGCCGATGGACGCGATGACGGCCGTACCGACCCCGGCCCAGATCGCGTAGGCGGTCCCGACCGACACGGTCTTGAGGGTCTGGGCGAGCAGCGCGAAGGCGATCACATACCCGGTGACGGTGATGACGGAGGGCCACAGCCGGCTGAAGCCCTCGCTGTACTTCATGGCGGTGGTGGCACCGACTTCGGCGGCGATGGCGCCGGCGAGGAGGACATATCCCATGCGTACGAGAGTACATATCGATGCGTACGGCTGTACACAGCGAAGTCGCGGGACATGGACGTCGCGGGACATGACGGAACCCCCGGCGCGAAAGGCGAACGCGTGCACCGGGGGCTGCGTGAAGGGAGAGGGTCAGACGTTGAACCCGAGCGCCCTGAGCTGTTCGCGGCCGTCGTCCGTGATCTTGTCGGGGCCCCACGGCGGCATCCAGACCCAGTTGATCCGGAGTTCGTTGACGATGCCGTCCGTGGCGGACCTGGCCTGGTCCTCGATGACGTCGGTCAGCGGACAGGCCGCCGATGTGAGTGTCATGTCGACCGTCGCGATGTTCGCGTCGTCGACGTGAATGCCGTAGATGAGGCCGAGGTTGACGACGTCGATGCCCAGCTCGGGGTCGACGACATCCATCAGGGCCTCGCGGAGTTCCTCCTCCGAAGCCGGCTTCATCAGCGTGTCGTTGTCGGTCATGCGGTCTTCGCCTCCTTCGCGAAAGCCTGGGCCGTCGCGTCTTTCCACGCCATCCAGCTCAGCAGGGCGCACTTCACACGGGCGGGGTACTTGGAGACCCCGGCGAACGCGACCGCGTCCTCCAGGATCTCCTCCATCGCGTCGTCCGGTTCGATGCGGCCCTTGGACTGCATCAGTTCCAGGAAGACGCCCTGAATCTTCTGGGCCTCGGCCAGCTCCTTGCCGACAAGGAGATCGTTCAGCACCGAGGCACTGGCCTGGCTGATCGAGCAGCCCTGCCCCTCGTACGAGACGTCGGCGATCCGCGAACCGTCGTACTTCACGCGCAGCGTGATCTCGTCGCCGCACGTCGGGTTGACGTGGTGCACCTCGGCGTCACCGTCCCGCAGACCACGCCCGTGCGGGTGCTTGTAGTGGTCCAGGATGACCTCCTGGTACATCGAGTCCAGCCTCACGACCCTGTGCCTCTCAGCCGAAGAAGTTCCGTACGTGCTCCAGACCGTCCACCAGTGCGTCGATCTCGGCCGGCGTGGAGTACAGATAGAACGACGCTCGCGTGGTCGCGGGAATTCCGTACCGCAGGCAGACCGGCCGTGCGCAGTGGTGGCCGACCCGGACCGCGATGCCCTGTTCGTCCAGGACCTGGCCCACGTCGTGCGGGTGGATGTCACCCAGCGTGAAGGAGATCGCAGCGCCGCGGTCCTCGGCCGTGGTCGGGCCGATGATCCGCAGGTCGGGAACGTCCAGGAGCCGCTTGACCGCGTACTCGGTCAGCGCGTGCTCATGCTCGGCGATCCGGTCCATGCCGATGGCGTCGAGATAGTCGACCGCCGCGCCCAGACCCACCGCGCCCGCGATGGGCGGGGTGCCCGCCTCGAACTTGTGCGGGGCGGGAGCGTAGGTGGACGAGTGCATCGACACGGTCTCGATCATCTCGCCGCCACCGAGGAACGGCGGCAGGTCCTCAAGGAGTTCCTGGCGGCCCCAGAGGACACCGATCCCGGTCGGACCGCACATCTTGTGGCCGGTGAAGGCCACGAAGTCGGCCTGGAGCGCCTGCACGTCCAGCGGCATGTGCGGGGCGGCCTGCGAGGCGTCGATGAGGACCAGCGCGCCGACCTCCTGGGCGCGGCGCACGATGGCCTCGACCGGGTTGACGGTGCCCAGGATGTTGGAGACCAGGACGAACGAGACGATCTTCGTCCGCTCGGTGATGACCTCGTCGATGTGGGAGAGGTCGAGTCGGCCGTCGTCGGTGAGGCCGAACCACTTCAGCTTCGCGCCGGTGCGCTGCGAGAGCAGCTGCCACGGAACGATGTTGGAGTGGTGCTCCATCTCCGTGATGACGATCTCGGTCTCGTGGTCCACGCGGTAGGGCTCATCGGCCCAGCCGAGCATGTTCGCGACGAGGTTGAGCGACTCGGAGGCGTTCTTGGTGAAGATCACCTCGTTGCGGCTGGGCGCGTTGATGAACGCGGCGACCTTGTCGCGCGCGCCCTCGTACAGCGCCGTGGCCTCCTCGGCGAGCACATGCACACCGCGGTGGACGTTGGCGTTGTGCTGCTCGTAGTACTCGCTGAGTACGTCGAGGACCTGGCGCGGTGTCTGCGAGGTCGCCGCGTTGTCCAGGTACACCAGCTTCTTACCGTCGTGGACCAGGCGGTCCAGGATCGGGAAGTCCTTGCGGAGCGCCTCGGTGTCGAGGAGGCCGGGGAGCCCCTGGCGGGCCACTGTCACGCGGATACGCCACCCTTCACATATGCCTCGTAGCCCTCGTTCTCCAGCTTGTCGGCCAGTTCGGCGCCGCCGGACTCCGCGATCCGCCCCTGGGCGAACACGTGGACGTAGTCGGGCTTGATGTAGCGCAGGATGCGCGTGTAGTGGGTGATGAGGAGGGTGCCCACCTCACCGGACTCGCGGACGCGGTTGACGCCCTCGGAGACGACGCGCAGGGCGTCGACGTCGAGGCCGGAGTCCGTCTCGTCGAGGATGGCGATCTTCGGCTTGAGCAGTTCGAGCTGAAGGATCTCGTGGCGCTTCTTCTCACCGCCGGAGAAGCCCTCGTTCACATTGCGCTCGGCGAAGGCGGGGTCCATGTGGAGACGCTCCATGGCCCCCTTGACCTCCTTCACCCAGGTACGCAGCTTCGGGGCCTCGCCGCGGATGGCGGTGGCCGAGGTGCGCAGGAAGTTGGAGACGGAGACACCGGGGACCTCGACCGGGTACTGCATCGCGAGGAACAGACCCGCGCGGGCGCGCTCGTCGACGGTCATCCCCAGCAGGTCCTCACCGTCAAGGGTGACGCTGCCGCTGGTGATCGTGTACTTGGGGTGTCCCGCGAGGGAGTAGGCGAGGGTCGACTTGCCGGAGCCGTTGGGGCCCATGATGGCGTGCGTCTCGCCCTGCTTCACGGTCAGGTCGACACCCTTGAGGATCTCCTTCGTGGCGTTGTCGGCCTCGACGGTGACGTGCAGGTCTCGGATTTCAAGCGTTGCCATGGGTGCCTCAGGACTCCTGGGTGAGGGAGACGAGCACGTCGTCCCCTTCGATCTTTACGGGGTATACGGGAACAGGGCGCGTCGCGGGCAGGCCGGAGGGCTTGCCGGTGCGGAGGTCGAAGCTGGAGCCGTGCAGCCAGCACTCGATCTGACAGTCCTCCACCTCGCCCTCGGACAGCGACACATTCGCGTGCGAGCAGATGTCGTTGATCGCGAACACCTCGCCCTCGGTGCGTACGAGGGAGACGGGCGTGCCGTCGAGTTCCACCCGCTTCGGGGTGTCCTCCTCCAGCTCGCTCAGCCCGCAGGCGCGTTGGAACACCGATGCGTCACTCATGCGACCGCGGCCTCCAGCTCCTCTTCGATCTTCGTGAGGAGTCGCTCCTGGACGTCGGGCAGTCCGATCTGCTGGACCAGCTCGGCGAAGAAGCCGCGCACGACGAGCCGGCGGGCCTCCCGCTCGGGGATGCCGCGCGACATCAGGTAGAAGAGCTGTTCGTCGTCGAAGCGGCCGGTCGTGGACGCGTGTCCGGCGCCGACGATCTCACCGGTCTCGATCTCCAGGTTCGGTACCGAGTCGACCCGGGCGCCGTCGGTGAGGACGAGGTTGCGGTTCATCTCGTAGGTGTCGGTGCCTTCGGCCTTGGCCTCGATGAGGACGTCACCGATCCACACCGCGTGCGCGCCTTCGCCCTGGAGCGCGCCCTTGTAGACGGCGTGCGACTTGCAGTGCGGGGTGTTGTGGTCGACCAGGAGGCGGTGCTCCTGGTGCTGGCCGTGGTCGGTGAAGTAGAGGCCGAACAGTTCGGCCTCGCCGCCGGGGCCCGCGTAGCTCACCCGCGGGTGGAGGCGGACGAGGTCGCCGCCGAAGGTGACCACGATCGACTTGAAGGAGGCGTCGCGGCCCACGAGGGCGTTGTGCTGTGCCACGTGCACGGCTCGGTCGTCCCAGTCCTGGACGGAGACGACGGTGAGCTTGGCGCCGTCCCCGATGAGGTAGTCGACATTGCCGGCGAGTACCGCGTCACCGGTGTGGTCGATGACGACGACGGCCTCGGCGAAGGCGCCCAGCTCGATCACCTGGTGGCCGTAGGCGGTGCCTCCCTCGCCGTGCACGGCGATACGGATCGGCTCGGTGAGGACGGTCTCCTTGGGGACGGTCACCACGGACGCCGACTCGAAGCCCGCGTACGCCTGCGCGGCGACACGGTCCACCGGGGTGCCGGCGCGGCCGAGCCGGGCGTCGTCGCGGCCGACGGTCTCGACGACGACGCCCGCCGGGGCCTCGATCGCGACCTTGACGCCGGAGCCGGAGGCGACGGCGGTGCCGTCGTGCAGCCCGCGCAGCCGGTCGAGCGGCGTGAACCGCCACTCCTCCTCGCGGCCGTGCGGAACCGGGAAGTCCGCGACGTCGAAGGAGGGGGGCGCGCTCATACGGGTGGCGACGGTGGACTCGGCGGCCACCGCGACGGCTCCCGCCGTGATGGAGCCGGAGGTGGTCGCACCCGCCGGGATGTTCTGGGCCTGAGCCATGGCTTTCGTCTTGCTCGCTTTCTGCCTCGTCGTGCTCGCTCGCCATTGGCGGCGATCGGTCCGGCGGCACCTCGCGGTGCCGCCTGCCCGCCGCCTCGCGGCAAGCTCGGGGGCTCAGCGAGTGAGCCCGGTTCCGTCGGTCGTGCTGGGGGGCGTGGCGGGCGTCAGCCGACCGCGCCTTCCATCTGGAGCTCGATCAGCCGGTTCAGCTCCAGGGCGTACTCCATGGGGAGTTCCTTGGCGATCGGCTCGACGAAGCCGCGCACGATCATCGCCATCGCCTCGAACTCGGTCAGACCGCGGCTCATCAGGTAGAAGAGCTGGTCCTCGGAGACCTTGGAGACGGTCGCCTCGTGCCCCATGGACACGTCGTCCTCGCGGACGTCGACGTACGGGTACGTGTCCGAGCGGGAGATCGTGTCCACCAGGAGCGCGTCACAGAGCACATTCGACTTGGAGCCGTGGGCGCCCTCGCCGATCTCCACGAGACCGCGGTAGGACGTACGGCCGCCGCCGCGCGCCACGGACTTCGAGATGATGTTGGAGGAGGTGTTCGGCGCCATGTGGACCATCTTGGAGCCGGCGTCCTGGTGCTGGCCCTCGCCCGCGAAGGCGATGGACAGGGTCTCGCCCTTGGCGTGCTCGCCCATCAGGTAGACGGCCGGGTACTTCATGGTGACCTTGGAACCGATGTTGCCGTCGACCCACTCCATGGTCGCGCCCTCGTACGCCACGGCGCGCTTGGTGACCAGGTTGTAGACGTTGTTCGACCAGTTCTGGATGGTCGTGTAACGGCAGCGGCCACCCTTCTTGACGATGATCTCCACGACGGCGCTGTGCAGCGAGTCCGACTTGTAGATCGGGGCGGTGCAGCCCTCGACGTAGTGGACGTAGGCGTCCTCGTCGACGATGATCAGCGTCCGCTCGAACTGGCCCATGTTCTCCGTGTTGATACGGAAGTACGCCTGGAGCGGGATCTCGACGTGCACGCCCTTCGGTACGTAGATGAACGAACCGCCGGACCACACGGCCGAGTTCAGCGACGCGAACTTGTTGTCGCCGACCGGGATGACCGTGCCGAAGTACTCCTTGAACAATTCGGGGTGCTGCTTGAGCGCGGTGTCCGTGTCGAGGAAGATCACGCCCTGCTCCTCCAGGTCCTCACGGATCTGGTGGTAGACGACCTCGGACTCGTACTGCGCGGCGACACCGGCGACGAGGCGCTGCTTCTCCGCCTCGGGGATGCCG
The DNA here is from genome assembly GCF_042886315.1 of Streptomyces sp. NPDC058001. NCBI lineage: Bacteria > Bacillati > Actinomycetota > Actinomycetes > Kitasatosporales > Streptomycetaceae > Streptomyces > Streptomyces sp. NPDC058001. The sequence goes on from NZ_JBHVQT010000009.1 coordinate 151,575, forward strand.
AGCTTGTCGTAGGTGTTCTTGATGTCCTCGGGCAGGTCCTCCCAGGACTCCGCCTGCTTCTCCGTGGAGCGCACGAAGTACTTGATGTTGTCGAAGTCGATGCCGGAGAGGTCCGAACCCCAGCTCGGCATGGGCTTCTTCTCGAAGAGCCGCAGACCCTTGAGGCGCAGCTTGGTCATCCACTCCGGCTCCGACTTCTTGGCGGAGATGTCGCGGACGACGTCCTCGTTGAGTCCGCGCTTGGCGGAGGCACCGGCCACGTCGGAGTCGGCCCAGCCATATTCGTACGTGCCCAGTCCGTCCAGCTCAGGGTGGGCAGTCTCCGTGGGCAGAGTCATGCGGGGTTCCTCCCGGCCGTGCTTGCTGATGTGTGGTGGGTGGTCTGGGGTGGTGTCTTCGGCCGCGGTGGCGGCGGCCGAAGGGGCGGGCTCGGCGGTGTCGGCCGCGCCGCGGCCGTCCGCTGCCGCTCCTGCGGTTCGGTCTGTGGGATGAACGTGGTGCAGACGCCGTCGCCGTGCGCGATCGTGGCCAGTCGCTGGACGTGGGTCCCGAGCAGGCGGGAGAAGAACTCCGTCTCCGCCTCGCACAGCTGCGGGTACTGCTCCGCGACATGGGCGACCGGGCAGTGGTGCTGGCACAACTGCTCGCCCTGCTGCCGACCGGGTGCGCTACGCGCCGTAGCAGCGTACCCGTCGGCGCTGAGGGCTTTCGCCAGCGCTTCGGTGCGCTCGCCGGGGCCTGCTGCCTCGATCGCGGCGCGGTAGGCGTCGGTCAGGGCTTCGATACGGTCGCGCGCGAAGGATGCGACGGCCGCTTCCCCGGCGGCCCCGCCGCCGGCGGCCCGCGCGATCCAGCGCAGGGCGTCCACCGCGAGCGTGTCGTAGGACTGGTCGAAGGCGTCCCGGCCGCAGTCCGTCAGGGCGAACACCTTGGCGGGGCGGCCCCGGGTGCGGGCTCCGTAGACCCGCTGCTCACGCGCCTCCACGACATCGTCGCCGACGAGTGTGTCCAGATGGCGGCGGACGGCGGCCTGGGTGAGCCCCAGGCGTCCGGCGAGATCGGCCACCGTCGACGGGCCGTGGTCCAGGATGGAGCGCGCGACGCGGTTGCGGGTGGACCGCTCACCGGTCGCGAGTTCCTCCTGCGGGGCCCTCGCGGGGGCCTCCTGAGCCTCGCCGACGTATTTCACAACGCCATTGTTGCGTAATTCCTCAAGGCCCGACAAGCGACCCAGGTGGGGAGGTACGGTGGCCTCGATCACTAAGGGTTACCTAACCGGGCGAGGAGCCGGTGAAGGGACCGGTGCAGGGACCTGTACGAAGGGCCGGGAAAGGGACCCGGCCCCCGCCGGTCCGGGACCCGCGACACGTCCCTAGACTTGCGCCTCATGCGAAGTGAGCCCGTCCTCCAGGTCCAGGGCCTGGTGAAGCGGTACGGAACGAAGACCGCCGTCGACGGTCTCGACCTGGAAGCCGCGGCGGGCATCACCGCCGTCCTCGGCCCCAACGGCGCCGGCAAGACCACCACCGTCGAGATGTGCGAGGGCTACCGGCGACCCGACGCCGGCCAGGTGCGCGTCCTTGGCCTCGACCCCGTCGCGCAGGGCGCCGCGCTGCGTCCCCGCGTCGGCGTGATGCTCCAGTCCGGTGGCGTCTACTCCGGGGCCCGCGCCGACGAGATGCTGCGCCATGTCGCCGCGCTGCACGCCCATCCGCTGGACGTGGACGCGCTCATCGAACGGCTCGGCCTCGGAAGCTGCGGCCGGACCGCGTACCGGCGGCTGTCCGGTGGCCAGCAGCAGCGGCTCGCGCTGGCGATGGCCGTGGTGGGCCGCCCCGAACTGGTGTTCCTCGACGAGCCGACCGCGGGCCTCGACCCGCAGGCCCGCCGCGCGACCTGGGACCTGGTCCGGGACCTGCGCGCCGACGGGGTGAGCGTCGTCCTCACCACGCACCACATGGACGAGGCCGAGCAGCTCGCGGACGACGTGGCGATCATCGACGCGGGCCGGCTCGTCGCCCAGGGCTCCCCCGACCAGCTCTGCCGGGGCGGCGCCGAGAACACCCTCCGCTTCACCGGCCGTCCCGCGCTCGACCTCGGCTCGCTGCTCAAGGCGCTGCCACCGGACTCGGCGGCCGACGAGCTGACCCCGGGCGCGTACCGCGTGCTCGGCACCGTCGACCCGCAACTGCTGGCCACCGTCGCCTCCTGGTGTGCCCAGCACGGTGTGCTGCCGGACAGGATCTCGGTGGAGCGCCACACCCTGGAGGACGTCTTCCTGGAGCTGACCGGTAAGGAGCTGCGCGGATGACCGCCGAAGCCCACGCCCGTACCGACGCGGACGCCGGCGGGTCCGGCATGTACACCCCCCGGCCGGGCGCCGCCCCGCTCGGCCGCATGATCGCCGCGCAGGCCGTCCTGGAGACGAAGATGCTGCTGCGCAACGGTGAGCAGCTACTGCTCACCGTGATCATCCCGACGCTGCTCCTGGTGCTCTTCGGCACGGTCGACATCGTGGACACGGGCGAGGGCAAGGCCGTGGACTTCCTCGCGCCGGGTGTGCTCGCGCTGGCGGTGCTGTCGACGGCGTTCACGGGTCAGGCCATCGCGACGGGCTTCGAGCGCCGTTACGGCGTGCTCAAGCGGCTGGCGTCGTCTCCGTTGCCGCGCTGGGGCCTGATGACCGCGAAGACGCTGTCGGTGCTGGTCACCGAGGTGCTTCAGGTGGTCCTGCTGACGGTGATCGCCTTCGCGCTGGGCTGGTCCCCGCACGGCGACCCGTTCTCGGTGCTTCTGCTGCTCGTGCTCGGCACCGCCGCGTTCTCGGGGCTCGGGCTGCTGATGGCCGGGACCCTGAAGGCGGAGGCGACGCTGGCCGCCGCGAACCTGGTCTTCCTGCTGCTGCTCGTCGGCGGCGGGGTGATCGTGCCGCTCGACAAGTTCCCCGACACCGCCCAGTCGGTCCTCGGCCTGCTGCCGATCTCGGCGCTCTCGGACGGGCTGCGCGATGTCCTCCAGCACGGCGCGGGCATGCCGTGGGGCGACCTCGGGATCCTCGCCGTATGGGCGGTCCTGGGGCTCGGGGCCGCCGCGCGGTTCTTCCGCTGGGAGTGACGTGGCTCCCCGGCCCGTGGCGGCGGGTGACGGCGTGCGCGGCGTCACATTCGTCCCCCTCGTGAAGGCGCGCACAAGCGGCCCCCTACGATGTTGCGCGTGCTGAACGTGACCCGAGCCGATGCCGCTCAAGCCGTGCGCAATCCGCTCGCCTTCATCGCCGAGCGCTGGACCCCGTCACCCCGGACGGTCCGGCGCGCCGCTTTCACGGCCCTCGCGATGATGGTGGTCATCGTGGTCACGGGCGGTGCAGTCCGCCTCACCGGCTCCGGCCTGGGCTGCCCGACCTGGCCCAAGTGCACCGACGACTCGCTCACCGCCACCAGCGCGATGGGCCTGCACGGCGTCATCGAGTTCGGCAACCGCATGCTCACCTATGTGCTCTGCGCGGCCGTCGGCTGGGCGATCATCGCGGCCCGCTCCCAGAAGCCCTGGCGACGCGACCTCACCCGGCTCGGCTGGGCGCAGTTCTGGCTGGTCATGGGCAATGCGATCCTCGGTGGCATCGTCGTCCTGGTGGGCCTCAACCCGTACACCGTCGCCGCGCACTTCCTGCTGTCCACCGCGCTGATCGCGGTCGCCACCGTGATGTGGCAGCGCACCCGCGAGGGCGACAGCGAGCCGCGCCCGCTGGTCGGCAAGGCGGTACGGCAGCTCGTCTGGTTCCTGGTCGTCGCGTCGGCGCTGCTGATCGCCGCCGGCACGGTGGTGACCGGCGCGGGACCGCACGCCGGTGACTCCAGCGACGTACCCCGGATGAACGTGAACTGGGAGGACGTCACCAAGGTGCACGCCGTCCTGGCGTGGATCGTGGTGACGCTGACGTTCGCGCTCTGGTTCGTCCTGAAGGCGGTCGACGCCCCGCGCGGCCCGCTCCTGCGCACCCGCGAGCTGTTCCTGATCCTGCTGGCCCAGGGCGCCATCGGCTACGTCCAGTACCTCACGCAGTTGCCCGAAGTCCTGGTCGGACTGCACATGTTCGGGTCCTGTCTGGTGTGGATCGGCGTGATGCGGGTGTTCCTGTCGCTGCGGGAGCGCCCGGACGTCACCCCGCAGGTGCCCGCCCAGGCGGACCCGCAACTGTCGTCCGTCTGACGGCTCCCCGGCTTCAGGACGGTCCGCTTCCCGGTCCGGGGGCGCGCTCAGAGCCCGTACACCCGGCGCGCGTTGCCCGCCGCGATCATCCCCGCCACCCGTCCCGCGTCCGCGTACGCCCACGACCCGTCGCGCACCCACTCCCCCAGCACCTCCTCGACGGCCGTACGGAACAACTGGGCGCCGACCACGAAGAGTTCGGGCAGTCCGTAGCCGTCGGTCGAGAAGAGGAGCTTGCCGAACGGGGTGAGTTCCAGCATCTCGGCGAGGACCGCCTTGGCGCGGGACCCGGTGTGCGTGAGCGTCAGGCCCATGTCGGCGTACACATGCGGGAACATCGCCGCGAGATAGCCCGCCTGGCGGTGGTACGGGTAGCCGTGCAGCAGGACGAGATCACAGCCGAGCCCCTCGGTGGCCTTGACGAAGTCCGTGAGCAGCACCGGATCGGCCCGGTCGAGGCGCAGGTCCGGATCGCCGAATCCGGTGTGCAGTTGCAGCGGCAGACCGCTGGCGACCGCGCCCCACAGAAGGTGCCGCAGCAGTACGGGGTCGGTGAGCCGGCCTTCGGGACGGCGGGCCGCGAGCCACTCCCCGGCCGCCCGTAACACCGCGCCGGGGCCCGGCGGTTCGGGGGCGAGGGCGAGTCCGTGCCGGTAGGCGGCGATGGACTTGAACCCGGCCGCCGACTGGGCGGCGACGTGCAGGGCCTCGGCGAGATTGGCGAGGAACGACTGGGCGGTGCCGGAGGTGTCGGCGACCTGTTCGGCGAGGAGTTCGAGCCGCACGATCTCATGGGCCTCTCCCCCGGCGGCAAGGGCGAGTTCGCCGGGGCCCGTGAGGTCGCCGCGCAGTCCCGTGTCGACCAGGAAGGTGCCGATGCCGGTGGCGCCGAGCAGTTTGCGCCCGGTCTCGTACGCGCCGAGTTCGCGGCGGCGGGCGAGATAGCGGGCGGGCGACGCGTAGGGGTCGAGGCCGAGCAGCGGCGGGCACCAGCGGCGTACGGCGAATCCGGTCTGGGTGTCGAAGAAGGTGGTCCCCGGTGCCGCGGGCGCCGCCGACTCGGTGAGATAAGCCTCGAAGGAGCCGAGCCCCAGATCGCCGAGCAGGACGCCGTGGCAGTGCTGGTCCACCAGCGGTGGCAGCTCGAACATCAGTACCGCCAGCGGGTCGCGGCGGCGATGTCCTCGGGGGTACTGCCCGCGAAGTCCTCGGCCTCGGCCCCGCGGACCGCGAGGACGGCGCCGTGCAGGACCTCGCCCATCGCCTCGCGCAGCGGCGCGGATGCCTCGAAGTGTCCGGTGGCCTCGTCGAGGGTGCGGGGCAGCCGGCGCGCGCCGGGCAGTCCCACCGGGTCGCCCGTCACCGGTTCGGGTAGTTCGGCGTGGTCGGCGATGCCCGCGAGCCCGGCGGCGATCACCGCTCCGGCGAGCAGATACGGGTTGCCCGTCGCGTCGAAGCACTTGATCTCGGCATGCCCGTCGCCGGGGACGAGCCGGACGGCGGCCTCGCGGTTCTCGACGCCCCAGCACTGGTAGGCGCCCGCCCAGCGCGACGGCACCAGACGCAGATAGCTCGCCGGGGACGCGGCACCGACGGCGAGCAGCGCGGGCAGCCGGTCGAGGACCCCGGCGAGGAAGGACTCGGCCTCCGGCGCCAGGCCGTGGACGGTGTCCGGGGCGCGGTGCAGGTCGGTGTCGCCGCGGTGCAGGCTGAGGTGGAGATGGCAGCCGCTGCCGACACCGCGCGGGACGAAGCAGGGCGCGAACGACGCCCGCAGACCGTGCCGGGCGCCGACCGCCCGTACCGTCTCACGGACCAGGACGACATCGTCGGCCGCCGCGACCGGACCGTCGGAGGGCGCGGTGGACACCTCGAACTGGCCGGGCGCGTACTCGGGATGGAACTGGAGCACGGTCAGCCCCTGCTCGCCGAGTGCCCGCGTCAGATCCCGTGCGTAGTCGGACAGGGCGACGAGCCGCGCCGAGCCGTACGCGGGTCCCGGGCACGGGTCGGAGCCGTCCTCGCGGACCACGGTCCACTCGGTCTCGTAGCCCATGCGCAGGGTCAGTCCGAGGGTGGCGGCGCGGTCGGCCATGCGGCGGGCGAACCCGCGCTGGCAGGCGGCCCAAGGGCGGCCGTCCTGCTCGAAGCGGTCCGCGGGCGTCCAGGCCCAGCCGGGCTGCGCGGCGAGCGGGACGAGCCGGTCCAGGTCGGGGAAGAGCCGCAGATCTCCGTCCGGGCCGCCGACGTGGGGCGATGTCACCATTCGGTCGGCCGATGTGAAGGCGTCGAAGGCGGGTGACATGCCCACGCCGTGCGCGGCGACCTCCGCGAGCCGGCCGACCGGGAAGGTCTTGGCCCGGGTGACGCCGGCGTTGTCGACGAAGGTGAGCGCGATCACCTCCACGCCTCCCGCGGCGAGATCCGCCGCCCTGGCCCGCAGCCTGCTGCGCGTCGCCGCACTTCCCGCTTCCATCGCCCCGACTCCTCGTCTCGCCCGGCAACCTGGTGTCACTTTCCCTGGGTTAACGGGTGAAACGCGTGTCGGATGTCGTCAGGCCCGGGGTGAGCCCCCGCCGAGCTGGATCCCGGCCATCCGCGACCACTCGTACGGCCCTGTGCGCACCTTGGCCGCGAACGCGCCGTCGAACGCCTCGTGCACGGTGATGCCCGCGTCCCGCACGGCCTGCTCGGCGACGGCGTAGGTGGGCGCCACCAGATCCCCCCAGTGCCCGTCCTCGCCGACGAGGACGATCCGGGCGCCCCTGCGCCCGAGGTACGCGACCTGGCCTTCGGCGCCGCCGTGCGCCTTGGCGAAGGCGCCGATCTCCTTGGCGAGCCGGGCCGCCCTGCGCCGGGCACGGGCCGCCTGCTTGTCGTCGGGGTCCGCCCCGGCGGACGGGGTCTGCTCGTTGTCTGCCATGCACAAGATGCTACCGACGGGTAGATCAACTGGCGACGGGCGGGACCCGTGGCGTGCGCCACGCGGCCCACCCGGAAGCGGTACGGAATCGGCGGTGACCGCTCAGCGCAGGAAGGTGGCCGCTCAGCGAAGGAAGGGGTCCACCGCGACCGCCACGAACAGCAGCGACACATAGGTGATCGACCAGTGGAACAGCCGCATCTCCTTGAGCTTGCCTCCGGTGTGCCCCTCCTTCGCCCGCGCGAGCAGCGCGTGCGCCTCCCACAGCCACCAGCCGCCGGTGACCAGCGCGACCGCCGTGTAGAACCAGCCGGTGTAGCCGAGCGGTGTCAGCAGCAGCGAGACGGCGACCATGGCCCAGCTGTAGACGACGATCTGCCGCGCGACGACCTTGTTGGTCGCGATGACCGGCAGCATGGGCACGCCCACGCGCGCGTAGTCGTCCTTCACCTTCATCGACAGCGGCCAGTAGTGCGGCGGCGTCCAGAAGAAGATGACGAGGAAGAGGATGAGCGCGGCCCAGGAGAGGGAGTTCGTGACGGCGGACCAGCCGATCAGGACCGGCATACAGCCGGCGATCCCGCCCCAGACGATGTTCTGCGAGGTGCGCCGCTTGAGGATCATCGTGTAGACGACCACATAGAAGAGGAGCGCACCGAGCGACAGCCACGCGGACAGCCAGTTGACGAAGTACCCGAACCACAGGGTGGCGCCGACGGCGAGTGTCAGGCCGAAGATCAGACCTTCGCGCGGCGAGACCATGCCGGTGACCAGGGGGCGCTGCGAGGTGCGGTCCATCAGGGCGTCGATGTCGCGGTCGATGTACATGTTGAGCGCGTTGGCGCCGCCCGCGGACAGATAGCCGCCGACGCAGGTCAGCAGCACGAGTCCGAGGTCGGGCACACCCTGCTGGGCCAGGAACATCACCGGCACGGTGGTGATCAGCAGCAGCTCGATGATGCGTGGCTTGGTCAGCGCCACGAACGCCATGACACGGGCCCCGAACGGCCGCTGGCCGGAGTTCTTCCCAAGCTCCCCCACAGCCTCGTTGGCCTGGGAGGTGCCCCCTCCCGCAGGACGGGATTCAACGGCCGTCACGCACACCCCTGACAGAGAACATCCCAGCGAGCCCCAGGTGTGAAGTCCCCGTAAAGGCCCGCGCGTACCACGCCACTCTAGACGTTGCCCATACCTCGCCCTTCGCGGGGGTGGGGTCGTGTTGACGGGTGCCCGCGCGGGTACGCGCGGACCGATCGGACGGTGCGCTGAGCATCCCGAGGGGCCCCTCCGTATGGAGGGGGAGACATGAGGAGGTTTGTCGAGAGGCGGATCGTGACAAGCCCCGGCAGTCTGGAAATGACTCGAAAAAATGCGCGTTACCTACAGCGGTAGGCTCGACAGCGGCCGGTGAGCGCTCGGACCACCGGCATTCGACATCTGGAGAGGAGCCCTGACTCAGGGTGAGCACCAAGCCGACCACCACAGATTTCGAGTGGACCGAATTGGACCAGCGGGCCGTGGACACCGCCCGCGTGCTGGCTGCGGACGCCGTACAGAAGGTCGGCAACGGCCATCCGGGTACGGCGATGAGCCTGGCACCCGCCGCGTACACCCTCTTCCAGAAGGTGATGCGGCACGACCCGGCGGACGCCGACTGGACCGGGCGCGACCGGTTCGTGCTGTCCGCGGGCCACTCGTCCCTGACTCTGTACACCCAGTTGTACCTGGCCGGTTTCGGTCTGGAGCTGGATGATCTGAAGGCGTTCCGCACCTGGGGCTCCCTGACCCCGGGCCACCCGGAGTACGGGCACACGGTCGGCGTCGAGACCACCACGGGCCCGCTGGGCCAGGGGGTCGCCAACGCCGTGGGCATGGCGATGGCCAGCCGGTACGAGCGCGGTCTGTTCGACCCGGACGCGGCCCCCGGCGCCTCTCCGTTCGACCACCACATCTTCGCGATCGCCGGTGACGGCTGCCTCCAGGAGGGCATCTCCGCCGAGGCGTCGTCGCTGGCCGGGCACCAGAAGCTCGGCAATCTGATCCTGCTGTGGGACGACAACCACATCTCCATCGAGGGCGACACGGAGACCGCGGTCTCCGAGGACACCGTGCAGCGGTACGAGGCGTACGGCTGGCATGTGCAGCGCGTCGAGCAGCAGGACAACGGCGACCTGGACCCGGCGGCGCTGTACGCGGCGCTCCAGGCGGCCAAGGCGGAGACCGAGCGTCCGTCGTTCATCGCGATGCGCTCGATCATCGCCTGGCCCGCGCCGTCCGCGCAGAACACCGAGGCCGCGCACGGCTCGGCCCTCGGCGACGAAGAGGTCGCGGCCACCAAGCGGGTCCTCGGTTTCAACCCGGAGAAGTCGTTCTACGTCGCCGACGAGGTCCTCGCGCACACCCGTGAGGCGCTCGACCGGGGCCGTGAGGCGAAGGCCGAGTGGGAGAAGGGCTTCGCGGCCTGGCGTACGGCCAAGCCGGCGCGGGCCGCCGAGTTCGACCGGATCGCCGCGGGCAAGCTGCCGGCCGGCTGGGAGAACACGGTCCCGGTCTTCGAGGCGGGCAAGGCCGTCGCCACGCGCGCCGCGTCCGGCAAGGTCCTCCAGGGGCTCGCCACGGTGCTCCCCGAGCTGTGGGGCGGCTCCGCCGACCTGGCCGGCTCGAACAACACCACGATCGACAAGCACTCGTCGTTCCTCCCGGCGGGCAACCCGCTGCCGGAGGCCGACCCGTACGGCCGCACGCTGCACTTCGGTATCCGTGAGCACTCGATGGCCGCCGAGATGAACGGCATCACGCTGCACGGCAACACCCGTGTCTACGGCGGTACGTTCCTGGTGTTCTCGGACTACATGCGTAACGCGGTCCGGCTCTCCGCGGTGATGCACCTCCCGGTGACGTATGTGTGGACGCACGACTCCATCGGTCTCGGCGAGGACGGCCCGACGCACCAGCCGGTCGAGCACCTGGCCTCGCTGCGCGCGATCCCGGGGCTGAACGTGGTGCGCCCGGCCGACGCCAACGAGACGGCGATCGCCTGGCGTGAGATCCAGCGCCGCTGGACGAAGGAGTTCGGCAAGGGCGCCCCGCACGGCCTGGCGCTGACCCGCCAGGGCGTGCCGACGTACGAGCCCAACGAGGGCACGGTCAGGGGTGGTTACGTCCTGGCCGAGGCCGAGGGCGGCAGCCCGGAGGTCGTGCTGATCGGTACGGGTTCCGAGGTGCAGCTCGCCGTCGAGGCGCGCGAGCAGTTGCAGGCGGCCGGTGTGCCGACCCGGGTCGTCTCGATGCCCTGCGTGGAGTGGTTCGACGAGCAGGACCAGGCGTACCGCGACTCCGTCCTGCCGCCGTCCGTGAAGGCCCGTGTGGCGGTCGAGGCCGGGATCGGTCTGACCTGGCACCGGTTCGTCGGGGACGCCGGACGCATCGTTTCGCTGGAGCACTTCGGCGCTTCGGCGGACGGCAAGGTCCTCTTCCGGGAGTTCGGGTTCACTGCCGAAGCGGTGACCGGCGCCGCCCGGGAATCACTCGCGACCGTCCAGCGCTGACGCGTACACACGACTCAGTAGGAGATGCAATTTCCATGACAGACGCACTCAAGCGCCTCTCCGAGGAAGGCGTCGCGATCTGGCTGGACGACCTGTCGCGCCAGCGGATCACGTCCGGCAACCTCGCCGAACTGATCGACCAGCAGCACGTCGTGGGCGTCACCACCAACCCGTCGATCTTCCAGAAGGCGATCTCCGGGGGCGGCGACGGCTACCAGCAGCAGGTCACCGATCTCGCCACGCGCAAGGTGACCGTCGAGGAAGCCCTGCGCATGATCACCACGGCGGACGTACGGGACGCGGCGGACGTGCTGCGCCCGGTGTTCGACGCGACCGGCGGCCAGGACGGCCGGGTGTCGATCGAGGTCGACCCGCGCCTGGCCCACAACACGGCGGCGACCATCGCCGAGGCCAAGCAGCTCGCCTGGCTGGTCGACCGGCCCAACACCCTCATCAAGATCCCGGCGACCCGCGCGGGCCTGCCCGCGATCACCGAGGTCATCGGTCTGGGCATCAGCGTCAACGTCACGCTGATCTTCTCCCTCGACCGGTACCGCGAGGTCATGGACGCCTATCTGGCGGGCCTGGAGAAGGCGAAGGCCGCGGGCCTGGACCTCTCCAAGATCCGTTCCGTGGCGTCCTTCTTCGTGTCCCGCGTGGACACCGAGATCGACAAGCGTCTGGACGCCCTCGGCACCCCCGAGGCCAAGGCGTCCCGCGGCAAGGCGGGCGTCGCGAACGCGCGCCTGGCCTACCAGGCGTACGAGGAGGTCTTCGGCTCCGACCGATGGGCCGCCCTCGACAAGGCGGGCGCGAACAAGCAGCGTCCGCTGTGGGCCTCGACCGGCGTGAAGGACCCGGCGTACAAGGACACCCTGTACGTCGACGACCTGGTCGCCCCGGGCACGGTGAACACCATGCCGGAGGCCACGCTGGAGGCCACCGCCGACCACGGACAGATCACCGGCAACACCATCGCCGGGACGTACGCGCAGGCGCGTGCGGAGATCGACGCCGTCGAGAAGCTCGGGATCTCGTACGACGACGTGGTGCAGCTCCTGGAGGACGAGGGCGTCGAGAAATTCGAGGCGGCCTGGAACGACCTCCTCAAGTCGACCGAGGCGGAGCTTCAGCGCCTCGCCCCATCGGAGGGCTGAGACCTTGAATCGCGCACACGGAGCCAATCCGCTTCGTGACGCCGCGGACCGACGGCTCCCGCGTATCGCGGGGCCGTCGGGCCTGGTGATCTTTGGCGTCACGGGCGATTTGTCCCGTAAAAAGCTGATGCCCGCCGTCTACGACCTCGCGAACCGGGGTCTCCTTCCCCCGGGCTTCTCGCTCGTCGGGTTCGCCCGCCGCGAGTGGCAGAACGAGGACTTCGCCCAGGAGGTCCACGACGCCGTCAAGGAACACGCGCGCACGCCGTTCCGCGAGGAGGTCTGGCAGCAGCTCATCCAGGGGATGCGCTTCGTCCAGGGCGACTTCGACGACGACGACGCGTTCGAGAACCTGAAGGCAACGATCGACGAGCTGGACAAGGCACAGGGCACGGGCGGCAACTTCGCGTTCTATCTGTCGGTGCCGCCGAAGTTCTTCCCGAAGGTCGTCCAGCAGCTGAAGAAGCACGGTCTGGCCGACCAGCAGAACGGCTCCTGGCGCCGTGCGGTCATCGAGAAGCCCTTCGGGCACGATCTGGCGTCGGCCAAGGAGCTGAACGCGATCGTCCATGAGGTGTTCGCGCCGGACCAGGTCTTCCGTATCGACCACTACCTCGGCAAGGAGACCGTCCAGAACATTCTGGCGCTCCGCTTCGCCAACACCCTGTTCGAGCCGATCTGGAACCGGTCGTATGTCGACCATGTACAGATCACGATGGCCGAGGACATCGGCATCGGCGGCCGGGCCGGGTACTACGACGGTATCGGCGCCGCCCGTGACGTCATCCAGAACCATCTGCTCCAGCTGCTCGCGCTGACCGCGATGGAGGAGCCCGCCTCCTTCGACGCGGACGCGCTCGTCGCCGAGAAGACCAAGGTCCTCGGCGCCGTGAGGCTCCCCAGGGAGCTGGGCAAGGACACGGTCCGCGCGCAGTACGCGGCGGGCTGGCAGGGCGGCGAGAAGGTCATCGGCTATCTCCAGGAAGACGGCATCGACGCCAGGTCGAAGACCGACACCTACGCGGCCGTGAAGCTGGAGGTCGACAACCGCCGCTGGGCGGGTGTGCCGTTCTATCTGCGCACCGGCAAGCGTCTGGGCCGCCGGGTCACCGAGATCGCGGTGGTCTTCCAGCGCGCCCCGCACTCCCCCTTCGACCACACGGCGACGGAGGAGCTGGGGCAGAACGCGCTCGTCATCCGCGTCCAGCCGGACGAGGGCGTGACCATGCGCTTCGGCTCCAAGGTTCCCGGCACCTCGATGGAGGTCCGGGACGTGTCGATGGACTTCGCGTACGGCGAGTCCTTCACGGAGTCCAGCCCCGAGGCGTACGAGCGGCTCATCCTCGATGTGCTCCTCGGCGACTCGAACCTCTTCCCGCGCGTCGAGGAGGTCGAGCTGTCCTGGACGATCCTCGACCCGATCGAGGCGTACTGGGACAAGCACGGCAAGCCCGCGCAGTACGCGTCCGGGACCTGGGGCCCGGTCGAGGCGGACGAAATGCTCGCACGAGACGGACGGAGCTGGCGTCGGCCATGAACATCGACCTCACGGACACCACGGCCAGCCAGATCAACAAGGCGCTGATCGAGGGCCGCCGGGCGATCGGCTCCCCGGCCGTCGGCATGGTGCTCACCCTGGTCATCATCACCGACGAGGAGAACGCCTACGACGCGATGCGGGCGGCCTCGGAGGCGTCCCGCGAGCACCCCTCGCGCACCCTGGTGGTCATCCGGCGGGTCTCGCGTTCGCCGCGTGACCGGACGACCTCACGCCTGGACGCCGAGGTCCGGGTCGGTACGGAGGCGGCCACCGGCGAGACGGTGGTGCTGCGGCTGTACGGCGAGGTGGTGGGCCACGCGCAGTCGGTGGTCCTGCCGCTGCTGCTGCCGGACGCGCCGGTCGTCGCCTGGTGGCCGATCAACGCGCCCGTCGACCCGGCCAACGACCCGCTCGGCAATCTGGCCCAGCGCCGTATCACCGACACCTTCTCGGCCGAGAACCCGGTCGAGGAGCTGTCGGCCCGCGCCGAGACCTACTCCCCGGGTGACACGGATCTGTCCTGGACCCGGATCACCCCCTGGCGGTCGATGCTGGCCGCCGCCCTGGACCAGGTGGTCTGCAAGGTCACGGCGGCGGAGGTGCAGGGCGAGGAGTTCAACCCGAGCGTCGAACTGCTCGCCATGTGGCTCGCCGACCGGCTGAAGGCGCCGGTGAAGCGTTCCGCGTCCAGCGGTCCCGGGCTCACCGGGGTGCGGCTGGAGACGGACTGCGGTCCGATCGGCCTGGACCGTCCTGACGGGTCCCTGGCGACGCTCTCCATCGACGGGCAGCCGGACCGCGCGGTCGCGCTCAAGCGGCGCGAGACGGCGGAGCTGATCGCCGAGGAGCTGCGCAGGCTGGACCCCGACGACACCTACGAGTCGGCGCTGAAGTTCGGCGTGGAACGGCTGGCGGACGACGAGTCGTGGGCGTCGCAGCCGCTCGGCGGGGCGGCGGCCACCAAGTCGGCGGCCTCGAAGTCGGCGACGGCGAAGTCTTCGGCCGCGAAGCCCGCTCCGGCGGAGACGGCGGCCTCGAAGCCGGCGGCCTCCAAGACCGCGGCGGCGAAGTCGGCTCCCGCCAAGCCGGCTCCCGAGAAGCCCGCGCCGTCCAAGTCGACGGCCAAGTCGGCGGCCAAGGCTCCCGCCAGGAAGTCGACGGGGAAGTGAGTACGCCCCAGCTGGTCGTCCACCGCGACAAGGAGCTGATGGCGCAGGCCGCGGCGGCCCGGCTGATCACGAAGATCGTGGACGCCCAGGCCGCCCGCGGCTCCGCGTCCATCGTCCTCACGGGCGGGCGCAACGGCAACGGCCTGCTGGCCGCGCTCGCCGCCGCGCCCGCCCGGGACGCCATCGACTGGGGCCGGCTCGACCTGTGGTGGGGCGACGAGCGCTTCCTGCCCGAGGGTGACCCGGAGCGCAATGTCACCCAGGCCCGCGCGGCGCTGCTCGACTCGGTGCCGCTGGATCCGAAGCGGGTGCACGCCATGCCCGCGTCGGACGGTCCGTACGGCGGGGACGGCGACGGCACGGACGGCGCGGACACCGCCGCCGCGGCCTACGCGGCCGAACTCGCCGCGGCGGCGGGGCCCGAGGACCACGGTCCCGTACCGTCCTTCGACGTCCTGATGCTCGGCGTCGGCCCCGACACGCATGTCGCCTCGCTGTTCCCTGAGCTACCGGCGGTCCGCGAGAAGGACCGTACGGTGGTCGGCGTCCACGGCGCGCCCAAGCCCCCGCCGACCCGGATCTCCCTCACGCTGCCGGCGATCCGCGCGGCCCGCGAGGTCTGGCTCCTGGCGGCGGGCGAGGACAAGGCCGGGGCAGCGGCGATGGCCCTGTCAGGAGCGGGCGAGATCCAGGCCCCGGCAGCGGGAGCGAGGGGCCGAGCAAGAACCCTCTGGCTCCTGGACGCAGCAGCAGCTTCCCAACTACCGAGAGCCTTGTA
Organism: Streptomyces sp. NPDC058001; assembly: GCF_042886315.1. NCBI lineage: Bacteria > Bacillati > Actinomycetota > Actinomycetes > Kitasatosporales > Streptomycetaceae > Streptomyces > Streptomyces sp. NPDC058001. The sequence continues at coordinate 166,899 of NZ_JBHVQT010000009.1, forward strand.
CCCTCCGGCGTCACCGTAACCGGTCCTGTTGTGGGCACGACCCAAGTGCCGGGCTCCCCGAAGAACAGGGGCGCCCGGCACAGCCGGTTCAACGCCCCCGCAACTCCCGGTACTTACGAACAAGCACAGTGGTCGAGGCATCCAACCCCGGCACCGAAGCCCCCTCCGAAAGAGCGGGCTCAATCCGCTTGGCCAGCACCTTCCCCAACTCGACCCCCCACTGGTCGAACGAGTCGATGTTCCACACAGCCCCTTGCACAAACACCTTGTGCTCATAGAGGGCGATCAACTGCCCCAACACGGAAGGCGTCAACGACTTCGCCAAGATCGTCGTCGTCGGGTGATTCCCCCGGAACGTCTTGTGCGGCACCAACTCCTCCGGCACCCCCTCCGCCCGCACCTCGTCCGGCGTCTTGCCGAAGGCCAACGCCTGCGTCTGCGCGAAGAAGTTGGCCATCAGCAGATCGTGTTGGGCGACGAGTCCCGGCTGAAGATCGGCGACCGGCTCGGCGAACCCGATGAAGTCTGCGGGAATCAGCTTGGTGCCCTGATGGATCAACTGGTAGTACGCGTGCTGCCCGTTGGTCCCGGGCGTGCCCCACACCACCGGCCCGGTCTGCCACTCGACGGGCACCCCGTCCCGCCCGACGGACTTACCGTTGGACTCCATGTCCAACTGCTGGAGATACGCGGTGAACTTGGACAGATAGTGCGAGTACGGCAGCACCGCGTGCGACTGCGCGTCATGGAAGTTGCCGTACCAGATGCCGAGCAGACCGAGCAGCAGCGGCACATTCTGCTCGGGCGGCGCGTTACGGAAGTGGCGGTCGACGGTGTGGAAGCCGTCGAGCATCTCGCGGAACCGGTCCGGACCGATCGCGATCATCAGCGACAGACCGATCGCCGAGTCGTACGAGTAACGCCCGCCGACCCAGTCCCAGAACTCGAACATGTTCGCCGTGTCGATGCCGAAGTCGGCGACCTTGCCGGCGTTGGTCGACAGCGCCACGAAATGCTTGGCCACGGCGTCCTGACCGGCCCCCAGCTCACCGAGGAGCCAACCGCGCGCGGAGGTCGCGTTGGTGATGGTCTCGATCGTCGTGAACGTCTTCGACGCGATGATGAACAGCGTCTCGGCGGCGTCCAGGTCCCGGACCGCCTCGTGCAGATCGGCACCGTCCACGTTCGACACGAAACGCACCGTCAGATCGCGGTCGGTGAAGGACCGCAGCACCTCGTACGCCATCGCCGGACCGAGGTCGGAGCCGCCGATACCGATGTTGACGACGTTCCTGATCCGCTTGCCGGTGTGCCCGGTCCACTCGCCGGAGCGCACCTTGTCCGCGAAGGCGCTCATCTTGTCGAGTACGGCGTGCACCTCGGGCACGACATTGCGCCCGTCGACCTCGATCACCGCGTCACTGGGGGCGCGCAGCGCGGTGTGCAGGACGGCGCGGTCCTCAGTGGTGTTGATCTTGTCACCGCGGAACATCGCGTCACGCAGTCCGTACACGTCGGCCGCCGCCGCCAGCTCCCGCAGCAGCCGCAATGTCTCGTCCGTGACCAGGTGCTTGGAGTAGTCGACGTACAGGTCGCCGACCTGGAGCGTGTACGTGCCGCCGCGGTCCGGATCCGCCGCGAACAGCTCGCGCAGCTGTACCTCGCCCTGCTCCTCCCGGTGCTTCGCCAGCGCGCTCCACTCGGGCGTCTGATTGAGCCTGGTACGGCTTTCTGCGTTCATCTCGGGCTTCGTCCTTCTTCTCGTACCTCGGTGCGTACCTTGCCCCGCTGCACCTCCCAACCTAATTGATCAGGGCCGCCCGCGGTCGACCGTCAGGTGTCGGTGACGCGGACGGTCAGCACCATGACGGCGAGCGCGAACACGGCGGCGGCGAGCAGGGCCGGGGTGTTCAGCCCCCAGGCGGTGGCCACCGCGCCGCCCAGGATCGCGCCTATCGGCGCGGCGCCGATGCTGAGGGTGCGGAACGCCGAGCTGATCCGGCCGAGCATCGGCGCGGGTGCGCGCTGCTGCATCAGGGTCACCTGGTTGACGTTCCAGACCATGCCCATCAGTCCGAACACGGCGAGCGCCACGGTCAGCGCGATCAGGCTGCGCACGGTGCCCATCACGACCAGGGCGCCGGTCTGGACGCCCCCGGCGATCAGCACCGCCCGTATCCGCCCGGTCCGGTCGGCGAGGCGCCGCGCCACGAAGCCGCCGACCAGACTGCCGACCGCGTACGACGTCATCGCCGCCGCGTACCCTCCCGTGCCCGCGTCCAGCCAGCCGGTGGCGAGCAGGACCAGTGTGGCGATGAGGGCGCCCATGCCGACATTGGTCAGGGCCGTGGCCGTGCACAGCGCGCGCAGGGCCCGGTCCCGCCACAGGGCGCGTATCCCCTCGGAGATGTCGCCGCGCAGGGTGCTGCCGGAGGGGCGCGGGTCGCGTGTGGGCGTGGGGACGCGCAGGGTGGCGAGGAGGGCGGCGGCGAGCAGATAGGTCACCGCGTCGGCCGCGAAGGGCGCCGCGGCGCCCAGGGTGAGGATCAGCGGCACCAGCGGGGTGGCGAGGAGGCCGCCCGCGATCTGCTGTCCGGTCATGAGCCGGGCGTTCGCCCCGGCCAGTGCCTCGCGGTCCACGAGGGTGGGCAGGAGGGCGGTGGCGGCGTTGTCGAAGAGCGTCTGGAGGGTGGTGAGGGTGAAGGCGAGCGCGATGAGCAGCCCGATGGTGGCGTGGTCGAGCGCCACGGCCACCGCGAAGGCGGCGACGAGCAGGCCCCGCGCGACATCCGCCGACCACATGGCGCGGCGCTGGTCGACCCGGTCGGCGACCGCTCCGCCGAGGAGTCCGAAGACGATCCAGGGCAGATAGCCGCACGCCGTCACGGTCGCGATGAGCAGCGGCTCATCGGTGAGCGAGGCGGCCAGCAGGGGAAGCGCCGCGGTGCGCAGCGCGTCCCCGAAGCGGGAGAGCACGGCGGCCGTCCACAGCCGTCCGAATCCCCCGCGCCAGGCCGGCGCACGGACCGCCACCGCTTCGGTCGTCGTCACTCGTTCCCCTCCCGATCACCTTGACGGCAAAGGTAGAGGGCAGCACTGACAATCGACCGCGCAGAGGTCCGGCGACGGCGAAGACAGGTCCGGCCGGACACCTTGTGGTGTCCGGCCGGTCTCAACTCCTAGGTCCTGTCGTCAAAATGGCGTCGTTCGCCCGGAGCGCGGCAGACGGCAGTTTGACGACAGGGCCTAGATCTCGCCCCGCAGTTTGGCGAGGGCTTCGGCGAGGATCGCCTCGCCGTCCGCGTCGCTGCGCCGCTCACGGACGTAAGCGAGGTGCGTCTTGTAGGGCTCGGTCCGCGGCGGGTCCGGGGGGTTGTCCCGGTCCTGCCCGGCCGGAAAGCCGCAGCGCGGGCAGTCCCAGGTCTCGGGAACCTGCGCGTCGCTGGCGAAGCTCGGCTGCGTCTCGTGCTCGTTCGAGCACCAGAAGGAGATGCGCAGCCGTGGCGCGGACTCGCCACGCTCGGCCTCGCCCATCGGCCCCGCCCCGACCCGGCTTCCTCGGATCGCGTTGCCACTTGCCACGGTCGTAACTCCCTGCGTGATGGTGCCGCGAAACGAGTCGGCGAGTCGCTTCGCTGCGGGCGCCTCAGTCTACGTAAGGCCCAACGCGCGTCCAGTGATTGGAGTTACACCCCCACCCCTTAGACGCAAGCCCCATGATAGGCCGCGCCCGAGGGCGCGGACCGGACATGGGGCCCAGGTGTGCTGTGTGCGATGGCGATGAACGTCAGTTGTTGACCTTCATCATCACACCGAGCGTGACAACACACACGAACCACAGCAAACCGACCACGACGGTAATGCGGTCCAGGTTGCGTTCGGCGACCGAAGAGCCGCCGACGGACGACTGCATACCGCCACCGAACATGTCGGACAGACCGCCGCCCTTGCCCTTGTGCATCAGCACCAGCAGCATCAGCAGCAGGCTGAAGACGATCAGGGCGATCGAAAACCCCATGACCACAGCTGAACTCCCTTTCCGGGGTCTTCCCTCGGATCTTGATGGACGACGCGGGGGCCGAAGCCTACCCGGTGGGCCGGGCGTCGGCCCCCGCAAGAGTACGACGGATCGCGGCTAGCGCATACTCACTGGTCTCGGAAGCGCACGATCTTGACGAACTCGTCCGCGTCGAGCGCCGCGCCGCCGACGAGAGCACCGTCGACATCGGGCTGCGCCATGATCGCGGCGACGTTGCCGGACTTCACGGAGCCGCCGTACTGGATACGGACCTGGTCGGCCAGCTCCTGGCTGTACAGCTCGGCGAGCCGGCCGCGGATCGCGCCGCAGACTTCCTGCGCGTCCTCGGGGGTCGCGACCTCACCGGTGCCGATGGCCCACACCGGCTCGTAGGCGATCACGATCGACTCGGCCTGCTCGGCGGGAAGGTCCTTGAGGGCGCCGTCGAGCTGGTTCAGCGTGTAGGAGACCTGCTCGCCCGCCTTGCGGACGTCCAGGCCCTCGCCGATGCAGAGGATCGGCGTGAGGCCGTGCTTGTAGGCGGCCTTCACCTTGGCGTTGCACAGCTCGTCGGTCTCGCCGTGGTACTGGCGCCGCTCGGAGTGGCCGACGGCGACATAGGTGCACTTCAGCTTGGCCAGCATGGATCCGGAGATCTCGCCGGTGTAGGCGCCGGAGTCGTGGGCCGAGATGTCCTGGGCGCCGTACTTGATCTTCAGCTTGTCGCCGTCGACGAGGGTCTGTACGGACCGCAGGTCGGTGAAGGGCGGCAGGACGGAGACCTCGACGGCGTCGTAGTCCTTGTCGGAGAGCGCGAAGGCGAGCTTCTGGACGTGGGCGATGGCCTCAAGGTGGTTGAGGTTCATCTTCCAGTTGCCCGCCATCAGCGGCGTGCGGGTGGTCTGATTCGTCATGGCGGGTGTCAGTTCTCCAGTGCGGCGAGGCCGGGGAGCGTCTTGCCCTCAAGGTATTCGAGGGAGGCGCCGCCACCGGTCGAGATATGGCCGAATGCCTGCTCGTCGAAGCCCAGGATCCGCACGGCCGCGGCGGAGTCGCCGCCGCCGACGACCGTGAAGGCCCGGGAGTCGAGGAGTGCCTGGGCGACCGCCTTGGTGCCCTCGGCGTAGTCGGGGTGCTCGAAGACGCCCATGGGTCCGTTCCAGAAGACGGTGGCGGCGTCGGCGAGCTTCGACGCATACAGCTTGCGGGACTCCGGGCCGATGTCGAGGCCCATCTGGTCGTCGGGCATGGCGTCCGCGGCGACCGTGTTCGGGTGCGCCGGGGCCTTGCTCTTGAGGTCGGGGAACTCCGGCGCGGTCAGGACGTCGACGGGGAGCACGAACTCCACGCCGCGCTCCTTCGCGCGCGTGAGGTACTCCCGTACCGCCGAGATCTGGTCCTCCTGGACGAGGGACGTGCCGATCTCGTGGCCCTGGGCCTTGAGGAAGGTGAAGACCATGCCGCCGCCGATGAGGATGCGGTCGGCCTTCTCCAGGAGGTGGTCGATCACGCCGAGCTTGTCGGAGACCTTGGCGCCGCCGAGGACGACGACGTAGGGCCGCTGGACGTCCTCGGTGAGCTTCTTGAGGACGCCGACCTCGGTGGCGATGAGGTAGCCCGCGTAGTGCGGCAGCCGGGCGGGGAGGTCGTACACCGACGCGTGCTTGCGGTGGACCGCGCCGAAGCCGTCGCCGACGTAGATGTCGGCGAGGGCGGCGAGCCGGTCGGCGAACTCGCCGCGCTCGGTGTCGTCCTTGGAGGTCTCGCCCGGGTTGAAGCGCAGGTTCTCGATCACGGCGACCTGGCCGGGCTGAAGCCCGTCGACGGCCTCGTGCGCGGCGGGGCCGACGGTGTCCTGGGCGAACGCGACGGGCCCGCCGAGGAGTTCACCGAGCCGCTCGGCGGCGGGCAGCAGCGAGAACGCCGGATCGGGGGCGCCTTTGGGGCGGCCCAGGTGAGAGGCGACGACGACCTTGGCGCCCGCCGCGACGAGTGCCTTGACGGTCGGCAGGACGGCGCGGATGCGGCCGTCGTCGGTGATGATGCCGTCGGCGAGCGGCACGTTGAGGTCGGCGCGGACGAAGACCCGCTTGCCGTCGACGCCTTCGGCGAGAAGTTCCTCGATGGTCTTCAAGAGTGGCTCCTTGGGAGGGCTCTGATCAGGGCTGTGCACGCCGACCGCGCTTACCGGCTGCGCAGATCGGCCGTGCACGCGTCACAGGGCTCGGGCGGCGCCGCGTCGCGCCAGCCCGAGCCCTGTGACCCACATGGAGTTGCCTGCCGTATCGGCTCTACGGATTCAGAGCTGCTCGCCGACGAAGACGGTGAGGTCGACGAGGCGGTTGGAGTAGCCCCACTCGTTGTCGTACCAGCCGAGGATCTTCACCGTGTTGCCGTCCTGAACCATGGTCAGGGAGGCGTCGAAGGTGCAGGAGGCCGGGTCGCTGACGATGTCCGACGACACGATCTCGTCCTCGGTGTAGACCAGGTAGCCCTTGAGGTCGCCGTCGTCGGCCGCCTTCTTGAACGCGGCGTTGACCTCGTCCTTGGTGACCTCGCGCTGGAGCGTCACGACCAGGTCGGTGGCCGAACCGGTCGGGACCGGCACGCGCATGGCGATGCCGTCCAGCTTGCCCTTGAGCTGCGGGAGGACCAGCGCGGTGGCCTTGGCGGCACCCGTGGTGGTCGGGATGATGTTCTCCGCGGCGGCGCGGGCGCGGCGCAGGTCCTTGTGCGGGAAGTCCAGGATGCGCTGGTCGTTGGTGTAGGCGTGGACCGTCGTCATCAGGCCCTTGACGATGCCGAAGTTCTCGTCGAGAACCTTGGCCATCGGCGCCACACAGTTGGTGGTGCAGGACGCGTTCGAGATGACGTGGTGGTTCGCCGGGTCGTACTTGTCCTGGTTGACGCCCATCACGATGGTGATGTCCTCGTCCTTGGCCGGAGCCGAGATGAGGACCTTCTTGGCGCCGCCGGCGATGTGCTTCTCGGCGTCGGACTTCTTGGTGAAGATGCCGGTCGACTCGATGACGACGTCGACCCCCAGCTCGCCCCACGGGATGTCGGCGGGGTTGCGCTCGGAGAGCACCTTGATGGTGTGGCCGTCGACGGTGATGGTGTCGGCGGTGTGGGTCACCTCGGCCTTGAGGCGGCCCAGGATGGTGTCGTACTTCAGCAAGTGGGCCGTGGTCGCAGTGTCACCCAGGTCGTTGACAGCCACGATCTCGATGTCTGCACCCTGCTCCAGCAGCGCGCGGAAGTAGTTACGACCGATGCGGCCAAAGCCGTTGATGCCTACGCGGATCGTCACGAACCGATCTCCTCGTTAGGTACGCCGGCTTTCGACGCCGGCGAGTTGTATGGGATGTCCCCGACCGCCTCCGACCCTACCTCCCCGGGGCGCCCGCGGTGACATCCAGCGTGCCCTTCCGCGCCGAAGCACCGGCGCGGGAGCGGCACGCGGGCCCGTACCGCTGAGTAGCGGTACGGGCCCGGGGACCTGGGGTCCTCACGCGTGGGGGCACGTGTGCTCATGCGTGCCCCCACGCGCGCGTACGTGCGGATCAGCGCTTCAGGGACGCCAGTGCCTTGCCCATGAGCTTCGCCCGCTCCTTGGCGCCGGGCACGTGCTCGAACCCGAAGCCGAGCAGGACGGTGTCACGCGTGGTGACCGCCGCGTAGGTCCGGTACAGCTCGCCGGTGCGCGCCCAGGCGCCGCTCGCGCGGGGGCTGCCGGCCGGTGGCGGGGTGGCGGTCCAGGCGCCGAGCGACGCCTCGAAGCCCTCGGTGTCCTTGACCGCGCCGCCGACGACCAGCTGTACCTCGTCGGCGAAGAGGCCGCGGCCTCCGCTGGACGGGTCGGTGACATAGCTCAGGGACAGTTCGACCTTCTTGCCCGCGTAGGCGCTCAGGTCGAAGGAGACCTGCTTCCAGCCGCCGGAGGAGCCCGTGAAGCTGTTCCAGGCGCCGCTGGTACCGGTGGCGGTGCAGCCGTCCGTGGTCTGCGTCAGATAGTGGCGCAGGAACGGGTGGCCGTTGATGAAGAACCCGGCGCCGCACTCCTCGGGGACGGTGGTCGAGGTGCCGCCGTTCCGGTCGGGGAGCGTCGTCCAGTCCTCGGCGCCCGCGGTACGGGCCTCCAGGAGGCCGTGGTCGTAGCCCGGCTCGACGTTCCAGTTCAGGGCGGCCCGCAGCTGGGGCGCGTCGGCCGCCGAGACCCCGGTGAGGTCCACGGTCCGGGTCAGCCGCTTCCAGTCCTGGTCGGTGTGGACGGCGGACGCCATGCCATGGCCCGCGTACGGCGCGTACGGGTTGGTGAGCGCCGGGTAGCCGCCCCCGGCGGCGCTCCTGAACTGCGGGAACTCCTTCGCGGGCAGGCTCTCGGAGGTGACGGAGTAGCGGCCCGCCGCGTCGAGCGGGTTGCCGGTCGCACCGGCCAGCGGGGTGGTGACGCCGCCGAGCGCGCCCGCGCCCGCGAAGCCGTCCGCACCGGGTGCGGAGAGGCGTTCGTAGGCGCCCAGGAAGTACTGCGCGAAATCGTCCGACAGGGCGCGGCCCAGGTTGACGTTGCCGCCCGCCCGCTCGCCGGCCTCGATCAGCTTGCCGCCCTCGTTGAGGTAGTCCCGCAGGGCGAGCTGGGTGGCCGCTCCCGGGACGCCGGCGCCCGTGTAGTGGACGACGGCTCCGAAGTGCGCCAGGACGGCACCGGGGTGCGGTACGCCCTGCGTGGCGACGTCCCAGACGACCGCGGTGCGGCCGTTGTCCTTGAGGGCGTCGACGTACTCCTGGGCGTGCTGGGCCGCCGCGCCCTCCTCGGCGACGACGAGGACGGACGCCTTGGGGCGTGCGGCGACCGTGTAGGTGAAGTGCTCACTGGAGACGGTCTTCCCGCGCGTGGCGCTGCCGATGAACCACACCTCGACCTTGTCGCCCACGCGCGCGTGCTCAATCTCGGCGCGGTACTCGTCGAAGTAGAGGTTGTCCTCGCCTCCGTAGGTCTCGCCGCCCTTCCACGCCTTGAGGCGCTCGTGCTGGACCCGGCCGCCGTTGACGCGGTAGGCGACCTCCTTGTCGCGTACGGACCTGCGTGCCGTCACGGCGACTTCCTGGTCGTCCTCGCGCGCGTAGGAGGTGGAAAAGGTGTCGGGCGTGAAGTCGGGGGCGTCGATCCCGGGGACCGAGACGGGCTGGTCCGGGTGGGACGCGGTCTCGGCGACGGCGAGCGCGAAGGGGACGTTCTTCTCGAACTCCTCCTGGATCAGCTTCTCGTCGTCGGGGAAGGTGAAGACGGAGGCGCAGTCGCGGGCCTCCCAGGCGTCGTTCGGGTCGAGCGCGGACACGGTCTGGCACGTCGACATCTCGGGCGTGAACATCGCCATGCCGTTGACGTTGCCCGCCTGTCCGTCGGCCTCGCCGTTGGTGGTGTACAGCTCCGACGAGACCTGGGGGCGGTAGCCGGGGATCGCGGGCTTCTCGGGGGTGCCGGCGAGTGCCTTGTAGAGCACGTCGTCGGGGGTGGGGGTCGCGACCTGCCACCCGACGCCGTAGAGCAGGAGTTGGGCGGCGGAGTGGTAGTTGATGCCGTAGGTGAAGCCGATGCGCTTCTGGAACCGGTCGAGTGCCGTGGTCTCGGGCTCGGACATGGGTGAGGCGCCGCGGTAGGTCTCCGACGCGGGTTCGGGGGACGAACCCTCGTTGTCGTAGCCCCACTTGTAGGCGAAGTTGCGGTTCAGGTCGACGCCGTCGCCGCTGGTGATCTGCCCGTCGCCGTCGACGTCCCGCAGGTTCTTGCGCCACTGGCGGTTGGCGTCGGAGGCGTGCGTGAAGTCGTAGCCGTCGGGGTTGGCGGACAGCACGAACCACAGTTCGGTGGAGTCGACGAGCTTCTTGACCCGGCTGTCCTTGCGGTAGTTGTCGAGGTAGTAGTGCATCAGCCGCCGGGTCATCTCCGGGGTGATCCACTCGCGCGCGTGCTGGTTGGACATGTAGAGCACGGAGGGCTTGGCGCCGTCCTTGGACGTACGGGCGCCCTTGCTCAGCTTGAGGGCGAGGATGTCCTGACCGCCCACGGTCTTGCCGATGGAGACGACCTTGGTGAGGTCGGGATGGGCCTGTCCCGTCTTGACGATCTCCTCCTGGAGGCCGCCCTTGCCGCTGTACGGCCGGAAGACGCCGTCGCCGGCGGCGCTCAGCCTCTTCTCGGTCTTCGCGGAGACGGTGTGTTCGGTGACCTCGACGCCCTGCCGCTCCAGTTTCGCGGCCTGGGTGTCGGTGAGGTACAGCTCGACGCGGGCGGTGCCCTTGGCGGGTGCCTGCGCGCTGAGTTCGTGGGCGTCCTGCCCGGCCCTCAGGAGCAGCGGGATCTGCTCCCGGGTGACATCGGCCTCGAAGACCTTGACGGCGGCCGGATCCTCGGCCGCCTTCTGGGTCGTGGCCTGGGCCAGTGGTGCGGCGGCGATGCCGCCGAGGAGAAGCGCGCCCGCGGCGAGGATCGATCTCGCTCTTCGTCTCATGAGCCCCCCTTGCTGTTGTCCGGCACATGTGTGCGCAGACGCCAGGCTCATGACGCTTCATGATCATGTCAATATGGCGTACCACCCCCGCACCGGGCGAAAGTGCCGGTGCGGGGGGTTGCCTTTGCGGGTGTGTACGAGGGGCCGGTACGGGGGGCCGCAGAGGGTCAGCCGACCAGGTTGTCGGCCATCTCCTCGGTCAGGTTCGACTCCGTCCCCGGAATTCCCAGGTCGGACGCGCGCTTGTCGGCCATCGCGAGCAGCCGGCGGATCCGTCCGGCGACCGCGTCCTTGGTCAGCGGCGGATCGGCGAGCGCGCCCAGTTCCTCCAGGGATGCCTGCTTGTGCTCCATACGCAGCCGTCCGGCCGCCGCGAGATGCTCCGGCACCTCCTCGCCGAGGATCTCCAGGGCGCGCTGCACGCGCGCGCCGGCGGCGACGGCGGCGCGCGCCGAGCGGCGCAGATTGGCGTCGTCGAAGTTGGCGAGCCGGTTGGCGGTGGCGCGCACCTCGCGCCGCATCCGCCGCTCCTCCCACGCCAGCACCGACTCGTGCGCGCCGAGCCGGGTCAGCAGCGCGCCGATCGCGTCGCCGTCGCGGACGACGACCCGGTCCACGCCCCGTACCTCACGGGCCTTCGCGGCGATCGAGAGCCGACGAGCGGCGCCGACCAGGGCGAGCGCCGCCTCCGGTCCGGGGCAGGTCACTTCGAGCGAGGACGAGCGGCCCGGCTCGGTGAGCGAGCCGTGCGCCAGGAAGGCCCCGCGCCAGGCCGCCTCGGCGTCGCAGGTGGCCCCCGAGACCACCTGCGGCGGCAGACCCCTGATGGGGCGCCCACGGCCGTCCACGAGGCCCGTCTGGCGGGCCAGCTGGTCGCCGCCCGCGACGACCCGGACCACGAAGCGGGAACCCCGGCGCAGTCCGCCCGGGGCCATCACGATCAGCTCGGAGCTGTGCCCGAAGATCTCCAGGATGTCCCGCTTGAGCCGGCGCGCCGCCATCGCGGTGTCCAGCTCCGCCTCGATCACGATGCGTCCGCTCACCAAATGCAGCCCGCCCGCGAACCGCAGGATCGACGAGACCTCCGCCTTTCTGCAGCAGGTCCGGGTGACGGGAAGCCGGGAGATCTCGTCCTTCACCGCTGCCGTCATCGCCATGGGCCGATCCTTCCATGCATCCGAAAAATACGGTCGTACGCGGCGGCCAACAGCTCCGGGTCATGCCTCGGGCTGCCGTCGGGCCGGGCCACCGGGGCCAGCTCGACCGCGGCACCGAACCGCTCGGCTGCCTCGGTCAGCGACTCCCGGTCGGGCACGGCTGCCTCGTCGGCCAGCACCACGTCCAGGGCGAGTTTAGGGGCGTGTCGTCCCAAAACCTCCAAATGACGCTGCGGGGAGAACCCCTCGGTTTCTCCCGGTTGAGGGGCGAGGTTCAGTGACAGGACACGGCGCGCCTTTGTCCCGGCCAGCGCGTCCCGCAGCTCCGGCACCAGCAGATGCGGGATCACCGAGGAGAACCAGGAGCCCGGTCCGAGCACCACCCAGTCCGCGTCGAGCACCGCGGCGACGGCCTCGGGGACCGCCGGCGGGTCGTTCGGCACCAGGTGCACGGACTGCACCTCGCCGGGTGTGAGCGCGACGGTGGCCTGTCCGCGGACCGTGTCGATGTCGTCCGGACGGGCCAGGTCATGACCCCGTACGAGCGCCTCCAGCTCCAGCGGTACGGCGGACATCGGCAGGACCCTGCCGTGCGCGCCGAGGAGCTTCCCGACCAGGTCAAGGGCCTGTACATGGTCGCCGAGCTGTTCCCACAGGGCGACGATCAAAAGGTTGCCGACGGCGTGGCCGTGCATCTCGCCCTGGGACTGGAAGCGGTGCTGGATGACGCGGGCCCAGGTCTGGCCCCAGTCGTCGTCCCCGCAGAGCGCGGCCAGCGCCTTGCGGAGATCGCCGGGCGGCAGTACGCCCAGCTCGTCGCGGAGTCGTCCGCTGGAGCCGCCGTCGTCGGCGACCGTGACGACGGCGGTGAGGTCTCCGGTGATCCGGCGGAGCGCGGCGAGGGACGCGGACAGGCCCATGCCGCCGCCGAGCGCGACGACCTTCGGCTGGGTGCCGCGGCGGCGGACCCGCTCGGGCTTTTCACCCGGATGGCCGGTAGTGGTCCCGCGCAGTCGGCCCAGTCGGCTCAACCGGAGCGTGCGAGCGGTCATTCGCGGCCCATGTCCCGGTGGACGACGACGGTCTCGACGCCTTCCGCCGCGAGGCGCGCGGCGAGCTTCTCCGACATGGCGACGGAGCGGTGCTTGCCGCCGGTGCAGCCGACGGCGATGGTCACATAGCGCTTGCCCTCGCGGCGGTACCCGGCGGCGATGAGCTGGAGCAGCTCCGCGTACCGGTCGAGGAACTCCTTGGCGCCCGGCTGGTTGAAGACATAGCCGGCCACCTCCTCGTTGAGACCGGTGAACGGGCGCAGTTCGGGCACCCAGTGCGGGTTCGGCAGGAAGCGCATGTCCACCACGAGGTCGGCGTCGACGGGCAGGCCGTACTTGAAGCCGAAGGACATCACCGTGGCCCGCAGCTCGGGCTCCTCCTCGCCGGCGAACTGGGCGTCCATCTTGGCGCGCAGCTCGTGGACGTTGAGGCTGGAGGTGTCGATCACCAGGTCGGCGTCGCCGCGCAGTTCGCGCAGGAGTTCCCGCTCGGCCGCGATGCCGTCGACGATACGGCCGTCGCCCTGGAGGGGGTGCGGGCGGCGGACCGACTCGAAACGGCGTACGAGCGCCTCGTCGGAGGACTCCAGGAAGACGATGCGCCGGGTGACGCCCTTGGTCTCCAGGTCGGCGAGGGATTCGCGCAGGTTGTCGAAGAAGCGGCGGCCCCGGACGTCCACGACGACCGCGATCCGGGCGACATTGCCCTGCGAGCGGGCGCCCAGCTCCACCATGGTGGGGATCAGCGCGGGCGGCAGGTTGTCCACGACGAACCAGCCGAGGTCCTCCAGACACTTGGCGGCCGTGGACCGTCCGGCGCCCGACATGCCCGAGATGATCACCAGTTCGGGGATCGCCGCCTCGGGGACCCCCGCGGCCTCGACGGTCGCGCCCGTACTCACCTGTGCTCCGCCCTCGTCCGGCTCCGCCGCCGTGTCGCCCTCCGCGCGGGCGTCGCGGTCTTCGTGTTCGTCATGCGCGGTGTGTTCGTCATGCGCGGTGTGCGCGTCGTGCTCGTTCATGGCTCCTGCCCCCGTCGCTGGTCCGAGGCGCCCGCGGACACGGGTTCCTCGTCTTCAATGATCTCTCCGGTCGCCGTGTTCACGGCGGGTGCGGCGGGCGCCGCCCGCGCGAAGGCCGCAGCGATCGTCTCGGCCGTTTTGCGACCTATCCCGGGGACCTCGCAGATCTCGTCGATTGTGGCGGACCGCAGCTTCTTCACCGAGCCGAAATGCTTGATCAGCGCCTGTTTACGGGTCTCTCCCAGACCGGGCACGTCATCGAGCGGCCCTGCCCGGAAGCGCTTGGCCCGCTTGCTGCGCTGGTAGGTGATGGCGAAGCGGTGCGCCTCGTCACGTACGCGCTGGAGGAGATACAGGCCCTCGCTGGAGCGCGGCAGGACCACCGGGTCGTCCTCGTCCGGCACCCACACCTCTTCGAGGCGCTTGGCGAGGCCGCAGACGGCGATGTCGTCGATGCCCAGCTCGTCCAGGGCCCGGTGGGCGGCGGCGACCTGCGGCTGCCCGCCGTCGACCACGACGAGCTGCGGCGGATAGGCGAAGCGCCGGGGCTTTCCGTCGTCGTCCGTGAGGCCGCCGGCGCCGTCGTCGCCCGCCCACTCCCCCGTCTTCTCCTGCTCGGCGAGGTAGCGCTTGAAGCGGCGCGTGATCACCTCGTGCATGGACCGGACGTCGTCCTGGCCCTCGAAGCCCTTGATCTGGAAGCGGCGGTACTCGCTCTTGCGCGCGAGGCCGTCCTCGAAGACGACCATCGACGCGACGACGTCGTCGCCCTGGAGGTGCGAGATGTCGTAGCACTCGATCCGCAGCGGTGCGCTGTCCAGGTCGAGTGCGGCGGCGATCTCCTCCAGCGCGCGCGAGCGCGTGGTGAGGTCGGACGCCCGCCTGGTCTTGTGCAGGACGAGTGACTGCTGGGCGTTGCGCGCGACGGTCTCCATGAGGGCCTTTTTGTCGCCGCGCTGCGGGATCCGCAGGGACACATGCGACCCTCGGCGCCCGGTCAGCCATTCCTGGACCGGTTCGGCCGGGTCGGGCAGCGCCGGGACGAGCACCTCCTTGGGCACCGAGTCGCCGCTCTCCTCGCCGTAGAGCTGCTGGAGCGCGTGCTCCACGAGGTCACCGGTGGTGACGGCCTCGACCTTGTCGGTGACCCAGCCGCGCTGACCGCGCACGCGTCCGCCCCGGACGTGGAAGATCTGGACGGCCGCTTCCAGCTCGTCCTCGGCGACCGCGATGAGGTCGGCGTCGGTGGCGTCCGCGAGCACGACGGCGTTCTTCTCCATCGCCTTGCGCAGCGCCTCGATGTCGTCGCGCAGACGGGCCGCCCGCTCGTACTCCATCTCCTCGGCGGCTTCCCTCATCCCCTGTTCGAGTCGGCGGATGTAGGTGCCCGTACGGCCGGCCATGAAGTCGCAGAACTCCTCGGCCAGTTCGCGGTGTTCCTCGGCCGAGACACGGGAGACACAGGGCGCCGAGCACTTGCCGATGTAGCCGAGGAGGCAGGGGCGGCCGGTCCTGGCGGCGTTCTTGAACACCCCGGCGGAGCAGGTCCGTACGGGGAAGACCCGCAGCAGCAGGTCGACGGTGTCGCGGATCGCCCACGCGTGTCCGTACGGGCCGAAGTAGCGCACGCCTTTGCGTTTGTGTCCACGCATCACCTGTACGCGCGGGAACTCCTCGTTCATCGTCACGGCGAGATACGGATAGCTCTTGTCATCGCGGTACTTGACGTTGAACCGGGGGTCGTACTCCTTGATCCAGGAGTACTCCAGCTGAAGGGCCTCGACCTCCGTGGACACCACGGTCCACTCCACGGAGGCCGCGGTGGTCACCATGGTGCGCGTGCGCGGGTGCAGATTCGCCAGGTCCTGGAAGTAGCTGGCGAGGCGCTGGCGCAGGCTCTTGGCCTTGCCGACGTAGATCACGCGCCGGTACTCGTCACGGAACTTGTAGACCCCCGGCGAGTCGGGGATCTGTCCCGGCTTGGGGCGGTAGCTGGAGGGGTCTGCCATGCCTCACACCCTACTGGCGCGCACCGACAGAGCGAGGTCCGGGCAGGCCGGTGCACGGCGGTCGGACACGGGCCGCGTGACCGTGCCGCCCGGGGTTCCGGGGCCGCCGGGGGCACGGTCGCGATCACCCGGCGGCCGGGCTGGGGAGGGATGGCCGCCGGGGGTCCGTCGGGCGCGGGTGGGCGCGCCTTCGCGCGGGATGCGATACGGGCCGGGGCGCCTCCGACCGGTGAGGCGGATACGTCTGGGGGCGCCCCGTGCGTCACCTGCCCGTGGTGCCTCGGCGGCGTCGCAGCGCCGCGCCCCCTATCAGCGCCAGGGCGGCCAGCGCGCCGAGCCCGGCCAGCGCCGAGGCCACGGTGACGGGACCGCCCATGGTGTCCCCGGGTTCCGGGGTCGCCGACGCGGGCTGCTGCGGGGACGCGCCGTAGCCGCCCGCCTTGCCGGACTTCGCGTACGCCGATCCGGCGAGCTTGTCGCCGTAGGCGCGGTGGACCCGCTCACGGTACGCGTCGAGCGTGATGGCCTTCGCGCCGATCGCCCGGCGCGCGTCCTCGTCGAGCGGCACCACGCGCGCGTTCCGTTGGACGTACCAGGCGTCGATCTGCGGTTCCTGGAAGACGGTTCCGCCGGGCAGCTTTCGCTCGCCGAGGGCGGCGTACCGGGTCTCGTCGTCGCCGGACGCGATGTTCACGATCCGCCAGGCGCCGTCCAGCCGCGCGGTCCACAGGGACGCCTTGCGCCCGTCGGACGCGACGGCCTCGCTGGCCAGGAACTCCAGGTCGGCGACGGGGGCGTCCTCGCGGCCCGCGACGAAGTCCGCCGACAGGTGGTACACGGGCACGGCCTCGCCCTCGATACGGGGCTTGGCCGCCGCGCGCGTGAGGGCGCCGTCGCGCGCGAAGAAGCGGGCCAGCGTGTCGAGCGTCGCGGGCTGGGTGGCCACCCGGTGGGCGGCGGCGCGGGAGGCGTCCGAGGGGGCGCCGTCGGCGGTGGCCTGCGAGGCGGCGAGGCCCAGCACCAGGGTCGCCGCGGTGCCGGCGAGCAGGGCTCGCGGAATACGTCGCATCATGCGTCTCACGGTTCTCACGCCCCGATCCTGTACAGCGAGTGGGTCCAGCTGAAGGTGTTGTTGTCGACGTACCACGCGTGAGAGGCCCAGTTGTAACGCGTGTTCGAAGGCCATGGATCGCCCCAGTAGACCCAGCTGTCGGCGTCGTCGTAGCCGTACAGCACATGCATGTGACCGCCGCCGCTGGACCACTGGATCCGGGTCTCGATCGGCCGGTTCGCGTTGATCTCGCTCTGTACGGTCGGGTAGCGCAGCCATCCGGTGACGTAGGAACCCGGGTTGACGCCCGCCCAGTTCAGGCCCGTCTGGACGTTGGCCAGGTTGGCCTGCGAGTTGGGGCAGTCGCCGCCCTGGGCGCGCCCGAAGGCGGCGTTGCAGAACTGGTTCTGCGAGTAGCCGCGGCCGTACCAGGCGGCGATGGTGTTGCCGGCCGCCGCCCAGCACCAGTTGGTCTTCTGCTGCGCCTGCATGGTGATGTCCAGGCGCTTGGTGGCCGCCGCGCCGGTGGTGCCGACCGACCCGTCGGTGACGCCCGGGGCCGCTGTCGCGGTGCCGGGAAGGGCGATCAGGCTGAGCGCGGCGACGGCTGCCGTGAACAGTGAGACGCCCGTCCTCGTACCTGTGCGTGCAAGGGTTCTGATGCCTCGTCTGGTGCCGTGGGTAGTGCTGGTGTGGCGCATCGCGATCCTCCCGCGTGGGGTGGGGACTGGAGGAGCGCGTCCGGACGCTGATGTTGAGCATCAAGTGTTGTCCAGTGCAGGTCAACACGCTTCAATGCGGGGTGACTTGGGGCAGTGAACGGCGGCGTACGGATGTGAACAAGCCGGGTACGCCGACCTGCCTGACCCCTGCTACCGGCGCTGACGGCCCGACCAGCCGTTGTGAACATTCACAGAGAGGCCCCCGCATGCGGCACGGCACACACCCCATGGACGCTCCGGCCGTGGAGCTGGACACCGCCCTGAGCGCGGGTCCGTTCCATGTCGCGCTGCGGGCCGCCATCGCCGCCCGCAGTCTGTCGCTCCAGCGCGTCCAGCACCACCTCGAACGACAGGGCGTCAAGGTCGGTATCACCAGCCTGAGTTACTGGCAGCAGGGCGCCCGCCGTCCGCAGCGCCCCGAGTCGCTGCGGGCCGTGCGTGCCCTGGAGGAGATCCTGCGGCTGCCCGAGGAGTCCTTGATCCGGCTGCTCGCGCTGCAGAGCGGCGGCCCCGGCGCGGAACGGCCGCCCGCCCGCTCGTACCGCTCCCTGGTGGAGGCGTCGGGTGTCCTGGAGCGGCTGCTCGCGGACCTGGAGTCCCCGCTCGACGGCGGCCTGCACACCGTCGGCCACCACGAGCGGGTACGGATCGGGGCCTGCCGCGAGTTGCTGGGGCGCGAGTCGCACCACATCGTGCGCGCGCACAAGGACGGCATCGACCGCTATGTGGCCATCCACCACGGCGACCCGGGCTGCGCCCCGGAGCGGGTCGCGGTGCACGCCCTGGAGAACTGTCGTACGGGGCGCGTGCGGTGGCACTCCGAGACGGGGGTGCTGGTCGCGGAACTCCTCTTCGACGCGCGCCTGCGCGCGGGGGACACGCATTTGTTCCGGTACGCCTTTGAGGACGGTACGGCGGGGCAGTCCAGCGAGTACGTAAGGGGGTTCAGTTTCGCGGGCGGGCAGTACGCGCTCCAGGTGCGCTTCGCCGACGAGGCGCTGCCCGTGCGCTGTCACCGCTTCGCCCAGCACTCGGCGGCGGCACCCCGGAGCGGACGCGGGGAACTGACCCTGAGCGGCCGGCACCGCTCGGTCCACTTCGTCGAACAGCAGGTACGGGCCGGGCTTTTGGGGATCGGCTGGGACTGGGACTAGGTCGGGTCCGGCTACGCCTCGGGGCCCGCGACGAGTTTGCCGCCCTTGACGGTGACCGGCACCTCGGGCAGCGGCACGGTCGCCGGATCGTGCAGGACCTGTCCGGTCGTCGCGTCGAACTTGCTGCCGTGGCACGAGCAGATCAGCTCGGTGCCCTCCAGCGTGTTGATGGGGCATTGCGCGTGCGTACAGACCGTGCTGAACGCCTTGTAGGTCCCGTCGTCCGCGTGCGTGACCACGATCCGCTCGCCGGTGAACAGCTTGGTGGCGCCCTTGGGGACCTCCCCGGCGGATCCCAGCTCGACCGGCACGGTGGGTGCCGCGGAGGTCGCGCGGCCGGAATCGGTCGAGCAGGCGGTAAGGCCCAGGCAGGCGACGGGGGCGACGGCGGCCCCGCGCAGCACGGTGCGACGGCTGGGGATCGGGCGGCCTGACATGGCGTCTCCACGGGTTCTGCGGGTTCTGCGTCGCCCGATGACGCGCACACGGGCGCCGAGGGCTGGTCTCTTCCGTGCCGACGATACCGGCAGGGATCGCGCCGGGCGGGCCGGGGGTGGCGGGTGGGCGGCGTATGTGAGCGCGGACGCCCGCGGGTGACGTAAACGCTTACGTAAGCGTTTACGTCTCCCGTGAAATGGGATAGCTTCCGGCGTGCGCGGGCAAGGGCAGGGGCAAGGACCGGGTGGGCGGGAGGGGTTGGGATGGCGACGATGGTCGATGTGGCGCGGCGCGCCGGGGTGTCGACGGCGACGGTGTCGCATGTGCTGAACGCGACGCGGACGGTGCTCCCCGACACCCGCAGGGCGGTGCTCGACGCGATCGACGAACTGGGCTACACGCACAACACACTCGCGCGTTCGCTGGTGACGGCACGGACCCGCTCGATCGGTCTCGCGGTGTCGGCGATCAGCAACCCGTACTTCACGGAGATCCTGCAAGGCGTCGAGTCCCGGGCCCTGGAGCAGGGGTACAGCCTGCTGATCGCGGACCCGCACGACGACCCGGCACATGAGCGCGAGGTGGTCCGGCTGCTGCACGAGCGCCGCGTCGACGGCCTGATCGTCGCACCGTCCGCCGAACCCTCGGGCCTGGTCGAGTACGTACGGAGCCGTGCGGTGCCCACGGTCTTCCTGGACCGGATCGTCGACGCCCCCTTCGACCAGGTCTGCGCGGCCGGCGGCGAGCGGGTCGACGAGTTGGTGAGGCATCTGGCGGGCCTCGGACACCGCAGGATCGGGCTGGTCGCGGGGCTACCGGGGCTGAGCACCACGTCCGAGCGGATCACCGGGTACAGCACGGGTCTGGCGGGCGCCGGGCTCGCGTACCGCGAAGACCTGGTGGCGAGCGGGCATTCCGAGGCGGGGGCCGCCGAGCGGGCGACCCGGACGCTGCTGTCGGTGCCGGCGCCGCCGACCGCCCTGGTGACCGCGAACAACGCGATGACCATCGGTGCCCTGCGCGCGCTGCGGGACAGGGGGCTTCGGGTGCCGGAGGACCTGGCCCTGGTCTGCTTCGACGACTTCTCATGGGCGGACCTGTTCTCGCCCCGGCTGACGGCGGTGGCCCAGCCGAGCCGGGAGATCGGCGAGACCGCCGTACGGCTGCTGCTCGAACGGCTGGCGTCGCCCGGCGCGCCACCGCGGACCGTACGACTGCCGTGCACCCTGATCCACCGCACGTCATGCGGGTGCCCGGAGGTCCCGCGCCCTCGCGGCACCCCGGATTCCGGCGCCCCGCGCCACTGGCCCGTCACACCGAACGCCGCCGAGAAGGGAACCATGTCGTGATCGTCGTCGCCGGAGAGGCCCTGATCGATCTGGTGCCCGAGGGGGTGGGTGCGCTGGCGCCGCTGTCCCCGCGGCTCGGTGGCGGTCCGTACAACACGGCTGTGGCGCTGGGCCGGTTGGGCTCCCCCACGGCCTTCTGCTCCCGGGTGTCCGACGACGCGTTCGGTGACTCCCTGCTGGCGGGGCTGCGGGACGCGGCTGTGGATGTGACGTCGGTGCAGCGCGGACCGGAGCCGACGACGCTCGCCCTGGCCACGCTCGGAGCCGATGGTTCCGCCGCGTTCTCCTTCTATGTGGAGGGCACGGCGGACCGCCTGTTCAGGGCGCCCGATCGGCTTCCGGAGGGGACGCGGGCGGTGTCGTTCGGCACCTGTTCGCTGATCCTCGAACCGGGCGCGAGCGCGTACGAGGAGCTGATGCGGACCGCGTCGGCGCAGGGCGTGTTCACCACCCTGGATCCGAACATCCGCACCAGTCTGATCGCGGACCCGGACGCGTACCGTGCCCGTTTCCGGTCCTGGCTGCCGTCCGTCGGGCTGGTGAAGCTGTCGGTGGAGGACGCCGCCTGGCTGGGCGGCTCCCCCAAGGAGTGGCCGGCGGCGGGTCCCGCTGCGGTCGTGCTGACGCGCGGTGGCGACGGGCTGTCCGTACTCACCCGGGACGGCGCGGAGTTCGCGGTGCCGGGCGAGCGGGTCGAGGTGGTCGACACGATCGGCGCGGGCGACACGGTGAACGCGGCGCTGCTGCACCGGCTGGCGGCGCACGACGCGCTGTCGGTACCGGCGGTGGCCGCGCTGGGTGAGCCGGAGTGGCGGGACATCCTCGGGTACGCGGCCCGCGCGGCGGCCCTGACCTGCTCCCGTCCGGGCGCGCAACCGCCGTACGCGTGGGAGTTGGAGGGATCCGGGAAGGCTCCGCAGGGATCCGGGGAGGCTTCCGGGTGACGAGGTGGGGCGGCCGTCCGAAGACGACCGCCCCTCACACGCGGCTCAAGCCTTCCGCGCCCGCGTCGCCTTCTTCGCCGCGCCCGCCTGCTTCGTGGCCGCCGTCTTCTTGGTGACGGCGTTCGCCTTGGCCACATTGCTCACGGAGTTGACCTTGGCCGCCGCGACCGTCCTGGCCGGGGTCGCCTTCGCCGCGGTCTTCTTGGTGGCCCTCCGGCGCGCCGGGGGCACCTCCGCGTCGCTGATGCCCTCCGGGATCAGGATCCCGCGCAGGAACTTGCCGGTGTGGCTGGCCGGAACCGCCGCGACCCGCTCCGGGGTGCCTTCGGCGATGACCAGGCCACCGCCGTTGCCCCCCTCGGGGCCCATGTCCACGACCCAGTCGGCGGTCTTGATCACATCAAGGTTGTGCTCGATGACGATGACCGTGTTGCCCTTGTCCACGAGGCCCGACAGCACGGTGATCAGCTTGCTGATGTCCTCGAAGTGCAGGCCCGTGGTGGGCTCGTCCAGGACGTACACCGTGCGGCCCGTGGAACGCTTCTGAAGCTCCGAGGCGAGCTTCACGCGCTGGGCCTCACCGCCGGAGAGGGTCGGCGCGGACTGGCCGAGCCGGACATACCCGAGACCCACGTCGTTGAGGGTCCGCAGGTGCCGTGAGATGGCGGGCACGGCCTCGAAGAAGTCGAGTGCTTCCTCGATGGGCATGTCCAGGACCTCGGCGATGGACTTGCCCTTGTAGTGGACGTCCAAGGTCTCCCGGTTGTAGCGCGCTCCGTGGCAGACCTCGCACGGGACGTACACATCCGGCAGGAAGTTCATCTCGATCTTGATCGTGCCGTCGCCTGAGCAGTTCTCGCAGCGACCGCCCTTCACGTTGAAGGAGAACCGGCCCGGCTGATAGCCCCGTACCTTCGCCTCGGTGGTCTCCGCGAACAGCTTGCGGACATGGTCGAAGACTCCGGTGTACGTCGCCGGGTTCGAGCGGGGGGTCCGGCCGATGGGCGACTGGTCGACGTGCACGACCTTGTCCACCAGGTCGTCGCCGTCCACGCGCGTGTGGCGCCCCGGGACGCTCCGGGCGCCGTTCAGCTCGCGCGCCAGGTGGGTGTACAGGATGTCGTTGACCAGGGTCGACTTGCCGGAGCCCGAGACACCGGTGACGGCCGTGAGGACGCCCAGCGGGAACGACACGTCGATGTCCTGGAGGTTGTTCTCGCGCGCTCCGTGCACCGTGAGCTGCCGGGTGGGGTCGACCGGGCGGCGGATGTCCGGCATCGGGATCGACTTCTTGCCCGACAGATAGGTGCCGGTGATCGACTCGCTGTTGGTGAGGAGGTCCTTCAACGTGCCGCTGTGGACGACCTTGCCGCCGTGCTCACCGGCGCCGGGGCCGATGTCGACCACCCAGTCGGCGACCTTGATGGTGTCCTCGTCGTGCTCCACGACAATGAGGGTGTTGCCCATGTCACGCAGCCGGACCAGGGTCTCGATCAGCCGGTGGTTGTCGCGCTGGTGCAGGCCGATGGACGGCTCGTCCAGTACGTACAGCACGCCGACCAGGCCCGAGCCGATCTGGGTCGCGAGCCGGATGCGCTGCGCCTCGCCCCCGGAGAGGGTGCCGGCCGCGCGGTTGAGCGACAGATAGTCGAGGCCGACGTCCACGAGGAACCGCAGCCGTTCGTTGACCTCCTTGAGGACGCGCTCGGCGATCTTCTTGTCGCGCGCGCCCAGCTTCATCGCGCCCAGGAAGTCCGCGCAGTCGCTGATCGACATCGCGGAGACCTCCGCGATGGACTTCTCCATGACCGTGACGGCCAGGACGATCGGCTTGAGCCGGGTGCCCTCACAGGTGGGGCAGGGCACCTCGCGCATATAGCCCTCGAAGCGCTCCCTGCTGGCGTCGCTCTCGGCCTCGCTGTGCCGCCGCTTCACGAACGGCACGGCACCCTCGAACGGTGTGGTGTACACCCGCTCGCGGCCGTAGCGGTTGCGGTAGCGCACCTCGATCTGTGTCTTGTGGCCATACAGCAGGGCCTTCTTCGCGCGCTGCGGCAGCCCGGCGAAGGGAATGTCGGTCCGGAAGCCCAACGCGTCCGCGAGCGCCCCGACGAGCCGCCCGAAGTACTCCTTGGTGTGTCCGTGCGACCAGGGGTGGATGGCGCCCTCGTCCAGGGACTTGTCCTCGTCCGGGACGATCAGCTCGGGGTCGACCTCCATGCGGGTGCCGATGCCGGTGCAGTCCGGGCAGGCGCCGAAGGGCGAGTTGAACGAGAAGGACCTCGGCTCCAGCTCCTCGAACGACAGATCGTCGTACGGGCAGTACAGGTGCTCCGAGTACATCCGCTCGCGCTCGGGGTCGTCCTCGGGGAGGTCCACGAAGTCCAGGACCACCATGCCGCCGGAGAGGCCGAGCGCGGTCTCCACGGAGTCGGTGAGCCGGCGCTTGGCGCCGTCCTTGACGGTGAGGCGGTCGACGACCACCTCGATGGTGTGCTTCTCCTGCTTCTTCAGCGTCGGCGGCTCCGTGAGCTGGACGGTCTCGCCGTCGACCCGCGCGCGGCTGTAGCCCTTGGTCTGGAGGTCGGCGAACAGGTCGACGAACTCTCCCTTGCGCTCCCGCACCAGCGGCGAAAGGACCTGGAAGCGGCTGCCCTCGGGCAGCTCCAGGACCCTGTCGACAATGGCCTGCGGCGACTGCCGGGTGATGGGGCGCCCGCACTCGGGGCAGTGCGGCTTGCCGATCCGCGCGAAGAGCAGCCGCAGATAGTCGTAGACCTCGGTGATGGTCCCGACCGTCGAGCGCGGGTTGCGCGAGGTGGACTTCTGGTCGATGGAGACCGCCGGGGACAGTCCCTCGATGAAGTCGACGTCCGGCTTGTCCATCTGACCGAGGAACTGCCGGGCGTACGAGGAGAGCGACTCGACGTAGCGCCGCTGCCCCTCGGCGAAGATCGTGTCGAACGCGAGCGAGGACTTGCCCGACCCGGACAGACCCGTGAAGACGATGAGCGAGTCACGCGGGAGGTCGAGCGAGACGTTCTTGAGGTTGTGCTCGCGCGCGCCACGGACGATGAGACGGTCGGCCACGCCGGTCCGCACCTTTCTTGAGTGAAGCGAGGGGGCGGGGCCCCCGTCTTTCAGACTCGTCCGGTCAGGCTTTCGGAGTCGTCTGTTCAGACTATGGGGGGCCGCCGTCAGCGGTGGACAGGATTGTGTGGTTGGCGGGATCCGGTTCATTCAATCCCGGACTACCAAGGATGCCCGATGCCTCGACCGAGCTTATAGCACGTGCATTCGATTTGAGGGGGCGAGGTGCCACCTTCACCCGAACGTGTGGCGGGGCTATCGTCGGAGCCATGAACGATCATGTGCGCGACCTGGCGTCTGTACGTGACGCGACCGAGCGGCTCCTCAGCGCAGCCGCCACGATGGACAACGCTTCGCTCGCCGAGCCGTCACGGCTTCCGGGCTGGACCCGTGGACATGTCCTCGCCCACCTCGCGCGTAACGCCGACGCCCTGGTGAACGTCTTCGCGGGCCGGCCCATGTACGCGAGCGCGGCGGCACGTGACGTCGACATCGACCGGGACGCCCCCAGGGAGCTGAAGGTGCAGCTCGCGGACGTACGGGACAGCGCGGCCCGGTTCCTGGCCGCGACGGACGCTACGGACGCGACGGGCTCGCCGGCGGACTGGTCCCGCACGGTGGAGCTGCGCAACGGTGTGACGGACTCGGCCTCGCGGATCCCGTTCCGCCGTCTCGTCGAGGTCGAACTCCACCATGTGGATCTCGGCATCGGGTACGAGCTGGAGGATCTGCCCGCCGAGTTCACCCAGCAGGAGATCACCTTCCTCGCCGAGCGGTTCCGCGGTAACGCGGGCGTACCGGCCGTGCTCATCCGGCAGGACGACGGGCGCGCGATCCGCACCGGGCGCCACTGCGCCGAGGACGAGGAGCCGGTGACCGTGACCGGCCGCCAGGCCGATCTCCTCGGCTGGCTCGCGGGCCGGCGCGACGACTCCGGGCTCACCGCCACCGGCGGCAGCCTCCCGACGCTGCCCGCGCTGTGAACGGCACTGTGAGCCGTCGGGGAACTCCCCCGTGCCGCGGGGCCGCTGAGTAGGCTGAACTCCATGACGTACAGCGGAGCGGTGACGGTCGGCGGTCCTGCGGATGTGCACGAGTTGCAGAACCTGATGATCTCGAAGGTCGCGGTCGGGCCGATGGACAACAACGCCTATCTGCTCCGCTGCCGCACCACGGACGAGCAACTGCTGATCGACGCGGCCAACGACGCCGGGACCCTGCTGACGCTGATCGGTGACGACGGCATCGCGTCCGTCGTCACCACGCACCGCCACAGCGACCACTGGCAGGCGCTGGCCGAGGTCGTCGCGGCGACCGGCGCCCGTACGTACGCGGGCCGTCTCGACGCCGAGGGGATCCCCGTCCCCACGGACGTGCCGCTCGACGACGGCGACACGGTCCGGGTCGGCCGGGTCGAGCTGCGGGCGGTCCATCTGGTCGGCCACACCCCGGGCTCCGTCGCCCTGGTGTACGACGACCCGCACGGCCACCCGCACATCTTCACCGGGGACTGCCTCTTCCCGGGCGGTGTCGGCAACACCCGTAAGGATCCGGAGGCGTTCGCGAGCCTGCTGCACGGTGTGGAGACGAAGATCTTCGCCGCGCTCCCCGACGAGACCTGGGTGTACCCGGGCCACGGCAACGACACCACCCTCGGCGCGGAGCGCCCCCATCTGCCGGAGTGGCACGCGCGCGGGTGGTAGGTCGGCGGGGAGTCGGACAAGTTGCTGCCGTCGGGGTGCGCGAACCGCTGCGGGGAGGCGGCCAGGTCGCTGCGGGGTGCGCGAACCGCTGCGGGGAGGCGGGGCACGCCAGTGGGCGCCCTCGTCGCCTACCGGCCGGCAAGCGCCGCGACCCGCTCCACCGCGAACGCGTACCCCTGCACCCCGCACCCGGCGATCACGCCATCCGCGCGGACGGACACGTACGAGTGGTGCCGGAACTCCTCGCGCTGGTGGATGTTGGAGATGTGCACCTCCACCACCGGCAGTCCGTCGCAGGTGTTGAGGGCGTCCAGGATGGCGATCGAGGTGTGCGAGTAGGCGGCGGGGTTGATGACGATGCCGCAGTGGTGCAGGCGGGCCTCGTGGATCCAGTCGACCAGTTCGCCCTCGTGGTTGGACTGCCGGAAGTCGACGGTGCCGCCGTGCGCGGCGGCGGTCTTGGCGCACAGGGCCTCGACGTCGGCGAGGGTGTCGCTCCCGTAGATCTCCGGCTGCCGCTGTCCCAGGAGGTTCAGATTGGGCCCGTTGAGGATCATGACGGGTGCGGTCGCGAGGGTACGGGCTGGGCGGGTCATGGCGGGGCCTCCGGTCGGATCGGCGCGTCAGGGGAGGTCTATCACGCGGCCCCGACCGGCCAGGTCCGAACGGAAGACCCTAGGGATTGACGGCCAGCTCCAGGTACGCGGCCATGAGTACCAGATGGACACCGCCCTGGAGGGGGGTCGCCCGGCCGGGGAGGATGGTCAGGGTGGTGACCATGACGGTCAGCGCGAGCAGCACCATATGGGTGGCGCCCAGGCCGAGAACAAGCGGTCCGGAGAGCCAGATGGAGGCGACGGCGACCGCGGGGATGGTCAGGCCGATGCTCGCCATCGCGGAGCCCAGGGCGAGGTTGAGGCTGATCTGCACCCGGTCGCGGCGGGCGGCCCGCGCGGCGGCGATGGTCTCCGGGAGCAGCACGAGCAGCGCGATGATCACACCGACCACGGAGTGGGGCATTCCGGCCGCTTCCACGCCGGATTCGATGGTCGGCGACACGCCCTTCGCGAGGCCGACGACGCCGACCAGGGCGAGCGCGAGAAGGATCAGGCTGAGGACGGCGGTACGGGTGGACGGCACCTCGGCGTGCTCGTCGGAGTCGATCACCTCGCCCTTGCGGTCGAGCGGCAGGAAGTACGAGCGATGTCGGATCGTCTGGGTCGCGACGAACAAGCCGTACAGGACCAGGGACGCCAGGGCGGCGAAGGTGAGCTGCGAGGTGGAGAACTCGGGGCCCGGCTTGCTGGTGGTGAAGGTCGGCAGGACCAGGCTGAGGGTGGCGAGGGTGGCGACCGTGGCGAGGGCCGCGCCGGTGCCCTCGGGGTTGAAGACGGCGACCCGGTGCCGCAGTGAGGCCATGAGCAGGCTCAGTCCGACGATGCCGTTACAGGTGATCATCACGGCGGCGAACACGGTGTCGCGGGCGAGCGTGGCGCTCTTGTCGCCGCCGTCGATCATCAGGGTCACGATCAGCGCGACTTCGATGATCGTGACGGCGACCGCGAGGACGAGGGAGCCGAGCGGTTCGCCGACGCGGTGGGCGATGACCTCGGCGTGGTGAACGGCGGCGAGCACGGCGCCGGCGAGGACCAGTGTGACAAGGGCGACCCCCGCGCCGGGCAGGCTGCGTCCCCAGGTGAGAACGAGGAGGACCACCGCCAGTACGGGCGCGGCGGTGGTCCACTGCGACGGGAGCGCCCGGAGCCGAACGATCATGGCGTTGATGCTTCCAGACCCTTCCGGCACCCGCATTCCGGTGGCGCCGCTGTGTAGCCAGGTGACGTCCACTCCGGCCGGGGTCGGGCGCCGCACGTCGTCGTGGGGCGCCCGACCGCTCGGATCGGATGCAGATGTCGACGTTGTCCGTCAGATGTCGACGTTGTCCCGTCAGATGTCGACGCTGTCCCGGCGGGCCGCCTCGGCCTCCGCCTGTGCCTTCTTCTTGGAGGCGAACAGGCTGGTGATCGTGGTGACGATCAGGACGGCGCAGATCACGCCGAGCGAGACCGGGATGGAGATCTCGGGGACATTGACACCGGCCTCGTGCAGCGCGTGCAGGACCAGCTTCACGCCGATGAATCCGAGGATGATCGACAGGCCGTAGCTGAGGTGGACGAGCTTCTTGAGCAGTCCGCCGATCAGGAAGTACAGCTGTCGCAGACCCATCAGGGCGAAGGCGTTGGCGGTGAAGACGATGTACGGGTCCTGGGTCAGGCCGAAGATCGCGGGGATGGAGTCGAGCGCGAAGAGGACATCGGTGGTGCCGATGGCCAGCATGACGACCAGCATGGGCGTCATCACGCGCTTGCCGTTCTCCCGGATCCACAGCTTGGTGCCGTGGTACCGGTCGGCGACGCCGAAGCGCTTCTCGGCGGCCTTGAGCAGCCGGTTCTCCTCGAAGTCGTCGTCGTCCTCGTCGGCCCGCGCCTCCTGGACCAGCTTCCACGCCGTGTAGATGAGGAAGGCGCCGAAGATGAAGAACACCCACGAGAAGCTCGCGATGATCGCTGCGCCGGCGGCGATGAATATCGTGCGGAGCACGAGGGCGATCAGCACACCGAACAGCAGCACTCGCTGTTGGTACTGCGTCGGAACCGCGAACTTCGCCATGATCAGGACGAAGACGAAGAGGTTGTCGACGCTGAGGGACTTCTCGGTGATGTAACCCGCGAAGAATTCTCCGGCCGGCTGTCCGCCGGAGAAGAGGAGCAGCCCGACGCCGAACAGGGCGGCCAGCACGATCCAGACGATCGTCCAGATTCCGGCTTCCTTGATCGATACATCGTGGGGCTTGCGGCCGATGAAGAAATCGACCGCGATGAGGGCACCAAGGCCCACCACTGTGAGGACCCAAAGGGTCACGGAAACATCCACTGCGCCTCCGGCAGTACGTAACGGCAGGTATCCAGCGTCGTCCGCTGCCGGAGGTCTCTTCCACCCGAAACTGACTCGGGCCGACGCCCCGGGATCCGATCGGATCCGTATTGACGGGTGCGCCGCAGGTTAGGGAGTACTCCCCTCCGCACTGAGAAGAGTACCCGAATCACCAAGGAAAGGTAAAGTAAATGGTAAAGCGATGATCAAGTTCGCTGGTCAGAGCGTTATAGGCGTCAAGGAAGCGTCAAGATGGATCACTGATTCCAGGGGCGGCGGGCCGCCGCCACCCGGGACAGCACCTGGCCGAGCACCTGACTGCCGGGCGGGACGATCGGCGGCTCGTACGTCCAGGTGTGGCCGACCCAGGGATCGGCCAGGTGATCGTCCACGACCGATGTGAGCCGCAGCAGGGAGCGCCACAAGGGGTCGAGCAGCGGCCCGTACCCGGCGGCGTCCTCGCGGTCGGCGACCATCAGCAGATGGACGCCGACGTCCGGGCCCTCGTCGGCGAGATACCTCAGCTGGGTCACGGCGCGGTCGTCGAAGCCGTGCGGGAAGTCGTTCACCACGAGAAGGTGCTGCGCGGTGTCCACGTCCGGCGGCAGGGCGTCGGCGGCGCCGCTGCGGATCGCCATCTGTACGAGGTCGACGCGGCGGGTGAGCTGGGCGAGCAACGCGGTGACTCCGGCCGCTCCGGTGGCCGGGGGTTCGGCGAGCACACCGGCACCGAGGAGCGGGGCGAGGGATCCGGCCGCCGCGCCGGCCGCGTCGATGACGTGTACCGCGAACTCGCCCGCCGGATAGACCGCGAGCAGCCGTGCGGCGTGCGTGACGGCGGTGTCCATGGCGAGGCGCCGCAGGTCACCGCCGTCGGCGAAGGTCGAGGCTCCTGACGCGAGTCGGCCGCTGTCGATCCACAGCCCGCGCTCCAGCGGCAGCCGGACCAGCATCGGGATGCGCAGTCGGTCACTCTCGGGGAGGTGCAGATCGCCGAGGCGCACGGCCATCGGGATCTCCATCGGGACGGAGTACGCCTGCCACGCCGGGTTGTCCCAGCGGGCGTACGCCGTGGGCAGGGCGGGCTCCACGACGGCCGACTCGGCGGTGAGGTGGGCCAGATCCCGGTCGAGGGCCTCGCGGGCCCGGTCGACCAGGGAGGCGTGCTTGGCGCGGGCGGCCTCACGGGCCGCGTCGCCGGCGCCTCCGATGCGGTTGCGCGGGTCGGACAGCGCGCTGTCCAGCTCCTGCTCGCGGCGGGAGTCGGCGAAGTCGACGGCGCTACGATACGCGGCGGTGGTGCGGGCCAGGTCTTCGAACATGCCCCAGACCTGGTTGTAGAGCCGCTCCTCCATGGACCACCCGGTCGCGTCACCGGCTACGGGCCGCGCGCTCTCGCCGGGGCGGGACGGCGGTGCGGTGGGCGGGGGCGGCGGAGGCGCGCCGGTGCGGCGGCCGGGGTGCTGGTAGTCGACGGGGCCGCCCGGCGGCTGTGGCGCCGCGGCCGGGGTCTGGGGTGCCGGGGACTGTCCTCCGGCGGGTGTGTCGGGGGTGCGGCCCGGCTGGACGGACTGGCCGGGCTGCCCGGCTCCGCTCTGTGCCGGATGGTCGGCGGTGGTGTCGGCCTCCGACCGGGTGGTGCGGACGCGGGCCTCGCCGGACGAG
Organism: Streptomyces sp. NPDC058001; assembly: GCF_042886315.1. NCBI lineage: Bacteria > Bacillati > Actinomycetota > Actinomycetes > Kitasatosporales > Streptomycetaceae > Streptomyces > Streptomyces sp. NPDC058001. The sequence continues at coordinate 197,719 of NZ_JBHVQT010000009.1, forward strand.
CGGGGCGGCGGGGGCGCGACCGAGCGGGCGAGGCCCCGGGACACGGCGTCGTTGATGGCGGTCGCGAGGTCCTTCGCCTGGGTCAGACCCTGGTCGGCGAGCATGTCGGTGAGCCCACCGGCATAGCCCTGGCCGACGGCGCGGACCTTCCAGGCGCCCTGCCTGCGGTACAGCTCCATGGCGACGACGGCCGACTCGGCGTCGAGGCCCGTGACGGTGTAGCTGGCGACCTCGGCGCCGTCCAGGCCGGTGACCGCGACAAAGGGGGCGGGGAGCGCGCCGAACCGGACCGGGCCGCCGACGCCCATGGGCAGGGCGAGCAGCACATGGACCCGGCCGACCTGCTCGGGCAGCGCGTCGAGGTCCACCGCGAGGCGATGGTCGGCCGCCGCCTGCTTGGACACCTCAAGTCCCGGCAGGGTCGGCGCACCGGGGTGGGCCACCCACTCGGTGCCGAGGACCCTCCCCTGGTCGTCGGCGAGCGTGGCACCCGCCACGACCGGCCTGCCGACCGACACCCGGATCTCCAGACGGGTCTGGGTGAGGGGGTGGTTCTGCCCCCGGACCAGCTCGGCCGTCATCGCCTTTGTCCCCCTTGTCGGGCCACCGCGCCTGACCGCGGCGGCTGTCAACGACCGCGGGTGGATGCCCGCGGTTTCCGCCGGTCCGTGTCCTACGGACCGGTACGCGTCCTACAGGTACGCGTCCTACCAGGTACGCGTCCTACAGGTGCGGCAGGATCGCCGGCATCAGGTCCTGGAACGTCCGGCCGTTGGCCGGGGTGCCGATGGCGGTCATCGCCCAGCCGGAGCCCGCCCGGTGCACCTTCGCCATGATCTGCGCCGTGTACTGGCCGCCGCCGTCCAGCGTGTAACGCGCCAGCTCCTGGCCGTTGGTCTCGTCGACCAGACGGCAGAAGGCGTTCTGCACTTCCTGGAACGTCTGCCCGGTGAACGAGTTCACCGTGAAGATGATCTGGTCGATGTGGACCGGGACACGCTGGAGGTCGACGAGAACGGACTCGTCGTCCCCGCCCTGGCCGGCGCCGCCGACGAGGTTGTCACCGGTGTGCCGCACCGAGCCGTCGTCGCTGACGAGGTGGCGGAAGAAGACGACGTCCACGGGCTGCTTGTCGGCGAACAGCACCGCCGACGCGTCGAGGTCGATCTCCCGGGTGCGCGAACCGAACAGGCCCCGCCGGGGAGCGGCCTGCCAGCCGAGCCCCATACGCACCGCGGTCAGGGTGCCCCCGTCGCTCTTCTGCAGGCTGATGGCCTGACCCTTGGTCATGTTGACCGTCACGCGCTGTTCCCCTCTCGAACTGTCCCCTGCACCGCAGTCTCATGCGGTTGCCCTGAACCCTACGCAGGACCGCTGACAACGCCGCACCGTGGACCGCACTTTGTGTCGGTCTTGCAACACAGCGTGGGCCGGGGCGGGGCGCAGGGCGGGTCGGGGCGGCTCGGGAAGGCGTACGACGGCCGCGAGGGACCGGTCCCTCGCGGCCGACCGGCCCCGATCGTCCCGTCAGGCGATGCCCGCCTCGCGCATCTGCCGCAGTTCCTTCTTCATCTCCGACACCTCGTCGCGCAGTCGTGCCGCGATCTCGAACTGGAGATCCGCGGCGGCGGCCCGCATCCGGTCGGTCATCTCCTCGATCTGCTCGGCGAGTTCGGCCGAGGGGCGGTCCGTCGGGACGGTCTCCTTGGCCTTGCCCTTGCCCTTGGCGGAGCCGCCGCGCTTGGCCGCCGCGGAACCGAGCGAGGGGACGGGCGCCTTGGCGGGCTTGCCGTCCGTCGACTTGCGGTAGCCGCTGCCGAGGAGTTGCTCGGTGTCGATCTCTTCGCGCGCGATGGTCGCGACGATGTCGTTGATCTTCTTACGGAGGGGCTGCGGGTCGATGCCCTTCTCCTTGTTGTACGCGACCTGCTTCTCGCGGCGCCGGTTGGTCTCCTCGATGGCCTTCTCCATCGCCGGGGTGATCCGGTCGGCGTACATGTGGACCTGGCCGGAGACATTGCGCGCCGCGCGGCCGATGGTCTGGATCAGTGACGTACCGGAGCGCAGGAAGCCTTCCTTGTCGGCGTCGAGGATCGACACCAGGGACACCTCGGGCAGGTCGAGGCCCTCACGGAGCAGGTTGATGCCGACGAGGACGTCGAACTCGCCCGAGCGCAGTTCCCGCAGCAGTTCGACGCGGCGCAGGGTGTCGACGTCGCTGTGCAGATAGCGGACCTGGATGCCCAGTTCCACGAAGTAGTCGGTGAGGTCCTCGGCCATCTTCTTGGTGAGGGTGGTGACGAGGACGCGCTCGTCCTTCTCGCTGCGCTGGCGGATCTCGTGCACCAGGTCGTCGATCTGGCCCTCGGTGGGCTTGACGACGACCTCGGGGTCGATCAGCCCGGTGGGGCGGATGATCTGCTCCACGTACCCGTCCGCGCGCGAGAGTTCGTACTTGCCCGGGGTCGCCGAGAGATAGACGGTCTGGTCGATGCGCTTCTGGAACTCCTCCCACTTCAGCGGGCGGTTGTCGAGAGCGGACGGCAGCCGGAAGCCGTGGTCCACGAGGGTGCGCTTGCGGGAGGCGTCGCCCTCGTACATCGCGCCGATCTGCGGGACCGTGACGTGCGACTCGTCGATGACGAGCAGGAAGTCGTCCGGGAAGTAGTCGATGAGCGTGTTCGGCGGGGAGCCGGGCTCGCGGCCGTCGAAGTGCATCGAGTAGTTCTCGACGCCGGAGCAGGAGCCGATCTGGCGGAGCATCTCCAGGTCGTAGGTGGTGCGCATGCGCAGCCGCTGGACCTCCAGGAGCTTGCCCTGCTTCTCCAGGTCGGCGAGGCGGCCCTCCAGCTCCTTCTCGATGTCGTTGACCGCGCGCTCCATGCGCTCCGGGCCCGCCACATAGTGCGAGGCCGGGAACACGTACAGGTGGTCGTCGTCGGAGATGACCTCGCCGGTGAGGGGGTGCAGCGTGGAGAGCGCCTCGATCTCGTCGCCGAACATCTCGATCCGGACGGCCAGTTCCTCGTAGACCGGGAAGATCTCGATGGTGTCCCCGCGCACGCGGAAGGTGCCGCGGGCGAACGCGGTGTCGTTGCGCGCGTACTGGATGTCGACGAAGCGGCGCAGCAGGTCGTCCCGGTCGATCTGGTCGCCGAGCTTCAGGGAGACCATCCGGTCGACGTACTCCTGCGGTGTGCCGAGGCCGTAGATGCAGGAGACGGACGCGACCACGACGACGTCGCGGCGGGTCAGCAGGGAGTTCGTCGCGGAGTGGCGCAGGCGCTCCACCTCCTCGTTGATCGAGGAGTCCTTCTCGATGTAGGTGTCCGACTGCGGGACATACGCCTCGGGCTGGTAGTAGTCGTAGTACGAGACGAAGTACTCGACGGCGTTGTTCGGGAGGAGTTCCCGGAATTCGTTCGCGAGCTGCGCGGCCAGGGTCTTGTTCGGCGCCATGACCAGGGTGGGGCGCTGGAGCTTCTCGATCATCCACGCGGTGGTGGCGGACTTGCCGGTACCGGTGGCGCCGAGCAGGACGACGTCCTTCTCGCCCGCGCGGATGCGACGGTCCAGGTCGGCGATGGCCGCCGGCTGGTCGCCGCTGGGCTGAAAGTGGCTGACGACCTCGAAGGGCGCCACCGTGCGTTCGATCTTGGATACGGGCCGCATGGATTCCACGGTACGACCCCCCACTGACAACCGGTCCCGTCAGCCGGTCCGGGGAGGCGGTCGGGGGCGGTCGGCGGGTGCCTGGATGCCCCCTGCTGGGCGGCTCTGTGAGGGTGCTTTGTTCAGGGCGCTTGCGGGGCTTTGTGGGGGGCTTTGTGCGGGCCGGGTCCGTCACCTGCGCTGCGGGGCGTGGTGGGCCGGTGGTGCCCCGACGAGGGTGGGTCGGTCGACGACCGGCTCCGGGAGGTGCGCGGCGCGGGTCCACTCCGCCCTGCCGATGACGAGCAGCGGGTCGAACAGGACGACGACCGCGGCGACGAGCAGGAAGGCGAGCGGGCCGATCAGCATCGGCGCGAGGAGTTCGGCGGACGGAGTGCCGAGCGGGGTGTCGGGCGATCCGTGCAGTTCCACGTGGACGGCGGCCATGCCGGTGTAGTGCAGCCCGGTACCGGCCAGGCCCATGAGCAGGCTCGCGCCCAGACTCCACAGAAAGCCCCGCGCCTGTGCGGCGGCCCACAGGGCGGTGACCGCGGCCACGACGGCGATGACGACGGACGCGGCGACGGTGAGGGTGTTGTACTCCAGGCGCCCGTCGAGGCTCAGTCCGGCCATGCCGAGGTAGTGCATGGAGGCGATGCCCAGACCGGTGACGGTGCCACCGGTGAAGAGCGCGGCGCCGGTCCCCCCGCGGTAGCCGACGATGAAGATGCCCATGCCGACCATGACGACGCCGACGCCGAGGCTGGCGAAGGTGAGCGCCGGGTTGTAGTGGACCGGGGCCTCGCGCACGGTGAAGCCCATCATGGCGATGAAGTGCATGGTCCAGACTCCGGACCCGATGGCGGCGGAGCCGAGCATGAGCCAGCCGGGCCGCCAGGACTGTCTGACGAGCAGCGCTCTTGTCGTGCAGCGGAGCCCGAGTGCCCCGCCCAGGCAGGCCATGACGTACGCCACCACCGGTGTGACGAGTCCGTAGCTGAAGCCTTCGACCGTCCCCTGCATGCGCGGTAGCCCTTTCACCGTCCGGTGCCTTGGTGTCGTTCGCCCCGCCCCGAGGTAACGGAACCGCCTCGGGCTGACGCCGAGGGTATGGCCCGGCCGGAACGTACGAACGATTTTCCGGCAAAGAATCACGTCGCTGTCGCAGATGCACACATCGGCTCGCCGGAGCGCCACATCGGTGTCGGTGTGAATAGCTCATCCGTTCAGCCCGTGTCCAGTGGCCGACCACCCCCCGTTGACTCTCTGCTGTCACTGTCGAACCGTCCGTGTTCATACGATGCGAGGAGTACATGTGTACGTACGCGCCGCAGCAGCGACGACCGCGGCTCTGGTGGGCACCGCCGCTCTCGTCCTCCCCGCCACGTCCGCGCAGGCCGCGGACGTCGGTGGGGGAACCGTCGTGGTGGCCCATCGCGGTGCCTCGGGGTACGCGCCCGAGAACACCCTGGCCGCCGTCGACAAGGCCGCGTCCCTGGGCGTCGACTGGGTCGAGAACGACGTGCAGCGCACCAAGGACGGTGTCCTGGTGGTCATGCACGACACCAACCTGAAGCGCACCACGAATGTCGAGCAGGTGTTCCCGAAGCGCGCGCCGTGGAACATCAGGGACTTCACCTCCGCCGAGATCGCCAAGCTCGACGCGGGCAGTTGGAAGAGCGCCACGTACGCGGGCACGCGCGTGCCGACGCTCCAGCAGTATCTGCGGCGTGTCGACGCCCACGGTCAGAAGCTCCTGATGGAGATCAAGTCCCCCGAGCTGTACCCGGGCATCGAGGCGGACGTCGTCCGGCTGCTCGGCAAGGAGCGGTGGCTGGACCGGAGTCATGTCAAGAACCGGCTGATCGTGCAGAGCTTCAGCGCGGACAGCATCCGCGCGGTCCACCACCGGCGCCCCGATGTGAAGACCGGCTTCCTCGGCACGCCTCGGGTGTCGCAACTGCACACGTACGCGTCCTTCACCGATCAGATCAACCCGAGCAACACGACGATCTCGCGGACGTACGTCGCCGCGGTGCAGGCGTTCACGGGCCCGCACGGACGGCCGCTCGAAGTCCAGACGTGGACGGTCAACGACGCCGCCACCGCGCGCCGCGTCGCCCACTACGGGGTGGACGGGATCATCTCGAACTACCCGGACGTGGTGGAGAAGGCGCTCGGCCGCTCCTGACGGCGGGCGGGCCGTGCGGCGTTGTCAGTGCCGGGTCGTGGTCCGCATGAACATCGATGGGCGGGGCGGGCACGACGGACGTCAGGCCGTGTGGGCCGTGGTGGACACCGGCATCGGGCCGTTGCTGCTGGTCGCGACGGCCCAGGGCCTGGTGAATGTCGTCTTCCACGCCACCGACGAAGTGCGTGACCAGGCTCTCGGGCGGCTCGCGTCCCGATTGGGGACCGAGCCGGTCGAGGCGCCGGGCTCCCCGCTGCTCGCCGAGTCCATACGTCAGGTCGCGGCGTACTTCGCGGGCGAGCGGCGCGACTTCGACCTGCCGTTGGACTGGTCGCTCAGCTCCGGGTTCAACCGTGAGGTACTGCGCGCGCTGGAGTCCGGCGTGCGGTACGGCGCGGTCGTGGGGTACGGCGATCTCGCGGGCCGGGTCGGCCAGCCCGGTGCCGCGCAGGCCGTCGGCGTCGCGATGGGGTCGAATCCGCTGCCCGTGGTGGTGCCCTGCCATCGCGTGGTCGAGAGCGACGGCGGCATCGGCGGATTCGGCGGCGGCCTGGAGACGAAACGGAAGCTGCTGGCCCTGGAAGGCGTGCTCCCCGAACCGCTGTTCTGACCGGCCCTGGGAGACTGCGCCGGTGACACAGGACGAGGAACGGGCCGAGCAGCGGGTCGAACAGCAGGTCGAGGGGTACGACGGCGGGCGAGGCGACGGGGACGCTGTGCCCGTCGCGGCCGAGGACCTGCCCGCGCTGCGGCGCCGCATATCCGCGGTGCTGATAGCCGGGCAGATACTCGGCGGGCTCGGGGTGGCCACCGGTATCGCGCTCGCGACGGTGCTCGCGCAGCAGGTCAGCGGGACGGAGTCGCTGGCGGGACTCGCGCCGACGGCCATGGTCGCCGGTACCGCGGTGCTGTCGATGCCGCTGGCCGCGCTGATGACCGCGCGGGGACGGCGCCCCGGGCTCGTCCTGGCGTATCTGATCGGCGCGGTCGGCGGCGGGCTCGTGGTAGTGGCCGCCGCGCTGGGCAACTTCCCGCTGCTGCTCGTCGGCATGGCGGCGTTCGGCGCGGCCTCATCGGCGAATCTCCAGTCCCGGTTCGCGGCGGCCGACCTCGCCGAGCCGCAGCACCGGGCGCGCGCGATCTCGAACGTCGTGTGGGCCACCACGATCGGCGCGGTACTCGGTCCGAACATCGCGGCGCCCGCGGGCCGCAGTGTCAGCGGTCTGGGCATACCAGCGGCGGCCGGGCCCTTCCTGTGGGCGTCGGTGGTGTTCCTGCTGTCCGCGCTGCTGGTCGCCGTACTGCTGCGGCCCGACCCGCTGCTGACCGCGCGGGCGCTGGCCCCGGCCGACGAACAATCGCCGGCGGCGCGCTCGTTGCCGGCCGGGTTCGCGGCGGTGACGGCGTCGCCACGCGCGCGACTGGCGCTGGTGACGGTCGCCATCGCGCACACGGCGATGGTCTCGGTCATGTCGATGACACCCGTCGCGCTCGGACACCACGGGGCGGGCATCGATCTGATCGGGCTGGTCATCAGCGGACACATCGCGGGGATGTACGCGTTCTCGCCGGTGATGGGACGGCTGTCCGACCGGTTCGGCAGGATCTCCGTGATCGGTCTCGCGCTGGCCCTGCTGGCGTGTGCCGCGCTGCTCGCGGGCACCGCGGGCCCCAGTCACCCGCAGACGGCGGCCGGACTGTTCCTGCTGGGTCTGGGCTGGTCGGCCGCGCTGGTGTCGGGCTCCGCGCTGCTCACGGACTCCGTGCCGCAGCCCGCGCGGGCCGCCGCGCAAGGGTTGTCCGACCTGACGATGAACACGGCAGCCGGCGTCGGGGGCGCCACCGCGGGACTCGTGGTCGCCGTGGCGGGCTACGGCTGGCTCAACCTCGCCGCGGCCTGTCTGCTGCTGCCCCTGGGCGCGCTGGCGCTGTTCACGCGGCGCCCGCCCGGAGGGGCCCTTCCTAAAGGCTGATGTGGTACGCCTTGCGCAGCGTCTCGTGCACCGTCCAGGTCGTACGGTCACCCTCGCGCAGGACCGCCGCGTCTCCGGGGCCCACGGTGATGACGTCGCCGCCCTCGACCTCAATGGTGGCGCGTCCGCTGACGACCACGAAGAGTTCGTTCGCCTCCGTGTCGGTCACCACGCCGGGCGTGATCTGCCAGATACCGCGCAACTGCTTGCCGTCGGCCGACTCCCACAGGACCTTGCCGCTGACGACCGGGGTGCCGGAGACGATCTGGGCCGGATCGAGCGGCTCCGGGTCAAGGACGACATCCGGAATGTGCACGGCAAATGAGGAAAGAGTCTGATCATTCGTGTTCATGGCCGGTCACCTTAGCGGGGCGGTCGGCCCGTCCCGCGCCCGGCCCTCGCGGCATTCCGATGAGCGCTCCATCGGCTCAGCCGTCGCGTCGCCGGTCGGAGTGTCCGACACTGGAGGGGTGGATGGGGCGGAGTGCCGCATCCCGACGGCCGGGCCCGCACCGGGCGGCCGGACCGGCACAGGGGCCGTTCCTCGGCGACCTGGCGGTCATCGGGTAGGTATCGCCGCGAAGGGTGGCCGTACCGCTCACGCGGTAGCACACTCCGCCGTACGCACAGCCCAACGGGGATCCGGACCATACGGAGCCGAAGGGACGGCGAACAGCATGACCGACAACAGGGCAGTCGCCTATCTCAAGCCGGGGACGGTCGAAGTACGGACGATCGAGTTCCCGACGCTGGAACTTCATGACGGGCCGGGAGTGGCTCCCGCGAACGTCGGCCGCAAGTGCCGGCACGGAGTGCTTCTCAAGGTGCTCGCCACCAACATCTGCGGCAGCGACCAGCACATGGTGCGCGGTCGCACCACCGCACCCGAGGGCCTGGTCCTCGGGCACGAGATCACCGGCGAGGTGATCGAGCGAGGGCCGGACGTCGAGTTCATCAATGTGGGCGACGTCGTCTCGGTGCCCTTCAACATCGCCTGCGGCCGGTGCCGCAACTGCAAGGAACGCAAGACCGGAATCTGTCTGAACGTGAACCCGGCACGCCCCGGAGCGGCATACGGCTATGTCGACATGGGTGGCTGGGTCGGCGGCCAGGCCGACTACGCGATGGTCCCGTACGCGGACTTCAACCTGCTGAAGTTCCCCGACGCGGACCAGGCACGCGAGAAGCTGCTGGATCTGACGATGCTGTCGGACATCTTCCCGACTGGCTTCCACGGCGCCGTCACCGCGGGCACCGAGGTGGGCTCCACGGTGTACGTGGCCGGAGCGGGCCCGGTGGGTCTGGCCGCCGCCGCAGCCGCACAGCTCCTGGGCGCGGCCGTGGTCATCGTCGGTGACCTGAACGCGGAGCGGCTGGCACAGGCCCGTAGCTTCGGCTGCGAGACCGTGGACCTGACGCGCGGGACCGTGGAGGACCAGATCGCGGAGATCCTCGGTGAGCCGGAGGTCGACGCGGCGGTCGACGCGGTCGGCTTCGAGGCGCGGGCACACGGCAAGGACACAGAGGAGGCGCCGGCGACGGTGCTGAACTCGCTCATGGGTGTCACGCGCGCGGGCGGCGCGCTGGGTATTCCGGGGCTGTACGTCACGGACGACCCGGGCGGCATCGACCAGGACGCGCGGAGCGGCACGCTGAAGGTGCGGCTGGGCCTGGGCTGGGCGAAGAGCCACCAGTTCACGACGGGGCAGTGCCCGGTGATGCAGTACAACCGGGGCCTGATGATGGCGATCCTGCACGACAAGGTGCACATCGCCAAGGCGGTCAACGCGACGGTCATCGGCCTGGAGGACGCCCCGCGCGGGTACGCCGAGTTCGACCAGGGAGCGAGCCGCAAGTACGTGCTCAATCCGAACGGAGCCCTGGACTCGGCCCGGCCCGTCTGACGAGCCTGTCCGGGAACGGCTCGGGAGGAACACGCCACGCGCGCGTGGACGACGCCAAACCGTCCCGCGCGCGTAGGCGTGTGTCTACGCGCGCGGGGCGTTCACGCGTCGTCCTCGTCGTAGTGCCGGGCCTCGAAGATGTTGCCGTCCGGGTCACGGAAGTAGAAGCTGCGGCGGGCCTCGCCCCGGGCACCGAAGTCGCCGTACGAGAGGTCCGACAGCGCGACGCCCCGTTCCTCCAGGCGCGTGCGCAGGGTCGTGAATCCGGCTTCGGTGAGCGCGACGCAGACATGGTTCACGGGGTGTCCCGCGCTGTCGGCGGCGCCCGGGACGACGTTCATGCGGGGGGCGAGGGTCAGCGGGGTGAGGTCGAAGATGGTCTCGTCGTTGAGCCGTACGGAAGGAAAGGCGAGCCTCCCTTCGATGAACTCCGTCAGCCGCAGCGGGGTGAGGCCCAGCACGCTCTCGTAGAACTCGGCCGATGCGACCGGATCACGTACCCAGAGGACGACATGGTCGAGGCGTGCGATGTCCGTCATGGTCACCAGGCTGCTGCCGGACGTCCCGCCTCGCAAGGGTTCGGGTCCTGTCGGGTGCCTCGTACGGGTTTGCGGGGGTGCCGCGCCCGCCAGGGATGACAGTGGGTTCATCGGATGGAAGTGACGGGAGAGGCGGGAGCACTGTGGTCCTGGTCGTGTCCGACGAAGTACGGGAGGCACTCGACGCGCGGCGGCCGGTGGTGGCGCTGGAGTCGACGATCATCGCGCACGGGCTGCCGCGCCCGCGCAATCTGCGGGTGGCACGGGAGCTGGAGGAGGTGGTCCGCGCGCAGGGCGGTGTCCCGGCGACGATCGCCGTCCTGGACGGGCGGCCCCATGTGGGCCTGGACAAGGAGCAGTTGGAGCGGATCGCCAACGAGGACGGCATCCGCAAGCTCGGCCACCGCGACCTGCCGCTTGCCGTGGCGAGAGGCGCCAGCGGGGCGACCACGGTCTCCGCTACGGCCCTCCTGGCCGCCCGCGCGGGGGTACGGGTCTTCGCCACGGGTGGCCTCGGCGGGGTGCACCGGGAGTGGACGGTGACCCAGGACGAGTCCGCCGACCTGGGGCTGCTCGCGCGGACCCGGATCACCGTGGTGTGCGCGGGCGTGAAGTCGATCCTGGACGTCCCGGCGACCCTGCAACGCCTGGAGACCCTGGGCGTGACCGTGGTCGGCTACGGCACCGGGCGGTTCCCCGGCTTCTATCTGTCGGATTCGGGTCACCCGGTGGACTGGACGCTGGAGTCGCCCGCCGAGGTCGCGGACGTCATGCGCGCGCAGGACGCGGTCGGAGGAATCGATTCAGCACTGATCGTCGCGCAGCCGGTGCCGGAGTCGGAGCAGCTCGATCCCGCACTCCACGCGCGCGTGCTCGACGAGGCGCTGGCGGCGTGTGCCGAGCAGGGCGTGACGGGTCAGGCCGTGACGCCGTTCCTGCTGGACTATCTGGTGCGGCACACGGCCGGCGCGTCCCTGAGCGCGAATCTGGCCGCCGTGCGCGGCAACGTACGTCTGGCGGGCCGGATCGCGGCGGAGTGGGCGGCGGGATGACGGGGGCGCTGCTGGTCGTCGGCGATGTGGTCACCGATGTCGTCGCCCGGCATCGCACCCCGCTCGCGCCCGGCACCGACACGTCCGCCGAGATCCGTACGCTGCCGGGCGGCGCCGGTGCCAACGTCGCCTGTTGGGCGGCGCGCGGGGGCGGCACGGAGGTGCGCCTGCTGGGGTGCGTGGGGGCCGATTCCGCGGCCTGGCACGAGCGGGAACTGTCCGCCGCCGGTGTACGGCCGCTTCTGGTCGTCGACCCGGAGGCGCGGACCGGGACGGTGATCTCGCTGGTCGACGGGGGCGCGTCGGCGGAGCGCACCTTTCTCACGGACAGCGGGGCGTCGCTGCGGCTGTCGGCGGACGACTGGTCGGCGTCGCTGCTCGATGGGGTCGGGCGGTTGCATCTTTCGGGGTATCTGTTCTTCGCCGAGCGGACCCGCACGCTGGTCGGGGCGGCGCTGTCGTCGGCCCGCGCGCGGGGTGTGCCGGTGAGTGTGGATCCAGCGTCGGCGGGGTTCCTCACCGAGCTGGGCGTGGAGCGGTTTCTCGCGCTGGCCGAGGGCGTCGACCTGTTGCTGCCCAGCGAGGACGAGGCACGGCTGCTGACCGGGCAGCCCGATCCGGCGGACGCGGCGGCGAAGCTGAGCCACCTTTTCCCTGCGGTCGTGGTGAAGCGGGGCGGGCGGGGGGCGCTGGTGGGGCGCGCCGGTGAGGTGCGCGACCGGGTTCCCGCGGTGTCGGCGGTGCGGGCGCGGGACTCCACGGGCGCGGGGGACGCCTTCACCGGCGCCCTGCTCGCCGCGTTGCTCGCGGGTGCCTCTTTGGTGGACGCGGCGGCGGAGGGGTGCCGTGCGGGGGCGCGGGCGGTGGCACGGGTCGGGGCCCGACCCCCTTCTCCGATGGAACCGGGATCGCCTGCTCCCCCGTGATCGCCTGCTCCCCCTCGATCGCCTGCTCCCCCGTGGTCATTGGCGGTTCAGCCGTTGCGTCTTGGGCCCCGCATGTCAGCGGCCCCGCGTGTCAGCCCTTGCGTCCCCACGCCGAGACCAGGGGTGCCGTCGCCAGGTCCATGGCGCCGGCCGCGACATGGGCGAGGTGGCGGTCGATGTCCTCGTCCGTGGCGAGCCGGGCCGCCACGAGCCGCTCGCGGATCTGCCGGATCGTCGCGGTCTCCAGGGCGGAGCACGCGGCCGAGGACAGCGGGAAGTAGCCGTCGGCCGCCACCCGGTGCAGCCCTGCCTCGCGCAGCAGCCGCGGCAGCCCGCGCGCGTACGACAGGTCGGCGCCGCGCTCCGCGAGCAGCTCGCGGAATCCGCGCCGCAGCCGGTTCGCCAGTTCCTGGGCGGGGCCGTGCTCGTCGGGGCAGGCGAGCGGCTGGAGCATCGGGTCCGCGTCCTCGACGAGCAGCCGGCCGCCGGGACGGAGCGCGCTCACCATGGAGCGCAGCGCCCGTTCACGGTCGGGCACATGGACGAGGACGAGCCGGGCGTGCACGAGGTCGAAGTCCTCGCCGGGCGGTTCGTCGGCGCCGACGTCGTGGCGGAGGATCTGGACGGGCTGCCGTGCCGCCGAGGTCGCCCAGGAGGTGTCGATGTCGGTGGCGAGCACCTGGCCGGTCGGGCCGACCTTCTTGGCCATCCAGGACACCACCGATGTACCGCCCGCGCCCACCTCCCAGCACCGCCAGCCCAGCCCGATACCGAGCGCTTCGATGTGCCGGAAGGTCGTGGGGTCGAACAGCGAGGCGAAGGCATCGAAGCGCCGCCCCGCCTCGGCCTGCCCGTTGTCGAGAAGATAGCCATCGGTTCGCGTCATGGCCAGATCATCCCATTTATCTGTTCTGACCTGCATGCCATGGGGCTCGCATTGCTGAACGGAAGGCTCCGTTCCCACAGGTTGCGGGCACTCTTTTCCGGAGGTCGGCAGTGACTGGCAGACTTTCGCCAAGTCGCAAGTCCAACGCGAGGAGCCCGACATGTCGATGACGGACAATCTGCGGAAGGTCGGCAGCCTCCGTGGTGTCGGCAGCCTCCGGAAGGTGGCGCGCCTGACCCGCCGCCGCCCCCGAGTCGATCTCAGTCACCCCGTCCGGTCACCGCTCGGCTCCGCGGTGGTCAACTGTGTGACGTACCACGACGGTGTCCGCGGGCCGGGCGGGCGCGATCTCGTGGACGCCGTCGAGCGGGTGCGCAAGTCCGGTGACGGATTCGTCTGGCTCGGACTCCATGAGCCGACGGAGCATCAGTTCGCGGGCATCGCCGAGCTGTTCGACCTGCATCCGCTGGCGGTCGAGGACGCGGTGCACGCCCACCAGCGCCCGAAGGTCGAGCGGTACGGGGACACGTTGTTCGCCGTGCTCAAGACCGTCTGCTATGTGGAGCACAGCGAACTGACGGCGACCAGCGAGGTGGTCGACACCGGTGAACTCATGGTCTTCGTCGGCGAGGACTTCGTCATCACGGTGCGGCACGGACGGCATGGTTCGCTCGGTCCGGTCCGTGAGGCACTCGAAGCCGATCCGCAGCAGTTGGCGAAGGGGCCGGCCGCGGTGCTGCACGCCGTAGCGGACCAGGTCGTCGACGACTATCTCCAGGTCACCGACGCGATGCAGGCCGACATCGACCAGGTGGAGTCGGACGTGTTCGCCGAGGGCGGGGCGCGCGTCGACGCGGGCCGTATCTATCAGCTCAAGCGTGAACTCCTGGAGCTGAAGCGGGCCGTGGTCCCCCTCGACCGTCCTCTGCATGTGCTGGCGACCCAGCCGATGCGCACGGTCGCCCCGGAGATACAGGCGTACTTCAGGGACGTCTCCGACCATCTGCTGCGCACCGCCGAACAGATAGCCGCCTTCGACGAACTGCTGAACTCGATTCTCCAGGCCCACCTCGCCCAGGTGACGGTCGCTCAGAACGAGGACATGCGGAAGATCACGGCGTGGGCGGCGGTGATCGCGGTACCGACGATGGTCTGCGGGATGTACGGCATGAACTTCGACCACATGCCGGAACTGCGGTGGACCTACGGGTACCCGATGGTGCTGACGGTGATAGCGGGAATCTGTCTGTCGCTGTACCGAGGGTTCCGGCGCAACGGCTGGCTGTGACGCGCCGGCGGAACTGGGTGCGCCGGGGGCACCAGGACGCCACTGTCTCCGCCGGGGGTATGGCCCGTCACGTCCGCCAGGGGCGCGAGCCATCACATCGGCCTGAGCAAGTCACCGCGCTACCAACACCAACACCACCACCACGTCAGGCGGTCAGCGCCAGGACGAACGACACCGAGGCCGCGAGCGCCGCACCCGTACGGATGTGGTTCCACCGCGTCCACTCACGTGCCCATGTCTTCCAGTACGCGACACTCTCCGGCCCCTCGGGGTCGACCTTGTCCAGGGCGTCGTTGCGCGGGAAGTGCGCCACGACACTCACCCCGAAGGAGCCGAACAGATAGAGCCCGCAGCCGATCAGCGCCTCCACCGCACCCTGGTCGGGCCACGCCACGAACGTCATCACGGCGACCGCCGCACTCAAGAGCGCCCCGCCCATGAACACCAGCATGAAGCCGGGACTCGGCGCCGCCTTGTTGACCGCCTGCATCGCCGCGATGCCCTGGGCGGGCGGCAGCGCGGTGAGCCCCTTCATCACGAACGTCGAGAACGCGTACAGCGCCCCCGCGGTCAACCCGCAGGTGATCGCTCCCGCCAGCGTCAGCACCAAGTACAGCCCGTCCATTACGACAACTCCCGCTTCCGTGAAGGGCGCGACCCCATGAAGAACCCGATCTTGCATGCCGCCCGATCCGTCCACCAGTCAATTCCCTCGGCCCCGTTCAGCCCATGGCCCAGACCCGCACCCCCATAAGCACCCGTCTCAGCCGCGCCCCGGGAGCCTCCCGCCCCGGCCCGTCGGCTCCCGCGCCGTCGCTCGCCGGTCACGCGGCATCATGGGCACCGTGCGACTCGATGCGATCACCTGGGAACGGCTCGGCGACGCCCTCGCCGAACGGCTGCTCGACCTGGAACCGGACGACGGCAGTCCGTGGCCCCGCGTCGCCTTCGACGGAGCCCCCGCCGTTCGCCCGGACGAGCTGGCGCAGCGGGTCGCGGACGCCCTGCGGATACGTGGTCGGTCCGCCCTGGTCGTCGGAACCGAGGGGTTCCTGCGCCCCGCGTCGCTCCGCTTCGAGCACGGGCGCGAGGACGCCGACTCCTACTACGACGGCTGGTTCGACAGCGCGGCGCTGTGGCGTGAGGTCTTCGGTCCGCTGGAGAGCGGCGGCACCGGCCGGGTCCTGCCCGACCTCTGGGACCCGGTCACCGACCGCGCGACCCGTAGCCCCCATGTGCCCCTTGCCGCCGGTGGGTTGCTGTTGCTGCACGGTCCGTTTCTGCTGGGCCGCTGGTACCCGTTCGACCTCACCGTCCATCTGCGTCTGTCACCCGGCGCCCTGTCCCGCCGTACACCCCCCGACCAGCACTGGACCCTCCCGGCCTTCGAGCGGTACGAATCCGAGGTGGACCCGGCCGGGACGGCCGACGTTCTCGTACGCGCCGACGACCCCCGGCACCCGGCCTGGCACGGCTGACGATCCCGCAGCGGGTGCGCGCCTCTCGGGGCGCGGCGAGAATGTAGGGCGCCGGGACTAGCGACGCCGCCCGCGCCGCGCCGGCCGTCCGGCACCGGGAGGTACGCCATGACCACCGCCGGAGACATCATGCACCGCGGCGCCCAGTGGATCCCCGCCCACGAGACCCTTGATCGCGCCGCGCAGTTGATGCGCGACCTGAACGTGGGGGCGCTGCCCATCAGCGACGAGAACGAGCGACTCTGCGGCATTCTCACCGACCGCGACATCGTGGTCGGCTGTGTGGCGATGGGCCACGACCCGGCCAAGGTCACCGCGGGCGACCTGGCCCAGGGAACCCCGCGCTGGGTCGACTCGGGTGCCGACGTCAGCGAGGTACTCCATGAGATGCAGGGGCACCAGATCCGCCGGCTTCCGGTCGTCCAGGACAAGCGACTGGTCGGCATGATCAGCGAGGCGGATCTCGCCAAGCATCTGTCCGAGGACCAGATCGCCACCTGGGTCGAGAGCGTCTACGCCAAGTCGCGCTGACCTCCGGGCCCTGGCGCGCTCCCCCGGCCGACGTGTCGGCCCGGCTCCCGGCCGACCTGGCTGACCTGGCTGACATGGTCGTTCCGGGGGTTCGGCGGGGGCCTGCCTGTGGGGCATGCCAGTGGGGCGGGGCGGACGTATCGTGGCCGGAGAGCGTTCGTGAGGGAGACGGCGATGGCCGACCCCAAGGGTTTTCTCACCACCTCCCGGCAGGAGTGGCCGCGCCGCCCGGTCGAGGAGCGGGTCCGGGACTGGGACGAGGTGTATGTCCCGGGGGCGCTGCTGCCGATCATCGCCGCGCAGGCCGATCGGTGCATGGATTGTGGGGTTCCGTTCTGTCATCAGGCGTGCCCGCTGGGGAACCTGATTCCGGACTGGAACGATCTGGTGGCCCGTGACGACTGGCGGGCGGCGAGTGAGCGGCTGCACGCGACGAACAACTTCCCGGAGTTCACCGGGCGGCTCTGTCCGGCGCCGTGCGAGGCGGGATGTGTGCTGGCGATCAACCAGCCCGCCGTGACCATCAAGAACGTCGAGGTGGCGATCGCGGACCGGGCGTGGGAGGAAGGTTTCGCGGCGCCGCGCCCGCCGGACCGGCTCTCGGGCCGGACGGTGGCCGTGGTCGGCTCGGGCCCCGCCGGTCTGGCGGCGGCGCAGCAGTTGACGCGGGCCGGTCACACGGTCGCGGTGTACGAGCGGGACGACCGGGTCGGTGGGCTGCTGCGGTACGGGATTCCGGCGTTCAAGATGGAGAAGCGGCATCTGGAGCGCCGGCTCGGGCAGATGCGGGCGGAGGGCACCAAGTTCCGGGTGGGTACGGCGGTGGGGCGGGATGTCGGGGCGGACGAGTTGCGGACCCGGTACGACGCCGTGGTGCTCGCGACCGGTGCCACGGCCTGGCGTGAACTACCGCTTCCCGGGCGGGAGTTGGCGGGTATCCATCAGGCGATGGAGTATCTGCCGCTCGCGAACCGGGTGGGTGAGGGCGACCTCGGGGTTTCGCCGCTGTCGGCGGCCGGACGGCATGTCGTCATCATCGGCGGCGGGGACACCGGCGCGGACTGCCTGGGCACGGCGGTGCGGGACGGCGCGGCCTCCGTGACCCAGCTCGACATCTATCCGCGCCCTGAGGAGGAGCGGTCCGAGGACGAGCCGTGGCCGACGTATCCGAAGGTGTACCGGATGTCGGGTGCGCATGAGGAGGCCCGGGATCTGACGACCGCGCCGCTCGCGGACGCGGACGCCCGGCTGTTCGCGGCGTCGACCCTGCGGTTCGTCGGGGACGCGGCGGGGCGGGTGAGCGGGCTGCGGCTGACCGGGGTCGACGAGTGCCGCCGCCCTGTTCCGGGGACCGACCGGACGCTGCCCGCCGATCTGGTGCTGCTCGCGCTCGGTTTCTCGGGTCCCGAGCGGCACGACGGTCTGGTCGATCAGCTGGGGCTCGTCCTGGACGGCAGAGGGACGATCGCCCGGGACCGGGACTTCGCGACGAACGTGCCCGGGGTCTTCGCCGCCGGGGACGCGGCGCGCGGCCAGTCCCTGGTGGTGTGGGCCATCGCCGAGGGCCGGTCGGTGGCGGCGGCCGTGGACCGCCATCTCACCGGCACGGACCGACTGCCGACCCCGATCGGACCCGAGGACCGCCCGATGACGGCATGACCGACACCACGGGCCCCCGGCGACACCAAGACGCCACCCCCCGACGCCCCCGACGCCACCCTGGGGACCGTCACCCGGGACCGCCGGCCAGGACCGCCGCTCCCGAACGGACCGCCACTCCCGTACCCACTACCTCGGCCCCCGCTACCTCGACCCCCGCGCCCCCGACCCCCTCACCCCAGGCCCCCGCGTCCACATCGGCCGCGGCTTACTCGTGTCC
Source organism: Streptomyces sp. NPDC058001 (assembly GCF_042886315.1). NCBI lineage: Bacteria > Bacillati > Actinomycetota > Actinomycetes > Kitasatosporales > Streptomycetaceae > Streptomyces > Streptomyces sp. NPDC058001. Next base: position 216,017 of record NZ_JBHVQT010000009.1, read on the forward strand.
ACAGTTCGGAGGCGGCCCGCGTCACTGGAGCAGGAAGTCCGCATCGCCCGCCTTGGCCCCCTGGATGAACGCGGTGATCTCCCCGCGGGTGTAGATCAGGGCAGGCCCGTCCGGATCGGCGGACTGGCGTACGGCCACTCTGCCGTCGGCCAGCATCATGGCCTCGACGCAGTTGCCGCCGTTGCCACCGCTCCAGGGCTTGTGCCAGCCCTCGCTGCCGAGTTCACGGGCGGGCATACCGTTGTATATCCCGGGTCGATCCATTCACAGCTCCTTGCGGAGATCCCGCAGGATCTCCTTCGTGCGATGTGCTGTGGCGGCCTGAGCCGCCATGCGGTCCATGACCTCCAGGTGGGTTGCCACCTCGGTGCGTCCGTCGAGATAGACGGCGCCGGTCAGGTACTCGCTGTAGACCATGTCGGGCAGTTCCGGCACGGCGAAGCGGAACAGCACGAAGGGCCCGTAGGTGCCGGGGTGCGGCCCGGCGGCGAACTCGGCGATCTGGAGCGTCACATTCGGCAGCTTCGCGGCCTTCAGGAGCTTGTCGATCTGGTCACGCATCACCTCGGGCCCGCCCGCCTGGCGGCGCAGGGCGGTCTCGTCCATGACCACCCACAGTCGCGGTGCGTCCTCACGGGTGAGCAGGTCCTGTCGCTGCATCCGCAGGTCGACATGGCGCTCTATGTCCTCGGGACTGGTCTGGCCGACCGCTCCGGAGAGCATCACGGCGCGGGCGTAGTCCTTCGTCTGGAGTAGTCCGGGAACGAAATGCGGCTCGTACGCCCGGATGAGGCTCGCGGCGCCTTCGAGGCTCACGTACATCGAGAACCAGCCGGGCAGGATGTCGTGGAAGCGCTGCCACCAGCCGGGCAGATTCGCGTCCTCCGCGAGCGTGACGAAGGCGTCGGCCTCCTCGTCGGAGACGCCGTACGACTTCAGCAGAAGCTGGAGATACGGGATCTTGAGCGCGACTTCGGCCATCTCCATGCGGCGCACGGTCGCCGGGGCGACACGGAGGACCTTGGCGGCCTCCTCACGCTTGAGGCCGGCGCGTTCCCGCAGGTCCTGGAGGCGTCGGCCGAGTACGACCTGGCCGACAGTCGGCGCGGACCGCGGTTCGCTCACGTCCACCTCCAGACAGTCATGATGATCACGGCAGCACAAGGACGCGACCCAACTGGGGCCGCGTGGCGTGCTGTTGCGAGCAGTGTGCCATGGGCGCCCGCCGGGGCACACTGCACTCTGCATATTTCAGAGTGCCACTTGCCAAGTGTTCACGGCGGGGAGATAGTGGCAAACGTGACTCCGTCCGCGCCGTTAGGAACAGAAGCCACCGAAGTGGGTACAGATCCCGCAGCCGTCGGGGCGACCCCCGGCGATCCTGCTGGGCGCCGCTTCCGCTTCGAGCTGGCCGCACATCCCGGCTCGCCCGCCCAGGCCAGGCGCCTGACACGGGCGAGGCTGACGGGATGGGCCGTCGGCGAGGACACCTGTGACGCCGCTGACCTGGTCGTTTCCGAGCTGGTCACCAATGCGATCGTGCACACCGCGTCCGAGTTGATCGTCTGCGAGCTGCATGACGAGGTCGAAAAGGTGCGCATAGCGGTCCGTGACGAGGGGTGCGCTCCGGGTGAGCCGCGGCCCTCGCCGCAGCGGCCCGAGGAGGAGCACGGGCGGGGACTGCTGCTGGTGGCGGCCGTGGCGAGCGCCTGGGGAGCACACGAGACGGAGCCCGGACTCCTGGTCTGGGCGGAGCTGCCGCGAGCCGAGCAGAACGCCGAAGAGGACCCCGCGCCGCCCCGCGCGCGGAACGCGGAGCCGCACGGGACACAGACACAAGACGCACAGAAGCAAGGCATGAACACGCAGGACGCACAGACGCAGGGCTCCGCGTCGCCGAGCACGGTGACGACGGGGGCCGATGCGGACGGGGGCCGTGGAACGGGGGCCGAATGGGTGTGACGACCGCACGGACACTGAGCCTCGACACACTGGTCGCACTCGAACGCAGACGGCCCCACGGGACCCGCGAGATACGCCCGCGGCGTCTTGAGGTGCCGTCCGGGATGACCGTCCCGCTCGGCTGCGACGCGGTGTCGGTACCGGCGCCCTACGCACGCCGGGTGCTGGCCCGGCTGCCCCGCGTGGGCTGTGTCTACGCGGATCCGGCGCACTGGTGGTGGATCGTCCCGTCGGACTCCGATGTGGCCCTCGACTGGCCGGCGCCCGCGCGGTACGCGACCGGGGCCCTGCTGCCGGACCCGGGCCGACCGCCCGGACTGATCCACCGGCCTGACGGGACGGTGCCGTACACGCCGCCGATCCCGCTTTATCTTGCCCTCTGCCGAGTCACGGGGACGACGCCTGCTTGGTCGCGTCCCGTGACGGCCTGACCGGCGATGCTGGGGGTGTCGCCCGGTCACCGGGTCCGACCGGCGGCCCGTGGGGGTGCCGCCGGTCGGACCGCTCTTTCCGATCACACGTCCCGATCACACATCCCCCCGATCACACGCCCTCTTCGGACACTCTGACCACGCTGCCCGGACTGTACGGTTCGGTACGGGTATGTCACCCTGATGACGGTTCCGGTCGGTCTGATCAGTCCGACGCCTCGCGGGCCCGCACGATGACCAGGAACGCGTCCGACGTGAGGTCCATGACGACCTCGGCCTGCTGACCCTCGCTGCGGCGCGCCTGCGCGAACTCCTCCGCGGGCCAGGACCCGCGAGGCCCCCCGGCCGGGAAGCGCTCCAGCACCATGCGTCTGTTCACCGGCGTACTCCTGTTCTGAACATCGGCCCACTGTTCCTTCACGGGCCGTTCAAGTAGGAGAACGCGTCAAAGGCCGTTTCGGGTCGCGATGTGACGGGACCGACACCGATTCGGTGACATTACGTTGCCGTCACCCCTCCGTAGTCGCCGTCAGTCACCGTCAGTCCTCGTATTCGTCGTGGTAGCGGACCCCGGGGCTGCCGGCGGGTGCGCCGAGCGCCGATGACCTGCCCTGGGGCTCCTCCCACTCCTCCTGGCGGCCGAGCGCGGTCAGGTCGAGGAAGGTGCTCGTGGAACCGAGGCCGTCGAGACCGCGGCCGAACGTCGAGTACGTGTGGTACGCGCGGTCGCCATGGCGCAGGAAGCAGCTCAGGCCCGGCAGTTCGAAGGGCTGCTCGCCGCTGATGTAGTAGTCGGTGCCGGAGCGCTCGTGCTGCTCCTTGGTGCGGTAGTTGTACGAGATCGGCGCGACGTCCTCGTCGAAGGAGACGTGGAAGTCGAAGTTGAAGTCACTGCCGTAGGAGGAGTACCAGGGCACCGTCCAGCCCATCCGAGCCTTGAACGGGAGGATCTTGGTGAAGGGCGCCCGGGACACGGCCGCGAACGAGGTGCCGCGGGCCCTCAGGTGCGCGAGGTGGCCGACCTGGTCGAGGAAGGACGAACAGCTACGGCAGCCGGCGTCCCACGCGGGGTCGAACATGAAGTGGTAGACGACGAGTTGGTCCCGGCCGTCGAACAGGTCGAGGAGGGTCGCCTTGCCGTCGGGGCCCTCGAACACGTACTCCTTGTCGACCTCCACCATGGGCAGCCCGCGCCGCTCCGCGTTCAGTTCGTCACGCGCGCGGGTGGCGGCCTTCTCCTTGGCCAGCAGTGCGGTGCGGGCTGCCAGCCAGTCGTCGCGCGAGACGATCTGGGGAAGTGACATCGTTCCTCCTCCGGACGGTTCGGTGGTTCTCACGGAGGTGGACCGTCCCGTCATCGGGAACTCATCGCTCGGCGCGCGGATTCTCCAGAAAACTTATCCACTCGGATGCGGGGCGTCAGAGGAGTGCCCCGGCGCGGGCCGACGGGCCCGTGCCGGGGCGGAGCGGGACGGACGGGGGCGGTCCTCGGCTCGGGTCAGCCTCGGGTCAGCCCCGGGGCAGGACCGTGGCGAGGACCTGGGGCAGCGGGTACCAGTCCGCGGAGACGATGCTCGCCTGGTTCTTGGCGAGCAGCGCCACGCGGTCGCGGGCCTGGGCCTCGGTCGGGTTGGTGCCGTCGATGGCCGGGGCCACGTTCTGGGCATCGGTCATGATGACGACGTAGTTCCGGTCGGCGTACCACTTCGTGTCGATGGAGCCGCCCGCGAAGGTCGACGCGTCGCCGTCGAAGACGACGAACCAGGGGCGGATCGACGGGTCGGTGTACCGGGTACGGGGGTCGCCGGTCGCCGCCTTGTGCACGGCGGGGAAGGCGGCGGCGGTGCCGAGGCGGCCGTTCGCCGCGAGGTCCCTCAGGTGCGTGGCGTACTCGCGGTCCGTCCACAGGGTGTCGAGCGGGTTGCTCTCCTCGACGGTGCCGGGGATCAGCTCGACGATGAACTTGCCCGCGAGCGCGGAGCGTTGGGGCCAGCCGTTCGCCTGGACGGCCTCGTCGAGCGTGGCGTGGCCCGCGGCCAGGTCGCCCGGCCGGAACAGGGCGTCGCCGAGCTTGGCGGAGAGCAGGGCGTCCAGCTCCGCGGGGCCGCGTCCGTTGTTGGCGAGGAAGCCGTCCTTCATCTCCACCTTGAGGACGATCGGCCGGTGGCCGGGGTGCGCGTCGTGCCAGCTCCTGATGTCGGAGAGGCAGCCGGTGAGGCTCTGGTTACGGGCCTTCGTCCGTAACTGGGCCGGCGTGGTGGCGTTCTCGCAGTTGTTGTCGTTGCCGAGCGGATTGCTGTGCGACACGCGCCAGCCGCTGCCGAACACATTGGTCCACACATCGAGTTCGAGCATCGCGGCACCGGAGTCCAACGCGTCAGCGAAGTACGGGTACTTGGTCTTCTCGTAGGCGTTGTGCACGCCGACACCGGTGGTGGACGAATAGGGCGACTGCGCCGGATCCACAGCCACCGCGGGCCCGCCCGCCGCGACCAGCGCCCCCACCGCCACCAAGGTCACCACGGTCCCCGCGACCCTCTTCGTACTCCCCATATTCCCCAACCCCTCTCCGTCGCTTCCGTCAACTCAAGGGAAACGTAAGGGAGTTGTGTGGCGCGAGGGAAGACGGCGGCTTACCGGGTGGAGAGTGGGCGAGGGCTGTCGTTCAGGTGGACCGCTGTCGCCGTGGTGGCGTCGACCAGGAGTTCGAGGCGAGCCGCGGTCTCGGCGGTGCCGGCCGTGTGCCGGGCGAGCACGGTGAGTTCGGCGGCGGACAGCGCGGCGGCGGCCCGTACCTGCGCGAGGGAGCGGTACGCCTCGCGGCGCAGAGCCCAACTGGCCGCGCGGTCCTCGGAGCCGCCGAGCACATGGCCGAGATAGTCGTCGGCGGCCCGCGTGGCGATGTCGAGCCGGGTCCGTACCCCGTGGCCGCGCTGACCCGGCAGCGGAAGATGGCCGACGAGCAGCACGATCGCGCACGCGAGCAGCGTCTCGCCGATCCGGCTCGCGGCGGCCTGCGGTTCCCCGCCGACCAGGACCAGGCCCAGGACGAGGACCGTGACGACGGCGGTCTGGGCGGCGAAGTGCCGGGTCGCCACGGGGATGAGGGCGCCCGCGACGGCGACGACACCGACGATCCCGTACGGCGAGGGCAGCAGCGCGGCGAGTCCGGCGAAGAGGCCCGCGCCCAGGAGGGTGCCGAGCGCGCGGCACAGGACGCGGGACGCCAGCGGCCCCAGGTCGGGTTTGACGAGGAAGACGGCGGTGGCGGGGAGCCAGTACCAGTGCGGGTGGTGCAGCGACTGGGCCACGGCCGTGGAGACGCCGAGGCAGAGGGCGACCCGTACGCCGTACTCGCGCCCGGCGGGTCCGAGCGCGCGGCGGGCGTACGTACGCAGTGCCGGGCCCGTCGGCGTGGGGGCCGCGTGGGCGGTGGTGCCCGTGTCGAAGGACTCGGCCGCGTGCAGCAGCGCGTCGTCCAGGGCGCGCAGGCCCGCCGTCGAGCGGGCGGGGGCCGGGAGCGGGCCAGGGGCCCTGCCCTCGCGGACGGCCTCGGCCAGCCGGGACGGGCCGTCCGCCGCGCGGGCGGGCAGCGGGGCCCCGCGCCAGGCGAGTGCCGTCGCCGCCTCGGCGAGCGGCAGCGCGGCGGCGTACTGCGCGCGCAGCTTCCGCTCGGCGCCGGAGTGGCGGCGGCGCAGGGGTCGCGGTCCGCGCAACGCGTCCTGCGCCTGGTCGAGCGCCGCGGTGAGCGCGACGCGCCGGGCGACGGCGTCCGCTCCCCCGGCGGCCCGGAGGAGCGCGGCGACGGCTTCGTACACGTCGGCGACGGCGGCCCGTTCGATGTCGAGACGGCGGGCGCCCGGCGACGGCAGGACGAGGCGCAGCGTAAGCAGCCAGCCGGCGCCCGCGAGGAACAACAGGGCGCGCTGTATGGGCGGTTCGGGCAGCGGCATGCCCACGCCGACGGCGGCGGCGACGAGGAGTTGCGTTCCGGCGCCGGACGCGACGGGCCCGATCGCGCTGAGGGCGCCGCCGATGAATCCGAGCCCGGCGAGCAGCGCGGTCAGTCCGAGTGTGACGGGGAGTGCGGGTCCCTCGCCGCCGCGCAGTCCGGCCGCGTAGGAGCCGATGAGCAGCCCGGTGGCGCCGGCGAGCGCGGGGACGCCGAGTCGGTGCACGGACGCGTGGCGGCTGCCCGGCCGGTCGTTGATACCGGCGAACATCGCGCCGAGCGCGGCGACGACCCCGGCCGTCGGGTGCCCGGCGAGCACGGCGAGAAGCAGCAGCGGCCCGGCGGCCAGCGCCCCGCGCACGACGGCGCTCCACGGCACGGGCCCACGCTGGGCGCGCAGGGCGTGCCCGAGCCAGGGCGGTACGGAGCGCGGGAGGACGCGGGAGAGCGGGAGGGCGAGCGAGGGCGGTCGTGGGGTGGTGCGGGCGCGCACGGGACTCCTGTCGGACGGGGCGGGGTGTGCCGTCGGACGACATCGGCCGGGCGTGCGCTGTCCACGCTACGTGGCGTTTCCGGAGGGAAAGCGGCGTGCGTGTTTCCGCGGTGTGACACTTCGCGCGACGGCGTGTGCGTTCGGTCACCTGCCGGGGGGCGCGCACCCGGATCGGCGCGCCCCGAAGTCCGTACGACCCCGCTGCTGGAAGCCCGTCCGTACGCCCCCGCCGCTGGAAGTCCCTACGCCCCGCTACTGCCGGCTGATCACCCGTGTGATGCCGGTCGCGATGGTGGTGGCGAGGATCCAGCCCATGACGATCAGGGCGTAGGAGAGCGACTGGTACCAGCCCTCCGGCGCGTACGCCTGTTCCTGGCCGAAGTCGATCACCGGCAGGAGCAGGTCCAGGGTGTAGAAGACGGGCTGGAAGTGGGGGGCCTCGCCGGGTTTGAGCGCGGGCGGGTGGTGGAGCGCGAAGACGAGCGAGCCGACGGCGAGCAGGGACGCGAGCCAGCCGGCGGCCCGTATCGGCCGGAAGCCGTAGCCGACGGTCATCTCCTGGACATGGCCCCAGATCTTCGCGTACCAGGGCAGTGTGGTCCGGTGCCGGCGCTGCTTGGCGAGCTGCACCTCGCGCACGGCGGCCTCGTCGCCGATACGGCGGTAGGCGGTGGCGAGTTGTTCGTAGGAGAACGGCACATAGCCCGCGCTGTCCCGGTCGAACACCGGCAGTCGCCGGGCGGCCGGTTCGTGCGGGGCGAGGGTGGTGTACATGAGTCCGTCGAGGCTGACCTCGCGGGGCCAGGTCTCGGGGGCGACGTGGAGGAGTTCGAGCTGGGAGCGGCGGAGGTTGACCGTGCCCCGGACGGGCGGTGACGCGCGCAGCCACATCTCGCCGCAGACCATGCTGCTGGCGCGCAGGGCCATGCCGCCCGGGTTGGTGAGCCGGGCGTAGGAGAGGTTGAGCTGGCCGGGGATGCGGGCGCCGCGCAGGTCCACCCGGCCCTCGGCGTGCAGCCGCATCGCGCGGAGGTCGGAGCCGACGGTGAGCCGTTCCGCCTGGAGGACGGTGGCGCCCGGGTGGACGAGACGGGCGTCGTCGAGGTCGACGTTTCCGGCCACCGTCGCGCCGTCCAGGCGGATTTCGCCGTACGAGACCAGTCCGCGGCCCCAGATGTCGTCCTCGCAGGCGCCTTGGTTGAACTGGAGCAAGGGTTCGCGGACGGAGTCGCCGGGCCGTGGGTCCGAGTCACCGGCGCCTCTCCGGCGGGCGTCACCCCCGTCGCCCCCGGTGTCCGGCGCCCCCAACCGCGCCCGGTCCAGGAAGAAGGCCCCGGAGATCCTGGCCCCGCCGAGCAGTACAGGACCCGCGATCCGGCACCCGGTGATCCGTAGCACGCCGTCGACCCGCAGTGTCGCGGCCCGCATCCCCGGCAGTACCGATTCGCTGAGGTTGAGCTGTCTGACCTGGGCGCCGTAGAGATTGAGTACCTCGTCGAACCGGCAGACCCACAGGCGTATCGCGCAGTCGACGGTCGCGTACTGGAGGTCGAGCCGACCGGTGACGCGGGCTCCCGAGAGGCGCAGCGCGGGTATCTCGCCGTCCGCGCGGGGGCCCGAAAGGAGCAGGGCCCGCAACACCTCGGCGCGTACGGTCCGTTCGGGGCCCCAGGCGCCGGAGACCACCGCGTCGTCCGGTTCGCCGTCCGGCCGGAAGTCGACCCCGGCGCCGCTCGGGAACGCCTCCCACAGTCGGCGTTCGGCGGGGGTCAGGTCGGTGATCTCCATCGCGGGGACTCTGTCCCGCGCCCGGACGGGGTGTCAACCCCGCACTGCGGGAAGGCTGTCAGAGGCCGAAGTCGTTCAACTGCTTCTCCCTCGCGGGATGTTCGATTGCTGGGCCCTGTTGTCCGCTGAGCCCGACACCATCACAATGCGCATGACAACAGCACCACTCCACAGGAGTCCCACGCGACTCCGCACCGGAGAGGAACCCCCCACATGAAGACACCCCTCGTCGGCGCGCTCACTGCGCTTCTGCTCCTCGGAGCGGGGGCCGCGCCCGTGGCCGCCGCGAGCCAGGCACCGGCGGCACCCCGGACGGAGGCCCCCACCCGCGTCCAGACGGACGCCGGTATCCAGAAGGGCGCCCGCGTCCAGGCCGTCAACTTCGCCGGAACCGTCGCGCTCAGCAACTGTTCCGGCTCGGTCGTGCGGATGCCCGACTCGCTGCCGACGGACCCCGCGCTCGTCATGTCCAACGGCCACTGCCTGGAGACCGGTTTCCCGGCCGCGGGCCAGGTCATCGTCGACCGGGCGTCGAGCAGGACCTTCGGGCTGCTCAACTCGGCCGGGACCCAGGTCGGTACCCTGCGCGCCAGCAAGATCGCGTACGGCACGATGACCGACACCGATGTTTCGCTGTACCAGCTGACCAGCACGTATCAGCAGATCCAGACCTCCTACGGCATCGCGGCCCTGGAACTCTCGGACCAGCACCCGACGCAGGGCACCGCGATCAGCGTGGTCTCGGGCTACTGGAAGCGGATCTACAACTGCAACATCGACGGCTTCGCCTACCGCCTCAAGGAGGGCTCCTGGACCTGGAAGGACTCGGTCCGCTACACCTCGGCCTGCCAGACGATCGGCGGTACGTCGGGCTCGCCCGTCGTGGACCAAGCCACCGGAAAGGTCGTCGCGGTCAACAACACCGGCAACGAGAACGGCGGTCGCTGCACCGACAACAACCCCTGTGAGGTCGACCAGAACGGCACCGTCACCGTGCGCCAGGGCATCAACTACGGCCAGCAGACGTACGGGATTCCCGCGTGCGTCGGCGCGGCAAGCAAGATCGACCTGAACGCGCCGGGGTGCACCTTGCCCAAGCCGTAGCGGCACGCGGCGGCCGGACCGGTGCGGTCCATCACGTACGGGGCTCCGGTCCGGCCGCCTTGTCGAACAGCACCTCGGCCGCCGTGACGCCCCGCACCAGGGACTCCGGGTCGTCGGCGCTCAGCTCCGCGATGATCGCGTCGACGCCCCGCAGTCCGGCCCGCTCCAGGAGCCGCTTCTCGTTGGTGACCCACTCGCCGCGCGCCGCCAGCACTCCGTGCGCCGCCTCCATCGCGGAGGTGGCAAGCGCGCCGGCGAGTTCGGTCAGGCGGCCCGCCGTGACGTGGTTGCCCTTGGCGTACGCGAGGGTGATGCGGGCCCGGCCGTGCCAGTGCTCGGGCGCGGTGCGGCGTAGCGCCTCGGGGTAGCCGGGGCGGGGCAGTTCGCCGCGCAGCACCCGGTTGACGGCCAGTTCGGCGACCACCAAGTAGCTGGGGATTCCCGCGAGATGGAACATCAGCGGCTCCCAGTGGAACCGGCCTTCCGCCGCTTCCCGACACTCGTGCTCCACGACGTCGAGGTCCCGGTAGTGCACGTCGACGCGGCGCCCGTCGATCGTCAGCCAGGCCCCGCCGTTGAACACGCCCCCACCCCACCCGCCGACGTCGGACGCCTCGCCCTCCCAGCCGAGTGTGCGGCACAGGGCCCGCAGGTCGTCCGGGTCGAAAGCGCCCCGGTAGTACACGGCGAGGTCCCAGTCGCTGTCGGGCCGTTCGGTGCCCTGCGCCCGGGAGCCCCCGAGGGCGACGGCGAGAACGGTCGGCAGTCCGGCGAGCCGGTCGGCGACCAGGTCGAGGAACGTGTCATCGGTGAAAGTGGCAGTACGCATCAGGCCGTTGACGCTAGCAAACACGCCCCGACGCGAGAAAGAACGGTACGGCGAGGAACAGCCGACGGTCACGGGCCCGCGCCTCCTGCTCGGCCAGCCAGGCGGTGACGTCGTCGGGCGGTACGGGACCGGAGTCCCCGGTGGGTGCGGCGAGCGCCCTCAACAGCCCGAGCGCGAAGACAGGTTCGGGTTCGCTGAGGACAAGGGTCCTGGCCCCAACCGCGACATCCGCGAAGCCCGCGTCGACGAGCAGCGCGCGGAACCGCCGGGCGGCCGTGGGAGCGGGCACCCGGTCGGCGCGGGCCCGGACCAGGGCGCGGGTCACCTCGGGCCGGTCGGAGTCGATGACCAGGGCCTCCCAGTCCTGCCCGACGAGCACGACCCGTCCACCGGGACGCACCACGCGACGCATCTCGGCCACCGCCCGTGCCGGATCGGCGAGTTCGTGCAGCACCTTGTCGGCACGGCACGCGTGGAAAGTGCCGTCGGGGAACGGCAGGTCCTCCGCGTCGCCGACCCGGAGATCGGCGCCCGGGATCCGGTGCCGCGCCGACTCCAGAGCGCCCGGCTCGTGGTCGACCCCGACGGCACGCACTCCACGGTCGAGCAGTTCGGCCACGGCGAGTCCGGTACCGCAGCCGACGTCGAGGACGCGGTCGCCGGGTGCGGCGCGCAGCAACTCGTATGAGGCATGGCGCAGTTCGGTGGCTTCGGGCAGCCGCTCGAAGGAGTCGAGGCGGGCGAACATCGGTACGGGTCCGGCATTGTCCATACGGCCAGGCTGCGACTTAATGTCGACATGAAGTCAAGCGGTCCGGTTCCGCCCTCGGAGACCCTGTCCATCGGCGCGCTCGCGGAGCATTTCGGTCTGGCCACGCACGTCCTGCGGCACTGGGAGTCCATGGGCCTCCTGGAACCGGCGCGGGACGGCGCGGGGCGACGGCGTTACGGTCCCGACGACCGGCGCCGTATCGCCGTCGTACTCCGCGCCAAGGAGGCGGGCCTGTCCCTGGACGCGATCCGGACGATGCTGCACGCGGATCCGCACGAGCGCCGGGCCGCGCTGCGCACCACGGCCGCCGATCTGCGCGCCCGGCTCACGGCGACGCGGACCTCCCTCGACCTGGTGGAACACGCCCTGACCTGCGCGCACGAGGACATCACGGAGTGCCCAACGTATCGGCGATGGGTGGCGGGGGCCGAGGGGAGCTGAGGTCGACCACAGGTGAGCCGTCAGGTCGACCGGGTCGGATCGCCCGAGTCAGATCACCCGGGTCAAGTCGCCCGGGTCAGGTCGCCCGGGTCCGTGTTCGCCCCGCACAGCACCACGCACACCCGCTCCCCGTCGGCGGGCGTGTACGCACCGGTCCGTATCGCCGCGAGCGCGGTGGACGCGGCGTGTTCGACGGCCAGTTTCCGCTGGTCCCACAGGTCTTGACGGGCCGTCACGATGGCGCTGTCGGGGACCAGGACCGAGACGCAGTCCGTCCGCAGAGCCCAGTCGAGCGCGGCTGCCGAGGCCCGCCGGGCGCCGAGCGAGTCCGCGGCGACGGAGTCGACCGGGACGTCGACCGGCCGGCCGGCCTCGATCGACGCGTTCAGGGCGCGGGAGTGCTCCGGTTCGACCGCGACGACCCGTACCCCGTACTCATGGGCCGCCGCCGCGACTCCGGCGAACAGTCCGCCGCCGCCGACCGCGACGACCACCGTGTCCAGGGTGGGCAGCGCCGAGTGGATCTCCTCCAGGAGGGTGCCGGCGCCGGCGGCGATCAGCGGGTTGTCGTAGGCGTGGGACAGGATCGCGCCGCTGTCGGCCGCGTATCGCCGTGACGCTTCCAGGGCCGTCGCGTACTCGGTGCCCACCTGGTGGATGTCGGCGCCGAGGCTCCGCAGCTTGGCGACCTTCACGGCCGGGGCGTTCTCGGGCAGGAACACGGTGGCGTCGACCCCGCGCCGGCGGGCCGCCCAGGCGCAGGCGAGGCCCGCGTTGCCGCCGGACGCGATGACCACTCCGGCGTCGGGCATGTCACCGGCCTCGACGTGCGCCGCCGTGAAGTTGGCGGCGCCACGTGCCTTGAACGAACCGGTGTGCTGAGTGAACTCGTAGGCGAACCAGCCGTCCGCCGCGCCGAGTTCACCGGCGTCGGCCGCGACGACAGTGACCGGGCGGGTGAGTCCGGCGATCCGTCCGGTCGCGGCTTTGACGTCGGCGTAGCTGATCACGGGGTCGCCGGCCGGGGTGTTCGGGGTGGTCATGACCTCATCGTAAGCAGAGGGGGCGGGCGGTACGGCGGGGGGCGGTACGGCGGGGGGGGGCGGCGCGGCGGTGAGCGGCGCGGGGAAATTGGGATGCGGCGCTGCGGGGTCTCCGCGCATGATCGCGGGAGTTCCCCCCCGAGACCCACCGAGATCCCCTGAGATCCTCCGGAATCCGCACCCATACGCCCATATCTGTCCGCATCTGTCCGTGGAGCCGCCGTCGTGATCCGCCGTACCACCGTCCCGTCCCTCTTCGCCCCGCCCATGTACGCGCACGCCTCCGTGGTCGAGGCGGGTACCCGTATCGCCTTCCTCGCGGGATCCGTGCCGCTCGACGCCGAAGGGAGGCTCGTCGGCGAGGGCGATCCGGTGCGGCAGGCCGAGCAGGTGATCGCCAACCTCACGGAGCAGTTGCGCGCGGTGGGCAGCGACCTCGCGCACGTGGCGTACACGGACGTCTATGTCGTCTCGGACGAGCCGGGCCGGCTGGCCGCCGTGTGGGAGGTGGTGCAGGCGAGTGGCCTGAGCACGGGCCCGCACTCCTCGACGCTGCTCGGCGTAGCGTGCCTCGGCTACCCGGGCCAGCTCGTGGAGATCACCGCCACGGCCGTCGTCCTGTGATCACCCTGCGGCGCGCGGAGGCCGCCGACGCCACGGCCACCGCCCATGTCATGCTGCGCTCCTTCAGGGCGGCGCTACCGACCGTCGTCCGTCCCCGTACCGACGACGAGGTGCTCTGGTACTTCCGCGAGGTGGTGGTGCCGCTACAGGACACCTGGGTCGCGGTCATGGACGGCGAGATCGTGGGCGTGCTCGCCCTGGACGGCCGGGAGCTGTCCCAGCTCTACCTGGCACCGGAATGGCGCGGCCACGGCATCGGTGACCGCTTCATGGCCGTCGCGAAGGCCCACAGTCCGACCGGACTCTCCCTGTGGACCTTCCAGGTGAACACCCCGGCCCACCGCTTCTACGAACGCCACGGCTTCACCCCCACGGCCCGCACGGACGGCTCCCGCAACGAGGAAAGGGAACCGGACATCCAGTACGAATGGCTCCCGCCGCGCTGAGAGACACCCCGGACGAAGCCTGAGGCCAAGGCACCGGGTCAGCGGGCCGCGGGCCGATACTTGTTGGTCGCCCGCACCAGTTCCGCCCCCACCCCCGGTGCCCCCGCGTCATGCCCCACCTCGTCCACGATGACCAACTCGCTGTCGGGCCACGCCTGATGCAGGCGCCAGACCGTGCCGAGCAGGTTTCCGAAGTCGAGGCTGCCCTGGACCAGCGTTCCCGGAATCCCGGCGAGCAGCGGCGCATCGCGCAGGACGACGCCGTCCTCGCCGAGCAAGTGGTCGTGGGCGAAGTAGTGCGCGACCGTCCGGGCGAACCCGGCGCGGAACACGGCGTCCTCGTACCGGGGGACCGAGCGTGGCGGCGCCGGCACGATCGCCGTCTCCCAGTCGGTCCACGCCCGCGCGGCCCGCGCCCGTACCTCCGGATCGGGCGACGCGAGCAGCCGGTCGTAGGCCACGGCCAGGTCCCCGTCCCGCTCACCGACCGGCACCTCGTCCCGGAAGCGTGCGAACGCCTCGGGAAAGATCTGCCCCAGCCCCCTTGTGAGCAGGGCGACTTCGGCCCGTGAACCGGTCGCGATGCCGGTGAGGACCAGCTCCGAGACAACACCGGGGACCGTCTGCGCGTACCGCAGCCCGAGCACCGAACCCCACGACCCGCCCCAGACCAACCACCGTTCGATCCCGAGCCGTTCACGCAACAGCTCCAGGTCGGCGATCAGACGCGGGGTCGTGTTGACGCTCATGTCGGTCCCGTACGCGCTCGCGTGCGGCGTCGAACGCCCGCAGCCGCGCTGGTCGAGCAGCACGATCCGGTACGCCTCCGGATCGAACCACCGGCGGAAGCCGGGCGTGCACCCCGACCCGGGTCCGCCGTGCAGGACGACGGCGGGCTTGCCGCGCGGGTTGCCGCAGACCTCCCAGTACACACGGTTGCCGTCGCCGACGTCGAGCATCCCGTGCTCGTACGGTTCGATCTCGGGGTAAAGGCTCATCTCGGCACTCTACGGGCGCGGTTCAACGCCTCGGACGGACGCCCGTACGGCGGGATCCCCGCCACGCCCGCGGCCTCGCGCAGCACGTCCCGCAGCATCGCCGGGGTGAGCCGGCCGGTGAAGGTGTTGTGCTGGCTGACGTGGTAGCAACCGAACACCTCCAGCGCCCCGCCTCCATCCGCGCCCCGCTCCAGCGTCACCCGCGCGCCGTGCGCGAACGCCGGCCGGGGCCGGGGCACCGTCCACCCGGCCGCCTCGAACGCGGGCAGCGCCGCCTGCCAGCCGAACGCCCCGAGCACGACCGCCGCCCGCAACTCGGGCCGCAACAGCTCCAGTTCCCGTACCAGCCAGGGGCGGCAGGTGTCCCGTTCCTGCGGGGTCGGCTTGTTGGCGGGCGGGGCGCAGTGGACGGGCGAGGTGATACGGACACCGCGCAGCGTCAGCCCGTCGTCGGCCGAGACGGCGTCGGGGCGTGAGGCGAGCCCGAGATCGTGCAGCGCCGCGAACAGCACATCGCCGGAACGGTCGCCGGTGAACATCCGGCCGGTCCTGTTGCCGCCGTGCGCGGCGGGCGCGAGCCCGACGATCAGCAGCGAGGCGTCCGGCGGCCCGAACCCGGGCACGGGCCGCGCCCAGTACGTCCAGTCCCGGAAGGCGGCCCGCTTGGTACGGCCCACCTCCTCACGCCAGGCGACGAGGCGGGGGCAGGCCGCGCAGTCCGAGATCCGGGCATCGAGGTCGACCAGCGACCCCAGATCTCCATCGTCTCCGCCCACCGGCGTGTCCATGCGTCCACGGTAGGTCAGGGGCCGCATCCGGGGTGGTCCGGCCGGGCGAAATATGCCCGGACAACGGACACAGCGGACGACTAAGGTCGGGGACATGGCTGGAGAGGACATCGCGGGAGCGGCTTCGGACACTGCGGAGACTTCGGGCGGGGATGACCGGCGGAGGCCGGGTGCGGAGGCGGATGTGGACGCGGGATCGGACCTCGGCGCGGGATCCGACGCCGGTACGGCCGCCGGTTCCGGTTCCGATACGGGTGCCGGTTCCGGTGCGACCTCCGGTGCCGGTACGTCGCCGGGCGGAACCGTCGCCCCCGACCCGTCCCAGGGCAGCGTCCGGGTCGACAGTTGGATCTGGTCCGTACGGCTGGTGAAGACCCGGTCCATGGGCGCCACCGCCTGCCGTGGTGGCCATGTACGGGTCAACGGTGAGCGGGTGAAGCCCGCCTACGCGGTCCGGGTCGGCGACGAGGTCCGCCTCCGGCACGGGGGCCGCGAACGGATCGTCGTGGTGAAGCGCGTCATCCGCAAACGCGTCGGCCCCCCTGTCGCCGTCGAGTGCTACGTCGACAACAGCCCTCCCCCGCCGCCGCGCGAGGCGATCGCCCCGGCCGGGGTACGGGACCGGGGCGCCGGCCGCCCGACGAAGCGCGACCGGCGCGAGATGGAACGCCTGCGCGGAGTGATCGGCCCGGGAGGCCCGACCGGTACATCGGGTACACCTCGCGCACCCGGCACATCCGGCGTATCCGGTGCGCCCGCCGAGCCGCGTCGACGGCGGCCGAGGACTCCCCCGGGCGCACCGGGAAAGTCCTCGCGTTGACCTCGCGGTGATCTCCGGTGATCTCGCGGTGCTGATCTGAGCCACCGGCCCGGCCGGGCGATCAACCCGGCCGGGTCCGCTCAGACCCGCTGTCTCACCAGCCGCAGCAGGTCACCGGTGCCGTGTCGGCGGGCCCAGGCGATCAGGGCGAGCGGCACGATCAGGATCAGCGGGGTGGCCGCGTTCTCACCGTCGAACACCGTCACCTGGGTGATGAAGGCGCCGACCATCAGCAGACTGAGCGCGACCGCCGCCACCGACACCAGTGCCGGTATCACCAGGGCGACGCCGCCCAGGAGTTCCAGGACCCCGACGGTGTACATGCCCGGACTGCCCCAACCGATCTTGTCGAACGTCTCGACGGCGGACGAGTGCCCGATCAGCTTCGGCAGCGCGCTCGCGATCACGTAGAACAGGGCGAGCAGGATCTGCAGCGACCGCAGCGCGATATCGGCCCGGCGCCCGACGCGCCGCGTACCGTTCCCGGGGGCGGACCGGGCCGTGTCGGTGGCGGCGATGTCGCCGGTGCCCGCGGTCGCGGCGGTGGAGTCGGACATGACGTTCTCCTCTGTGGGGACGCTGCATTTGCTGTCACAGAGGTAGACGACGGACCCGGCACCAACTCATCGCAACCCAGGGAACTTTCCAGAACTCACTTTTCGGCCACGATCCACTCCGACACCGTGCCGAACGCCCCGCACCGGCGTCCGGTCAAACCCCCCGCACCGGCTCCGGTACCGCCCTGACCCATATCCCGTCCTCCGTGAGATACCGGTCGACCCTCAGCCCGGACTCCGCGAGCGCTTCCTCGAAGGCTTCCTTGGTCAGCGGACGGGACAGGAACGTCTGGGTCCAGGTCGCGTCGGGGAACACATACTCCGCGCGCACCGAGTGGGCTCCTTCCGACACCGGCTCAGCCGACAGCATCCGCACCGTGAACCCATGGGGGTCGACCCGCTCGCGCGGCAGGTTCTCGTGGTAGTCGGCGCCTTCGCGCTGGATGAGCACACAGCCGTCGTCGGCGACATGGCGACGGCAGGTGTCGAGGTATCCCCGGCGCACATCGATGTTCCCCGCGTGGACCAGGAACGACGCGAGCATCACCACATCGAAGGTCTCCGCCAGGTCCAGCCTTTCGATCGGGCCGCATATGGTGCGCGTGCCCCGGACCCGCTCCAGCATGTCCGGCGACTCGTCCACGGCGGTGACGTCGAATCCCCGTTCAAGGAGCGGATGGGTCACCCGCCCCACTCCGCAGCCCAGTTCGAGCAGACGGGCTCCCGCCGGTACGGCCGCCGCGATGATCGCCGGCTCGTCTCCCACGGGCAGGCGACTGTACAGCTCCACCGCGCAGCCGTCCGGCGTGATCGCGCCGGGCCCCGCGCCCTCGTATCCCTCACGCATCTCGACCTTCATGCCCTTCCAACGCGCCACGCCCTCACGTCAGTTCCCGCCGATGTACTTTCCGTCACATCGGAAACCATCCGTGCCGTACGTACCAGTGCCCGCCGGCCCGGAGATGGTCGCCGACCGCCCGCTCGACCGCGGTGCGCCGGGGCAGCAGATCCGGCGCACGGTCCGGGTCGCCGAAGACGAATCCGACCGGTGCCGTGTCGTCGGGCCGGAGTCGCGGTTCGTGCGTCACGTCCGGCACCCGGAATCGGTTCTGGAACCGGACGATGTTGGACTCCTCCGGCAGATACCGCTTCAACTGCGGGTCGAGCAGCCAGGAGTGGCAGACGGCGACCTCGTGGCGTTCCTCGGGGAAGTACCGGGGGAAGAACTCCCGCGCCCAGGTGAGCGAGGCGTCGCAGGCGGTCGGGGTGAGGGGGCCGCGGAAGTCGGCGATGTGCAGGCTGAGACAGGGGTCGCCGGTCCCGGCGGCCGTTCCGGCGGCCTGGACAAGGGGCCCCAGGGTCCCGCCGAGCCGAGTCCGCTGGAACTGGAGCCGGCCCAGTTGATACAGCTCGCCATGGAAGTGGAGCGAGTTCCACCACGGGAAGAGAAGCCCGCAGGTGCCGCGTCGCCTGCGGTGGACGGCCAAGTGACGGCCCAGGTCGGCGAGGGTGCGCCGGGACACGTCGTCCGGTATGCCACGCTCACGGTGGTAGGCCCGCACATGGGGCAGCGCGGCGACGAACACGAACACGGTGAAACAGCGGCCGAGCGGGTCCGTCTCGTCGGGCAGGGGCCGGGGGGCGATGCCCTGGTTCGGATCGCCCATGCCGTGGACGAGTCCGCTCACGGCGCGTTCCAGGAGCCACCGCAGGTCACGGTCGCCGGTGAGGCGGCGGCGCAGGGCGACGAGTTCGTTGATGTCCCCGTGCGGCACGGCGAGGTCCAGCAGGACCTCCGGCAACTCGTCGGCGGTCGGCAGCGTGGCCTCCACCTGCGGAAGGTCCGGGTTCTCCAGTTCCTTCAGCCATCGCGCGAATCCGTCCTCGCCCCTGAGGTCATCCAGCACGGCCCGCCCCTCTCCGCTCGCCTGACTCGTTCGTCCATCCCGTACGTCCACTTTGTCGTGCTCCGCAGGACGGGGGAGGTACTTTGCAAGAAGGAGTGATGATGCGCGATGCGTACGGGCAGTGAGCCGATGACCGCGCGCAGTCCCCTGCGGATGCGTTTCTGGTTGAGCGTGTGGGGACTGATCTGGACGGTCGCGGGAACCGTGGCGTTCGCCTTGGCCGGGCGGCCGGGCTGGGCGGCGGCCTGTGCCGTGCTGTGGCTGATTGTCACCGTGGACATGGTGATGATCGTCCGGCACATCCGGCAGGGCCCGCATTTCCAGCCGGGCCGGGACGTACCGCCGTACCAGCCACCGCCCGACCGCTGACCGGGCGGCGTCCCTTCGTGGGGCAGCGGCGTCAGTCCTCGAAGCGGGCGGCTGCCAGGTACTCCGGGCAGGGGTCGAGGGCCGCCGCGAGCCGGAAGTGCCGCACGGCCTGCTGGGGGCGTCCGGCACGCTCATAGGTGCGGGCCAGCGCGAAGTGCGCGAACGCGTTGTCCGGTTCGCGCTCCAGGACGATGGTGAATTCGAGTTCGGCGGGACGCAGTTGCGCGGCGGCGAAGAAGGCACGCGCGCGCAAGAGCCGCGCCGCCGTGTTCTCCGGGTGCTCCGCGATGACCGGGTCGAGGAGTTTCACGGCTCCCCGGGGGTCGCGGGCGGCGAGGAGGTGTTCGGCCGCACGGAAGTCGATGACATGCGTTTCCGGAGTACGTCGAATGGGTCCGCTGCTCTCGGGCACGAATAAGTCCTTCCCTCGCCGTACGGTTTCAACGCGCGCCACGCGCGCCGGTATTCCTCCCGGCCCTCCCCCGGCGGCATCGCGGCACCCTGCGGTCGGGCCCTCGTGGCGGTCAGGTCCTCGCGCGCGCGGCGAGGTCTTCCCAGACCTCCCGTACCCGGGTCTCCAACTCGGGCAGCGACACGTCGTTGTCGATGACGATGTCCGCGACGGCCAGCCGTTTGTCGCGGGTGGCCTGTGCCGCCATCCGCGCGCGGGCGTCCTCTTCGGTCATGCCGCGCAGCCGTGTCAGCCGGTCCAGTTGGGTAGCGGGGTCCACGTCCACGACGATGACCAGGTCGTACAGTCCCGACAGGCCGTTCTCGGCGAGCAGCGGGACGTCGAAGACGACGACGGCGTCCTCGGGGGCCGCGGCCTCCAGTTCGGCGGAGCGGGCGCCGACCAGGGGGTGCACGATCGAGTTGAGCGTCGTCAGCTTGTCGGCGTCGGTGAAGACGATCGCGCCCAGTGCGGGCCGGTCGAGCGAACCGTCCTCGGCGAGCACCTCCTCGCCGAAGGTTTCAACGATCGTGGCGAGTCCGGGAGTTCCCGGTGCCACCACCTCGCGTGCGATCCGGTCCGAGTCGATCAGGACGGCGCCACGTTCCACGAGGAGACGCGACACCTCGCTCTTGCCGGCTCCGATGCCTCCGGTCAGGCCCACTTTCAGCATGTCCGGAAGCTTAGGGCGTGCGGCTCGGGGTGCGCCCCAGCCGGTCGCCCACTGTGCTCTCACCGGTCAGCCGGGGAGTGAACTCGGTCAGCCGTGGGTGAACTCGGCGATCAGCCCCGGGTGGCCTCGCCGCTCAGCCGTCGCCCTCACGCTCCGCGAGGAATCGCTCAAATTCCTGGCCGATCTCGTCGGCCGAGGGGATGTCGGTCGGCTCGGCGAGCATGTTGCCGCGGGTCTCGGCTCCGGCGGCGGCGTCGAACTGGTGCTCAAGTCCCTGGACCAGCGCCACCAGTTCCTCGTCGCCCTCCTGGATCTGGCGGTCGATCTCCATCTGCGTGCGGTACGCCTCGGTGCGCAGCGAGTGCGCGACACCGGGCAGGACCAGGCCCGTACCCGATGTGATGGCCTCCAGGACGGTCAGCGCCGCGTCCGGGTACGGGGAGCGGGCGATGTAGTGCGGCACATGCGCGGCGACGCCCAGCACGTCGTGTCCGGCCTCCATCAGGCGGTACTCGACCAGCGACTCGGCGCTTCCTGGGACCTGCGCCTCGTCGAAGGGGCTGCTGTGACCCGGTACCAGGTCCGTGCGGTTGCCGTGCGGCGTGAGGCCCACCGGGCGGGTGTGGGGGACGCCCATGGGGATGCCGTGGAAGCTGACGGAAAGACGCACACCAAGGCGTTCGACGATCTGCTGGACGGCGACGGCGAACCGCTCCCACTCCACGTCCGGTTCGGGCCCGGACAGCAGCAGGAAGGGCGCGCCGGTGGCGTCCTGGACGAGCCGGACCTCCAGCGTGGGCACCTCGTAGTCCGTCCAGCGGTCGCGCCGGAAGGTCAGCAGGGGGCGTCGCGCGCGGTAGTCCACGAGCCGGTCGTGGTCGAAGCGGGCCACCACCTGGTGGGGCAGCGAGTCGAGAAGCCTCTCTACGATCTGGTCGCCGGTCTCGCCCGCGTCGATGTAGCCGTCGAAGTGGTAGAGCATGACCAGTCCGGCCGATTCCTGGGCGAGTGCCATGTCGACGACAGCCAGGCCCTTCGGCTCCCATGCGTACAAACCCTGCGGATCTAGCACTGTGACCGCTCCTCCTCGTGTCGCTAAGTCAGAACGCGCCCCGGGACACGAGCATTCCCCTCCGGCGCTCCTCACATCCGACTCTCACCCGACGCACACCAACTCCCTCAGCGAGTTCACGTTCATGAATCCCTCTGTATCCGTTTCCGAGTCAAACCTTGACGCGGACATGCAGTACCTCTACCGTCCCGGGACACTGAGCGTTCACCGATGCGCCCAGAGTTCACATACAAGAATGCAGCGTACGCCTACGGGAAGGCTGATCCGCATGCGCACCCGAACACTGCTCACACCGGCCGCCGCCGCGATCGCGGCGGTCACCGCTCTGTCCGGCCTGGGCGCCGCCACCGCCGTGGCCGCCCCTGAATCCGCCGCCGCGGTCATCAACGTGACCACCGCCGCCCAGCTGAAGACCGCGCTCACCTCGGCGGCGCCCGGCGACACGATCCAGCTGGCGGACGGCACGTACACGGGCAACTTCAAGACCACGCTCGTGGCCCGCTCGGACGCCAAGATCACGCTCAAGGGCTCGTCCAAGGCCGTACTGAAGGCGAGCGGCGGCTACGGCCTGCACCTCAACGGCGCCTCGTACTGGACGGTCCAGGGGGTGACCGTGACCGGCGGCCAGAAGGGCATCATGATCGACTCCGCCAAGGGGGTCGTCGTGGACGACGTCACGGTGTACGGGCTCGACATGGAGGGCGTGCACTTCCGCAATTCCAGCACGGACGGCACCATCAAGAACTCCCGTATCCACGACACGGGCAAAGACGGACGCGGCATGGGTGAGGGCGTCTATGTCGGCTCGGCGAACACGCTGTCCGACAAGAGCGACCGGGTGCAGATCCTCAACAACACGATCGGTCCCAATGTCGGCGGCGAGAACGTCGACATCAAGGAGGGCACCACCGGAGCGAAGATCTCCGGCAACACCTTCGACGGCAACGGCCTCACGGGCGCCAACTACGACGACTCCTGGGTCGACGTGAAGGGCAACAACGTCGTCGTGGAGAACAACACCGGCAAGAACACCACCAACAACGGTTACGAGACCCACACGCAGCAGTCCGGCTGGGGCTGCGGCACGGTCTTCCGCGGCAACACGTCGAACCTGAGCGGTTCGAACGGCGCCAACCAGCTCGCGGTCAACGTCACCAACTACAGCTCCAGCTGCAAGACCACGGTCTACGGCAGCAACACGGTGTCGGGCGGCAAGGGCCTGACGAACATCACCGTGACGCCGTAGTCGCCCCGTACACAGCACGAGTGCCCGCACCCCCAGAGGGGCGCGGGCACTCGTCTACGTACTACCGCTCAGCGGTGAGCGATCAGCTCTGGCCGCCGGCCAGCTTCTCGCGCAGCGCCGCCAGGGCCTCGTCCGACGCCAGGGCGCCGGAGTTGTCCGCAGACTCCGAGGAGTACGAGCCGCCGCCACCGCCGGACGCGGCCGGAGCCGCACCCGCCGTGTCGCCGCCCTCGGCCGCCGCCTGGGCGTCGGCCTCGCGGGACTTGATGACCTGAGCCTGGTGCTGCTCGAAGCGGGTCTGCGCCT
This sequence comes from Streptomyces sp. NPDC058001, assembly GCF_042886315.1. Classification (NCBI taxonomy): domain Bacteria; kingdom Bacillati; phylum Actinomycetota; class Actinomycetes; order Kitasatosporales; family Streptomycetaceae; genus Streptomyces; species Streptomyces sp. NPDC058001. The sequence continues at coordinate 239,089 of NZ_JBHVQT010000009.1, forward strand.
CGGCGTACTGGTGCTCCCACGCCTCGCGCTGGGTCTCGTAGCCCTCGAGCCAGTCGTTGGTCTCGGGGTCGAAGCCCTCGGGGTAGATGTAGTTGCCCTGGTCGTCGTACGACGCGGCCATGCCGTAGAGCGTCGGGTCGAACTCGACCGAGGCCGGGTCGGCACCGAAGGACTCGTTGGCCTGCTTCAGCGAGAGGCTGATGCGGCGACGCTCCAGGTCGATGTCGATGACCTTGACGAAGATCTCGTCGTTGACCTGGACGACCTGCTCCGGGATCTCCACGTGGCGCTCGGCCAGCTCGGAGATGTGCACCAGGCCCTCGATGCCCTCGTCGACGCGGACGAACGCACCGAACGGAACGAGCTTGGTGACCTTGCCGGGGACGACCTGACCGATCTGGTGCGTCCGGGCGAACTGCTGCCACGGGTCTTCCTGCGTCGCCTTGAGCGACAGGGAGACACGCTCGCGGTCCATGTCGACGTCGAGGACCTCGACGGTGACTTCCTGACCGACCTCGACAACCTCGGAGGGGTGGTCGATGTGCTTCCAGGACAGCTCGGAGACGTGCACCAGGCCGTCGACGCCACCCAGGTCCACGAAGGCACCGAAGTTGACGATGGAGGACACGACGCCGGAGCGGACCTGTCCCTTCTGGAGGGTGGTGAGGAACGTCTGGCGGACCTCGGACTGGGTCTGCTCGAGCCAGGCACGGCGGGACAGGACCACGTTGTTGCGGTTCTTGTCCAGCTCGATGATCTTCGCCTCGAGCTCCTTGCCCACGTAGGGCTGGAGGTCGCGAACGCGGCGCATCTCGACCAGGGAAGCCGGGAGGAAGCCACGGAGGCCGATGTCGAGGATGAGACCACCCTTGACGACCTCGATGACGGTACCGGTGACGATGCCGTCCTCTTCCTTGATCTTCTCGATCGTGCCCCAGGCGCGCTCGTACTGCGCACGCTTCTTGGACAGGATGAGACGGCCTTCCTTGTCCTCCTTCTGGAGAACCAGGGCCTCGATCTCATCGCCCACGGCGACGACCTCATTGGGGTCGACGTCGTGCTTGATCGAAAGCTCGCGGGAGGGGATGACGCCTTCGGTCTTGTAACCGATGTCGAGCAGGACCTCGTCCCGGTCGACCTTCACGATGACGCCGTCGACGATGTCGCCGTCGTTGAAGTACTTGATCGTCTCGTCGATCGCGGCGAGGAAAGCTTCCTCGTTACCGATGTCGTTGACCGCTACCTGCGGGGTGGTGGCGGTGGTCTCGGTGCTGCTCGTCATGTGGGAAAGGGCTCCGGTACGGACATTGAAGTCGTAGGTACTGCTACGCCGGGAGCCCGTGTCGCTCTGATGAAGCCGGACAGCTCAAGAAGCGCGATTCCGGCTCCTCCCCGAAGGGAGAACGGAACGCGCCTCGACAACCGAGGGACATACAACAGATGCGAGCGCAGCCTGCTAGGTCTGAGGAGCGCAGGCTCGCAGCGCAACTTGTAGCATACGGGGGCCGCAGGGCAGGGTCAATGCGCGAAGGCGCACACCCGGGGCGGATCGCCGCATACCCGGCACAAGAACTGTTGTATGAGGCCACATGGGCCGCAGCGCGCTCCCGCGTGACGTCCCACGGTGGTTCCGCAGTGGTACCGCGGTGGTTTTCGACGGAAGAGTACGACGAGGGAGCCGATCATCCAAGAGCGCGAACTGCCCGAACCGGAGGCCACCCGGCGTACCGCTTCGGGCACGGAGAGCAGCCGCGCGAACCGCGGCTGGTGGGACCGGAACGCGGACGAGTACCAGAGCGATCACGGCGTGTTCCTCGGCGACGACCGTTTCGTGTGGGGCCCGGAGGGGCTCGACGAGGCCGACGCGGGTCTGCTCGGCCCTGCGTCCGGCCTCGCGGGCCGCCGCGTGCTGGAGATCGGCGCGGGCGCGGCGCAGTGTTCGCGCTGGCTCGCCGCCCAGGGCGCGCGGCCCGTCGCCCTGGACCTCTCGCACCGGCAGTTGCAGCACGCGCTGCGGATCGGCGGCGACGGCGTGTCGCTGGTGGAGGCGGACGCGGGGGCGCTGCCCTTCGCGGACGGCTCGTTCGACCTGGCGTGTTCGGCGTACGGGGCGCTGCCGTTCGTGGCGGATCCGGTGCGGGTCCTGCGGGAGGTGCACCGGGTGCTGCGCCCCGGCGGGCGCTTCGTGTTCTCGGTGACGCATCCGATCCGCTGGGCCTTCCCGGACGAGCCGGGTCCGGAGGGTCTGTCGGTCGGGGCCTCCTACTTCGACCGCACGCCCTATGTGGAGCAGGACGAGGAGGGTCGCGCGGTGTACGTCGAGCACCACCGGACGATCGGCGACCGGGTGCGGGACGTCGTCGCGGGCGGTTTCCGTCTGCTGGACCTGGTGGAGCCGGAGTGGCCGGCCTGGAACAACCAGGAGTGGGGCGGCTGGTCGCCGCTGCGGGGCCATCTGATCCCGGGGACGGCGATCTTCGTCTGCGCACGGGACCGGTCGACGGGGACGGCCGACCGGAACAGCCGGCAGAGCTAGCCACACGACCAGAGTCAGTCATACGAACTGACAGACGTACCGTGCCTGTGGACAACCCGGCACGACGCCCGGCGCCGAGGCCCAGACTGAACGCATGATCCGAATCGACGCACTCGACCGACTCCCGGTACGCGCCGCCGTACCCGGCCTGCTCGCCGCCCTGGACGCACACGGCACCACCGTGCTGTGCGCTCCGCCGGGCACGGGCAAGACGACGCTGGTGCCGCTGGTGCTGGCGGGGCTGCTCGGGGACACGGCCATAGGCGCCGGGCGGGTCGTTGTCGCTGAGCCGCGGCGGATCGCGGCGCGGGCCGCGGCGCGTCGTATGGCCTGGCTGCTCGGTGAGCGGGTCGGCGAGAGTGTGGGATTCACGGTGCGCGGCGAGCGGTCCGTCGGACGGCACACCCGCGTGGAGGTCGTCACGACCGGTGTCCTGCTCCAGCGCCTCCAGCGGGACCAGGAGTTGTCCGGGGTCGACGCCGTGATGCTCGACGAGTGCCATGAGCGGCATCTCGACGCGGACACCGTCGCGGCGTTCCTCCTGGACGTGCGGGCGACGCTGCGGCCCGAACTGCGGCTGGTGGCAGCTTCGGCGACGACCGACGCGGAGGGCTGGGCCCGGCTGCTCGGCGGGGCCCCCGTGGTGGAGGCGGAGGGCACCGCCCATCCGGTGGACGTGGTGTGGGCGCCGCCTCCGCGCGCGGTGCGACCGCCGCACGGGATGCGGGTCGATCCGGCGCTGCTCACCCATGTGGCGTCGGTGGTGCGCGGAGCCCTCGCCGAGCGGGCCGGGGACGTGCTGTGCTTTCTGCCCGGAGTCGGTGAAATCGCGCGGGTGGCAGCGCAGTTGGGCGACCTGCCGGACGTCGAGGTACTCCAGGTGCACGGGCGGGCGCCCGCGGCAGTGCAGGACGCCGTCCTCGCGGGAGGCTCCGGTCGACGGGTGGTGCTCGCCACATCGGTCGCCGAGTCGAGTCTGACGGTGCCGGGGGTGCGGATCGTCGTCGACTCGGGGCTCGCGCGGGAACCCCGAGTCGACCACGCTCGGGGACTCGGGGCGCTGACGACGGTGCGGGCGTCGCAGGCCGCGGGACGCCAGCGCGCGGGACGGGCGGGGCGAGAGGCGCCGGGCGCGGTGTACCGGTGCTGGACAGAAGCGGAGAACGGCAGACTGCCGAGGTTCCCCGCACCGGAGATCAAGCTCGCGGACCTGACACCGTTCGCGTTGCAGACGGCGTGCTGGGGAGATCCGGACGCCTCCGGCCTCGCCCTGCTCGATCCGCCGCCCGCCGGGGCGATGGCGGCGGCCAGGTCGGTGCTCACAGCGATCGGCGCGGTCGACGCCGACTCGGGACGGCCGACTGCGCGCGGTGCGCGGATGGCGCGGCTCGGGCTGCATCCCCGGCTCGGGCGGGCCCTGCTCGACGGCTCCGAAGAAATCGGCGCGCGACGGGCGGCCGAGGTGGTGGCGCTGCTCAGCGAGGAGCCACCGCGTGAGTACGGCGACGATCTCGCCGGTGCGTGGCGGGCGGCCCGGCGCGGGGGCGACGCGTACGGGGCGCGGTGGGGTGCGGAGGTGCGGCGGCTGACATCGGCCCTGGGCACCCCGCCGGACCGGGGCGGGTCGCCGGGCCGGAACCCGTCGGCCGAGCAGGGAGTGGGGTCGGCGGGCGTCGCGGGCGGGGACGGCCAGGACCATGCCGCCGGGCTGGTCGCGGCGCTCGCCTTCCCCGAGCGGGTCGCGCGGGACCGGGGCGAGGGCACGTATCAGATGGTGTCCGGTACGAGGGCGGAGCTGGCCGACGGGTCGGCGCTGCGGGGCACTCCATGGCTGGCCGTGGCCGTCGCGGACCGGCCGGTGGGCGCGGGGCACGCGCGGATACGACTGGGGGCGGTGATCGGTGAGGACGTGGCCCGCCGTGCCGCCGCCCCGCTGTACGGCGAGGGTGAGGAGGTCGCGTGGGTGGACGGTGACCTGGTGGCGCGGCGCGTCGAGCGGCTCGGGGCCGTCGAGTTGACGGTGCGCCCACTGCGGAACCCCGATCCCGGGCTGGTGCGGGACGCGTTGCTCGACGGGCTGCGGCGCGACGGGCTCGGGGTGCTGCGGTGGAGCAGGGACGGCGAGGTGCTGCGGCAGCGGCTGGCGTTTCTGCACCGGCGGTTGGGCGGCGCGTGGCCGGACATGGCGGACGAGGCGTTGCTGGACCGGGCCGGAGAGTGGCTGGAGCCGGAGCTGGGCCGGGCGCGTGGCCGTGCCCAGTTGGAGCGGATCGACGCGGGGCAGGCGTTGACCCGGTTGCTGCCGTGGGCGACCGGTGAGGCGGCGCGCCTGGACGAGTTGGCGCCGGAGCGAGTGGAGGTGCCCAGCGGATCACGCGTCCGGGTGGACTACGCCGATCCGGAACGGCCCGTGCTCGCGGTGAAGTTGCAGGAGATGTTCGGGCTGACGGCGACGCCGGAGGTGGCGGGGGTGCCGCTGCTGGTGCATCTGCTGTCGCCGGCGGGGCGGCCGGCGGCGGTGACGGCGGACCTGGCGTCGTTCTGGCGGGACGGATACCGGGCGGTGCGGGCGGAGTTGCGGGGGCGGTATCCGAAGCATCCCTGGCCCGAGGACCCGGCGACGGCGAAGCCCACGCGGCATACGACGGCGCGGCTCAGACGTTGACGGGTTCGGGGGCCGGTTCCCGGTCGCCGTGGGGAGCCGGGTCGCCGGGGCGGCGGCTGCGTGCCTCCAGGACGAGCGACAGGGTGAGCAGGACGGCGCCGAGTCCGAGGAATCCCCACGGAAGGTAGGAGGTCAGCAGCATGACGAGGACGCGCTGGGACTTGACGAGGTCCACGGTGTACTTGATGTAGTCCTCGCGCATCTTGACGTGTCCGGAGAAGGCGGTGACCTTGTCGCGGTCGCCGAGGAGGGTGCCGCCGCGCAGTTCCTCCTGGTGGATCTCCTCGCCGTAGACGGGTGCGCCGGTGACGGGCTCGACCCAGAATTTACGCACGGTCGTATACCAGCGGGTGGTGCCGGTCTTGGCCACGGCCTCGGGGGTGATGCCCTTGACCGGCATGATCTTGGGCATGCTGACCTTGGTCCAGGGGATGGTCTGCTCGAAGTAGTAGACGTCCAGACCGCGGAAGTTCTGGGTGCCCTTGTAGTGGATGGGCGCGGTGGTGCGGGTCTGGGCGTCGAAGTACTCGTAGTCCCGTTTCTCGGTGAGGAAGGGCCATTTGAACTCGATGCCCTGACGTTTGACGGGGTCGCCGTCGACCATCTCACCGGTGGCATGGACGGGGTCCTGGCTGTGGGCGTCGAAGATGTAACGCTCGGGGATCTTCGAGACCATCTTGCCGTCGGGGCCCTGCACATAGGAGAGGGAGTCCCAGACGACGACATCGCGTCCGGCGCTCTTCCCGATCTTCTGCGCCTCCTCGACGTTGCCCTTGAGGGTCTGCACGATGGTGATCTTGTCGACCTGCTTGGCCCGCATCGTCCCGTAGTCGAGGAGGGTCGCGGGCTTCGCCTCCAGGACCATCTCCTGGTACTGGCTGGGCGGGATCTTCGCGAGCCGGGGGAAGGCGTACCAGCGCAGCAGCGGGGACAGGGCCGTGAAGAACACGGCGAGGGCGAGCAGGATCAGGCTGGCCTTTCGGCGCATCGCGACGGCCTCCCTTACCGGTTACGGATGTGCGGGGACGGTGGTGAGCAGGGGTTCGGGTGAGGTCTTGCCGGGCGGTGTGCCGACGGCCGAGACGGTCAGAACCAGGGCGAGGGCGACCGAGAGGCCGATGGCTGCGGCGATGAGGGCGCGCATGGCTGGGCCTCCCGGTGCGACAGAAATCTGATGCTGCGTCAGGGCTGGGGCACCGTAGCAATGGAGGGGCGAGATGAGAACACGTTGCACACACAGCGGCGCCCCTCGGCCCATGGAGTGGGCGGAGGGGCGCCGGTGACGCCGATCGCTGGTTACGGGGCACGGGCCGCGGGTGCGGGGCCGGGGCCCGTGCCGGGGATGTCAGGCGGCGGGGGGTGCCTCGACCTTCAGTTCGACGGTGAGGGTGGCTCCGCCGGTGGTGGTGATGCGGAGCAGGAAGGTGCCGGTGGTGTCGTCGGCGTAGAGCTTGGGGAGCTTGAGGAGTCCGTTCGCGTCGGTCGTGAGGTCCTTCAGCGTGCGGACGGGCTGCCCGTCGGCGCCCTTGAAGTAGGGGCCCTTGTCGTTCTCGGTGGCGTCGTCGGCCGCCTTGACGAGGGTGGCGGTCGCGGCGACACCGTCGGCCACGGCGCCCTGACGGGTGGCCTTGACCTCGACCTCGTCGGCGAACTCGCCGCCCGGGACGCAGGTCAGTGGCGCCTCGCTGGTCCGGGCGAGGGCGTCGGCCTCCCGGGCGGTGACGGTGGCCGCGAAGTCGAGGCCCTGGAGAGTGCGGCCGACGACGGTGGCGCGGACGGTGAAGCTGCCGGTCTTCTCGCCGGCCCGCAGCGCGGGCGCGGTGGCGACGCCGGCGGCGCCGGTGACGACCGTGGCGACCCGCTCGCCGCCGGTGAAGGTGGTGTCCGTGTCCCCGACGAGGGTGAACCGGATCCGGACCTTCAAAACGGGCGTGCCCGCCCTGGTCTGGGCGCGCGCCTTGGCCTGCGCGGCGAAGGCGTCACCGGCGGTCGCGGTGAGCGTACCGGTGCCCGCGTCCTGAAGGCTCGCCACCAGATCGGTGCTCGTGGGCGGCTTGGTGGTGGGCGGTGGCGTCGGTGTGCCGCTGCCGGGAGGCTTGGACGGCTCCTTGCCCGGGTCCTTCGTCGGGTCCGACGCCGGCGGCTTCGGGCTGGGCCCCGGGTCCGGCGAAGACCCGGAGCCGGGTGACGTGCCGTCGCTGCGGTCGCCCGGCACGCTGCCCGTGCCGTCCGGGACCTCGTGGGTGCCGCGGCGGTAGTACTCCAGCCACGACAGCACGGTGTTCAGATACTCCGTCGAACGGTTGTAGCTGAGGATGGCCGCGCGGAGATCGGAGGTCACCGCCAAGTCGCGGTCGCCCGCGCAGAGATAGCGGCCGGCGGCGAGGGCCGCGTCGTAGATGTTGTTGGGGTCCCTCTTGCCGTCACCGTTGCCGTCGGCGCCCCAGCCCTGACCGTCGGGGCCGCCCTGGGCCCAGGTGGAGGGGATGAACTGCATGGGGCCGACGGCGCGGTCGTGGACGGTGTCGCCGTCGTAGACACCGTTGTCGGTGTCGGTGATCCGGGCGAAGCCGTTGCCGTTGAGTACGGGGCCCAGGATCGGCGTGAGTGTGGTGCCGTCGGTGTCGACGCGACCGCCGCTCGCGTGGCCGGACTCGACCTTGCCGATCGCGGCGAGGAGTTGCCAGGGCAGGTTGCAGCCCGGCTTGGAGGCGCGGAGGGACTCCTCGGCCTTCTTGTACGCGTCGAGGACGGTGGCCGGGATGCCCGCTTCCGCGGGGCCACGGCTGGCGGGGTCACCGATGGTGGGCGGTGCGGTGGGGCTGTTGAGCGGGGGCAACTCGGTGTAGTACGGGGAGTCGCCGGTGGCGCTGCCGTCGCCTTCGCCGCCGCCGTCGGCCGAGGGTTCGGACCCGGCCGTACGCTGGCCGCCGCCCGCGTCGTTCACCCCCGGGGCCTGGGACGCGGCCAGCGCCGCGACCGCTGCCGCGGCCACCGCGGTGGTTACCGCACCTCTGCGCAGCCTCCTGCCGAATTGCGCCGCCATGCCGTGGGCCCCTCCGTAGTTGACGTCCGTGTCTCGCGCTCCCCAGCGCTCCGACCCAGGCGACCCTACGGCAACTTCCGCCGCGCATACAGTTGTTCGTGCCCGATATTCACCGGTTGTCCACGAGCCCGCCGTTCGGCGGGAACGGGCTGGTGGTGCTGTGGACCGGCGAGGATCCGGAGGTCAGTGCCAACGTCCCTCGGGGTCCGGACGGTTCGGGCTCCCGATGCCGGAATGGCGGAAAGAGACAGCCCGAGCGAGCGCGCGGCGAAGTGCCGGACCGACGATCGGACGGTCTTCGGGGTGTTCGCGGCGCACGCTGACATCGGGGCAGACGGGCCCGCCGGAATCCCGGTGCCGGGCGCGGGGCCGGTACGACAGCGCCGCCCGGATGTCGGGTGACATCCGGACGGCGTGTTCCCGTTCCCTGGCGGCGCGGCGCAGGCGCTGGGCGGCGGCGCCGACCCGGGATATCGGCGCGAGAACGACCAGGAGAACACCGGCGACGCCCCCGTCGAGCCGTGCGCGCAGCATGTGACCCATGCCAGGCATCCTCGCGGGGGGTCAGGGGGGCGGCCCGGGGACGGGGTCCAAGCGGGTGACCGGGGGCCATTCCACCGCGTACGGAGTGACCCCCCGGCCCCGTACCCGCCGCCCCGTGCCCGCCCCAACCCCTCCGAGCGCCCCGCTCCCCCACCTACCCGATGCGCCACCCATCTGATGCGCTGCCCACCTGACGCGCTGCCTAATGCGCCGCCGACTCCCAGTCCTCCCCCACCCCCACCGACACATCCAGCGGTGCCCGCAAGTGCACGGCGTCGGCCATGTGCTTGCGGACCAGGGCTTCGACCTTCTTGCGTTCGCCGGGGGCGATTTCCAGGACCACTTCGTCATGGACCTGGAGCAGCATGCGGGAGGTCAGGCCGGCCTCGGTGAGGGCAGCGTCGACGTTCAGCATGGCGATCTTGACGATGTCGGCCGCGGTGCCCTGGATGGGGGCGTTCAGCGCCATCCGCTCGGCCATTTCGCGGCGCTGGCGGTTGTCGCTGTTGAGGTCGGGCAGATAGCGGCGGCGGCCGAAGAGGGTCTCGGTGTACCCGGTGGCGCGGGCCTCGTCGACGGCGCGGCGCAGATAGTCCCGTACCCCTCCGAAGCGCTCGAAGTAGGTGTCCATCAGGCCGCGGGCCTCCGCCGCCTCGATGTTCAGCTGCTGCGAGAGGCCGAACGCCGACAGGCCGTACGCCAGGCCGTAGGACATGGCCTTGATCTTGCGGCGCATCTCCGCGTCGACACCGGAACGCCCGACGCCGAAGACCTGGGACGCGACGGTGGTGTGCAGGTCCTCGCCGGAGGTGAACGCCTCAAGGAGGCCCTCGTCCTCGGAGAGGTGCGCCATCACGCGCAGTTCGATCTGGCTGTAGTCCGCCGTCATCAGCGACTCGAAGCCCTCACCGACGACGAACCCGCGGCGGATGGCGCGGCCCTCGTCGGTGCGGACGGGGATGTTCTGGAGGTTCGGGTCGGTGGACGACAGGCGGCCCGTCGCGGCCACGGTCTGATTGAACGTGGTGTGGATACGGCCGTCCGCCGCGATGGTCTTGATCAGACCCTCGACGGTGACCCGCAGCTTCGCCTGCTCCCGGTGGCGCAGCATGATCACGGGCAGTTCGTGATCGGTCTGGGTGGCGAGCCACGCGAGGGCGTCTGCGTCCGTGGTGTAACCGGTCTTGGTCTTCTTCGTCTTCGGCAGGTCCAGCTCGCCGAAGAACACCTCCTGGAGCTGCTTGGGCGAGCCGAGGTTGAACTCGTGCCCCACGGACGCGTGCGCCTCCTTCACGGCCTGCTGCACGGCGCCCGCGAACATCTGCTCCATCGCCTCCAGATGGGCGCGGTCGGCCGCGATGCCGTGCCGCTCCATCCGGGCGAGCAGCGCCGAAGTCGGCAGCTCGACGTCCCGCAGGAGATCGGCCGCGCCGACCTCGGTGAGCCGGCCGTCGAACGCTTCGCCGAGGTCGAGGATCGCGCGGGCCTGCACCATCAGCGCGTCGGCCTCGGCCTGGTCGTCCGCGCCGAACGCGAGTTGGCCGTCGGCGGCCGAAGCGGGCTCCAACTCCCGGCCGAGATACTCCAGCGACAGGGCGTCCAGCGCGAAGGAGCGGCGGCCCGGCTTGACGAGATACGCGGCGAGCGCGGTGTCCATGGTGACGCCTTCGACGCGCCAGCCGTGCTCGGCGAACACCCGCATGACGCTCTTGGCGTTGTGCATGATCTTCGGCTTCGCGGGGTCGGCGATCCACGCGGCGAACGCCGTCTCGTCGTCCTGGTCGAGCTGCGCCGGGTCGAACCAGGCGGCGGTCCCGTCCGCGCCGGCCAGCGCGACCTCGGTCACCGAACCGGTGCCCAGCGTCCAGGAGTCGACGGCGGCCAGACCCAGGACCTCGTCGCCGTGCTCCCCGAGCCAGGGGGCGACCTCGCCGGTGCCGAGCACGGTGCCGTCGACCTCGACGCCCGCCTCGGGCTGCGCCGGGGTCTCGGCCTCGGCGCCCGGGTCGACGGCGAGAAGCCGCTCCCGCAGCGACGGGTTACGGATCTCCAGGGTGTCCAGGACGAGGGCGACGGCCTTGCGGTCGTAGGGAGCGCGCTCCAGGTCGACGACCGTGCTCGGCAGCTCGACGTCGCGCACCATCTCGGTCAGCCGGCGGTTGAGCCGCACCGCGTCCAGGTGGTCGCGGAGATTCTGCCCGGCCTTGCCCTTGACCTCCTCGACCCGCTCGACCAACTCGGCGAACGACCCGAACTGGTTGATCCACTTCGCGGCGGTCTTCTCACCGACCCCGGGGATGCCCGGCAGATTGTCGGACGGGTCGCCGCGCAGGGCGGCGAAGTCGGGGTACTGCTGGGGCGACAGACCGTACTTCTCCTGGACCTTCTCCGGTGTGAAGCGGGTCAGCTCGGAGACGCCCTTCGTCGGATACAGGACCGTGGTGTGCTCGCTGACCAACTGGAACGCGTCCCGGTCGCCGGTGACGATCAGCACCTCGAAGCCCGCGGCCTCGGCCTGTGTCGCGAGCGTCGCGATCACGTCGTCGGCCTCGAAGCCGTCGATCGCGAACCGCACCGCGGACATCGCGTCCAGCAGCTCACCGATCAGCTCGACCTGGCCCTTGAACTCGTCGGGGGTCTTCGAACGGTTCGCCTTGTACTCCGTGAACTCCTCGGAGCGCCAGGTCTTGCGGGAGACGTCGAAGGCGACCGCGAAGTGCGTGGGCGCCTCGTCACGCAGGGTGTTCGCGAGCATCGACGCGAAGCCGTAGATCGCGTTCGTCGGCTGGCCCGTCGCGGTCGTGAAATTCTCCGCGGGCAGCGCGAAGAACGCGCGATACGCCAGCGAGTGCCCGTCCATGAGGAGCAGGCGCGGCCGGTCACCGCCCGCGGTCGCCTTCGCCGGGTCGGCCGGATTCGCCGGGGTAACGGTCTTCTTCGATGCTTTCTCTGCCACGTCCCCGATCCTGCCACGCCCCACTGACAACCGGCCCCGCCCCGAGTCCGGACCGGACGGGTGTCCCTCCGGACCCGACAGGTGTCATAGGGGACCGGATCGGTGTCAGAGGCACGTGGGAGACTCGAATCGGTACCCCGAAGCGTGTGCTCGAAGAGGAGCCGAGATGGCCAGCAAGCCGCCCCAGAGTGATCCGGTGCAGGACGCGCCGCAGGTCACCGCGCCACAGCACGCCGCGGCGGGGCTGCCCGCGATCGGTCACACCCTGCGCATCGCCCAGCAGCAGATGGGCGTCCGGCGCACCGCGCTGACGCTGCTCCGCGTCAACCAGAAAGACGGCTTCGACTGCCCGGGGTGCGCCTGGCCCGAGCCGGACCACCGACACGCGGCGGAGTTCTGTGAGAACGGCGCGAAGGCGGTCGCCGAGGAGGCGACGCTGCGCCGGGTCACCCCCGACTTCTTCGCGGCGCATCCGGTGCCGGACCTGGCGACCCGCAGCGGGTACTGGCTCGGCCAGCAGGGCCGTCTCACGCACCCCATGTATCTGGCCGACGGCGCCGATCACTACGAGCCGGTGACCTGGGAGCGGGCCTTCGCGATCGTCGCCGAGGAACTGGCCGCGCTCGACTCGCCGGACGAGTCCGTCTTCTACACCTCTGGTCGCACCAGCAACGAAGCCGCGTTCCTGTATCAGCTCTTCGCGCGCGAGTGGGGCACCAACAATCTGCCGGACTGCTCCAACATGTGCCACGAGTCGTCGGGTTCGGCGCTCACGGAGACCATCGGCGTCGGCAAGGGCAGCGTCCTCCTGGAGGACCTTTACCAGGCCGACCTGATCATCGTCGCCGGACAGAATCCGGGCACGAACCACCCGCGCATGCTGTCCGCCCTGGAGAAGGCCAAGGCGTCCGGCGCGAAGATCATCTCGGTGAATCCGCTGCCCGAGGCGGGCATGGAGAAGTTCAAGAACCCGCAGACCCCCAAGGGCCTCCTCAAAGGCGCGCCGCTCAACGACCTGTTCCTGCAGATCAGGCTCGGCGGCGACCAGGCCCTGTTCCGGCTCCTCAACAAGCTGATCCTGGAGGCGGACCAGGCGGTCGACGAGGACTTCGTCCGCGAACACACCCACGGGTACGAGGAGTTCGTGGCCGCCGCGCGCGCCGCCGACTGGGACGAGACCCTCGCGGCGACCGGCCTGGAGCGGCCGGTCATCGAGGAGGCGCTGCGCATGGTGCTCGCCTCGCAGCGCACGGTGGTGTGCTGGGCGATGGGCCTGACGCAGCACAAGCACGCGGTGCCGACGATCCGGGAAGTCGTCAACTTCCTGCTGCTGCGCGGCAACATCGGCCGCCCCGGCGCGGGCGTGTGCCCGGTCCGCGGCCACTCGAACGTGCAGGGCGACCGCACCATGGGCATCTTCGAGCGCCCCGCGCCCGCGTTCCTGGACGCCCTGGAGAAGGAGTTCGGGTTCGCTCCCCCGCGCGAGCACGGCTATGACGTCGTCCGCGCCATCCGCGCGCTGCGGGACGGCGAGGCGAAGGTGTTCTTCGCGATGGGCGGCAACTTCGTGTCCGCGTCGCCCGACACCGAGGTCACCGAGGCGGCGATGCGGCGTGCCCGTCTCACCGTGCATGTGTCGACCAAGCTGAACCGTTCGCACGCGGTGACCGGGGCGCGCGCGCTGATCCTGCCCACGCTCGGCCGCACGGAGCGCGATCTCCAGGGCGGTGGCGAACAGTTCGTCACCGTCGAGGACTCCATGGGCATGGTGCACGCGTCACGCGGACGCCTGGAGCCCGCGAGTCCCCAACTGCTGTCCGAACCGGCGATCGTGTGCCGCCTCGCCCGCGCCGTCCTGGGACCCTACAGCGACACTCCGTGGGAGGAGTTCGAGAAGGACTACGCGACCGTACGCGACCGCATCGCGCGCGTGATCCCTGGTTTCGAGGACTTCAACGCGCGCGTGGCGCACCCCGGGGGCTTCGCGCTGCCGCACGCGCCGCGTGACGAACGGCGCTTCCCGACCGCGACCGGCAAGGCCAACTTCACGGCGGCGCCCGTCGAGTACCCGAAGCTGCCCGCCGGCCGGCTGCTCCTCCAGACACTGCGCTCGCACGACCAGTACAACACCACGATCTACGGCCTCGACGACCGCTACCGGGGCATCAAGAACGGCCGCCGGGTCGTCCTGGTCAATCCCGAGGACGCGCGTGAACTCGGCCTCGCCGACGGCTCGTACACCGATCTGGTGAGTGAGTGGCAGGACGGTGTGGAGCGGCGCGCGCCCGGGTTCCGGGTGGTGCACTACCCCACCGCGCGCGGGTGCGCCGCCGCGTACTACCCGGAGACGAATGTGCTGGTGCCGCTGGACGCGACCGCCGACACCAGCAACACGCCCGCCAGTAAGTCCGTCGTCGTCCGACTGGAACAAACCACCACGGCCTAAGCGTTTGCTCAGTGGACCTGATAAGAACAGGTCGCACACCACGTGCACACGGCACGTAACGCCGTACGACGACGAACGGAGCCTGCCCCATGGGCGAGCAGCACACCGTGCAGTTCCCGCAAGAGGTCATCGAGGAGTACGCGGCCCTGGGCGTCGACCTGGTCGCACTGTTCTCGGCAGGCCATCTCGGCGCCCGGATGGGCATCGAGATCAAGGAAGCCTCGGCGGACCGTGTCGTCGGCACCATGCCGGTCGAGGGCAACACCCAGCCGTACGGACTGCTGCACGGCGGCGCGTCCGCGGTGCTCGCGGAGACCCTCGGCTCGATCGGCTCCATGCTGCACGGCGGCGCCGGCAAGCTCGCGGTCGGCGTCGACCTCAACTGCACCCACCACCGCGGCGCGCGGTCCGGCCTGGTCACCGGGGTCGCCACACCCGTACACCAGGGCCGCTCCACGGCGACGTACGACATCGTGATCAGTGACGAGGACGGCAAGCGGGTGTGCAGCGCGCGACTGACGTGCCTGCTGCGCGAGGTCTCCCCGGGCGACGCCCCACGCTGAGACGGCGGGTGCGGCGGCCACCCCGGCAGCCGCACCTCCCCGGCCACCGGCCCGCCAGCCCCCAGTCCTCCAACACGCAACTCCCCAGAAGCGCTCAAGCGCTCAAGCCCATTGATTCCGGATTCTCCGGACTTCCGTTCCCGACCCTCCCGAAATCGCCTTTTGCCGTGGACAGTCGGACAACTCGGCGTATCACTGAGCGGACATAAGTGGCCGATTCCTTTGAACTACGGCTGAATGGCGATCTTCCCTTCCGGCTCCGGTCGCGGTAACGCTACGTAACACGCGCGCAATACGGCCGCCACGACCGATCCCCGCGAGTACCCGCCTCCGTGATCTTTCCCGGCCGCTTCGGGCGACCGCCGATTCCAAGAACTCCGGACCCCGCCCGACGGCCAACCGGAAGTGGGGGTTCTCAGAATGTGGACTCCAGGGGCATAGCGCCAGACCAGCCGATACTCCCCTTTGCGGAACCTCAAATTCCGCCCCGTCATAACAAGAGAGTCACAAGCACGCCAGCATCGCTGCCTAAGGCCAAGGACCAGGCTTAGAGTCACCGCCAGTCACCGCTCCATCGGGAGTTCGGTACCAGCGCGGCAGCGGGTCGACTCAACAGAGAGGCCCCCGCCAGCGGAAAGGACTGATTGTGCGACAGCGTTCTTTGCTGATCCTTACCTCCGTTCTCACCACCGGAGCCCTGACCCTCACCGCGTGTGGCTCCCGTGACGACAACGCCAAAGGCGGCGGCGACGGCGACACCACCACGCTGACCATCGGCGTCGACGCCCCCCTGTCCGGCGAGAACTCCGCGACCGGCCTCGGCATCCAGTACGGCGCCCAGATCGCCGTCGACGACGCCAACAAGAAGAACACCGTGCCGGGCGTGAAGTTCCAGCTCAAGGCCCTCGACGACAAGGCGCAGCCCGCCACGGGCCAGCAGAACGCCAGCGCGCTCGTCGGCGACAAGACCGTCGTCGGCGTCGTCGGCCCGCTGAACTCCGGCGTCGCCCAGTCCATGCAGCAGGTCTTCGAAACCGCCAACCTGGTCGAGATCTCGCCGTCCAACACGAACCCTGAGCTGACCCAGGGCAAGAACTGGCAGACGGACAAGAAGCGCCCGTACAAGACGTACTTCCGCACCGCCACCACCGACGCCCTCCAGGGCGGCTTCGCGGCCGACTACGCCTTCAACGGCCTCAAGAAGAAGAAGGTCTTCGTCGTCGACGACAAGCAGACCTACGGCGCCGGCCTCGCCAAGATCTTCAAGGAGCAGTTCGTCAAGCTCGGCGGCAAGGCCGTCGGCACCGACCACGTCAACACCGGCGACAAGGACTTCGGCTCCCTCGTCACCAAGATCAAGGCCGCGGGCGCCGACATGGTCTACTACGGCGGCCAGTACGACGAGTCCGAGCTGATCACCAAGCAGCTCAAGGCAGCCGGCGCCAAGATCCCGCTGTTCGGCGGTGACGGCATGTTCACGCCGACCTACATCGAGACCGCCGGTGACGCCGCCGAAGGCGACCTCGTCACCTCCGTCGGCGTCCCCGTCGAGACCCTGCCCGCCGCCAAGGAATTCATCGCCACCTACAAGGCCAAGGGCTACAAGGGTGACTACGGCACCTACGGCGGCTACGCCTACGACGCCGCCAGCGCCATCATCAACGCCGTGAAGGCCGCCAAGGCCGCCAACGGCGACAAGCTCCCCACCGGTGACGACCTGCGCTCCAAGGTCGTCGAAGAGGTCGGCAAGAGCGACTTCGAAGGCATCACCGGCAAGGTCTCCTTCGACGAGTTCGGCGACACCGGCAACAAGCAGCTGACCGTCTACCAGGTCAAGAGCGGCAAGTGGGAGGCCGTCAAGACCGGCACCTACACCGGCTGACCCCACCAGAACACCAGCACCACACCTGCACCACACCAGGGCCGCGCGGAAGGTCGACCCCAACCGCGCGGCCCACCTGTTACCCCCACCCATGCATTCACCCCCAGCGACAATGGAGGCCATGCGGTGAACACCCTGCCGCAGCAGCTGGCCAACGGGCTGCTCCTCGGCTCGATGTACGGGCTGATCGCCATCGGATACACGATGGTGTACGGCATCGTCCAGCTGATCAACTTCGCCCACGGCGAGATCTTCATGACCGGCGGCTTCGGTGCTCTCACCGTGTACGTCTATGTGCTGCCATCCGGAATGTCGATCTGGGCCGCTCTGCCCCTGATGCTGATAGGCGGCGGCCTCGTCGCCGTCCTCTTCGCCGTCGGGGCGGAACGGTTCGCCTATCGACCACTACGCGGCGGCCCACGCCTGGCCCCCCTCATCACCGCCATCGGCCTCTCCCTCGCACTCCAGGAGCTGGTCCGCAACTTCTACCCCAAGGCCGACAAGCCCCGCGTCTTCCCCGAACTCGGCACCGGCTCCTACGACATCGGCTCCATCACCGTCAGCAACGCCGACATCTTCCTCATCGGCGCGGCCGTCGTCTGTATGACCTCGCTCGCCCTGTTCGTCCGCCGCAGCCGCACCGGCCGCGCCATGCAGGCCACCGCCCAGGACCCCGACACGGCGCAGCTCATGGGCATCGACACCAACCGCATCATCGTCATCGCCTTTGCCATCGGCGGCTTCTTCGCCGCCGTCGCCGCAGTCGCGTACGGCATGAAGTACGGACACGTCGAATACCGCATGGGCTTCCTCATGGGCCTCAAGGCGTTCACCGCCGCCGTACTCGGCGGCATCGGCAACATCTACGGCGCCATGCTCGGCGGCGTCGTCCTCGGCCTCGCCGAGACCCTCGCCAGCGCCTACATCGACGGCATCCCCGGCATGCAGCAGCTCGGCGGCGCCAGCTGGGCCAACGTCTGGGCCTTCTGCCTCCTCATCCTCGTCCTCCTGTTCAGGCCACAGGGCCTGCTCGGCGAACGCGTCGCGGACAGGGCGTGATCACGATGACGACCACCACCAAGGACACGTCCACCGCACAGCCGGCCACCGCCGTCATCCCGCTGCCCCTGGCCACCGCCCGCGCGCTCACCGTCGTCGGCGGCATCGCCACCGCCGTCTCCGCCTTCCTCGCCTGGACCTGGACCAGCGACTTCCCGGGCGACCTCACGGTCTACGGCTACCCCGGCGGCCTCCAGTGGATGACCCTCATCGCCGGGCTCATCACCACCCTCTACGCCCTCGCCGCCTACGACATCCCGGCCCTGCGCCGCGTCAACCCCGGCGGCACCGACGCCCCCCTCTTCCTCGCCGCACTCGGCGCCTTCGGCACCACCTGGTTCACGGTCATCGCCATCGCCGCCAAACTCGGCGGCGTCGCCAACCTCGAACCCGGCGGATACATCGCCGCCGTCGCGAGCCTGCTCCCCGTCATCGGCGCCCTGGGCCTTCCCCAGCACACCGACACCACCCGCGGCGACGGCACCAACCAGGTCAAAGAAACCCTGCGCACCCTCATCAGGAAGCCCGACCGCTTCCCCGCACCGCAGGAACTCCGGCCCTGGATCCAGCGCGCCGTCATCACCCTCACCGCTGTCATCGGCCTGATCGTCTTCACCTACGGCATCGACACCCCCTCCGAAGAAGGCGAAACCTTCATCGGATACCTCATCGTCGTCGTCTTCATCGCCTGGGCCCTCATCACCGCCGGCATCGTCGACCGCCTCTCCCGACTCGCCGCCGACAACCGCGCCTTCACCCTCGCCATGGGGTTCATCGTGGCCATCGCCTTCCCCTTCACCCAGAGCAACGACCACTACGCCAACATCGGCGTCAACATCCTCATCTTCGGAACCGTCGCCCTCGGCCTCAACATCGTCGTCGGCCTCGCCGGACTCCTCGACCTCGGCTACGTCGCCTTCCTCGGCGTCGGCGCCTACGCCGCGGCCCTCGTCTCCGGCTCCGAGTTCTCCCGCTTCTCCGGCGTCCAGTTCCCCTTCTGGGCCGCCGCCCTCACCGGCGCCGCCGCATCCCTCATCTTCGGCGTCCTCATCGGCGCCCCCACCCTGCGGCTCCGCGGCGACTACCTCGCCATCGTGACCCTCGGCTTCGGGGAGATCTTCCGCATCGCCGTCAACAACATGGACGGCGACTCCGGACCCGACATCACCAACGGCCCCAACGGCATCCCCTCCATTCCCGACCTGGAGTTCTTCGGCTTCAACCTCGGAGAATCCCACGACATCGGCGGCATCACCCTGGGCCGGTTCGCCAACTACTACCTGCTGATGGTGCTGATCATGGCCATCGTCGTCCTCGTATACAACCGGGCGTCCGACTCCCGTATCGGCCGCGCCTGGGTCGCCATCCGCGAGGACGAGACCGCCGCCACCGCCATGGGCATCAACGGCTTCCGCGTCAAGCTCATCGCCTTCGCCCTCGGCGCCACACTCGCCGGACTCGCCGGCACGGTCAGCGCCCACGTCACCTACAACGTGGTACCCAACCCCTACCAATTCGCCGGATCGACAGCGCCCAACTCCGCGTTCCTCCTCGCCGCCGTCGTCCTCGGCGGCATGGGCACCGTCAGTGGCCCCCTCCTCGGCGCCGCACTCCTTTACCTGCTGCCCGAGAAACTCGTCTTCCTCAAGGACAAGCAACTCCTCGCCTTCGGCATCGCCCTCGTCCTCCTCATGCGCTTCCGGCCCGAAGGCATCATCGCCAACCGCCGCCAGCAACTGGAGTTCCACGAAACCGGGCAACTCGACGTACCCGAACAAGGGCTCAGCCCCGAATCGGCCGAACAGACCGTCGGCGTCACCAAGGCGGGGGCGTAACCACCATGACCACCACCACCGAGACCACCACCGGCGCCCCCGTCCTCGAAGCCAGCGGCGTCACCATGCGCTTCGGCGGCCTCACCGCCGTACGCTCCGTCGACATCACTGTCAACAGCGGCGAAATCGTCGGACTCATCGGACCCAACGGCGCCGGCAAAACCACCTTCTTCAACTGCCTCACCGGCCTCTACATCCCCACCGAAGGCCAGGTCTCCTACAAAGGCACCGTCCTGCCGCCAAAGCCCCACCTCGTCACCCAGGCAGGCGTCGCCCGCACCTTCCAGAACATCCGGCTCTTCTCCAACATGACCGTCCTGGAGAACGTCCTCGTCGGCCGCCACACCCGCACCAAAGAGGGCCTCTGGTCCGCACTCCTGCGCGGCCCCGGCTTCCGCAGGGCCGAAGCCGAGTCCGAAGAACGCGCCATGGAACTCCTCACCTTCATCGGCCTCGCCCACAAGCGCGACCACCTCGCCCGCAACCTCCCCTACGGCGAACAACGCAAGCTCGAAATCGCCCGCGCCCTCGCCAGCGACCCCGGACTCCTCCTCCTCGACGAGCCCACCGCCGGCATGAACCCGCAGGAAACCCGCGCCACCGAAGAACTCGTCTTCGCCATCCGGGAAAAAGGCACCGCCGTCCTCGTCATCGAGCACGACATGCGCTTCATCTTCAACCTCTGCGACCGCGTCGCCTGCCTCGTCCAGGGCGAAAAACTCGTGGAAGGCACCAGCGACGTCGTCCAGAGCGACGAACGCGTCATCGCCGCCTACCTCGGCACCCCCTTCGAAGGGGCACCCGAGGACTCCGCCATCGAAGAGGTCCAGGCAGCCGAAGCCGCCATCGCCGACAGCGACGAAGCCGACGCCCCCGCAGCGGACGCCGCCCCCTCCAAGGCACCCCGTCCCTCGGAAGGAGACGACCAGTGACCACCCTCCTCCAGGTCGAGGACCTCAAAGTCGCCTACGGCAAGATCGAAGCCGTCAAAGGCATCTCCTTCACCGTCGAGGCCGGACAGGTCGTCACCCTCATCGGCACCAACGGCGCCGGCAAGACCACCACCCTGCGCACCCTCTCCGGACTCCTCAAGCCGCTCAGCGGGAAGATCACCTTCGACGGGAAACCCCTCACCGGCACCCCCGCCCACAAAATCGTCTCCCTCGGTCTCGCACACTCCCCCGAGGGCCGGCGCATCTTTCCCCGCCTCACCATCGCGGAAAACCTCAAGCTCGGCGCATTCCTCCGCAAGGACCAGGCAGGCATCCAGAAAGACATCCAGCGCGCCTACGACCTCTTCCCCATCCTCGGAGAACGCCAGAAGCAGGCCGCCGGAACGCTCTCCGGAGGCGAACAGCAAATGCTCGCCATGGGCCGCGCCCTCATGTCACAGCCCAAACTCCTCATGCTCGACGAACCCTCCATGGGCCTCTCGCCGATCATGATGCAGAAAATCATGGCGACCATCGCCGAACTCAAATCACAGGGCACCACCATCCTGCTCGTCGAACAGAACGCACAGGCCGCGCTCTCGCTCGCCGACCAGGGCCATGTCATGGAAGTCGGCAAAATCGTCCTCTCCGGCACCGGACAAGACCTCCTGCACGACGAATCCGTACGGAAGGCATACCTCGGCGAGGACTGAGAAAGCACCGGCAACAACACAGCAGAACGCGACGGAGGGCGGTATCCCTGGGGAATCCCGGGGATACCGCCCTCCACTCCGTTACGGTCGACCGTCGGCCCCGCTACGACCCCTTCGCCGACTTCTTCTCCTTGGCGTCCTCGATCACGGCCTCGGCCACCTGCTGCATCGACAGACGCCGATCCATCGACGTCTTCTGAATCCAGCGGAACGCCGCCGGCTCCGTCAGCCCGTACTCCGTCTGCAACACCGACTTCGCACGGTCCACCAGCTTCCGGGTCTCCAGGCGCTGCGTGAGGTCCGCGACCTCGTTCTCCAGCGTCCGCAGCTCCGTGAACCGCGACACCGCCATCTCGATCGCCGGGACGACATCGCTCTTGCTGAACGGCTTCACCAGATACGCCATCGCACCCGCGTCACGGGCCCGCTCGACCAGGTCGCGCTGCGAGAACGCCGTCAGCATCAGGACCGGGGCGATGGACTCCTCGGCGATCTTCTCCGCCGCCGAGATGCCGTCCATCTTCGGCATCTTCACATCCAGGATCACCAGGTCCGGACGGTGCTCACGGGCCAGCGCGACAGCGGCCTCACCGTCGCCCGCCTCGCCGACGACGCTGTAGCCCTCTTCCTCCAGCATCTCTTTGAGGTCGAGACGGATGAGCGCCTCGTCCTCGGCGATGACGACACGGGTCGTCAGCGGAGGCACATGCGACTTGTCGTCGTCGGCAACGGGCTGGTGCGACTCGGGGGCGGTCACGGGGGCTCCTCATGGCGGGCCGGGTCTGCTACTGCTTACGCA
Source organism: Streptomyces sp. NPDC058001 (assembly GCF_042886315.1). Taxonomy (NCBI): domain Bacteria; kingdom Bacillati; phylum Actinomycetota; class Actinomycetes; order Kitasatosporales; family Streptomycetaceae; genus Streptomyces; species Streptomyces sp. NPDC058001. Next base: position 261,064 of record NZ_JBHVQT010000009.1, read on the forward strand.
GCCTACCCAGCAGCGGCGACACCCGATGACCCGGTATGCTTCCTGAGCAGCGATCCAGCCGGGTTGGTGGAACGGTATACACGGAGGTCTCAAACACCTCTGCCCGAGAGGGCTTGCGGGTTCGAGTCCCGCACCCGGTACCCCTGAAGCGGATGTCCACGTTCTCGTGAACATCCGCTTTTTCGCTACCCAAAGCAGCACCCAGTGACGCAGGGTAGTCACATGGAACAGCACAGCCCTTCGACCCGCGAACAAGCGGTCGTACTCATGCGCCAGGGAGTCCCCAACCGCGTCGTCGCCGAACAGTTCGGCGTTCCTCGCGGGACCGTCGGCTGGTGGCACAGCGAAGACCGCCGATTACGCGGTGAGACGTACAAGCAGCCGACGGACTGCCCGCTCTGCACGGACCAGGCGCTCGACCGAGAGGCATACGCCTATCTCCTCGGCCTCTACCTCGGCGACGGGCACATCATCTCCAAGCCCAAGCAGCACCATCTGTCGATCTTCTGCGACGCGAAGTACCTCGGCCTGATCTCGGCAGCCGAGGGGGCCATGCGCAGCGTGATGCCCAGCTCCCGTGTCTCACACAGGCACAGGAATGGCTGCACAGAAGTGAAGTCACACTGCAAGCACTGGCTCTGTCTGTTCCCTCAGCACGGCCCCGGCAAGAAACACGACCGGGTCATCGCTCTGGAGCCATGGCAGCAGGACATCGTGGACGAGTATCCATGGGAGTTCATCCGGGGGCTCATCCACTCCGACGGCTGCCGGATCATGAACTGGACCACCCGGCTCGTCGCGGGCACCACCAAACGCTATGAGTATCCGCGGTACTTCTTCGCCAACAAGTCCGACCACATCCGGAAGCTTTTCACGGACGCGCTCGACAAGGTCGGCGTCGGGTGGACCACACTCGCGCGCGGCAGCGACCCGTTCAACATATCCGTGGCCCGCAAAGCATCCGTTGTTCTCATGGACCAACACATCGGGCCGAAGTACTGATCCGTGCTCAGTACCCCGGCCCTGGTTGCCCTCCCGCCGTGGCGGGGGTGGTGTTACTTCGGGGAGTCGTCCTCGCCGATGTGGTGGACGCGGACCAGGTTGGTCGAGCCGGAGACTCCGGGCGGGGAGCCGGCGGTGATGACGACGATGTCGCCCTTCTCGCAGCGCCCGATCCGCAGCAGCTGCTCGTCGACCTGGTCGACCATCGCGTCGGTGGAGTCGACGTGCGGGCCGAGGAAGGTCTCGACGCCCCAGGTGAGGCTGAGCTGGGAGCGGGTCGCGGGGTCGGGTGTGAAGGCGAGCAGGGGGATGGGTGAGCGGTAGCGGGAGAGGCGGCGGACGGTGTCGCCGGACTGGGTGAAGGCGACGAGGAATTTGGCGCCGAGGAAGTCGCCCATTTCGGCGGCGGCGCGGGCGACGGCTCCGCCCTGGGTGCGGGGTTTGTTGCGTTCGGTGAGTGGCGGCAGCCCCTTGGCGAGGATGTCCTCTTCGGCGGCTTCGACGATGCGGGACATCGTGCGGACCGTTTCGACGGGGTATTTGCCGACGCTGGTCTCGCCGGAGAGCATGACGGCGTCGGTGCCGTCGATGACGGCGTTGGCGACGTCGGAGGCTTCGGCGCGGGTGGGGCGGGAGTTGTCGATCATCGAGTCGAGCATCTGGGTGGCGACGATGACGGGTTTGGCGTTGCGCTTGGCGAGTTTGATGGCGCGCTTTTGGACGATGGGGACCTGTTCGAGGGGCATTTCGACGCCGAGGTCTCCGCGGGCGACCATGATGCCGTCGAAGGCGGCGACGATGTCGTCGATGTTCTCGACGGCTTGGGGCTTTTCGACCTTGGCGATGACGGGGAGGTGGCGGCCTTCTTCTTTCATGATGCGGTGGACGACGTCGATGTCGCGTCCGGTGCGGACGAAGGAGAGGGCGATGACGTCGAAGCCGGTGCGCAGGGCCCAGCGGAGGTCTGCTTCGTCCTTTTCGGAGAGTGCGGGGACGGAGACGGCGACGCCGGGGAGGTTGAGGCCCTTGTGGTCGGAGACCATGCCGCCTTCGATGACGGTGGTGTGGACGCGGGGGCCGTCGACGGAGGTGACTTCGAGGCAGACTTTGCCGTCGTCGACGAGGATGCGTTCGCCGGTGGTGACGTCGGCGGCGAGGCCGTCGTAGGTGGTGCCGCAGGTGTGGCGGTCGCCTTGGTGGCCGTCTTCGACGGTGATGGTGAAGGTGTCGCCGCGTTCAAGGAGTACGGGGCCTTCGCTGAAGCGGCCGAGGCGGATCTTCGGACCTTGAAGGTCGGCGAGGGTGCCGACGCTCCGGCCGGTCTCGTCGGCGGCTTTGCGTACGCGCTGGTAGCGGTCCTCGTGGTCGGCGTAGGTGCCGTGGCTGAGGTTGAAGCGGGCTACGTCCATTCCGGCTTCTACGAGTGCTTTGATCTGCTCGTACGAGTCGGTGGCGGGGCCCAGGGTACAGACGATTTTTGCTCGGCGCATGGGTCGAGCCTAGGGCTTACCGGTGGGTAGAGAATTGGTCGCGCATGACTACTCAACAACCTTTGCGTGAAGGACTCTTGACAAGTGTTGAATTGTGCGCGGGGGTGCTCCGATGAGCGAATGGAGCGCCCCCGGGCGCTGTTTTCCCGGGGGTTGGTGTCACTGCCGGTGCTGTTCGGGTCACAGGTGGGGTGGGGCCATGGTGAAGCGGGCGTTCACCTGTGCGTAGACGTGTTGGCGTTGGGGTTCGAGGTCGAGGGGTGCGGCTTCTTCGGCGGCGCCGCTGTAGGCGGCCATGCGCATCCCGCCGCCGGCGGCGGCGTCGAGGGTGGTGTAGGGGGTGGCGTTCTCGGCGCCGATGTCGGCGAGTTCGACGAGGGCGGCGAGGGTGGTGCCGAGTGCGTCGGCGTATTCGCGGGCGCGTTGGACGGCTTCGTGGACGGCGGTGCGGCGGGCTTCGCGGTGGGCGGGTGAGTCGGGGCGGAGGTCCCACCAGGGGCCGTCGACGCGGGTGAGGTCGAGGTCGGCGAGGCGGGTGGTGAGTTCGCCGAGTGCGGTGAAGTCGGTGAGTTCGGCGGTGAGGTGGACGCGGCCGTGGTAGGCGCGGATGCGTTCGGCGCGGCCGTGTTTGGTGAGTTGGGGGCTGATGGAGAAGGCGCCGGTTTCGAGTTTTTCGACGGCGTCTCCGTAGGTTTTGACGAGGTCGAGGACGGTGGTGTTGCGGCGGGTGAGGTCGTCGAGTGCTTCACGTCGGTCGGTGCCGCGGGCGGTGACGGTGATGCCGATGCGGGCGATTTCGGGGTCGACGTCGAGGTGGGCTTCGCCGCGGACGGCGATGCGGGGGGCGTCGGGGGTGCCGTAGGGGACGGGGGGTGGGGGTTCGTGGGTGGTCATGTCCCCACTGTGGCATCGGGGCCCCGGTCTCGGGGTGGTCAGCGGCTCGTCATCGGATGGAAACGTGTGGGGGGTGTTGCGGGAGGGGGTGGGTGGTCCAGAATCTACGCGCGTTGTGTCACGGCTCTTGGCGGCACGCGCCCACCCCCACGCGTGCACGGTCGCCGACCGTGTCCACTGTCTTCGAAGGTGTCAGGGAGTAGAAATGCCGCTCGACAGAAGGTCGTTCCTGGGTCAGACCGCCGCGACGGGGGCGGGGGTCGCGTTGGCGGCCTCGGTCGCGTCGCCCGCGGTGGCGTCGCCTGCGGTGGCGTCGGGGTCCGGTGGCGCGCCGAAGGACGGGGCGAAGCGGTACTCGTTCACCGTCCTTGGCACGACGGACCTGCACGGGAATGTCTTCAACTGGGACTACTTCACGGACAAGGAGTTCGACGACTCGGCGCACAATGACATCGGTCTGGCGAAGATCTCGACGCTGGTGGAGCAGATCCGCAAGGAGAAGGGGCGCGGGAACACGCTGCTGATCGATGCGGGTGACACGATTCAGGGCACGCAGCTGTCGTATTACTACGCCAAGGTCGATCCGATCACGGCGAAGCGCGGTCCGGTGCACCCGATGGCGCAGGCGATGAACGCGATGCGTTATGACGCGGCGGCGCTCGGTAACCATGAGTTCAATTACGGTATTCCGGTGCTGCGGAAGTTCGAGGAGCAGTGCAATTTTCCGCTGCTGGGTGCGAACGCGCTGGACGCGAAGACGTTGAAGCCGGCTTTCGCGCCGTATGTGATCAAGAAGCTGCGTACGCCGCACGGGCGGGATGTGCGGGTGGCGGTGCTCGGTCTGACGAATCCGGGGATCGCGATCTGGGACAAGGCGAATGTGCAGGGGAAGATGGTGTTCCCCGGCCTGGAGGAGCAGGCGGCGAAGTGGGTGCCGAAGCTGCGGTCCATGGGTGCGGACGTGGTGATCGTGTCGGCGCATTCGGGGTCGAGCGGTACGTCGTCGTACGGCGATCAGGTGCCGTATGTGGAGAACGCGGCGGGTCTGGTCGCTGAGCAGGTGCCGGGGATCGACGCGATTCTGGTGGGTCACGCGCATGCGGAGATCGCCGAGAAGTTCGTGACGAACAAGAAGACCGGTAAGCAGGTGCTGTTGTCGGAGCCGCTGAAATGGGGTCAGCGGTTGACGGTGTTCGACTTCGAGCTGGTGTGGGAGCGGGGCCAGTGGACGGTCGAGAAGGCCGGGGCGAAGGTCCTCAACTCGAATACGGTGGCGGAGGACCCGAAGATCACGGGCTTGCTGTCGGACGAGCACAAGAAGGTCGTGGCGTACGTCAATCAGGTGGTCGGGACGAACTCGGTGGCGATGACGTCGGCGGAGGCGCCGTACAAGGATGTGCCGATCATCGATCTGATCAATCACATTCAGGCGGCGGCGGTGAAGGACGCGGTGGCGGGTACGGAGTACGCGGCGCTTCCGGTGCTTTCGCAGGCGGCGTGTTTCTCGCGGAGCGCGGTGATTCCGGCGGGTGAGGTGACGATCCGTGATGTGGCGGGTCTGTATGTCTTCGAGAACACGCTGGAGGCGCGTCTGATGACGGGTGCGCAGATGAAGGCGTATCTGGAGTTCTCGGCGAATTACTTCGTGCAGACGGCGGCGGGTGCTCCGGTGGATCCGGCGAAGCTGACGAACGCGAACAACACGCCGGACTACAACTACGACGTGGTGAGTGGGCTGACGTACGAGATCGACATCGCGAAGCCGGCGGGGTCGCGGGTGACGAAGGTGATGTTCGAGGGCGCTCCGCTCGCGGATGGCGCGCAGTTCGTGTTCGCGGTGAACAACTACCGTGCGAATGGTGGCGGTAACTTCCCGCATGTCGCCGCCGCCAAGCAGGTGTGGGCGAATTCCGACGAGATCCGTAACACGATGATCTCGTGGGTGAAGGCCAAGGGTTCCATTGACCCGGCGGAGTTCGCGTCGGTGGACTGGAAGCTGACGCGCGACGGCGCCCCGGTCTTTTAGGCGAGGGTTCCACTGGAAGGCCGGTGCGGAAACTGCGGGTAGTCGGTGGCTGGTCGCGCCCACGCGGCGGAGCCGCACATGTCACAGTCCCGCGCCCCTGCGGGGCGCGCATCCCGCCTAACGGGGTTCCACCAGCGGTGTCAGGGTTTTGGCCGGTCCGGGTGTGGTGTGCTCGGGCCGGTCGAGGCCGAAGCTGGTGAACGCGGTGCGGCGGGGCAGTGGGTAGGGGTTGGTGCCGGTGAGGGCGTTGAGGATGGTGGCGCTGCGCCAGGCGGCGAGTCCGAGGTCGGGGGCTCCGACGCCGTGGGTGTGGCGTTCGGCGTTCTGGACGTAGATGTGGCGTCCGGTGCGGCTGATCGACGGTTCGAGGCCGAGGCGGTAGTGCTGGTCGACGCGGGGGCGTTCGGAGGCGTCGCGGCGGAGGTAGGGGGTGAGTCCGGCGAGGAGTTGGTCGAGGGGGCGTTCGCGGTAGCCGGTGGCGAGGACGACGGCGTCGGTGGTGAGGCGGGAGCGGGTGGCCTGCTGGGTGTGTTCGAGGTGGAGTTCGACGCGGGTGGTGGCGACGCGGCCCGCGGTGCGGACGGTGACGCCGGGGGTGAGGACGGCGTCGGGCCAGCCGCCGTTGAGGGTGCGTCGGTACAGCTCGTGGTGGATGGCGGTGATGGTGTCGGTGTCGATGCCTTTGTGGAGTTGCCATTGGCGGGGGACGAGGCTGTCGCGTACGGGTTCGGGCAGGGTGTGGAAGTAGCGGGTGTAGTCCGGGGTGAAGTGTTCGAGGCCGAGTTTTGAGTACTCCATGGGTGCGAACGCTTCGGTACGGGCGAGCCAGTGGATTTTCTCGCGGCCCGGGGGGCGTGCGGTGAGGAGGTCGAGGAAGATTTCGGCGCCGGACTGTCCTGAGCCGATGACGGTGACGTGGTCGGCGGCGAGGATGGTGTCGCGGTGGCGGAGGTAGTCCGCGGAGTGGATGACGGGGACGCCGTGGGCGTCGGCGAGTGGTTTGAGGGGTTCGGGTACGTGGGGTGCGGTGCCGATGCCGAGGACGATGTTCTTGGTGTACGTACGGCCGAGGGCTTCGACTTCTCCGTCGCTGTCGATCTGGGTGAAGTCGACTTCGTACAGGATGCGTTCGGGGTTCCAGCGGACGGCGTCGATCTGGTGGCCGAAGTGGAGTCCGGGGAGGTTCTCGCTGACCCAGCGGCAGTAGGCGTCGTATTCGGCGCGCTGGATGTGGAAGCGTTCGGCGAAGTAGAAGGGGAAGAGCCGGTCGCGGGTGCGGAGGTAGTTGAGGAACGACCAGGGGTTGACGGGGTCGGCGAGGGTCACCAGGTCGGCGAGGAACGGTACTTGGAGTGTGGCGCCGTCGATGAGGAGGCCGGGGTGCCAGTGGAAGGCGGGCCGTTGCTCGTAGAAGGCGGTGTCGAGTCCGCCGAGGGGTTGGGCGAGGGCGGCGAGGGAGAGGTTGAACGGGCCGATGCCGATGCCGACCAGGTCGCGGGGTGCGTCGGGTTCGTGGCGGGGCGCAGGGAGCGTGGGTCGGGTCGGGCTCATCGGGGGGTGTGTCCTTCCACCAGGTTGAGGAGCGCGGTGAGGTCGCCGGGGCGGATGTGCGGGTTGAGGAGGGTGGCCTTGAGCCAGAGCCGCCCGTCGGCGCGGGCCCGGCCGAGTACGGCGTGTCCGCCGTCGAGGAGGGTGCGGCGTACGGACGCGATGTGGTCGTCGTCGGCGTCGCGGGGCCGGAACAGGACGGTGCTGATGGTGGGTGGCGCGTACAGGTCGAAGGCGGGGTGTGCGGCGACGAGGTCGGCGAAGTCCCGTGCGTGGGCGCAGACTTGGTCCACGAGGGTGGCGAGTCCGGTGCGGCCGAGTGCCTTGAGTGTGACGGCGATCTTGAGGATGTCGGGACGGCGGGTGGTGCGCGGGGAGCGGCCGAGGAGGTCGGGGAGGCCGGCTTCGGTGTCGTCGTCGGCGTTGAGGTAGTCGGCCTGGTGGGCGAGGGTGTCGAGGTCGCCGGGCGCGCGGACGGTGAGGAGTCCGGCGGCGACGGGTTGCCAGCCGAGTTTGTGCAGGTCGAGGGTGACGGTGTCGGCGCGTGCGATGCCGTCGACGCGGGGGCGGAGGATGTCGCTGAACAGGAGGCCGCCTCCGTAGGCGGCGTCGACGTGGAAGCGGGCGCCGTGGGCGGCGCACAGGTCGGCGATGCGGGGCAGCGGGTCGATCAGTCCGGCGTCGGTGGTGCCACCGGTGGCGACGACGAGTGCGGGCCCGTCGATCCGGTCCAGGGCCTCCGTCACGGCGTCGGGGTCGAGGACTCCGCGAGGCGTGGGCAGTACCCGTGCGGGGGGCAGTCCGAGCATCCAGGCCCCTCGGGCCACGGAATGGTGGGAGTTCCCGCCGCAGACGACCTGGACCGGTCCGAGGGTCTCCCGTCCGAGGAGCAGGGCGAGTTGGTTGGCTTCGGTACCGCCCGTGGTGACGATTCCGCCGGGGGCGGGCGTCCTGCCGGTCCCGTAGACCTCGGCGGCGAGCGCCTCCACCACGAGCGTTTCCAACTCGGAGGCGGCGGGGGCCTGGTCCCAGGAGTCCAGGGACGGATTGAGCGCCGATACGGCGAGGTCGGCCGCCGTGGCGACGGCGAGCGGCGGACAGTGCAGGTGTGCCGCGCACAGTGGCTCGGCGGGATCGGCCGCGCCTTCGGCCAGTACCCGTACGAGGGCGCGCACGGCGGCGTCGTCCCCGATCCCCCGCTCCGGGAACAGCGGTTCGCAGACCTCCCGTACCCGATGGGCGACGGCGTCGGGTCCCCCGCGCGGCAGTGGTCCACCCCGCGCTTCGGCTCCGTCCCGTAGCGCGTCCAGCACGGTGTCGACCAACGGCCGCAGCGCCACCGGCCCATGAACGCCTCCGGCGAGAGGCGGCAGACTGCTCATGTGGTGGTGCCCTTCGGGTCCGTGAGGCCAGAGGGCACCAGCCTGTACCCCGTACCGGTGCGGAAAGCGCCCGGTACGGGGAACCGAACCCGAAAGGGTGAGCCTCGGGACGAACCGCTGTCAGGCGCCCCGTACCCGCAGGGCCCGCGCCAAGTCGTCCAGTTGGTCGGCGAGTTTGCGGCGCAGTGCGGGTGAGGGCCCGTCACCGCGCAGGCAGGCTTCGCCGAGTTCGAGGGTGTCGGTGTCCACGGCGTGGGTGGGGAAGGCGTGTTGTCCGGCGGCGGTCGCGATGGCGGGTCCGCGCCGTGCGGAGAGGGCGACGACGTCGGTGAAGTACCGGGGCACGTACTCCCTTACGAGAGCGGCCTGTTCGGGCTGCCAGAAGCCCTGGGCGGTGGCGGTGAACACGTAGTTGGACAGGTGGTCGGAGCCGAACAGGGCGTCCCAGGCGGTCTGTTTGGCGGCCGGGTCGGGCAGTGCGGCGCGGCAGCGGGCGGCGCCTTCCTGTCCGGTGGCGCTGGGGTCGCGGGCGAGTTCGGCGTCGATGGCGGTGTGGTCGGTGGCGCCGAGTACGGCGAGCCGGGCGAGGACGCGCCAGCGCAGCTCGGGGTCGAGTTCGGGTCCGCCGGGTACGGTCCCGTCGGCGAGCCAGGCGGCGAGGGTGCCGGGGCGGGCGGCGGAGTCGATGAGGTGGCGTACGGCGAGGAGGCGCAGGCGGGGGTCGCGGCCGTCCTCGGTGCGGCGGATGAGGTCGCGGCAGAGGTCGGTGAGGGTGGCGAGCGCGTCGTCGCGTCCGGCGGGCTCCAGATAGCGGTCGGCGATCTGGGTGCGGGCGAAGCCGAGGACGCCCTGGACGAGCGCGAGGTCGGTCTCCTCGGGGAGGTGGGCGCGGGCGGTCTCCAGGTAGACGACGGGTGCGAGGTCGCCGTCGCGGACCATGTCGCGCAGGGTGCTCCACAGGACTGTGCGGGTCAGCGGGTCGGGGACGCCGGAGAGTGCGCGCAGGGCGGCCTCGGTGGACTGCTCGTCGAGGCGGATCTTGGCGTACGTGAGGTCCTGGTCGTTGGGCACGACGAGCGCGGGGCGTACGCCGGGGAAGGCGGCGGGCGCGTTGTCGTGCGGGACGTCGGTCTCGTGGCGTTCGCGCAGGACGAGCGCGCGGCCGTCGATGGGGTCGCGGTCGTAGGCGCCGACGGTGATGCGGTGGGGGCGGCTGCCGGCGCGGTCGAGGGCGAGGGTCCACCGGCCTGGTTCGGTGGCGACGGACGCGGTGAGGGTGTCGACGCCGGTGGTGCGCAGCCAGGTTTCGGCCCAGGCGTGGACGTCGCGTTCCGTGGCGGATGCGAGGGAGTCGATGAAGTCGGCGAGGGTGGCGTTGGCGAACTTGTGCCGGGCGAAGTGGGTGTTGATCCCGGCGAGGAAGTCCTTCTCGCCGAGCCAGGTGACGAGTTGGCGCAGGGCCGACGCGCCCTTGGCGTAGGAGATGCCGTCGAAGTTGAGGAGCGCCGACGCGGTGTCGTCGACGGCGTCGGGGGCGACGGGGTGGGTCGAGGGGCGCTGGTCGGCGTCGTATCCCCAGGTCTTGCGGACGATTCCGAAGTCGACCCAGGTGTCCGTGAAGCGGGTGGCTTCGGTGAGGATCTGGTAGCCCATGTACTCGGCGAAGGACTCGTTGAGCCAGATGTCGTCCCACCACTTGAGGGTGACGAGGTCGCCGAACCACATGTGCGCCATCTCGTGGGCGATGACCACGGCGCGGAGTTGGCGCTCGGTGTCGGTGACGGCGGAGCGGAACACGTACTCCTCGCGGAAGGTGACGAGTCCGGGGTTCTCCATGGCGCCGGCGTTGAACTCGGGGACGAACGCCTGGTCGTAGGAGTCGAAGGGGTAGGGCTCCTCGAACTTCTCGTGGAAGCGGTCGAAGCAGGCGCGGGTGATCTCGAAGAGTTCGTCGGCGTCGGTGTCAAGGTGGGGAGCGAGGGAGCGGCGACAGTGCAGGCCGAAGGGCAGGCCGCGGTGTTCGGTGCGGACGGAGTGCCAGGGGCCAGCGGCGACGGAGAAGAAGTAGGTGGAGATCAGGGGGGTCTCGGCGGCTTTCCAGCGGCCGTCGCCGAGGTGTTCGGTGATGCCGTTGGACAGGACGGTCCAGCCTTCGGGGGCGGTGACGGTGAGGTCGAAGACGGCCTTCAGGTCGGGCTGGTCGAAGGCGGCGAAGACGCGTTGCACGTCGTCCAGGAAGAGCTGGGTGTAGAGGTAGGTCTCGCCGTCGGCGGGGTCGGTGAAGCGGTGCATGCCTTCGCCGGTACGGGAGTAGCGCATCGTCGCCTCGATACGCAGTTCGTGTTCGCCCTCGGTGAGGGTGAGGGGGAGACGGTTCTCGACGAGGGTGTCGGGGGCGAGGGGAGTGCCGTCGAGGGTGACGGTGTGGAGGTCGGTGGGCTTGATCTCCACGAAGGTGTCCGCGTCCGCGCGGGAGGTGAAACGGATTTCGGTGCGGGAGGCGAAGGTGGCGTCTCCCCCGGTGACGTCCAGGTCGATCGTGTAGCGGTGGATGTCTAGGAGCTGGGCTCGGTTGTGCGCTTCGTCGCGCGTCAGTACGGACATGTTGCACATGCTGCCGGATCGCTGGGCGCTGAGCCTAGGGGGTATCGGGCGCCCCGGGGGCACCTGCGGTGGGCCGCCCCTTCGCGGGTGCCCGGTACTTGGCTGCTGTGCCCAGAACGCCTGCCCACAGCGAGGTGGGCTTACTGGGATCCGTCTGCGATTTGTTCGTGGTGGCGGATTACCTCGGCGATGATGAAGGTGAGGAGTTTTTCCGCGAAGGCCGGGTCCAGTTTGGCGTTCTCGGCGAGGCGGCGGAGGCGGGTGATCTGTTCGGCCTCGCGGGACGGGTCGGCCGGGGGCAACTGGTGGGCGGCCTTGAGGTGGCCTACCTGCTGGGTGCATTTGAAGCGTTCGGCGAGCATGTGCACCACGGCGGCGTCGATGTTGTCGATGCTGTCGCGCAGCCGGGCGAGTTCGGCGCGTACGGCGGGGTCCACGTCGTCGGTGTTGCTGGTGGTCATGAGAGTTCACCCTACGGTGACCGGAGGGTCGGGGGGTCGTCGGGGTCGGGGACCGTATTGCTCCAGCCGCCGGGTACGGTCCGGCCCTGCTGCTCGCGGAAGCGGACCGGTGCCATGCCGACCCGGCGGGTGAACAGACGTGAGAAGTACGCGGGATCGTCGTACCCGATACGGCGGGCGATCGAGGCGACGGGCAGTTCGGTGGCGGCGAGGAGTTCCTTGGCGCGGCCGAGTCTGATGCCGAGGAGGTAGTCCTTGGGGCTGCGGCCCGCGGCGCGGCGGACGACGGTGCGCAGTTCGGCGGGGGTCATGCCGTGCCGGGCGGCGTGTTCGGCGACGGACAGCGGCTGGAAGGCGTCGCGGGCGAGTGCCTTCAGGACGGGGTCGCCGTCGGGGGCGAGGTCGGCGCGGGCGCGGCGCAGGGCGACGAGGAGTTCATGGACGGCGGCGCCGGTCTCGACCTCCAGGAGTGGGTTGCCGCGTCGGGCGGCCCGTGCGATGCGGCCCACGGCGGTGCGGGCTCCGGTCGGGTCGGAGAGGGGGACGACGGGCCGGTCGGGTTCGATGTAGCCGAGTTCGGTGTAGGTGGCGGTGGCGGGTCCGGTGAAGTCGACGAAGCACTCGTCCCAGCCGGTGCCGGGGTCGGGCCCGTAGTGGTGGGGGACGCCGGGGGTGAGCCAGAGCAGGGCGGGGGCCGTGACGGGGATGCGGCGGCCGTCGGGGGCGCGGAACCAGCCGCCGCCCGCGCTGATGACGACGGCGACGTGGTGGTCGAGGGTGCGGGGGCCGACGGTGGGCAGGGTGCCGTACTGGAGGCCGACGCCGAGGCAGACGAGGCCGAGGCGGTGGTGGACGGGGCTCGGCGTGAAATACCGCATCCAGGTGTGGTACATCCGCGGTCGTCCCCTCTCTGTCCGTTTCTTTCGGTCTCCGTCCGTCCAATCACCTCCGATCTTTGTCCATGGACCGTGTCGCCCGCCAGAGGTGATCGTGGCGGCGGTACGGGAAGCGGGAGGGACGCGATGGCCGAGTTCAGGGTGGGCGAGGACGACTTCGAGGTGGACGGGCGGCCGGTCCGGCTCCTGTCGGGCGCCCTGCACTATTTCCGGGTGCACGAGGCGCAGTGGGATCACCGGCTCGCGATGCTGCGGGCGCTGGGCCTGAACTGTGTGGAGACGTATGTGCCGTGGAATCTGCACGAGCCGCGTCCCGGTGAGTTCCGTGATGTGGCGGCGGTGGGGCGGTTTCTGGACGCCGTGCGTGCCGCGGGGATGTGGGCGATCGTGCGGCCGGGCCCGTACATCTGCGCGGAGTGGGAGAACGGTGGGCTGCCGCACTGGCTGACGGGACCGCTGGGTTCGCGGGTACGGACGCGGGATCCGGAGTTCCTGGCGGCGGTGACGCGGTGGTTCGAGGTGCTGTTGCCGGAGGTCACGGGGCGGCAGGTGGGGCCGGGTGGCGCGGGGTCGGGGACGGGGGGTCCGGGTGGTCAAGGTGGTGATCGGCGGCCGGGGCCGGTGATCATGGTGCAGGTCGAGAACGAGTACGGGTCCTACGGTTCGGACGGTGTCTATCTGCGGCATCTGGCGGGGGTGCTGACGGATCTCGGCGTGACGGTGCCGCTGTTCACGTCGGACGGGCCCGAGGACCACATGATCACCGGGGGTTCGGTCCCGGATGTGCTCGCGACCGTCAACTTCGGCTCGCACGCGGCGTTGAGCTTCGAGACGTTGCGGCGGCACCGGGCCAAGGGGCCGTTGATGTGTATGGAGTTCTGGTGCGGTTGGTTCGACCACTGGGGTGCCGAGCCCGTCGTACGGGATCCTCGGGACGCGGCGGAAGCGCTGCGGGAGATCCTGGAGTGCGGGGCTTCGGTGAATCTGTACATGGCGCACGGCGGTACGAGCTTCGGTGGCTGGGCGGGTGCCAACCGGGGCGGTGAGCTGCACGACGGGCCGCTCCAGCCTGACGTCACCTCCTACGACTACGACGCCCCGGTGGATGAACGCGGGCGCCCCACCGAGAAGTTCCGGCTGATGCGGGACGTTCTCGCCGAGTACGCGGACGGGCCGCTGCCCGAGGTGCCGCCCGCGCCGCCGGTGCTCGCCGTTCCGGTCACGGCGGAACTCGACGGCTGGGCGCCGCTGGACACGGTCCTGGAGGCGCTCGGTGGTCCGGAGGGGTGGTACGCGGTGCCGCCGACGTTCGAGGAACTGGACGTGGACCGGGGTCTGGTGCGGTACGCGGTGACGGTGCCGGGGCCCCGGGAGCCGTATCCGCTGTGGGTGCGGGGGTTGCAGGACCGCGCTGTGGTCGCCGTGGACGGGGTGCGGGCCGGGGTGCTGACGGAGGAGTCGCCGGCCTTGGCGGCGCCGGTCGCGGGGCACGCGCGCGTGGAGCTGTGGGTGGAGTCGCTGGGCCGCGTCAACTACGGGCCACGCACGGGTGAGTCCAAGGGGATCACCGGGGGTGTCCTGCACGAGCGGCAGTTCCTGCACGGGGTACGCGCGCGGGGGCTGCGGCTCGACGCCTTTGACGAGGCGGACCGGGTGCGCGCGATTCCGGTGGGCCCGGTGCCGGCGGACCGGGCGCCCGGTCTGTACCGGGGGGTGGTCGACGTGCGGGGCGTGGGGGACGCGGGGCTCGAACTGCCGGGGTGGACACGGGGGTTCGTGTGGGTGAACGGATTCGCGCTGGGCCGGTACTGGTCGGTGGGGCCGCAGCGGTCGCTGTATGTGCCGGGGCCTGTGCTGCGGGACGGGGGGAACGAGGTGTGGGTGCTGGAGTTGGAGGGGGCTCCGGAAGGTGGGGCGGCGCGGGTTTCGCTGAGCTGAGGGACGGACGGGGTGGACCAGGCGGACACCGCGGATCCGGTGCGGGTACCGCGCGGGACCGGAGTGCTCGGCTCCGGTCCCGCGGGGTCCTCACGTACGGGTGGCTAGAGGGTGGCCGCCGCCGAGGCGATGTTCGACGCGAAGGTCGAGACCTCGGTGTAGACGCCGGGGTAGCCCGGCCGCGCGCAGCCCTGGCCCCAGCTCACGATGCCGACCTGGATCCAGGCGCCCGCGTTGTCCTTGCGGAACATCGGTCCGCCGGAGTCGCCCTGACAGGTGTCCACGCCGCCCTGCGCCACGTACCCGGCGCAGATCTCCTCGCTCGGCACGAGGTCGGAGCCGTACGACTGCTGGCAGGTGGCGTCGCTGACGAAGGGGACGCTGGCCTTGAGGAGGTAGCGCTGCTGGGCGCCGCCCTCGGTGGCGGCGCCCCAGCCCGCGACGGTGAAGGTGCCCGAGTTGTACGCGGTGGTGGTGGCGATCTTGAGGGTGGGCTGGTTGATCGGCTGGGCGAGCTTGATGAGCGCCCAGTCCTTGCCCACGCCGTTGTAGCCGGGGGCCTGGAGGACCTTGGTCGACTTGACCTTGATGGCGCTGGCGCTCTGGAGGTCGACGACGCCGGCCGTGGCGGTGATGGAGGTGTTGTTGCCGGATCCGCTGACGCAGTGCGCGGCGGTCAGGACTATCTGCTGGGTGTACAGGGCGCCGCCGCAGCCCATGGACAGACGCACCATGAACGGGAACTCGCCCTGGGCGGCACGGGTTCCGCCGACGACGGGCGCGGGCGCTGCCTGCGCGGTGGTGAGGGGCTGGAGCGAGACAGCGGCGAGGGCCACCGCGGTGACGGCGAGGAGTCGTCTTACGCCGCTGAGCTTCTTGAGGAACTTCACCGTACGTCCTTTCGTGGGGGGTGGTGCGTGGGGGGTGGTGCGTGGGGGGTAAAGCGTGGGGATGGTGCGTGGGGGGTGCGCGCCGTGATGGGTCCCGGCCTCCCCCGCACAGGAACCCGTGGGTGGCATGGACCCGCCAAAGCGTTGTTGGATTATGGAGATCGCCGGACGTCCACGACAAGGGCCGGTTTCCGGTCACTCGTCACGCCCCACCGGCGCGAATCCACCTACAGTGGAAATCGGTTCAGCGCCTTCAGGGGGTATGGACGTGGCGAACGGCGGAACGGTCGAGCACGGCTATCCGCATCTGGAGACGGTGCGGGCGGCGATCACCGCGCTGTATCGGCGACTGTCTCCCGACACGGTGCGGACCTTCGCGACCAGCGTCGTCCCGTCCGACGTGGCCTTTTCCGACGAGGACGATCTCCATCTGGGGGCGCAGCGGGTGGCGCACGAGTTGGTGCGGCACTATCGGTTGCCGAACGCGCGGATGATCATCAGCTTCCGGGAGATGCATCATGCCGCGCATGTGGAACTGGCGGCGGGACCCGAGTACTTCATCGAACTGAACGACCGCTTCCGGACGCATCGGCGTGATATTGGGGCAGCGCTCGCGCATGAGGTGATGCATGTGTACCTGCACCGCCTGGACCTGTCGTTCCCGGGGACACGGGACAACGAGATCCTCACGGACACGGCGGCGGCGTATCTGGGGGCGGGGTGGCTGCTGCTCGACGCGTACCGGGAGGACGCCACGTCGTCGCAGAAGCTGGGGTATCTCACTCCTGAGGAGTACGGGTATGTGCTGGCGAAGCGGGCGCTGGTCTTCGACGAGGATCCCTCGCCGTGGTTCACGAGTCCGCAGGCGTATCCGGCGTACACGCGGGGGCTGTCCCTCGCACGGCGCGACGAGCGGCAGCCACCGTTGACAGCCGCCGGATGGACGGGGCGGCGACGGTACGCGAAGGACCGGCGGTACGCGCAGGACCACGGGGGTTCGGGCCTGCAGACGGGGCCGTACTCCTTCGACCCAGGTTCACCCCTGCGGGTGGCGTTCCCCTGCCCGACCTGCCGTCAGCGGATCAGGGTGGCGGTACGGGGGCCTGTGCGGGTGCGGTGCGGGGTGTGCGGCACGGTACTGGACTGCGACACGTGACCCTTGCAGGAAGCTGACCCGAACTCCCCTACCGGCACCCCACACCGCGAGCCCCGGCCGGCGGCCTCCCCCGGAGGGAAATGTGTTGCGGGTGGGGGGTGGGGTGGGCAGGGTTGGGGGATGGGTGATGGGCTCGTTGGGGCTGTTTACGGTGGGGATGTTCGGGGCGTGGCGGGGTTGCTGGAGGGTGGGGCTCGGGTCGATGCCGTTGATGAGGACGGGCGGACCGCTCTGTATGTCGCGTCCGTGCAGGGCGAGGCCGCCATCGTGCGGCTGCTGCTCGCCGGCGGTGCCGATCCCGGTCGGCTGAGCGCCGACGCCGACCTCCCGCTCTGTGCCGCCGCCTGCGGCGGATACGCCGAGGTCGTACGCGCCCTGCTCGGCGCCGGTGCCCTGCCCGACCTGCGGGAGGAATTCGGGTTCACGGCGCTGACCTGGGCGGTCCGCTGGGGTCACGGTGAGACGGTCGAGGTTCTGCTGGACGGCGGTGCCGACCCGGACCTGCCGGGACCGGACGGCGTACCGCCCCTCGTGGCGGCGGCCCGACGCGGCGCCCCGGCGAGTGTGCGGGCGCTCCTCGCGCACGGCGCCCGTGACATCACCGCCGCCCTCGCCGAGGCCCGTACCTGGCGGAACCGGGACGTCGAGGCGGAATTGCGCGCGGGACTCGCCGAGACCTATGGGCGGGACCAGGAGACGCGGACCACCCGTGCGCGGCATGACGACGGTACCGAGACCATCACCGTCGACGTCCTCCGGAACGGCACCCCCTCCGCCGGCAACAGCCAGGAGAACGGTCACGCGGCGATCGTCGCCCTGCTGGAGGCGGCGGCGTCCGGCACCGATTGACGTACACCCCGATCAGTCCCCCGCCCCGTACACCGCCCCCGGCGCCTCCGCCCGCGTCAGCAGTTCACGGGCCGCTTCGCCCGCCTCCGCCGGGGTCCAGCGTGCGCCCTTGTCGACGGTCGGGCCGGGGCGCCAGCCCTCCATGACGGTGATGCGGCCCGCCTCGGTCTCGAAGACGCGGCCGGTGACCCCGTCGCTGGCGGCGGCGCCCAGCCAGACGACCAGCGGGGACACGTTGTCGGGGGCCATCGCGTCGAAGGCGCCCGCGCCGGGCGCGGCCATCGTCCCGGCGAAGGTCCGCTCGGTCATACGGGTGCGTGCCGCGGGGGCGATGGCGTTGACCTGGACCCCGTACCGGGCGAGTTCCGCCGCCGCGACCAGTGTGAGGCCGATGATGCCGGCCTTCGCGGCGCTGTAGTTGCCCTGCCCCACGGACCCCAACAGGCCAGCTCCGGAACTGGTGTTGACGACCCGGGCCACGGGTGTGCGGCCCGCTTTGGTCTCCGCCCGCCAGTGCGCCGCCGCGTGTTTCAACGGCAGGAAGTGGCCCTTGAGGTGGACCCGGATCACGGCGTCCCACTCGTCCTCGTCGAGGTTCACGAGCATCCGGTCCCGTAGGAAACCGGCGTTGTTCACCAGGGTGTCCAGGCGGCCGAAGGTGTCCAGGGCCGCCGCGACCAGGGACGCGGCGCCGGCCGTGGTCGCGATGTCCCCGCCGTGGGCCACCGCGCTGCCGCCCAGCGCACGGATCTCCGCCACCACGAGGTCCGCCGGACCCGCCTCCGTGCCGTCGGGTGAGCCGTCGAGCGTGACCCCGAGGTCGTTGACGACGACGTGCGCGCCCTCGGCGGCGAACGCCAGCGCATGGGCGCGTCCCAGCCCCCGCCCGGCCCCGGTGACCACGACCACCCGCCCCGCGCACAGCCCGCCCCGGTCCGCCCCGTCCACCGATATGTCCGTCACGTCAACTCCCCTTTCCCGTAAGCCTCTTCAGCCTCTTCCGCCTTGTTCACCGTCGCCGCGTCCAGGAACGCCGGCCGTTCGCCGCCCCCGTGCACCAACAGGCTCGCCCCGCTGATGTACGCGGCCCGGGGCGACGCCAGGAACACCGCCGCGTCGCCGATCTCGTCCGGTTCGGCGAGGCGGCCCAGCGGTACCGTGCGGCCCACCGAGGCCACGCCGTCCTCGTCGCCGTAGTGCAGATGGGCGAGTTCGGTGCGGACCATGCCGAGGACCAGCGTGTTGACGCGGACCTCGGGCGCCCACTCCACGGCCATCGAGCGGGCGAGGTTGTCCAGGCCCGCCTTGGCCGCGCCGTAGGCCGCCGAACCGGGTGAGGCCCGGGTCCCGCTGACGCTGCCGATCATCACCACCGAGCCCCGCGCGGCCCGCAGTTGGGGATACGCGGCGACGCTCGCCGTCAGCGGCGCGGTGAGGTTGAGCGCGAGGACCCGGGCGTGCCGAGCGGCGCCGCCCACGGCGAGCGGCCGGTAGGGGCCGCCGCCCGCGTTGTTGACCAGTACGTCAAGTCGCCCGTGCGCGGCGGCGATCGAGGGGAAGAAGGCGTCCACGGCGTCCGTGTCCCGCAGGTCCAGGGCGCGGAACTCGGCCGTACGGCCCCCGGCGGTCACCGGCCGGTCCGGTGAGCGGCGGGCGCAGACGACGACGTGCGCGCCGGCCGCGAGGAACGCCCGTGCGATGCCGGCGCCGACCCCGCGTGTGCCGCCCGTGACGACGGCGACCCTCCCCTTCAGTTCCATGCGGTGCTACCTTCCCTACCTGACGAATCACCTAACAAATGTTTGGTGGAAAGGTAGCTGATCCGCTCATGGGTGTCTCCACCACCGGCCCGGAAAAGGGCGTTTCCTTCGTGACCGTCGACCATCCACCTGTCAACGCCCTTCCCGTGCAGGGCTGGTACGACCTGGCGGACGCCGTGCGCGCGGCGGGCCGGGACCCCGAGGTCCGCTGTGTCGTGCTGACCGCCGAGGGGCGCGGCTTCAACGCGGGCGTCGACATCAAGGAGCTGCGGGACGATCCGGGCCACGACGCGTTGATCGGCGCCAACCGGGGCTGTTTCGAGGCGTTCGCGGCGGTCTACGAGTGCGAGGTCCCGGTCGTCGCGGCGGTAGGCGGGTTCTGTCTCGGCGGCGGGGTCGGTCTGGTCGGCAACGCGGACGCGATCGTGGCGTCGGACGACGCGACCTTCGGGTTGCCGGAGCTGGACCGGGGCGCGCTCGGTGCGGCCACGCATCTGGCCCGGCTGGTCCCGCAGCATCTGATGCGGACGCTGTACTACACGTCCCGTACCGTCACGGCCGCCGAGCTGCATGCCCACGGTTCCGTGTGGCGGGTCGTACCGCGTGCCGAACTGCTGGACGCTGCACGGGAGTTGGCGTACGAGATCGCCGCGAAGGACGGGCGGCTGATCCGGCTGGCGAAGGCCGCGATCAACGGTATTGACCCGGTCGACGTGCGTCGCAGTTACCGGTTCGAGCAGGGGTTCACCTTCGAGGCGGGACTCAGCGGTGTCGCCGCCCGGGTGCGGGACACCTTCGGGGCGCCCGACAAAAGCCCTGCCGAAAGCCCTGACGAAGGTCCCGGCGAAGGCCCCACCGAGAGCCCCAACGAGAGGAAGGAGGGCGGGTCGTCATGAGCGACAAGACCATGTCCCCGTCCGATGTCGTCTCCCGGCTGCGTAGCGGGATGACGATCGGGATCGGCGGCTGGGGGTCGCGGCGCAAGCCGATGGCGCTGGTCCGGGCGATCCTCGCGTCGGATCTGACGGATCTGACGGTGATCTCGTACGGCGGTCCTGATGTCGGGCTGCTCGCGGCGGCGGGGCGGATCCGCAAGCTGGTCGCGGCCTTTGTGACGCTGGACTCGATCCCGCTGGAGCCTCGCTATCGGGCGGCGCGTGAGAGCGGTGCGTTCGAGCTGACGGAGGTGGACGAGGCGATGTTCATGTGGGGGCTGCGCGCCGCCGCGCACCGGCTCCCCTTCCTGCCGGTCCGCGCGGGCATCGGCTCGGACGTGATGCGGGTCAACCCCGGTCTGCGGACGGTGACTTCGCCGTACGAGGACGGTGAGGAGCTGGTCGCGATGCCGGCGCTGCGGATGGACGCGGCGCTGGTGCATCTCAATCGCGCCGACCGGCTCGGCAACGGTCAGTATCTGGGGCCCGACCCGTACTTCGACGACCTGTTCTGCGAGGCCGCCGACACCGCGTACATGTCCTGCGAGCGGATCGTGGACACGGCGGAACTGTCGAAGGCGGGTCCGCCGCAGAGTCTGCTGGTCAAGCGGCACACGGTGACGGGGGTGGTCGAGACCCCGAACGGCGCGCACTTCACGTCCTGCGCCCCCGACTACGACCGCGACGAGCCCTTCCAGCGGCTGTACGCGAGCACGCCCTGGGCGGAGTTCGCCGACCGTTTCCTGCGGGGCGACGAGCGCGCGTACCAGTCCGCCGTCCAGTCCTGGCACGAGGAGTCTCAATGACGAACGGTGCCGTGACCCGGGCCGAGTACTGCGTGATCGCCTGCGCCGAGGCATGGCGCGGCGGCGGGGAGATCCTGGCGAGCCCGATGGGCCTGATCCCGTCGGTGGGGGCGCGTCTGGCCCGGCGGACGTTCGCGCCGGATCTGCTGCTCACGGACGGTGAGGCGATGCTCGTCGGCGCGGACGGGGAGTGCGAGGGGTGGCTTCCGTACCGGCAGCATCTGGCGCTGGTGACCGGTGGGCGGCGGCACGTGATGATGGGCGCGAGCCAGATCGACCGGTACGGCAACCAGAACATCTCCTGTATCGGCGACTGGCAGCGGCCGACCCGCCAACTCCTCGGGGTGCGTGGCGCGCCGGTCAACACCCTGAACAATCCGACGAGTTACTGGGTGCCGAAGCATTCGCGGCGGGTCTTCGTGGAGCGGGTCGACATGGTGTGCGGGGTCGGGTACGACCGTGCGGCGGCGGCCAGCCCTTCGGCGACCCGTTTCCACCGGATCCCCCGGGTCGTGTCGAACCTGGGTGTCTTCGACTTCGCGGCCCCGGACCACGCGATGCGCTTGGCGTCGCTGCATCCGGGGGTGACGGTGGAGGAGGTCCGCGCGGCGACGGCGTTCCCCTTGGTGGTTCCGGACGGCGTCCCGTACACGCGGGAGCCGACCGCCGGTGAACTGGCGCTCATCCGGGAGGAGTTGGACCCGAAGGGGCTGCGGAACCGGGAGGTCGGGGGGTGAGCGGGGACGGTGTGCTGGACACGGTGCTGACGCGGCTTGTCGGGGTCCGGCATCCGATCGTCCAGACCGGGATGGGCTGGGTGTCGGGCCCCCGTCTGGTGTCGGCGACCGCGAACGCGGGGGCGCTGGGCATCCTGGCGTCGGCGACCATGAGCCCGGACGAACTGCGCGCGGCGGTACGGAAGGTCAGGTCCCGTACGGACGCGCCGTTCGGGGTGAATCTGCGGGCGGACGCGGGGGACGCGCGGGAGCGGGTGCGGATCGTGGTCGAGGAGGGCGTGCGGGTCGCGTCCTTCGCGCTGGCGCCTTCACGGGAGCTGATCGCCGAACTGAAGGACGCGGGTGTGGTCGTCGTCCCGTCGATCGGGGCGCGGCGGCATGCCGAGAAGGTCGCCGCGTGGGGCGCGGACGCGGTCCTTGTGCAGGGCGGTGAGGGCGGCGGCCACACCGGCGAGGTGGCGACGACGGTGCTGTTGCCGCAGGTGGTCGACGCGGTGGACATCCCGGTGATCGCGGCGGGCGGCTTCCACGACGGCCGGGGTCTGGTGGCGGCGCTGGCGTACGGTGCGGCGGGGATCGCGATGGGGACGCGGTTCCTGCTGACGTCGGACTCGGCGGTGCCGGACGCGGTGAAGGCGGCGTATCTGGCGGCGACGGTGCGGGATGTGACGGTGACGACGGCGGTGGACGGCATGCCGCACCGGATGCTCCGGTCCGATCTGGTGCGCTCCCTCGAACAGGCGGGCAGGGTACGGACGTTGGCGCGGGCGGTGCGGCATGCGGCGGGCTTCCGGAAGCTGTCGGGGCTGAGCTGGCCCCGGCTGGTGCGGGACGGTCTGGCGATGCGGCACGGCCGCGAACTGACCTGGAGTCAGGTCCTGTTGGCCGCGAACACGCCGATGCTGCTGCGGGCGTCGATGGTGGAGGGCCGGACGGACCTGGGTGTCATGGCCGCGGGGCAGGTGGCGGGCGTGATCGATGACCTGCCGAGCTGCGAGGAGCTGATCACCCGGATCGTGCGGGAGGCCACGGACGTACTCCACCGGCTTCCGGCGCCCTAGTCCGACGCGGTGGCGCGTGGTGCCGGGGCGATCGTGAGGAACACCAGGACGGCCGTGCGGACGATCATTCCGCCCAGGAGTGCCGGGACGAAACCGTCGACATCGACGCCGCCGCCCATGGTGCCCGCCAGCCAGGACACGAGCAGCCACAGGAGTGTGTCCTGCACGAAGCCGATCAGGGCGAGGACCACCACCATGAGCGGCGGGGCGGTTCTGATGGATTCCGGGTAGCTGTAGATCAGTTGGTTGGCGGCCACGAAGACGGCGACGGCGAAGAAGAGCGACACGGCCTTGGACATCTGTCCCTCGACGGCTATCCCGGGCAGGACGGCGACGGCGACGCAGACCCCGGCCGCGGTGCCCAGGAGGCGCTGCGGCTTGTTCGATGGAGTTCGGTTTCCCATGGCAGCATTTTGACACCAGACTCACCCTGCTTGCCTGTGAATTCGGTTCACAGATTCGCAACAGTCCGGGACCGGCCGGCACGCGTAGCAGAATGCCTGCCATGACCACCGACACGAGCGCCGCGGCCGACCCCGGACTCCCCCGCGCCCTCTGGACCCTCTTCGAACCCGTGCACGCCGTCACCTACTTCGCGCCCGAGGCCGCCGCCGCGTTCGAGGGTGCCGGGCTGCGGGGCTTCTGGCGTGGGTACTTCGCGGGGCGGGCCGCGCCCTTCGGGGCGGTGGGGGCGCCGCAGGTCACGGCGGCGTTCTTCTCCTTCGCGCCGTCGATGGTGGCGCGGGCGCTGCCGTCCGTATGGGAGCTGACCGACCCCGAAGGCGCCCTGGAGGCGCGGCGCACCGGTGCGCGGGACGCCCTGCGCCGCCTGCTCGCGGGCCTGGACGCCGAGGTCGAACGCGCCGCCGCGCTGCTGGCCCCGTACGCCACCGGCCTCGACAGCGCGGGCCGCGTCCTCGCCGGGGCGAACGCCGCGCTGCCCGTCCCCGGCGCACCCCTCGACCTGCTCTGGCACAGCACGACGCTGCTGCGTGAGCACCGGGGCGACGGCCATGTCGCGGCGCTGGTCGCGGCCGGCCTCGACGGCTGCGAGACCCTGGCCCTGCGCGCCGGAACGGACCTTCCGCGTACGGAACTTCAGCCGTACCGGGGCTGGACCCACGAGGAGTGGGACGCGGCGGCCGGACGGCTGACGGACCGGGGGCTGCTCACCGGGGACGGCCGGGCGACCCCGGCCGGACGCGATCTGCTCGCCGGGGTGGAGCGCGCCACGGAACGCGCGGCGGCCCGCGCCTGGCCCGGACTCGACCCGGAGGCGGCGGCCGAACTCCGGTCCACGCTCGCCCCGTTGGCCCGAGCCGCCGCCCGCACCCTCCGCTTCCCGAACCCGATCGGCGTACCGAGCCCGCAGGACTGACCGCCTCGGCCACCGGGGGGACTACAGCCGTTCCACGATGGTCACATTGGCCTGGCCGCCGCCCTCGCACATCGTCTGGAGCCCGAACCGGCCGCCCGTGCGCTCCAGTTCGTGCAGCAGGGTCGTCATCAGCTTCGCTCCGGTCGCGCCGAGCGGGTGGCCGAGGGCGATGGCCCCGCCGTTGACATTGACCCGGTCGGGGTCCGCGCCGGTCTCCTTCAGCCAGGCGAGGACGACGGGCGCGAACGCCTCGTTGATCTCGACCAGGTCCATGTCGCCGATGCCCATGCCGGTCTTCTTCAGCGCGTGCGCGGTCGCCGGTATCGGCGCGGACAGCATCCGGATGGGGTCCTCGGCGCGTACGGAGAGATGGTGGATGCGGGCGCGGGGCGTCAACCCGTGTTCGCGTAGGGCCCGTTCGGAGGCGATGAGCAGTGCGGCGGCGCCGTCCGACACCTGCGAGGAGCAGGCCGCCGTGATGGTGCCGCCGGGCATCACCGGCTTCAGGCCCGCCATCTTCTCCAGCGAGGTGTCACGGCGCGGCCCCTCGTCCAGGGACACGTCACCGTAGGCGACGGTCTCGCGTGCGAAGCGCCCCTCGTCGATGGCGTGGATCGCCCGCTGGTGCGACCGCAGCGCCCACTCCTCCTGGTCGCGCCGGGAGATGCCCCACTTGGTCGCGATGAGTTCGGCGCCGTGGAACTGGTTCACCGGCTGGTCCCCGTACCGCGCCCGCCAGCCCTCGCTGCCCGCGTAGGGACCCTCGGTGAGCCCCAGCGGCTCGGCGGCCTGCCGGGACGCGAAGGCGATGGGGATCATGGACATGTTCTGGGTGCCGCCCGCGACGACCAGGTCCTGGGTGCCCGACAGGACGCCCTGCGCGGCGAAATGGACGGCCTGCTGCGACGATCCGCACTGCCGGTCGATCGTGACGCCCGGTACCTCGTCGGGCAGTCCGGCCGCGAGCCAGGAGGTGCGGGCGATGTCCCCGGCCTGCGGCCCGACCGTGTCGAGACAACCGAAGACGACGTCCTCTACGGCGGCCGGGTCGACGCCGGACCGCTCGACAAGGGCCGTCAGGACGTGCGCTCCCAGGTCGGCGGGGTGCGCGGCGGCGAGTCCGCCCCTGCGCCGCCCGACGGGTGTGCGGACCGCTTCGACTATGTACGCCTCGGCCATGACCGATCCTCCGCTTCATGCGCGTCCAGCGCGCTGCCGGTGGTGCTCAAGTCGTTCTCAGCGTGTGCTCGGTTCTCGTGTTCAGGTCTCCCGTACGGCGATGCCGTCCAGGACCATCGACAGGTACTGGCGGGCGATCTCCTCGGGGCTGTGGTGCCCGCCCGGCCGGTACCAGGACGCGGCGACCCATACGGTGTCGCGCACGAAGCGGTAGGTCAGACGGATGTCGAGGTCCTTACGGAAGGTGCCGTCCACGACCCCGCGCTCCAGCGTGCCCAGCCAAGCCTTCTCGAACTTCTGCTGGGAGTCGGCGAGGTACTGGAAGCGGGGCTGCGTGGACAGGTGCCGTGCCTCCTTCTGGTAGATCGCGACGGCGGCGAGCTGCCGGTCGATCTCCCGGAACGACTCGGTGACCAGCGCCTCGATGGTGGCGCGCGGCCCGAGCCCGGCGGCGAGCACGGCGTCGTAGCGGCCCCACAGCTCGTCCAGGAAGGTCGACAGGATCTCGTCGACCATCGATTCCTTGGAGTCGAAGTGGTAGTAGAGACTGCCGGCGAGCATCCCGGCGGCGTCGGCGATCTTGCGGACGGTGGTGGCGTTGTAGCCCTGCGCGGCGAACACCTCGGCGGCGGTGTCGAGCAGTTCACGACGCCGCGCGGGCGAGGGGGTCACCGGGGGCTTCTTGGGCTGATGGTCATGGGTCCTGGGCACCCACCCATTGTCGGTCTAGGCATGTTGGTTGCTCACGGATACCGTCTCGCCCGTCATGTACGACGAGTACTCGGAGGCCAGGAAGACGATGACGTTGGCCACCTCCCACGGTTCCGCGTACCGCCCGAACGCCTCCCGTGCGGTGAGGTCGTCGAGGAGTTCGGCGGAGGTCACCTTCACCAGGTGCGGATGCATGGCGAGGCTCGGCGACACGGCGTTGACCCGCACCCCGTAGGCGGCGGCCTCGATCGCGGCGCACCGCGTGAGTGCCATGACGCCGGCCTTCGCGGCGGCGTAGTGCGCCTGTCCGGCCTGGGCACGCCAGCCGACGACGGACGCGTTGTTGACGACGACACCGCCGCGCCCGCTGTCACGGAAGCCCCGCAGAGCGGCCCGTACGCAGCGGAAGGTGCCGTTCAGGGTGACGTCGAGGACGCGTGACCACTGGTCGTCGGTCATGTCGACGAGGTCCGAAGTGCCGCCGAGTCCCGCGTTGTTGACGACGATGTCCCCTCCGCCGTGCACCCGCCCGGCCTCCGCGAACAGGGCGGTGACCTGGTCCTCGTCGGTGACGTCGCAGGGCAGCGCGGTGACACGTTCCGCGCCGAACGTGTCCGCGAGGTCCGCCCGCGTCTCCGTCAGCCGCCGCGCGTGGGCGTCGCTGATGAGGACCCGGGCGCCCTCCTCCAGGAACCGGCGGGCGGTGGCCCCGCCGATGCCGGCGCCCGCGGCGGCGGTGATGACGGCGGTGCGCCCGTCGAGGAGGCCGTGCCCGGAAACGTACGACGGCTTGTTGTCTGTCACCTCATCAGGCTAACCTACCAAACACTTGTTAGGGAACCGGTCATCGGTGGGATGAAGGGAGTGGGTGACGCGTGGATCTGGACCACACGCCGGAGGAGAACGCCTTCCGCGCACAGGCACGCGCCTGGCTGGCGGCCCATGTCCCCGCCGCACCGCTGCCCTCGCTGGAGACCGAGGACGGCTTCGCCCGGCACCGCGCGTGGGAGGCGACGCTCGCCGCGGACCGCTGGTCGGTGGTGTCCTGGCCCGAGGAGTACGGGGGCCGGGGCGCCGACATCTTCAGTTGGCTGATCTTCGAGGAGGAGTACTACGCGGCCACCGCACCGGGTCGCGTCAGCCAGAACGGCATCAACCTCCTCGCGCCGACCCTCTTCGACCACGGAACTCCCGAGCAGCGCGCCCGTGTGCTGCCGCCGATGGCGAGAGGTGAGGTGGTGTGGGCGCAGGCGTGGTCCGAGCCGGAAGCGGGCTCGGACCTCGCCTCGCTCACCTCGCGCGCGGTCCGCGTGGACGGGGGCTGGCTCCTGCACGGCCAGAAGACCTGGTCGTCACGTGCCGCCTTCGCCGATCGCGCGTTCGGCATCTTCCGTACGGATCCCGAGGCGCCGAAGCCCCATCAGGGGCTGACGTATCTGATGTTCGACCTGCGTGCGCCCGGTGTGACGGTCCGGCCGATCGGCCGTCTCGACGGGAAGCCGGCGTTCGCGGAACTCTTCCTCGACGGTGTCTTCGTGCCCGACGAGGACGTGATCGGGCAGCCGGGCCAGGGCTGGCGGATCGCGATGTCGGCGACGGGGAACGAGCGGGGCCTGACGCTGCGTTCGCCGGGCCGGTTCCTCGCGGCGGCGGACCGGCTGACGGCGCTGTGGCGGGACCGGGGCCGCGATCCGGCGCTGCGGGACCGGGTCGCGGACGCGCGGATGGGGGCCCGTGCCTACCAGCTCTTCACCCGGGCCGCCGCGTCCCGCTTCGCCGCCGGTGAGCCGATGGGCGCGGAGTCGAGCCTGAACAAGGTGTTCTGGTCCGAGTACGACATCGCGCTGCACGAGACGGCGCTCGATCTGCTGGGCCCGGAGGCCGAGGTGGCGGACGGCGGCGACGGTTGGGCGGAGGGGTATGTGTTCTCTCTCGCGGGACCGATCTACGCCGGTACGAACGAGATCCAGCGCGACATCATCGCCGAGCGGCTGCTCGGCCTGCCGAAGGGGCGCCGCTGATGGGGTTCCTGCCGACGCCGGAGCAGCGGGAGTTCGGGCGAACCTTGGACCGGATGCTGACGGCGGCCGACACCCCGGGTGCGGTACGGGCCTGGGCGGCCGGCGACCACGGACCGGGCCGCGCCATCTGGTCCCGGCTGGCGGACGCGGGCGTGACCGGGCTCGCGGTCCCGGTGGCGTACGAGGGCGGGCTCGGGCCACTCCCGGTCGAACTGGTCATCACCTACGTGGAGTTGGGCCGTCACGCGGTACCGGGTCCGCTGGTGGAGACGGCGGTGGCGGTCTCCCTCCTGGCGCACGCGGCGCCGGACGCCTCGAAGGTGTGGCTGCCGAGGGTGGCTGTGGGCGAGGTGATGCTGTCGGTACGTCCGCCGGGGTCGCCGTTCGCGCTGGACGCGGACGCGGTGGACGTGGTGCTGACGGTCGAGGGTGACGCCCTGCGGATCGCGCCGGGACACGGCCCGATGGAAGCGTCCGCCGACCCGGCACGGAGGCTGTACCGGGTGCCGGAGGGCGGCGAACTGCTGGCGCGCGGCGGGGACATGGCGGAGGCGATGTCCCGCGCCCTGACGTGGGCCCGGCTTCTGACGGCTGCTCAATCACTGGGTGTCGGGCTGGCCTTGTTGCACCGGACGGTCGAATACGCCAGGCAGCGACGGCAGTTCGGCACCGAGATCGGCTCGTTCCAGGCGGTGAAGCACCGTCTGGCGGACACCCTGCTGGCGCTGGAGTTCGCGCGCCCCCTGGCGCTGGGGGCGGCGGTGACGATGGCCCCGGCGGATGTGGCGGCGGCCAAGGCGACGGCGGGCGAGGCCGCGTACACGGCGGCCCGCACGGCACTCCAACTCCATGGCGCCATCGGCTACACGGAGGAACTGGACCTCTCCCTCTGGCTACGGAAGGCCCGCCCGCTGAGGGACGCGTGGGGCACCCCGGGCGAGTGCCGGGAAACGGTACTGCGGGACGTGTGACGCGGACCGGTTTCGGCGCGGGCTACTTCGGCTTTCGGCGGGAGCTACTTTCGCGCCGACCGCATGTGCCCGACGACCTGTCCGAGGTCATCGTCGGCCGCCGCCGGGTCCGCGAGCAGGAGATCCCGTACCGCCGCCGCGACCGGCAGTTCGGTTCCGGTGGAGGACAGGGCGAGGGACACGTCCTTCGCCGCGAGGCGCATCGGGTAGTGGGCGCACCGTGCGAACGCGCGGCCCGCGATTCCCGCCAGCGGTGACGACGCCATCGCGCCCTTCACCAACTCCTCCGGCAGACCGAGCGCGTCCGCGACGGCCATCGCCTCGGCGACCACGGCGACGCCGTTGATCACACCGTTGATGAGGACGACCTTCAGGGCCGCCCCCGTACCGACCGGGCCGGTACGCGTCACCGTGCCGAACACCTCAAGGAGCGGCAGTACCGGGTCCGCGTCGCCGCCGACGAGCAGCGAGAGTTCCCCGGACGCGGCCCGGTCGGCGCTGCCCATCACCGGTGAGTCGATCAGCGTCACACCCTCGGGCAGCAGGGCCGCGACCTCGCGCAGCGCCTCGGGACCGATCGTCGACGACTCGACCAGTCGGGTGCCGGGACGCAGCGCGGGGGCGATCGCGGTGACCACCGAGCGGACCGCCGCCGGGTCGGCGAGCATCGTGATGACGACGTCGGCGTCCCGTACCGCGTCGGCGGGCGAGTCCGCGACGCGGGCACCGCTGTCGGCGAACGGCGCCGAGCGTTCCGGGGAACGGTTCCATACGGTCAGCGGGTGGCCGGCGGCCAGTACTCGCCGTGCCATGGGCGCCCCCATGGTGCCGAGGCCGAGGAACGCCACGCGCGGGTGTCCCGCCTTCTGGTCTTCGCTGTCCGTGTTCACGCTCTCCACGCTAGGTACTCCCTTTGCGATGTGAAAAGCGAATGTCTAGCATGGGCTCCATGCCCATCCCGCATGACGCGCCCGGTTCCGCGCCCGGATCACGGGATTTGTCCACACCGTTGCTCCGGGTGTTCGTGGAGGTGGCCCGGCTGGGGTCCTTCACCGCCGCCGGTCCCGTGCTCGGGTACACCCAGTCGGCGATCTCCCGGCAGATCTCCGCGCTTGAGGACGAGGCCGGGACGGTGCTGTTCGACCGGTTGCCGCGCGGGGTGCGGCTCACCGAGCCGGGGCGGCGGCTGCTCGGCCACGCGGAGGCCGTACTCGACCGGCTCGACACCGCCCGCCGCGATCTGGCCGATCTGCGTGAACTGGCCACCGGACGGCTGCGCGTGGGCGCCTTCGCCACCGCCGACGCGGCCCTCGTACCGCGGGCCGTCTCGGCGTTCCGGCGCGGCTACCCGGAGGTCACGGTCACGCTCAGGGAGGGGTTCACGCCGGAACTCCTCGCCCTGCTGGCCGCCGGGGACGCCGATGTCGCCGTGGTCAGCTATCCGGGACCGCACCACATCGACGGCTTCGACCTGCGCAAGCTGTGCGACGACTACATGTACGTGGCCCTGCCCGCCGACCACCGGCTCGCCGGGGCCCGGCAGTTGCGGCTCGCCGATCTGGCCGACGAGGAGTGGATCGCGGGGAGTTCACGGCCGGAGGACACCCTGATCAGTTCCTGTCTGCGGACCGGGTTCCAGCCGCGTATCGGGTTCGTCGCGCGGGACTGGATGGCCAAGCAGGGCTTCGTCGCCGCCGGGGTCGGCATCACCCTGGTCCCCTCGCTCGCGGCCGACGCCGTGCGCCCCGACATCGCGCTGGCACTGCTGCACCCCGACGACATCCCGCCCCGCCAGGTGTACGCGGCCACGGCGAGCGGCTTCACACCCTCGCCGGCGACCCGGGAGTTCCTGGCACTCCTGGGCCGCCGACCCCACGGACCGGGCGGCCGGCGACCCCAGAGCTGACGCCTGACGGAGGCTCAGGCGGACAGGCGCGCCTACAGACTCAGGCGTACAGGCTCTCGCCCGTCTCCAGCAGCGACTTGAGGTCGCTGAGCGTCTCCGGCCAGCCGCCGCCGGCGCCCTCGGCCTCGCCCGCGACCTGCGCACCGGTCTGCGGCGCGTCCCGCACGTCGTGGGTCAGGGTCAGCGAGCACACACCGTTCTCGCCCTCCTTGATCTCGTAGGTGAGCTTGGTGAAGGGCTCGTCCAGCCAGGTCGGCCGCCAGGTCTGCACCAGTCGGCTCGGCGGGTCGACCTCGACGACCTCGCCCTCGACCATGCAGGCGTCGGCGTCCATACCGGGCATACCGTCACCGGCGAGGGCGCGGAAGGTGCCACCGGGGCGCAGGTCGTACTCGGACACGGCGCGGTATCCGTAGCGGCGCGTCCACTCCGGGTCGGTGATCGCGGTCCAGATCTGCTGCGGGGTCGCCTTGATGTAGACGCGGTGCACCTGCACGGTCGTCCCGGTCTTCTCGGTGGTCGTCATGGCTGTCTCCAACTCGTTCTTCAAGTCGACGAGGGCCGATACCTGAGGCTCGGTGTACTTGTCGATCCAGCGGTCGTGGATGAGCCGGATGGGCACCGCGTTGAGGAAGTGCAGCTTCTCCCGGCCTGATTTTCGGGCGATGACGAGCCCGGCCTCCTCAAGGAGCCGCAGATGCTTCATCACACCGAATCTCGTCATGTCGACATCGGATTCGAGGTCGGTGAGCGTCCGTCCGTCCCGCTCGAAGAGTCGGTCGAGCAGCAGCCTGCGGGTCGGGTCGGACAACGCCTTGAACACGCGGTCGTCATCGGTCACACCACAAAAGATAGGTGACCAGATGGTCACATGTCAATGAATCGAGCCCGCCGGAGCCCTGGAACCGAGCCCGCCGAAGGCCCCCGTATCCTGCCGAAATGAAACGTCCCGGACTGCTGCTTCTCCTTGTCGCGCCGCTGGCCACGGCGGGTGTGTTCCTGTACTCGGCGGTCGCGGACTCCGGGGCCCAAGGGTCGGAAAGCGGAGGAAAGGCATCCGCGGAGCCGACCGCGACGAACGGCGCCGACGAGCGGACGGCGACCGAGAAGAAGCGGGACGACGCGTACCTCAAAACGCTTCCGCCGGGTCTCGCGGCACCCGACAAGAAGGAACTCGCGCAGCGCATCATCGCCAGCGCCGAGAACTCCTCGCTCGACTGGAAGGCGCAGTACTCCTACATAGAGGACATAGGCGACGGCCAGGGCTACACCGCGGGCATCATCGGCTTCTGCACCGGCACGCATGACCTGGTAGCCATGGTCGAGCGCTATACGAAGGCCCACCCGGACAACGGCCTTGCCCGCTATCTCCCCGCCCTGCGCGCGGTAGACGGCACCCCGTCACACCAGGGCCTCGACCCCGGATTCACCGCCGCCTGGAAGAAGGAGGCCGAGGTACCCGCCTTCCGCGCGGCCCAGAACGCCGAGCGTGACCGCTTCTACTTCAACCCGGCGGTCCGCCTCGCGAAACTCGACGGCCTGGGCACACTGGGCCAGTTCATCTACTACGACGCCATGGTCCTGCACGGCCCCGGCACGGAACCCGACGGCTTCTACGGCCTGCGCGAAGCCGCCATGGCCGAGGCCGACACCCCGGCACAGGGCGGCACGGAGAAGAACTACCTCGACATCTTCCTGGACATCCGCCGCACGGCGATGAGGTCCGACAAGAGCCACCAGGACACCACCCGCATCGACACGGCCCAGCGCCAGTTCCTCTACGACGGCAACCTCACCCTGCGCACCCCGCTGGAGTGGAAGGTCTACGGCGAAACCTTCCGCGTGGACCACGTCAACTGACACATCCCGCCGAGGCCCCCACAGAGGGATACGTCACGGCGCCTGCCAAGTCGTCCGGTCGGGGACAGGGAGGCAGGCGCCGCGCTGTGTTCCGTACGCCTTTGTACGGGACGTTTTTGAGGGACCGTCAGGGCGTGCCGTCAGGTCCGGTATGTGGTCAGACCGTCAGGGCGCGGTCCGTGGGGCGGATCGGGGCCGGCAGTTCGCTGGCACCGGTGAGGAAGCGGTCCACGCCGCGCGCCGCTGAGCGGCCCTCGGCGATGGCCCACACGATGAGGGACTGGCCACGGCCCGCGTCACCGGCGACGAAGACTCCGGGGACATTGGTGTGGAAGTCGGCGTCGCGGGCGATGTTCCCGCGCGCGTCCAGCTCCAGGCCGAACTGCGCGACCAGACCGTTCTCCTGGTCGGTGCCGGTGAAGCCCATGGCGAGGGTGACGAGTTGGGCGGGGATCTTCCGCTCGGTGCCCGGCTTCTGGGTGAGCTTGCCGTCGGTGAACTCGACCTCGATGAGGTGCAGGAACTGGACGTTGCCGTCCTCGTCGCCCTCGAAGTGGGTGGTCGACACGGAGTAGACCCGCTCGCCGCCCTCCTCGTGCGCCGATGTCACCTTGTAGAGCATCGGGAACGTCGGCCAGGGCTGGCCCGGCGCCCGGTCGTCGCCGGGGCGCGGCATGATCTCCAGCTGGGTGACCGAGGCGGCGCCCTGTCGGTGGGCGGTACCCACGCAGTCCGCGCCGGTGTCGCCGCCGCCGATGACGACGACATGCTTGCCCTGGGCGGTGAGCGGGGGCGCCACGTAGTCGCCCTCCTGCACCTTGTTGGCGAGCGGCAGATACTCCATCGCGAAGTGGATGCCGTTCAGATCGCGGCCCGGCACCGGCAGGTCACGCGAGACGGTGGCACCGGCCGCGACGACCACCGCGTCATAGCGCTTACGGAGCTTCGCGGCGTCCATGTCCCGGCCGATCTCCACGCCCGTACGGAACTTGGTGCCCTCCGAGCGCATCTGCTCGATCCGCCGGTTGATGTGCCGCTTCTCCATCTTGAACTCGGGGATGCCGTACCGCAGCAGCCCGCCGATGCGGTCGGCGCGCTCGTACACGGCGACGGTGTGGCCGGCCCGTGTGAGCTGCTGGGCGGCGGCGAGCCCCGCGGGGCCCGAGCCGACCACGGCGACCGTCTTGCCGGACAGCCGCTCGGGGGCCTGCGCGGCGACGCTGCCGCCCTCCCACGCCTTGTCGATGATGGCGACCTCGACGTTCTTGATGGTCACAGCCGGCTGGTTGATGCCGAGGACGCACGCCGACTCGCAGGGAGCGGGGCACAGCCGCCCGGTGAACTCGGGGAAGTTGTTGGTGGCGTGCAGCCGCTCGGACGCGGCGCTCCAGTCCTCGCGGTACGCGAAGTCGTTCCACTCGGGGATCAGGTTCCCCAGCGGACAGCCGTTGTGGCAGAACGGGATGCCGCAGTCCATGCAGCGGCCGGCCTGCTTGCTGATGATCGGCAGCAGGGAGCCGGGGACGTAGACCTCGTTCCAGTCGCGCAGGCGCTCGTCGACCGGGCGGGTCCTGGCGACCTCACGGCCGTGGTTCAGGAAGCCCTTGGGATCAGCCATTGGTCGCCGCCTCCATCATCTTCTCGGTGATCTCGGACTCGGAGAGTCCGGCTCGCTCGGCGGCGTCCTTGGCGGCGAGCACGGCCTTGTACGTACTGGGGATGATCTTGGTGAAGCGGTCCACCGCGGTGTCCCACTCGGCGAGGAGCTTCTCGGCGACCGTGGAGCCGGTCTCCTCCTGGTGGCGGCGCACCACTTCGTGCAGCCACTGCTTGTCGGTGTCGTCCAGGGCCTCGATCGCGGTGAGGTTCCCGGCGTTGACGTTGTCCCGGTCGAGGTCGACGACATAGGCGATACCGCCGGACATGCCGGCCGCGAAGTTGCGTCCCGTCTCGCCCAGTACGACGGCGTGGCCGCCGGTCATGTACTCGCAGCCGTGGTCGCCCACACCTTCCGCGACGACGGTGGCACCGGAGTTGCGGACGCAGAACCGCTCACCGGTCCGGCCGCGCAGATACAGCTCACCGCCGGTCGCTCCGTACGCGATGGTGTTGCCCGCGATGGTGGAGAACTCGGCGAGGTGGTCGGCGCCCCGGTCCGGGCGGACGACGATCCGGCCGCCGGAGAGGCCCTTGCCGACGTAGTCGTTGGCGTCGCCCTCCAGGCGCAGGGTCACCCCGCGCGGCACGAACGCGCCGAACGACTGGCCCGCTGAGCCGGTGAAGGTGATGTCGATGGTGTCGTCGGGCAGACCGGCGCCGCCGAACTTCTTCGTCACCTCGTGGCCGAGCATGGTGCCGACGGTGCGGTTGATGTTGCGGATGGCGACCTGGGCGCGTACGGGCTGCGCGTCGGACTGGGCGTTCGCGGCGAGCGCGTCGGCGGCGAGCTTGATCAGCTCGTTGTCGAGCGCCTTCTCCAGGCCGTGGTCCTGCGCGATGACCTGGTGGCGTACGGCGCCCTCGGGCAGCGCGGGGACGTGGAACAGCGGCGCCAGGTCGAGGCCCTGGGCCTTCCAGTGGTCGACGGCGCGGGCGACATCGAGGTGCTCGGCGTGCCCGACGGCCTCCTGAAGGGTGCGGAAGCCCAGCTCGGCGAGGATCTCGCGGACCTCTTCGGCGATGAACTCGAAGAAGTTCACGATGAACTCGGCCTTGCCGGAGAACCGTTCCCGCAGTATCGGGTTCTGTGTGGCGATGCCGACCGGGCAGGTGTCGAGGTGGCAGACGCGCATCATGACGCAGCCGGAGACGACGAGCGGCGCGGTCGCGAAGCCGAACTCCTCGGCGCCGAGCAGCGCGGCGATGACGACGTCACGGCCGGTCTTGAGCTGGCCGTCGGTCTGTACGACGATCCGGTCCCGCAACCCGTTGAGCAGCAGGGTCTGCTGGGTCTCGGCGAGGCCCAGCTCCCAGGGGCCGCCCGCGTGCTTCAGCGAGGTGAGCGGCGACGCGCCCGTACCGCCGTCGTGGCCGGAGATGAGGACGACGTCCGCGTGGGCCTTGGAGACGCCAGCGGCGACCGTGCCGACGCCGACCTCGGAGACCAGCTTGACGTGGATCCGGGCCTGCGGGTTGGCGTTCTTCAGGTCGTGGATCAGCTGGGCGAGGTCTTCGATGGAGTAGATGTCGTGGTGCGGCGGCGGCGAGATCAGGCCCACGCCGGGCGTGGAGTGCCGGGTCTTGGCGACCCACGGGTACACCTTGTGGCCGGGCAGCTGGCCGCCCTCGCCGGGCTTGGCGCCCTGGGCCATCTTGATCTGGATGTCGTCGGCGTTGACCAGGTACTCGGACGTGACGCCGAAGCGGCCGGAGGCGACCTGCTTGATGCTGGAGCGGCGCGCCGGGTCGTAGAGCCGGTCGGCGTCCTCGCCACCCTCGCCGGTGTTGGACTTGGCACCGAGCTGGTTCATCGCGATGGCGAGGGTCTCGTGGGCCTCGCGCGAGATGGAGCCGTACGACATGGCGCCGGTGGAGAACCGCTTGACGATCTCGGAGACCGACTCGACCTCGTCCAGCGGGACCGGCTGCCGGCCACGGGCGAAGCCGAACAGGCCGCGCAGGGTCATCAGCCGCTCGGACTGCTCGTTCACGCGGCCGGTGTACTGCTTGAAGATGTCGTAGCGGCGGCTGCGCGTGGCGTGCTGGAGCCGGAAGACGGTCTCCGGGTCGAAGAGGTGCGGCTCGCCCTCGCGGCGCCACTGGTACTCGCCGCCGATGTCGAGGGCGCGGTGCGCGGGCGCGATACCGGACGCCGGGTACGCCTTGGCGTGCCGGGCGGCGACCTCGCGGGCGATGACGTCGATGCCGACGCCGCCGATCTTCGTGGTGGTGCCGTTGAAGTACTTCTCGACGAAGCCCTCGTCGAGTCCGACGGCCTCGAAGACCTGGGCGCCGCGGTAGGACGCGACGGTGGAGATGCCCATCTTGGACATGACCTTGAGTACGCCCTTGCCGAGGGCGTGGATCAGGTTGCGGATGGCGGTCTCGGACTCGGTGCCGGGCAGGAAGGTGCCCGCCCGGACCAGGTCCTCGACGGACTCCATCGCGAGGTACGGGTTGACGGCGGCGGCGCCGAAACCGATGAGCAGCGCGACATGGTGGACCTCGCGGACGTCGCCCGCCTCCACCACCAGGCCCACATGGGTGCGCTGCTTGGTCCGGATGAGGTGATGGTGCACGGCGGCGGTGAGCAGCAGCGACGGAATCGGCGCGTGCTCGGCGTCGGAGTGCCGGTCGGAGAGCACGACGAGCCGGGCGCCGGCCTCGATGGCCGCGTCGGCCTCGCCGCAGATCTCCTCGATCCGGGCGGCGAGCGACGCGCCGCCGCCGGAGACCCGGTAGAGGCCGGAGAGGGTCACGGCCTTCATGCCCGGCATGTCGCCGTCGGCGTTGATGTGGATGAGCTTGGCCAGCTCGTCGTTGTCGATCACCGGGAACGGCAGCGTGACGCTGCGGCAGGACGCGGCGGAGGGTTCCAGGAGGTTGCCCTGCGGGCCCAGCGAGGACCGCAGCGAGGTGACGAGTTCCTCGCGGATGGCGTCCAGCGGCGGGTTGGTGACCTGCGCGAAGAGCTGGGTGAAGTAGTCGAACAGCAGCCGGGGGCGGGTGGACAGGGCCGCGATCGGGGTGTCCGTACCCATCGAGCCGATCGGTTCGGCGCCGGCCTTGGCCATCGGCGCGACGAGGACCCGCAGCTCTTCCTCGGTGTAGCCGAAGGTCTGCTGGCGGCGGGTGACCGAGGCGTGGGTGTGCACGATGTGCTCGCGCTCGGGCAGGTCCTCCAGCTCGATCTCGCCGGCTTCCAGCCATTCGCGGTACGGCTGTTCGGCGGCGAGTCCTTCCTTGATCTCGTCGTCCTCGATGATGCGGTGCTCGACGGTGTCGACGAGGAACATCCGGCCCGGCTGGAGGCGGCCCTTGCGGACGACCTTGGCGGGGTCGATGTCGAGGACGCCGACCTCGGAGCCGAGGACGACGAGGCCGTCGTCGGTGACCCAGTAGCGTCCCGGGCGCAGTCCGTTGCGGTCGAGGACGGCGCCGACCTGGGTGCCGTCGGTGAAGGTGACGCAGGCGGGCCCGTCCCAGGGCTCCATCAGCGTGGCGTGGAACTGGTAGAAGGCGCGGCGGGCCGGGTCCATGGAGGCGTGGTTCTCCCATGCCTCGGGGATCATCATCAGCACGCTGTGCGGCAGGGAGCGTCCGCCGAGGTGGAGCAGTTCCAGGACCTCGTCGAAGGTGGCCGAGTCGGACGCGTCGGGCGTACAGACGGGGAAGGTCCGCGCCAGGGCGTCCTGGGGGCCGAACAGGTCGGAGGCGAGCTGCGACTCGCGGGCCCGCATCCAGTTCCGGTTGCCCTTGACGGTGTTGATCTCACCGTTGTGCGCGACGAAGCGGTACGGGTGGGCGAGCGGCCAGCTCGGGAAGGTGTTCGTGGAGAACCGGGAGTGCACCAGGGCGATGGCACTGGCGAAGCGGCGGTCCGACAGGTCGGGGAAGAAGGGCTCCAGCTGGCCGGTGGTCAGCATGCCCTTGTAGACGAGGGTCCGCGCGGACAGCGAGGGGAAGTACACCCCGGCCTCACGCTCGGCGCGCTTACGCAGCACGAAGACCTTGCGGTCGAGGTCGATGCCGGTGCTGCGGCCGTCGGTGACGAAGAGCTGCCGGAAGGCGGGCATGGTGGAACGGGCCGTGGCGCCGAGGAGTCCGGGGGCGACGGGGACCTCACGCCAGCCGAGGACCGTCAGCTCTTCATCGGCGGCCAGCGTCTCGATGCGTGAGACGGCGTCCTCGGTGCCGTGCGGCGGCAGGAACGCGGTGCCCACGGCGTACGCGCCGGCCTCGGGCAGCTCGAATCCGGCCACCTCGCGGAGGAACGCGTCGGGGACCTGGGAGAGGATTCCGGCGCCGTCGCCGGAGTCGGGTTCGGAGCCGGTGGCGCCACGGTGCTCCAGGTTCCGCAGAACCGTGAGCCCCTGCTCGACCAGCGTGTGGCTCGCCTCGCCGGTGAGGGTGGCCACGAAGCCGACGCCGCAGGCGTCGTGCTCGTTGCGCGGGTCGTACATCCCCTGCGCGGCAGGGCGAGCATCCATGTGTGACCAGTTCTGGCCGCTCATGGAGTGCTGGGACGGCTGGCGCGGCGTACGCATCGGCTCTCCCGTCGTCGTCGGTGGCATATAGCAGGTGCCGAGGGACGACGTTGGCCCTCTGCGAGAAATTTCGTGCAGGTTACATGATGGAATGTTTCTCGAAAAGTGGATACTTCATTCCAGCATGCGGACACTGCTGGTGCGGTGTCAGAGCGATGGCAGTGCGGTGGTGGCGCCGCGTGGGTGACGGCTGAGGCCCGGACTTCTGGTGACGTCTGGGGACCATGGCGGACAGATCGATGACCGCCGGTCCGGTACTGCGAGGGATGCTGCGGGGTGTATTGCGAGAGGTACTGCGACATGTACGTACGAGATGTACTGCGAGAGGTACTGCGAGATGACGGAGCAGGCGTCATTGCCCGCGGCGCTTACGGCTCATGCCCCGCCGTCAAGGAATCGAAACCGCCACGTAACGGCTAGCTATGCGGTCCCTTGCATAGGTGCGCGATCGGAGGGCGGCGGGGGTCACCCTAGCGCCGTACCGAACAGTGTGCCCAGGGCGTACGTCACACCGGCCGCCGCGCCGCCCAGGGCGAGCTGCCGCAGACCGCTGTACCACCAGGATCGCGCCGTCACCTTGGCCACGACGGCACCGCACGCGAAGAGTCCGACGAAGGCGAGCAGTACGGCGGGCCACAGGCTGGTCGCGCCCAGCAGATAGGGCAGGACCGGGAGCACGGCACCCAGCGCGAAGGAGCCGAAGGACGACACGGCGGCCACGGTCGGCGAGGGCAGATCGCCGGGGTCGATACCCAGTTCCTCGCGCGCGTGGATTTCCAGCGCCTGTTCCGGGTCCTTGGAAAGCTGCCGGGCGACCTCACCGGCCAGCTCGGGATCGACACCCCGCGCCACGTACAGCGCGGCGAGTTCCTCCTCCTCGTCCTGGGGGTGCTTGCGCAGCTCACGGCGCTCGACGGCCAGCTCGGCCTCGACGAGTTCACGCTGCGAGGCGACGGAGGTGTACTCGCCGGCGGCCATCGAGAAGGCACCGGCGGCCAGCCCGGCGAGGCCGGTGATGACGACGGTCTGCTGCGCGACGGCTCCGCCGGCCACACCGGTGATCAGGGCGAGGTTGGACACCAGTCCGTCCATGGCGCCGAAGACGGCCGGACGCAGCCAGCCCCCGTTGACATCGCGGTGCGTGTGATTGTCGCGATGCGCCTCGTGCAGGCTCGCCTCGGTGTCGATGATCGCCATGGTCGCCGTACTCCTCTCCCCACGGAAACGGGCACCCCGAAGCGACGCTCCACGGGCTACCGCTCCCCCTTGAACACCGTCGAACCTACGCACGAAAAACGCCTCCCGCCAGCAAGGAAGGCCGTACTTACCTAGGGAAATGGGCGCCGTGAGGGACCGGTTCGACAGGGTGCGGCAAGGGTGCGGCCCGTTGGTTCCGTCACGGTGTCGCTCATTCGAAGAGAGGGCCGCACATATGTCGAAGGGGTGACACTCGCCCCGCCGAGGTCCAGTGAGAGCGCAATGTGGGACAGATCCATGAAGCAGACCCAGCCTCGGAGAGGCGGCACTTCCATGGCGTCCCCTGCCCGCATTCCCCTACTCCCGCCGCCGCCCCCCGGCGGCCGGCGCGAACGGGCCCGCGGCGCGCTCCTCGGCCTCGCCGTCGGCGACGCCCTCGGCGCACCCGCCGAGAACATGCGACCGTCACAGATCCGCGCCCGCTGGGGCCGTATCACCGGATACGTGGTGGACAGCCCGGCCGGCACCGACGACACCGAGTACGCGATCTTCTCGGGCCTGCTGCTCGCCCGGCACGGCTCCGCACTCACCGTGGCCCATGTCGAGGCGGCCTGGCACCAGTGGATCGCGGACCTGGACGAGGGCCCGTTCCGGGGCGCGGGCTTCAGCGAACGCGGCACCCTGGAGAATCTGCGGCGCGGTCTCGCCGCCCCGATCTCGGCACAGCACCGGCACGCGTGGAGCGACGGACTCGCGATGCGGGCGGCGCCCTTCGGCGTCTTCGCGGCGGGCCGCCCCGCCGAGGCCGCCCGGCTCGTCGCCATCGACGGCACGGTCAGTCACGACGGCGAGGGCATCTACGGCGGCCAGGCGGTGGCCGCCGGAGTCGCGGCGGCGATGGCGGGCGCGCCGACGGTCTCGGTGGTCGCGGCGGCGCTGTCGGTCATCCCCGAGGACTGCTGGACCGCCCGCTCACTGCGCCGCGCGGTCACGGTCGCGCACCTCGGGGAGCGGGCGGTGCGGTCGGCGGTGGTGATCGGCGGCTACCCGTGGACGGACCTCGCACCGGAGGCGGTCGGTCTGGCCTTCGGCGCGTACGCCGCCGCCGACGGCGACTTCACCGAGGCGGTGCTGACGGCGGTCAACATGGGTCGCGACGCCGACACCACGGCGGCCGTGGCCGGCGCGCTCGCGGGCGCGACCCGCGGCGTCGCGGCGATCCCACCCGACTGGACCACCCCCATCGGCCCGTGCCGGGGCAGTTGTCTCCCGTCGATGAAGGGCCACCACGTCCTGGACATCGCGGATCTCCTGACCCCGGACGAGGACGTCCCCGAGTGCCGTATCGCCCGCCACGGGGTGATCGCGTGAGCCCCGCGTATGTGGCCTCCGGTCAGGGAGACCCGGAGGGCCAGGTGGACCCGCGCGCCGGGGGCACCGAATCCCCCACCGGCGAATCGACCCACGACACGGCGACAAGCGCCACCCGCGCCACGACGGACGGGGGGACTGCCGTGGACACGGGTACGGGGACTGCCGTCGACACGGGCGCGGGGACTGCCGCAGTCACCACCCACCACACCGCCGCAGGCACCGCCGTCCACACAACCTTGGCTACCCCCCACATCACAGTCCGCGCCCCCGCTACCCCCCCGACAGCGCCCCCCACACCCCGCCCGCCCCGCCGTATCGAAGGGCTGCTCATCGGTCTCGCCGCCGGGGACGCCGCCGGATGGCCCGCCGCGCGGCATCGGGCCGCGCGGATGCCCGAGTGGACCCGGCGTCTCACCCGGGAGCTGGACACCTTCGCCGAGCAGAACGCGACCACGACCCTGCCCGTACCGATCGCGCTCAACCAGCCGCCGGAACCCCTCCGCCTCGGCCCGTCCGACGACGCCGAGTGGGCGGTGTTCACGGCGGAGGCCGTTCTGCGCGCCGCCGACGCCGGGTCGCTCGACGACCTGAGCCGAAGTCGCCGTACCCGCTCCGCGCTCGATCTGTCCTGGACCCGCCTCGCCGCCGAGATCGCCGCCGCGGCGGACCGCGCCCCCGAGGTCGAGTCGGCCGTACTCCCCCTGCGCGCCCGGATTTCGGTCCGTGCGGGACTCGGCAATCTCGCCGCCGGACTGCGCCCGCCCGCCACCGGCCACGACAATCCGCACTACTTCGACGACGCCGCCTGCGTACGGGCCTGTGTGCTCGCCGTGGTCCACCCGGGCGACCCCGAACAGGCCGCGGAACTCGCCGAGTTCGACGCCCGGTACACCCAGGACGGTGACGGTGTGCACGGCGCCCGCGCGATGGCCGCCGCCGTCGCGGTCGCGCTCGGCGGCGGGGACGTCGACGCCTGTGTGAGCGCGGCGCTCGCCCAGCTCCCCGAGCCCACCGAGATCGGCCGCAACGCCCGGCACGCGATCCGGCTCGCCCGCGACACGGACGGCGCCTTCGCCCTCGTACCGCTCCTCGAACACCAAATCGTGGACCACGTCTACAGCTACGGCATCGCCGCCGCCGAGACCGTCCCGGTCGCCCTCGCGCTCGCCATCGCCGCGCGTGGCCGTATCGCCGAGGCCGTGCCCGCCGCGGCCTGTCTGTCGCGAGTCGCGGACTCCGCGCCGGCC
Source organism: Streptomyces sp. NPDC058001 (assembly GCF_042886315.1). Classification (NCBI taxonomy): domain Bacteria; kingdom Bacillati; phylum Actinomycetota; class Actinomycetes; order Kitasatosporales; family Streptomycetaceae; genus Streptomyces; species Streptomyces sp. NPDC058001. Next base: position 303,549 of record NZ_JBHVQT010000009.1, read on the forward strand.
CTCGCGGGCGCGCTCACCGGCGCGCTCGGCGGTGGCGACGCGCTGCCCGCCACCTGGCGCGCCGCGTGCCGCACCCTGTCGGGCTGTGCGCTCCCCCGTCTGACGGGTACGGACCTCGTGGAGCTGGCCGACCATCTCACCGCCACCGAACCGACCACGCCAGGAGGCTGATCCGGACATGACGCTCGCAGACACCGAAAGGGACATCGCAGGGGACACCGGGACGGATACCGGGGCAGAGACCGGAACCGCCGCCGGAATCCCTCACCGGGAGCCCGACCTCGCCGCCCGGGTGGCCGGCGCGCTCGCGGGCGCCGCGGTCGGCGACGCGCTCGGTGGCCCGGTCGAGGGCTGGACACCCGAGCAGATCACCGAACGGCACGGCGGCCGGGTGCGGGGCGTCGTCGGCCCCTGGTACGGCGACGACTGGCGCACCGCCCGGCCGATCGCCCCGTACCACAAGGGCGACGGGCATGTCACCGACGACACCTTGATGACGCACGCCCTGATCCGCGTGTACGGCAAGGTCCGCGACCACCTCGACGCGTATGCCGTCGCCGAGCATCTGGTGCCCGAGCTGATGACCAAGCCGGTCTGGATCCCGGAGCTGGAGGCCGAGGCGCTGCCGCTGCAACGGATCTTCCTCGCCGAGAAGTGGCTGGTGGCCCGGCTGCACTACGGGCATGTGGACCCGCGTGAGGCGGGCACCGGCAACATCGTCAACTGCGGCGCCGCGATGTACATGGCCCCCGTCGGCCTGGTCAACGCGGCCGATCCGCGCGGCGCCTACGCCGAGGCCCTCGACATGGCGGGCGCCCACCAGTCGTCGTACGGGCGGGAGGCGGCCGGTGTGTTCGCGGCGGCCGTCGCCGTCGCGTGCCGGCCGGGCGCGACGGCCGAGTCCGTGGTCGACGCCTGCCTCGGCCTCGCGAAGGACGGCACGCGGACCGCGATCGAGGCGGTCTGCGAAGTCGCCGCCCGCCACGACGAATTCGAGTCCGCGCTCGGTCCGCTGCGGGCCGCCGTCGCGCCGTACGACACGGTCGGACCCGACTACCGCGCGCCGGGACTCGGTGCCCGCCGACCGTCCCGGCTGCACGCGATCGAGGAGTTGCCGATCGCGCTCGGCATGCTCCTGGTGGCCTCCGGCGACTGCCGGCAGGCGGTGCTCGGCGCGGTCAACTACGGCCGGGACTGCGACTCGATCGCCACGATGGCGGGCGCGCTCGCGGGCGCCCTGGGCTCGCCGGTGCCCGAGGAGTGGACCGACACCGTGTGCACGGCCAGCCGCCTCGATCTGGACGGCCCGGCCAGGACGCTCACGGAGGTCACGTACGAGATCGCGGCCCGGGACCGGGAGCGGCACCAAACGCGCGACACGGAATTCGCCCGCCTGACCGCTTCGGACGTTTCCGCGGACCCGCGATGACCTCCCTCATGCGCCCGGCGGCGGACCCGCTGCGGCTCACCTGGGTGCAGCCCGAGGACCTGGTCGGGCACGAGCTGCGGCAGGCCGCGCAGGACGGCCGCGACGCCTCGGCGATCGCGGCCCGCTGGCGCGCGGCCGGCGGCCCGGCGGCGCCCGACCGGGCCGGCGCGTCCCCGGCGCCGGCGTCCCCCGAGCTGCAGGCACTGGCCGTCGAACTCCTAGACGCGCTGGACGCGTTGCCGTGTCCCTCGGCCGCCCACGAGCCCACCGACCTCGCCGAGATCAAGGCACTGTGCGCGCACTGGCCGGCCTCTCCGGCGACCCCGATGGGCGCCGTACCGGTGGCCCGGCTTGAGGCCGCCTGGCTCGGCCGGTCCGTCGGCTGTCTGCTCGGCAAACCGGTCGAGAAGTTGCCGCTGGCCGGGATCCGCGCACTCGCCGGGATCACCGGGAACTGGCCGCTGCGCACCTGGTTCACGGCACGCGGCGTCCCCGGGGACCTCGCCCGCGCCCACCCCTGGAACCGGCGCTCCGCCACGACCTCGCTCGCCGAGAACATCGACGGCATGCCCGAGGACGACGACCTCAACTACCCGCTCCTGAACCTGCTGTTGCTGCGCCGCCACGGCCCCGGATTCAGTACCGCGGACGTGGCCCGGCTCTGGCTGGACGAACTCCCCGCGGGCCGGACGTTCACCGCCGAGCGGATCGCGTACCGCAATCTCCTCGACGGGGTCGAGCCACCGGACACGGCCCGGCGCCGCAATCCGTTCCGGGAGTGGATCGGCGCGCTGATCCGCGCCGATCTGCACGGCTGGACCCATCCGGGCGACCCGGGTGCCGCCGCCGCGCAGGCCCACCGCGACGCGACCCTGACCCACACCGCGAACGGCGTGTACGGGGCGATGTTCACGGCCGCCGTCATCGCCACGGCGGCGGGCGGGCCGGCCACCGGCACGGCGGGACGCTCCTCGGCCGACGTGCACGCCTGTCTGCGGGCCGGGCTCGCCGTCGTGCCGCCGGAGTCACGGCTCGCGCGCGCGGTACGGCAGGGCATTCGGCTGGCCCGGCAGGAACGCGACTTCGACACGGTCGTGGACCAGCTGCACACCGTGTACGGCGACCACCACTGGGTGCACGTCCTGCCCAACGCCGCCCTGGTCGCCGCCGCCCTCACCCATGCCGACGGCGACTTCGGCGGGTCCATCTGCCGTGCGGTGTCGGGGGGTTGGGACACCGACTCGAACGGCGCGACGGCCGGTTCGATCGCCGGTCTCATCGCCGGTCACCCGGACGCGCTGCCGTCCCGCTGGACGGCGCCGCTGAAGAACCGGCTCGCCACCTCGGTCGCGGACTTCGACGGCATCGGCTTCGACGCGCTGGCCGCCCTCACCCACGAACTCACGGTGGCACGGCCCGTGACACCCGCCGCCGACGCACGGACAGGAACCGACACCTGATGACCGACCCGACGAAAACGCCCCGTCCCTCGCCCCTCTCCGGACTGCGCGTCCTCGATCTCGCGACCCTCTTCGCCGGACCGCTGGCCGCGACGATGCTCGGGGACTTCGGCGCCGAGGTGATCAAGGTCGAGCATCCGCGCAGGCCCGACCCGTCCCGGGGCCACGGTCCCGCGAAGGACGGCGTGGGCCTGTGGTGGAAGCTCCTCGGCCGCAACAAACGGCCGATCACGCTCGACCTGTCGGCGCCCGGCGGACGCGCCACGCTGCTGCGCCTGGTCGCCGACGCGGATGTGGTGATCGAGAACTTCCGCCCGGGAACCCTGGAGAAATGGGACCTGGGCTGGGAGGAACTGTCGGCCGCGAACCCCCGGCTCGTGCTCGCGCGGGTCACCGGCTTCGGCCAGTTCGGGCCGTACGCCCGCCGCCCCGGGTTCGGGACGCTCGCCGAGGCGATGAGCGGCTTCGCCGCGGCGACCGGGGAGCCGGACGGGCCGCCGACGCTGCCACCCTTCGGGCTCGCCGACTCCATCGCGGGCCTCGCGACGGCGTACGCGGTGATGACGGCGCTCGCCGCCCGGGACCGTACCGGGCGCGGGCAGGTCGTGGACCTCGCGATCATCGAGCCGATCCTGCTGGCGATCGGCCCGCAGACCCTCTGGTACGACCAGCTCGGCCATGTGCAGCCCCGGACCGGCAACCGCTCCACGAACAACGCGCCGCGCAACCTCTACCGCACGGCGGACGGCGCCTGGGTCGCCGTGTCCACGTCGGCGCAGTCCGTCGCGGAGCGGGTGATGCGGCTGGTGGGGCGCCCGGACCTGGTCGACGAGCCATGGTTCGCGACGGGCGTCGAACGGGCCCGGCACGCGGACGTCCTGGACGCGGCGGTCGGCGACTGGATCGCCCTGCGCACCCGCGAGGAGGTGGTGGCGTCGTTCGAGAAGGCGGAGGCGGCGGTGGCGCCGATCCAGGACGTACGGGACGTCATGACGGACCCGCAGTACGGGGCCCTGGACACGGTCACCACCGTGGACGACCCGGAACTCGGCCCGCTGCGCATGCAGAACGTCCTCTTCCGCCTCTCCGAGACGCCCGGCGCGATCCACTGGGCGGGCCGGGCGCACGGCGCCGACACGGACGCGGTACTGACCGAGCTGGGCCTGACCGGCGCGGAGATCGGGGCGCTGCGCGCGGAAGGTGCCGTATGACGCCTCTGACCTGGCTCTACGTGCCTGGGGACCGGCCCGATGTGGTCACGAAGGCGCTGGTGGCGGGTGCGGATGTCGTGGTGATCGACCTGGAGGACGCGGTCGCCCCCGACCGCAAGGAGTACGCCCGAGCGGCCACTGCCGAGCGTCTGTCGGCGCCGCAGCCGCTGCCGGTGCATGTCCGGGTGAACCCGGTCGACGGGCCGTTGGCCTCGGCCGACGTGGCCGCGATGGCGGGTCTGGCGGGGGTGTCGGGGCTGCGGCTCCCGAAGGTGACCGGTCCTGTCCAGGTCCGGGGCGTGGCGCGGCAGTGCGCTCCCCGTGCGGATTTCGGCACCGGCGAGTGCTGCGCCCCGGGCGACGGCGGGGACATCACGGAGGTGCCGGCGCTGCATCCCCTGCTGGAATCGGCCCTGGGCATCGAGCACGCCTTCGCCATCGCGGAGGCCCATCCGTCGGTACGGGGCCTCGCGCTCGGCGAGGCGGATCTACGGGCCGACCTGGGCGTACGGGAGGACTCGGCGTTGGACTGGGCGCGGGGCCGGGTCATCGTCGCGGCCCGCGCGGCCGGGCTCGCGGCGCCCCCGCAGTCGGTGTTCCCCGATGTACGGGACCTGGACGGCCTGGCGGCCTCCTGTGCGCGGGGTCGTGCCCTGGGCTTCTTCGGCCGTATGGCGATCCACCCCCGCCAGCTCCCGGTGATCGAGAAAGCGTTCCTCCCCTCGGAGGAGGAGGTGACCCGAGCGAGGGAGGTCCTGGCAGCGGCCTCCCACCAGGAAGGCGCCCAAGCCCTCCCCAACGGCCACTTCATCGACGCGGCCATCGTCAGAGCAGCCCACCACACCCTGACGATGACCCAACAGACCGAGTAAGCACCCGGCGGGTGTTTCTTTCTTCTCCGCCACGACGGCGAGACGCCCCACGGCGCGTCCCGGCGATCACCGCCGGACAGGACCCACGGGGCTGAGCACCGCTGCGGCGGAAGAAAAGAGGCGACCGGCAAGGGAAGACGCTGCCTGCCGAAGACACGCCCCGGCACCCGCCCAGGACGCCACCCCACACCCACCGGGCGCTCTTCCCGCCGCGACGGCGAGACGCCCCACCGCGTGGCCCGGCGGTCACCGCCGGACAGGACTCACGGGGCTGAGCACCGCCGCGGCGGAACTGGTGAAAGGCACCTGTGCGTCCAACCCCACCCGGCGGGTGTCAGACCTTGTCGGCCTTGGGCTTTGGTTCTGTCGGGTCCGGGGCCGGGTCGTCCCCGGTTGCCTCGGCGGTGTCGACGGAGTCGACCGCCTCGGTGGATTCCTGGTCGGCCTGGCCGGAGGCCGCCGGTTCGACGATCTCTTCCCTGCCCGGACGGGACCTCGCCGAGAGGACGAAGTAGAGCACCGCGAGCAGGAAGACGCCGAGCGCGGTCCAGTTGTTGAGGCGCAGGCCCAGCACCTGGTGGGCCTCGTCGACCCGCATGTACTCGATCCAGAACCGCCCCGCGCAGTACGAGGCGACGTACAGCGCGAACGCCCGCCCGTGCCCGAGGTTGAACCGCCGGTCCGCCCAGATCACCAGGACCGCGACCCCGATGCACCACAGGGACTCGTACAGGAACGTCGGGTGGTAGGTCCCCGGCACTCGTCCGTCCGTCGTGGACGTGATCTTCACGGCCCAGGGCAGATCGGTCGCCTTGCCGTACAGCTCCTGGTTGAACCAGTTGCCCCAGCGTCCGATGGCCTGCGCGAGGGCGATACCGGGTGCGACCGCGTCGGCGTACGCGGGCAGCGGGATACCCCGCCGACGGCACCCGATCCAGGCACCGACCGCGCCGAGCGCGATGGCGCCCCAGATACCGAGGCCGCCCTCCCAGATCTTGAAGGCGTCCACCCAGTCACGACCGTCGCTGAAATACAGCTGATAGTCCGTGATCACGTGGTAGAGCCGGCCGCCGACCAGGCCGAAGGGCACGGCCCAGACGGCGATGTCGGCGATCGTGCCGGGCTGTCCGCCGCGGGCGACCCAGCGCTTGTTGCCGAGCCACACCGCCACGAAGACGCCGATGATGATGCAGAACGCGTAGCCGCGCAGCGGAATGGGACCGAGGTGCACCACACCGCGCGAGGGGCTGGGGATGAAGGCAAGTTCCATGGCAGGGTCGACGCTACCCTGCTGGACCGGACGGGCGACAACCCCCACGGCTACGGCTCCATAACAGGACCGCTGCGACAGGACCCCGCCACCGCCCGGTCCCCACCCCCTGTCCCGGCCACTTCCGGCCCCCCGCACGGCCCTACTTGTTCGCCGCGTCCACCATCTGTGTCAGCTTCTGGGGGGTCAGCGGATTCTGCTGGTCCGCGTAGACATTCTTGCCGTCGAGCAGGACCGTCGGGGTGCCCTGGAACTTGCCGGCCTGGAACGCCTTGTTGGACTGGGCGACCCAGCTGTTGTGCGTCCCGTCGTCCACGCACTTCTTGAAACTGTCCGTGACCAGGCCGTTCACCTTGCCGGCCAGCTCGATCAGCTTGCCGTTGTTCGCGAAGGCGTCGTCGGTCTCGGCGGGCTGGTTCTCGAAGAGCGTGTCGTGGTACTCGGGGAACTTGCCGACCTCCTGCGCGCACGCCGCCGCGTTCGCCGCGTGCAGCGAGCCGCTGCCGCCGAGATTGCCGTCGATGAGGGTCGCGAAGTGGTACTCGACCTTGAGCTTTCCGCTGCCGGTCAGCTCATGGATCGTCGAGCGGTACATGTCCTCGAACTGCTTGCAGACGGGGCAGCGGAAGTCCTCCCAGATCGTGAGGGTCGATTTGGCGCTGTCCTGGCCGACCGGAATGGCCAGCGAGTCCTTGCCGCTCGCCCCCTTGGGCGCGACGACCGGCCCCGATGTGTCGCTCTTGCTGCCGCCGGTGTTCGCGGCGATCACGCCGATAACGGCGGCCAGGGCGAGGACGCCGACGACGGCTCCGCCCACGATCAGGCCCCGGCGCCGCTTGTCCCGGCTCTTGTCGCGCTGTCGCTCGGCGGCCAGTCGCTCACGCGCAGTGCGCTTTCCCTCACGGTTCTTCTCACTCACACCCCGCCAACGAACCGGGGAGGCACCAGCGTGCCTCCCCGGTCCCAGGTCCACTCGGACGAGTTACGCGCCTCGTCGCACTCCCCGCGCGAGATCGCCCGCCAGCTCCCGCACCGCGTCGAGCCCCGCCGCGTCGTCGGGCGCGTCGAGCATCCGCTTGACGAAGGCCGAGCCGACGATGACGCCGTCCGCGAAGCCGGCGACCTCGGCGGCCTGGTCGGCGTTGGAGACGCCGAGGCCGACGCAGACCGGCAGGTCGGTGGTGGCGCGGGTGCGCCGCACCAGGTCCTGCGCCTGTGCGCCGACCGACGCACGGGTGCCCGTGACACCCATCAGGGACGCCGCGTAGACAAAGCCGGAACCGGCCGCCGTGATCTCCGCGAGCCGTGCGTCCTTGCTGCTGGGCGCGACCACGAAGACGGTGACGAGTCCGTGCTTCTCGGCGTGTTCGCGCCAGGTCGCGGACTCCTGGACGGGCAGGTCGGGCAGGATGCACCCGGCGCCGCCCGCCTCGGCCAGCTCGGTGGTGAACCGCTCGACGCCGTACCGGTCGATCGGGTTCCAGTACGTCATCACGAGGACCGGCTTCCCGGTGGCCTCGTGGGCCTCACGGACCGTACGCATCACGTCGGCGATCTTGAGGCCGCCGCGCAGCGCGATGTCGTCGGCGGTCTGGATGACGGGCCCGTCGAGCACCGGGTCGCTGTGCGGAAGGCCGACCTCGACGATGTCGGCGCCGCCGTCGAAGACCGCCTTGACCGCCTCGATGCCGCCGTCCACGGTGGGGAAACCGGCCGGGAGGTAGGCGATGAGGGCCGCGCGGTTCTCGGCCCTGGCCGCGGCGAGCGTGTCGCCGAGCAACTGTCCCTTGCCGCCGCCGGAAGGTGTCCCGGTCACTTCGCGTCCCCCTGGATCTCGGCGGCGCCGCCGTTCGCGTCCGCCTCGACGGCGGCGTCCGTGTCGTACAGGCCGAAGTAGCGCGCGGCGGTGTCCATGTCCTTGTCGCCGCGTCCGGAGAGGTTGACCACGATGAGTCCGTCCGGGCCCAGCTCGCGCCCGACCTCCAGGGCGCCCGCGAGCGCGTGGGCGCTCTCGATGGCCGGGATGATGCCCTCGGTACGGGACAGCAGCCGCAGCGCCTGCATGGCCGCGTCGTCGGTGACGGCCCGGTACTCGCCGCGCCCGGTGTCCTTCAGGTACGCGTGTTCGGGGCCGATGCCCGGGTAGTCGAGGCCCGCCGAGATCGAGTACGGCTCGGTGATCTGGCCCTCCTCGTCCTGGAGTACGTAGGACCGGGAGCCGTGCAGGATGCCGGGCTCGCCCGCGGTGAGGGTCGCCGCGTGCTCCCCGGTCTCGATGCCGTGTCCGGCGGGCTCGCAGCCGATGAGGCGTACGGCGGCGTCGGGGATGAAGGCGTGGAAGAGGCCGATGGCGTTGGATCCGCCGCCGACGCACGCGACGGCCGCGTCGGGCAGCCGCCCGGCCCGCTCCAGGATCTGCCGCCGCGCCTCGACGCCGATGACCCGGTGGAAGTCCCGGACCATGGCGGGGAAGGGGTGCGGACCCGCGACCGTCCCGAACAGGTAGTGCGTACGGTCCACATTGGCGACCCAGTCGCGGAACGCCTCGTTGATGGCGTCCTTGAGGGTGCGGGAGCCGGACTTCACGGCGATGACCTCGGCGCCGAGCATCCGCATCCGGGCGACGTTCAGCGCCTGCCGCTGTGTGTCGATCTCGCCCATGTAGATGGTGCATTCGAGGCCGAACAGTGCGCAGGCGGTGGCGGTGGCCACGCCGTGCTGTCCGGCGCCGGTCTCGGCGATCACCCGGGTCTTGCCCATGCGCCGGGTGAGCAGCGCCTGGCCGAGGACATTGTTGATCTTGTGTGAGCCGGTGTGGTTGAGGTCCTCGCGCTTGAGGAACACCCGTGCGCCACCGGCGTGTTCGGCGAACCGGCGCACTTCGGTGAGCGCGCTGGGCCGCCCGGTGTAGTGCACGAGCAGGTCTTCCAGCTCGGCGGCGAAGGCGGGGTCGGACTTGGCCTTGTCGTACTCGACGGCGACCTCGTCCACGGCGGCGACGAGCGCCTCGGGAATGAACTTCCCGCCGAAGGCACCGAAGTACCCCTCGGCGCTGGGCACGAGCCCGTCGGGATCGGGAATGAAGAACTCACTGGACATGCGGTACCTCACCGGGTGCGCGACGGCACCCTGGGTCTGGGTCTGACAGAGGTCATGGAGCGGTGCCGGGGCTCAGCCCCGGCACCGGCGCCATCGCCTGCCGTTGACCTGACCGGGCTCGTCCCCGATGACGTACCGCACCCGCCGCCCGTGCACGCGCCGCGCGGGCGCCCGGCAGCCGCGGGGGCGGCAACCGCGCGCGAGGCGGGACGCGATGGGCATGGTGGGGTCAGCTCCTGCCGTGCCGGAGTGCCGGGTGGGCGCCCGCCGCGACAAGGTCGGAGACGGCGGCCCGGGGGTCCTTGCCGGTGACCAGGGACTCGCCGACGAGTACGGCGTCGGCGCCCGCGTTGGCGTACGCGATCAGGTCGTGCGGCCCGCGGACACCGGACTCGGCGACCTTCACGATCTCGTCGGGGATCTCGGGGGCGACCCGCTCGAAGGTGGACCGGTCGACCTTGAGGGTCTTCAGGTCGCGCGCGTTGACTCCGATGACGCGCGCGCCCGCGTCGACGGCGCGCTCGGTCTCGTCCTCGTCGTGGACCTCGACGATCGGCGTGAGCCCGATGGACTGGGCGCGCTCGATGAGGGATTCCAGGGCGGGCTGGTCGAGGGCGGCGACGATCAGCAGGGCGAGGTCGGCGCCGTACGCGCGGGCCTCCCACAGCTGGTACGAGGTGACGATGAAGTCCTTGCGCAGGACGGGGATCTCGACCTTGGCGCGGACGGCCTCCAGGTCGGCGAGTGAGCCGCCGAACCTGCGCTGTTCGGTGAGGACGGAGATGACGGCGGCGCCGCCCGCCTCGTAGTCCGCGGCCAGGGCCGCCGGGTCGGCGATCGCGGCGAGGGCTCCCTTGGAGGGGCTGGACCGCTTGACCTCGCAGATGACCTTGACGCCTTCACCGCGCAGCGCGGCCACGCCGTCCTTCGCCCGGGGAGCCTTCGCGGCGCGCTCCTTGAGTTCGTCGAGGCTGACGTGCGCCTGTCGTTCCGCGAGGTCGGCACGGACTCCGTCGATGATCTCGTCGAGCACACTCACGCGAGCGGACCCCTTTCCCTGACGGTGAACTGGTGAAGCTGTCGACCGGCCGGCCCGAAAAGCGGTTCCGGTGGTCACAGCGATGATATCCGCAGCACGGGGCCTGCCTCGCATCCGGTGGCGCGCGGTCCCACTACCTGGACGTTCCCCTGGTGATCAAGGATGCAGCCAGCCACCGAACGGCAGGTTTCGGACAATGGTGAAGATCAGCACCAGCGCGCCGGCACTCCACAGCACCGCCGGGCGCGGCACGATCCTCAGTGGCTGTCCCCGGGCCGCCCGGACGGCCCAGACGACCCACAGGACGGCGAAGGCGACGTAGCCGATGACGGCGGGCGCGTTGGCGCCGAGCGCGGTCACCAGGTCGCCGTGGATGAAGGCGTGCGCGCTGCGCAGGCCGCCGCAGCCGGGGCAGTACAGGCCGGTGAGGCGCAGCAGGGGGCAGGCCGGGTAGTGGCCGGGCTGGTTGGGGTCGACGCTGCCGACGTATGCGAAGGCGGCGGCAACCGAGCCGAGCACCCCGACGGGCGTGAGCAGCCTCCGGAAGAGGTTGCCCTGGGGCGGGGCGGGGGCGAACGCGAGGTACCGGGCCGGTGGTGGCGGGGGCATCCGCGGTGGGCCTGGGGCCTGGGCGCTCTCGGGTTCGGCGGTCACCCGAGCATTCTGCCCCGCCCACGCACGGGGTGCGCGACGGGCGGGGGTACGGGTGCGCGTGCGGTCCGTGTGACCGGTTCCGTACGCGCGGGAGGCGGGCGCCGGCGTGCTGCCGGTGCCCGCCTCCGGTGCGGTCCGCGGGGTGTCGCGGGGTGTGCAGTGGGGTGTGCTGCCTCAGCTCTCGGAGCCGGCGGGAAGCTGCGGGCGGCGCTGGCCCAGGCCCGCCAGGCGCATGGCGCCGCCGACGATGCCACCGGCGGCGATGACCGCCATGCCCACCCAGAATCCGGCCGTGTTCGCCATGACCATGAAGGCACCCGCGACGCAGAAACCGATGAAGACGATGATGACACCGGTCCAGGCGGCCGGGGTGTGACCGTGGCTGCTGCCCGCCATGACTTGCTCCTCGTTGCTGTAAGCGTGGTTGCTGTATGCGTTTGGTGTGTGCGTGGTGAGCCGGACGCTCGTCGCCCATTGTCCCGTACGCGATCGCCGAGGGTGAGCGCGGGGTGGGACGGCAGCGCGCCGTCAGCCCGTGGGGTCCTCGCCGCGGTCGAGGGCCTTCCAGATGTCCTCGGGACGGTCGGGGTCGACGGTGGGAGCTTTACGGGGACGGGGGGTGCCGTCGCGCTCGTAGCGGCCCGACATGGCGGGCCAGCCGCTGCCGTACCGCAGGGCGAGCAGGCCCGCGACGAGGATCAGGGCGCCTCCGACCGCGGCGACGTAGGGCCAGGCGGTGTGGCTGAGGTCGCTGACGCCGGCCGCGCCACCGGACCACACCTCGGCGGCCTTCTCGTCCAGCGCGGCGCTGTCGCCCGCGCCGATCAGGGCGGCGGCGATCGTACCGGCGCCGCTGAGCGCGAGGAGCGCGGAGACCAGGAGACGGCCGGAGCGGCGGACGGCGAACACGGCGACCAGGGCGGCGAGGCCGACTATCGCGAGCGCCGCGGGGACGCCGGTGACGTCGCTGCCCTTGGCACTCACCGGGTAGGTACCGCCCGGCACGAACGCCGTGCCGGAGGCCCAGCCCTGCCGGGTCGCGAGCAGCGCGACGGCCGCGCCCACGGCACCGAGAAGGAGGGCGGCACCGAGACTCCGGCGCGCGCCTGTGCCTCCGGCGGTGGACCGGGTTCGGGCACCGGTTCTCGCACCGAGGGCGGCGTCGGCACCGGGGACGGAATGGGGCGGCACGGCAGAAGTCACCTCCCTACTATCCACCAGACCCCGAGACGGTAGGAGACCGGGGGCTGAGACAGTTCGGCACCGCCGGTCACCCCGGCGGGGGTTGAGCACCACTGCGGCGGAAAGAAAACCCGGCCTACGGCCAGGACCAGCCCGCCACGGCGGGGCGCCGCCCGCGCGGGGCCCGGCCTCGCCGGATTCCCTGCCCCGCCACAGCGGTTCAGCACCGCCGGTCACCCCGGCGCGGGTTGAGCACCGCCGCGGCGGAAAAGAAACTCCGGCCTGCGGCCAGGACCAGCCCGGTGGCCCGGCGGAGCCGGAAGGGTTCCGGTTCGCCGGGATTTCCTTTCCGCCGCAGCGGTGCTCGGCCCACGGCCTCCTGACCGGCGGTGCCGAGCAGGCGGATGCCTTGGGCCGACGCGGAGCGGTCGGCAGTGGGTCCGGTCCCGCCCCGCGCGCAGCGGCCCGCGGAGCGTCGGAAGGGGGCCGGTGCGCCTAAAGGTGGTTCGCTGTGTGGACCGCCCGCAGTACCGCCGCCGCCTTGTTGCGGCACTCCGTGTCCTCCGCCTGTGGGTTCGAGTCGGCGACGACCCCCGCTCCGGCCTGGACGTACGCCGTGCCGTCGCGGAGGAGGGCGGTGCGGATGGCGATGGCGGTGTCCGAGTCGCCGGCGAAGTCGAGGTACCCGACGCAGCCGCCGTACAGCCCCCGCCGGGACGGTTCGAGTTCGTCGATGATCTGCATCGCCCGTGGCTTCGGGGCGCCGGAGAGGGTGCCCGCGGGGAAGCAGGCGGTCAGGACGTCGTACGCCGTGCGGCCCTCGGTCACGCGGCCGGTGACCGTGGACACGATGTGCATCACGTGCGAGTACCGCTCGACGGACATGAAGTCGACGACCTCGACGGAGCCGGGCTCGCAGACGCGCCCCAGGTCATTGCGGCCGAGGTCGACCAGCATGAGGTGTTCGGCGCGCTCCTTGGGGTCCGCGAGGAGTTCCTCGGCGAGTGCCTGGTCCTCCTGCGGTGTCGCGCCCCGTGGTCGCGTACCGGCGATGGGGTGCACCATCGCGCGGCCGTCCTCGACCTTGACCAGGGCCTCGGGCGACGACCCGACGACATCGAAGCCGTCGAAGCGGAACAGGTACATGTACGGCGACGGGTTGGTGGCCCGCAGTACGCGGTAGACGTCGAGGGCGCTCGCCGTGCAGGGCGTCTCGAAGCGCTGCGAGGGCACGACCTGGAACGCCTCACCCGCGCGGATGCGTTCCTTGATGTCCTCGACCGCGACCTGGTAGTCCGGGCCGCCCCACAGGGCGGTGAACGGCGGCAGTTCGGACGGCGGGAGCGCGGCGGGCGGCTGGGCGACCGGCCGCGACAGGTCGGCCTCCATGGCGTCGAGCCGGGCGACCGCGTCCGCGTACGCCTCGTCGACGCCCGTGTCGAGGTCGTTGTGGTTGATGGCGTTGGCGATGAGCAGCACCGAGCCGTCCCAGTGGTCCAGGACGGCGAGGTCGGAGGTGAGCAGCATCGTCAGTTCGGGGAGCTTCAGGTCGTCGCGCTCACCGGGGCCGATCTTCTCCAGGCGGCGCACGATGTCGTACCCGAGATAGCCGACCATGCCACCGGTGAACGGGGGCATCCCGGAGGCCAGGTCGCGGGGGGTGTGCAGGGCCTCGACGGTGGCGCGCAGCGCGGCGAGCGGGTCACCGTCGACGGGGACGCCGACGGGCGGGGTGCCCAGCCAGTGTGCTTGGCCGTCACGCTCGGTGAGGGTGCCGGCGCTGCGGACGCCGACGAACGAGTACCGGGACCACGAACGGCCGTTCTCCGCCGACTCCAGCAGGAACGTGCCGGGGCGCTCGGCGGCGAGCTTGCGGTAGAGCCCGACGGGCGTGTCCCCGTCCGCGAGGAGTTTGCGGCTCACGGGGATCACACGGCGGTCGCCGGCCAGCTTGCGGAAGGTCTCCAGGTCCATGGCCGGTGACCCTACTGGCCCAGCGGCAGGTCGCCGGCATCGAAGCAGGTCCGGTCGCCGGTGTGGCACGCGGCGCCGACCTGGTCGACCTTCACCAGAACGGTGTCCGCGTCACAGTCGAGGGCCACCGATTTCACGTACTGGACGTGGCCCGATGTGTCGCCCTTCACCCAGTACTCCCGGCGGCTGCGGGACCAGTACGTACAGCGGCCCGTCGTCAGGGTGCGGTGCAGCGCCTCGTCGTCCATCCAGCCCAGCATCAGCACCTCCCCCGTGTCGTACTGCTGGGCGATGGCGGGGAAGAGACCGTCGGCGCCGCGCTTGAGGCGGGCGGCGATCTCCGGGTCGAGCGGGCTGGGCCCGGCGGGCGTGCTGGTCATGTCTGCCATTGTGCGCGACGGGTACGACATCCCGGTGCGACCGTCCGGCCGCCGGACGCCCCGCCGACCGGCTCGCCGACCGACTCGCCGGCTCCCCGAAGCGGCGTACGTCCCGTGGCAGGGCGACAGGCGCCGCCGTAGGCTGACGGCATGTCGACCCATGCCAAGCGTGAACGACTGCTCCTCGCCGACCTGTTGGAGGCCACGGGCCCCGACGCGCCGACCCTGTGCGAAGGGTGGCAGACGCGTGACCTGGCCGCGCATGTCGTGGTGCGTGAGCGCCGCGCGGACGCGGCGGGCGGAATTCTGATCAAGCCACTGGCCGATCGCCTCGCACGCGTGCAGGCCGAATTCGCCGCGAAGCCGTACGAGGAGCTGATCCAGCTCATCCGTACGGGTCCGCCCCGGTTCTCGCCGTTCGCGCTGAAGCAGATCGACGAGGTGTCGAACGCGGTCGAGTTCTACGTCCACGCCGAGGACGTACGCCGTGCGCAGCCGGACTGGACGCCGCGCCCCCTGGACCCGGTCTTCTCGGACACGCTGTGGTCGCGTCTGGAGCGGGCCGCCCGGATGCTGGGCCGTAAGGCGCCGGTCGGTCTGGTGCTGCGGCGCCCGGACGGCCAGACGGTGGTGGCGCACCGGGGCGCACCGGCCGTGACGGTGACCGGGGAGCCGGGCGAGCTGACGATGTTCGCGTTCGGCCGCCAGGACGTCGCGGACGTGCAGGTGGAGGGCGACAAGGACGCCGTCGAGAAGCTCCACGGCACCAAGCAGCTCGGTATCTGAGCCACGGCGACCCGGGCCCGGCGCTCAGCGCGGTAGCTCCGCCCTGCGCAGGGGCCCGCGCAGCAGCCCGTACATCCCGCCCAGGCAGCTCAGAGCGGCGCTCACCGTGAAGACCGGCCCGGTGCCCCACAGGTCGACGGCGGCGCCCGTCACGGGGAAGGTGAGCGGGGCGATACCGAGGCTGAAGAACGTCGACACGGACGTCACCCGGCCCACGTACGCCGGATCGGACTCGGTCTGGACGAGAGCGCCGCACAGGGCGCCGCTGAGCCCGGCGAGCAGGCCCACGGCGCCGGCCATGCCGACGGCGTACCAGACACCCGGGACATGGGCCAGGCCCGCGATGGCGAGCGAGCCGGCGATACCGGCCAGGGACAGCACGAGCCCCGCGCGCGGGACACGCCCCCACACGGTCAGCGTCAGGGACGCGGCCCCGGCGCCCACGCCGAACCCGGCGAGGATCCAGCCCAGGCCGGAAGCGCCCCAGCCGCGCTGGTCGGCGAGGAGCGTGAGGCCGACGTTGAGCGGGCCGACGAAACCGAGGTCGCTGAGCGCGATGAGGACGAGGAGCGGCGCGAGAACCCGGCTGCGCCGGATGTGCCGCATCCCGTCCGCGAGGTCCCCCCACGCACCGCTCGCGCGCCCCTCGGCCTTGCCGGGGAGGTCCCGGACGCGTACGGCCATCAGCAGCGGCACCGAGGCGGCGAAGAGCAGACCGGCGAACCCGAAGGCGGTGGCGGCCCCGCCGAGTGCGACGCAGAGGCCGCCCAGGGGTGCCCCCAGGACGTGGGCGACGCGGACCGCCATGCCGCGCATGCCCTGGACCCGGGCGAGCTGGTCGCGGGTGGTGATCCGGGCCGGGAGGGCGCCGACGGCGGGCATGAAGACGGCGTCCACGGTGCCGAAGACGACCGCGAGGACGGCGAGCAGCCAGACGGCCGGGCTGGTGGCGAGGAGGGCACCCGCGACCGCGAGGACGGCGGCGCAGCGGGCGGCGTCGGACACGATGACGACCCGGCGCGGTCCGAACCGGTCGGCGATCACGCCCCCGAACAGCATCAGCAGGGCCCGGGGCACGGCGCTGACGGCCATCACGAGCCCGGCCTGGGCGGGGCTGCCCGCGCTGACGGCTGCCCAGGACAGGGCGAGGTAGTAGATGTTGTCGCCGATCATCGACGAGGCATAGGCGCCGACCCAGCGCAGGACGTTGCCGTCGCGGTGGGCGGGGCGCGGGGCTGCCGGGGTGCCTTGGGCGGCCCGGGCCTCGGGTGCCCTGGGCGCGCCCACGGTCCCGGCCGCCGTGGGGTCCGCCTCCGTCCCGGTCCCTTTCCCGCTCTCCTGTCGCATGCCGTGCCCCCCTCAGGCCCGGAACGGGAAGGCGTACACGTGTACCGCGACGTTCTCCCGCCCCTCGGTGTCGCCCGCGGCCTCGGCGGCCCTGGCACGCTCGTCGGAGCGCTTGATGACGCCGTCGATCTCGGCGGTCAGCTCGGCCAGCTCGGCGGCGGTCAGCCGCTGCATGTACTCGGACGCGGTGGCGGCGCCGCTCCACTCGGTGGACCAGACACCCGTCTGGTCCAGATAGCCCCGGTACAGCTCGGCCTGCTGCTCGAAGGACAGGCGGGTGACGGCGGCCTTCACGGCGACCTTCTCGGGGGCGTCGCTGAAGTCCGCGTCGCGGAAGCTGAGGCCCTGCGAGGCCGGTTTCCACCAGCGCTCCCGGCCGTCCGTGCCCTCCCCCTCGGCCTCCTCGATCAGACCGTGCTCGGCGAGTTTGCGCAGGTGGTAGCTGACCAGCGAGACCGCTTCGTCGACGCCTTCGGCGAGTTGGGACGCGGTGGCGGTCCGGGCGATGAACAGCGCGCGGTACAGCTTCATCCGCAGGGGGTGCCCGAACGCCTTGAGCGTTTCCAGGTCGGTGATGCGGTTTCTCTTGTTCTCGGCCATGCAGTCACCGTAGATAGGAAAGAAATATTGCGCAACAGAAATTGCGCAACTTTCCTTGCGGAACCCGGACCCTCAAGGGAGCTTCGTAAAGGGGGCTTCCTGGGAACTCGCCGGGAACTTCTCGCAGAACCAAGTGGGGCGTCCCGGAGTACCGTTGAACGCAAGGGATGGTGGTCGTCGGCTGCTGAGGGCCTATGCGCGAGGACGATGATGCGGCACAGAGCCCGGTCGGGGCGGTCGGCAGAGTGACCGTGCCCATCCCGCCGGACGGGCCGGGCGAGGTACTGGTGAGCGTGCGGGGCGGTTCGGAGGTCTACGCCGCCTGGTCCGGCACGTCGATCGGCAGAGGCATCCGCGTCATTGTCGTCGACATGATCTCGGCGCGGTCGGTGATGGTCGAGCCGCTGCCGACATGAGGGACGTCCTTCGGGCCCCCTCCCCCGAGTCTTCCCGGTCCTTCCCGGCGTCGGCTCGTCCGGCGTCTTCCCCACCATGAAGCAGGTCAGGTGGTCTCTCATGTTGTTCTGGCAGGTTCCCGCACCGAATGAGGCGATGCTCATCTCGGGTTCCAAGCGGCAGGTGCAGGACACACAGTTCCGTATCGTCACCGGGCACGGCAGCTTCGTCATGCCCGTCAAGCAGAAGGCCCGCATGCTGTCCCTGGCGCTGCGCGAGGCGGAGATCGCCGAGGACTGCGTCACCCAGCAGGGCATACGCCTCGCGGTACGCGCGGTATGCGTCTTCAAGGTCGGCGACGACACCGTGTCGATCGCCAACGCCGCCCGGCGCTTCCTCTCGGAACAGAACCGGATGGACGAACTGGTCGGCCGAATTTTCGCCGGACACCTTCGGTCCATCATCGGCGGACTGACCGTCGAGCAGATCATCCGGGAACGCAACCGCGTCGCGCAGGAGGTCGTCGCGGGCAGCCATGGCGAGATGGAGAAGCTCGGCATCGTCGTGGACGCCCTCCAGATCCAGGAGATCGAGGACGCCACCGGCTACATCAACAACCTCGCGGCACCGCACGCGGCGGCGGTCGCGAGCCAGGCCCGGATCGCCCAGGCCAGGGCCGACCAGGAGGCCACCGAGCGCGAGCAGCAGGCTTCCGCGCTGAAGGCCGAGTACGAGCGGGACACCGCGATCAAGCGGGCCGGTTTCCTGGCCGAGACCGAGCAGTACAACGCCCGTGCGGCGCAGGCGGGCCCACTGGCCCAGGCCAAGGCGTCCCAGCAGGTCATCGAGGAGCAGACGTCGCTGGCACAGCGCCAGGCCGGTCTCGCGGCGCAGCGACTGGAGGCCGAGGTCAGGCGTCCGGCGGACGCCGAGGCGTACCGGCAGCGCACGCTCGCCGAGGCCAAGCGCGACCAGGTCAAGTTCGAGGCGGACGGCGGTGCCTACGCCGAGCGGACCCTCGCCCAGGCCCAGGCGGACGCCAACTCCGCCCGCGCGGCCTCGCTGCGCGACGGCAACCAGGAACTCATCGCGGCCAACCGTGTCGTGGAGAACCTGCCGGCGCTCGCCGAGGCGGCGGCCCGCGCCATGTCGGGCGCGTCGCTGACCGTCCTCAACGGCACCGAGGGCGTCAACGAGGTGGCGGCCGGCGTGGTCGGGCAGGGCCTGGCGATCCTGCACTCGCTCCAGCCGACGACTCCCCCGGCGGACCCGGCGGTCAACGGCCGCCCGAGCCTGCGGTCGCCCGAGAAGAAGTGAGAGCGAGGAGTAACCGGCATGGATGAGGAACGGGCGCGCCGTCTGGTGACGGCACTGCGGGCCAGGAACGTGATGGCTCACGTGGTCGACGCGGGGGTCTACGAGTTCGGGGTACGGGTCGTCCTGGACCAGGACCTGGAGGCCCTCTGGGACATCGACGGGGCCGCCGGACTCGACGCGGAGGTCGTCAGCGAGGGCTCCCTGGTCGGCTTCGTCCCGCACATCCCGGGCTCGGAGGAGTTCACCGACGACCAGATGGTGGAGGCCATCGCCCGAACGGACTACTCAACAGAGGGCCTACACCCCCCGAAGGACACCCCACCCCCGACGCCCACCCCTCAACAGCCCCCGACACCCCAACACACCCAACGCAGAGCCCACTGGCTCCGCCGCCAATAGCGCCCCATCAGGGGCGCGGGGAACTGCGCGCACCGGCCAACGAACCGGCACCCACCCCCTCAAGGGGCGCGGGGAACTGCGCACCCAGCCACGCACGACCCGCACCGGACAACGAACCGGAACCCACCCAATAAGGGGCGCGGGGAACTGCGCAACAACCCGCACGGACGCACCGGCTACCTCACAGGATGCCCGGCCTCACGCAACGCCCTCTTCACGTCCCCGATCCGCAAATCCCCGAAGTGAAAAACGGAGGCAGCGAGCACCGCATCAGCGCCGCAGGAAACGGCCGGCGCAAAATCCGCGAGGCGCCCCGCACCCCCCGAAGCGATGACCGGCACGGTCACATGCCGACGCACCGCCGCGATCATCTCCAGGTCATACCCGTCCCTGGTCCCATCCGCGTCCATGGAGTTGAGCAGAATCTCCCCGGCCCCCAACTCGGCGGCCCGATGCGCCCACTCCACGGCATCGATACCGGTACCCTCACGGCCCCCGTGAGTCGTCACCTCGAACCCCCCGGCAGGGGTACGGCGGGCGTCCACGGACAGCACCAGCACCTGCCGCCCGAACCGCTCCGCGATCTCCCGGATCAGGTCCGGCCTGGCGATGGCGGCGGTGTTGACGCCGACCTTGTCGGCGCCGGCCCGCAGCAGCTTGTCCACGTCGTCGGCGGTCCGCACGCCGCCGCCCACGGTGAGCGGGATGAAGACCTGCTCGGCGGTGCGGCGGACCACGTCATAGGTGGTCGCGCGGTTGCCGGACGAGGCGGTGATGTCCAGGAAGGTGAGTTCGTCGGCGCCCTCGGCGTCGTACACCTTGGCCATCTCGACGGGGTCGCCCGCGTCGCGCAGGTTCTGGAAGTTGACGCCCTTGACGACCCGGCCGTTGTCCACGTCCAGGCAGGGAATGACTCGGACCGCGAGGGTCATGACCGCTCGGACTCCTCCGCCGTGCCTTCGGCGGGGGCTCCCCTGAAGGCTTCGAGTTCCACTTCGACCATGATGCGCGGGTCGACGAAGCCGGTCACGACGACGAGGGTCGCCGCCGGGCGGACCGCGCCGAACAGCTCCAGATGGGCCCGGCCCACCGCGTCCACGTCCCGTACATGAGTCAGGTACATCCGCGTACGGATCACGGCCTCAACGCCGAGGCCGAACTCGCCGATCGCAGCGAGGGCGTTGGCGAAGGCGGCCTTGGCCTGTTCGTAGGGGTCGCCCTCGCCGTGCAGCACCGGACCCCGGAAGGACGTGGTGCCGGCGACCAGGACCCGGTCCCCGGCCGCCACGGCGCGCGCGAAGCCGATGGAGTCCTCCCAGGGGGACCCGTCCTGCACCCGCCGCACGGGCTCGGTCATGACGCCACCGCCTTCAGTGCCTCTTCCAGCGTGAACGCCTTGGCGTACAGCGCCTTGCCGACGATGGAGCCCTCGACACCCAGCGGGACCAGTTCGGCGATGGCGCGCAGGTCGTCCAGCGAGGAGACCCCGCCGGAGGCGACGACCGGGCGGTCGGTGGCCGCGCAGACGTTCCGCAGCAGCTCCAGGTTGGGGCCCTGGAGGGTGCCGTCCTTGGCGATGTCGGTGACGACATAGCGGGCGCAGCCCTCGGAGTTGAGGCGCTCCAGCGTCTCGTACAGATCGCCGCCGTCGCGGGTCCAGCCCCGGCCGCGCAGCGTGGTGCCGCGTACGTCGAGGCCGACCGCGATCTGGTCGCCGTGTTCGGCGATGACCTTGGCGACCCACTCGGGGGTCTCCAGGGCGGCGGTGCCGAGGTTGACGCGGGTGCAGCCGGTGGCGAGGGCGGCGGCGAGCGAGGCGTCGTCGCGGATGCCGCCGGACAGCTCGACCTTGATGTCCATGGCGCGGGTGACCTCGGCGATCAGGTCCCGGTTGTCGCCGGTGCCGAACGCGGCGTCCAGGTCGACGAGATGCAGCCACTCGGCGCCCGACCGCTGCCACGCCAGCGCCGCCTCCAGCGGGGAGCCGTACGAGGTCTCCGTACCGGACTCGCCGTGGACCAGACGGACGGCCTGGCCGTCGCGGACGTCGACGGCGGGGAGGAGTTCAAGCTTCTGAGCCATGATCAGAGGGTCTCGATCCAATTGGTGAGGAGCTGGGCGCCGGCGTCGCCGGACTTCTCGGGGTGGAACTGGGTGGCCCACAGGGCGCCGTTCTCGACGGCCGCGACGAAGGGTTCGCCGTGGGTGGCCCAGGTGACCAACGGGGCGCGTATCGCCGGGTTCGTCGTCTCCAGGGACCAGTCGTGGACCGCGTAGGAGTGCACGAAGTAGTAGCGGGCGTCGGCGTCGAGGCCCGCGAAGAGCTGCGACCGCGGGGGTGCTTCGACGGTGTTCCAGCCCATGTGGGGCACGACCTCGGCCTTCAACGGCGCGACGGTGCCGGGCCATTCGTCGAGGCCCGCCGCCTCGACGCCGTGTTCGATGCCGCGTGCGAAGAGGATCTGCATGCCGACGCAGATGCCGAGGACGGGCCGGCCGCCGGACAGCCGGCGGTCGATGATCCAGTCGCCGCGCGCGTCGAGCAGACCCTTCATGCAGGCGGCGAACGCGCCGACGCCGGGGACGAGGAGTCCGTCGGCGTTCATGGCCCGGTCGAAGTCGCGGGTGATCTCGACGTCCGCGCCCGCGCGGGCGAGGGCGCGCTCGGCGGAGCGGACGTTCCCGAAGCCGTAGTCGAAGACGACCACCTTCTTGGGCGAGGTGCTCATCGGCGGCCTCCTCAGTTCCAGTAGTCGAGCCGCAGCACACCGGCGACCAGGCACATGCCGGCGCCGATGGACAGCAGGGTGATCAGGCTCCGGGGCATCCCCTGCTTGAAGAAGGAGATGATCCCGCCGACGAGGAAGAGCCCGACGACGATGAGGACGGTGGCGAGTCCGTTCATGGGATTACAGCGCGCCCTTCGTGGAGGGAAGGATGCCGACGGCGCGCGGGTCGCGCTCGCTGGCGTACCGCAGGGCGCGGGCGAGGGCCTTGAACTGGCACTCCACGATGTGGTGGGCGTTGCGCCCGTACGGCACGTGGACGTGCAGGGCGATCTGCGCCTGCGCGACGAAGGACTCCAGGATGTGCCGGGTCATCGTCGTGTCGTACTCGCCGATCATGGGCGCCATGTTCTCGGGCTCGGTGTGCACGAGGTAGGGGCGGCCCGAGAGGTCGACGGTGACCTGGGCGAGCGACTCGTCGAGCGGGACCGTGCAGTTGCCGAAGCGGTAGATGCCGACCTTGTCGCCGAGTGCCTGCTTGAAGGCGGCGCCGAGCGCGAGGGCGGTGTCCTCGATGGTGTGGTGCGAGTCGATGTGCAGATCGCCCTCGGTCTTCACGGTGAGGTCGAACAGGCCGTGCCGGCCCAGCTGGTCGAGCATGTGGTCGTAGAAGCCGACCCCGGTCGACACCTCGACCTTGCCGGTGCCGTCCAGGTCGATCTCGACCAGGACGGAGGTCTCCTTGGTGGTGCGTTCGACTCGGCCCACGCGGTTCATGCGCTCTGCTCCTTCTTCAGTTCACGTACCGCGTCGAGGAACGCGTCGTTCTCGTCGGGGGTTCCGGCGGAGACCCGCAGCCATCCCGGTACGCCGTTGTCCCGGACCAGGACGCCCCGGTCGAGGATGCTCCGCCAGGCCGCGTGCGCGCCGCCCTCGCCGTCGAAGCGGCCGAACTGCACGAAGTTGGCGTCGGACTCCACGACCTCGTAGCCGATGGCCCGCAGTTCGGTGACGAGCCGGTCCCGCTCGGCCTTCAGCTGCTCGACGTACCCGAGGAGCGTGTCGGTGTGCTCCAGGGCGGCCAGCGCGGTCGCCTGGGTGACCGCGGACAGGTGGTACGGGAGCCGCACGAGTTGCACGGCGTCCACGACGGCGGGGTCGGCGGCGAGATAGCCGAGGCGCAGCCCGGCGGCGCCGAACGCCTTCGACATGGTCCGTGAGACGACGAGATGCGGCCGTCCCTCGATAAGAGGCAGCAGCGAGTGGCCGTGGCTGAACTCGACGTACGCCTCGTCCACGATCACCATCGACGGCTTCGCGGCCTGCGCCGCGTCGTACAGCGCGAGGACCGTCTCGGGCGGAACGGCGTTGCCCGTGGGGTTGTTGGGGGTGGTGAGGAAGACGACGTCGGGGCGGTGCTCGGCGATGGCGCGCCCGGCCGCCTCGACGTCGATGGTGAAGTCCTCGCGGCGCGGCCCGGAGATCCAGCCGGTGCCGGTGCCGCGCGCGATGAGGGCGTGCATGGAGTACGACGGTTCGAAACCGATCGCCGTGCGTCCGGGGCCGCCGAAGGTCTGGAGGAGTTGCTGGATGACCTCGTTGGAGCCG
Source organism: Streptomyces sp. NPDC058001 (assembly GCF_042886315.1). Lineage (NCBI taxonomy): Bacteria > Bacillati > Actinomycetota > Actinomycetes > Kitasatosporales > Streptomycetaceae > Streptomyces > Streptomyces sp. NPDC058001. Next base: position 327,298 of record NZ_JBHVQT010000009.1, read on the forward strand.
TTGGCCGCCCAGACGTTCTCGCGGGTGACCCGGTGTCCCGCGGTGCGGGTGAGGTAGGCGGCCAGTTCGGTGCGGAGTTCCACCGCGTCCCGGTCGGGGTAGCGGTTGAGGTGCCGGGCGGCCTCTCGGACCCGCTCGGCGATCCGCTCGACCAGCGGTTCGGGCAGCGGGTACGGGTTCTCGTTGGTGTTCAGCCGTACGGGGACGTCGAGTTGGGGCGCGCCGTAGGGCGACTTGCCGCGCAGTTCCTCGCGGACGGGCAGGTCGTCAATGCGTACGCCGGTCAACTGCTCGTCGCGTACGTCGGTCTGGTGCTCGTCGGTCACTTGCTCTCCGGAACCTTCCATCCGAACCTCGCCTTGACCGCCGCTCCGTGCGCGGGCAGGTCCTCCGCCTCCGCGAGCGTCACGACATGGTGGGCCACGTCGGCGAGCGCGTCGCGGGTGTAGTCCACGATGTGCAGGCCGCGCAGGAAGGACTGTACGGACAGGCCCGAGGAGTGGCAGGCGCAGCCCCCGGTCGGCAGGACGTGGTTGGAGCCCGCGCAGTAGTCGCCGAGCGAGACGGGCGAGAAGGGGCCGACGAAGATCGCGCCGGCGTTCTTGACCCGGTCGGCGACGGCGGCGGCGTCGGCGGTCTGGATCTCCAGGTGCTCGGCGCCGTAGGTGTCCACGACGCGCAGGCCCTCGTCCACGCCGTCGACCAGGACGATCGCGGACTGACGGCCCTCAAGGGCGGGCACGATCCGGTCCTCGACGTGCTTGGTCGCGGCGATCTGCGGTTCCAGCTCCTTGGCGACCGCGTCGGCCAGTTCGGCGGAGTCGGTGACGAGGACGGCGGCGGCGAGCGGGTCGTGCTCGGCCTGGCTGATCAGGTCGGCGGCGACATGCACCGGGTCGGCCGTGTCGTCGGCGAGGATCGCGATCTCGGTCGGGCCCGCCTCGGTGTCGATACCGATCCGGCCGGTGAAGTACCGCTTCGCCGCTGCGACCCAGATGTTGCCGGGGCCGGTGACCATGTTCGCCGGGGCGCAGGACTCGGTGCCGTACGCGAACATCGCGACGGCCTGGGCGCCTCCGGCGGCGTACACCTCGTCGATGCCGAGGAGGGCGCAGGCGGCGAGGATGGTGGGGTGCGGCAGTCCGCCGAACTCCTTCTGCGGCGGCGACGCGAGCGCGATCGACGCGACCCCGGCCTCCTGCGCGGGGACCACGTTCATGATCACGGACGACGGGTAGACCGACCGGCCGCCCGGCGCGTACAGGCCGACGCGCTCGACGGGTACCCACTTCTCGGTGACCGTGCCGCCCGGGACGACCTGGGTGGTGTGCGGGGCGCGGCGCTGGGCGCGGTGCACGGTCCGGGCGCGGCGTACGGACTCCTCCAGGCTCGCGCGGACCGCCGGGTCGAGCCGGTCGAGCGCCTCGGTGAGCGCGGCGGCCGGCACCCGGATGTGGTCGAGCTGGACACCGTCGAACTTCTGCGCGTACGCGATGAGCGCCGCGTCGCCGCGATGATGCACGTCCTCGCAGATGGGCCGGACCTTCTCCAGGGCGGCTTCCACGTCGAACTCGGCACGGGGCAGCAGATCGCGGAGCGCTCCACCCTCGGGGAGGGCGTCGCCGCGCAGATCGATTCGGGCCAGGGAAAGAGAGTGCACGAGGCCAATTCTCGCAGACCGGCCGAGATCGCCGGACGCCCGTATCAGTGGCTGATACACGCCCCATGAGACCTCCTGACACACTCTGCGTGAAATCATCATCACTTTTCGTGTTCGCCCCGTCACTCAGCGGGCATGCCGACTGTGAGAACCGGCGAGTAGGTGGGTCGCACGGGGCGCGAACAGCACGGGGAGCACGAGTGAGTACGGGGAGCAGGGCACGGAGAACACGGAGAGTCACGGAGAGTACGGAGAGGGCGAGCGTGGTGATCGACGGCACCGGGATCGGCATCGGGGACCCGCCGGACGGGCTCACCGCCACCGAGATCGGCATGTGGCAGGCGTTCCGCAACGGCAGTGTGTACGACCTGCGCAGAGGTGACCCGGCGGCCGACGACCCGCACAACGGCCCACCCTGGGGTCCGGAGCGGACGGTGCGGGCGCGCGTGGTGTGCATGCTCCTCCTGGACGGCCCGCCCGCGCTGTCCGGCCGGGTCTCGTCCCTGAAGCTGACGGGCGTGTGCATCACTGACGTGCTGGACCTGGCGGGCGGCCATGTCGTGCCGTTCGTCGAACTGAAGTGGTGCCGCTTCGACCAGGAGGTGCTGCTGCCGGAGGCCCGGTTCACCACCCTGCGGCTGGTCGACTGCGCGGTACCGCGCCTGGAGGCGGCCCGGCTGCACACCGAGGGCGATCTCCATCTGCCGCGCTGCCGCTTCCGCCACGGCATCCGCCTCACCGACGCGCACATCACCACGGACCTGCTGCTCAACCAGGCCGTCGTGCACGGCGACCGGCGCGGCAAGGCGGTCATGGGCGACGGGCTGAGCGTGGGCCAAGACCTCCAGGCCGAACTGATGGAGGCGGACGGCGAGCTGAGCCTGCGCGGCGCCAAGATCGGCGTCTCGCTCAGCCTGCGCGGCAGCCGACTCAGCCATCCCTACGGCCGACAGGCCCTGAACGCCCCGCAGTTGACCGTCGAGCGGTCCCTGTATCTGACCCCGGCGAGCGTGGGCGACCCGCTGTTCAGCAGCGGCACGACCCCCGCGCGCGGCACCCTGGTGCAGCGGTTCGAGTGCCAGGGCGGGATCCGCCTTGACGACGGCAGGTTCGGGGACGCGCTCGACCTGACGCATGCCCGGTTCACCCTCAGGGACGACCAGGAGCTGTCCCTGCGCCGCGTCCAGACCCCGGAGCTGCGGTTCCTCGGTGAGCGGCCCGCGCACGGCCGGGTCGTCCTGTCCGGCGCCCGGGTGGGCAATCTGGTCGACAAGTCCACGAGCTGGCCCGGCCCCGGGAACCTCCAGATGGGCGGCTTCAGTTACGACAATCTGGTGCCCCTGGGCAGTTTCCCGCTCACCCGGCGCCTGGAGTGGGTGGCGACGGCGACCCCGGAGTACAACCCGGAGCCGTATGAGCGGCTGGCGACCGTGCTGCGTGACAGCGGCGAGGACGCCGACGCGCGCGAGGTCCTCCTCGCGAAACAGCGCCGCCGCCGCGAGACCCTGCCCCCCGCCGCGAAGCTGTGGGGGTACGCCCAGGACTGGACCGTCGCGTACGGGTACCGGCCCGGCCGCGCCGCCGTATGGATGGCGGTGCTGTGGGCGGTGTCCACGGTGGCGTTCTCGCACGCCGACCACCCACCCGTGCGACCGGGCGAACACCCCGAGTGGAACGCGCCACTTTTCGCCCTGGACCTGCTGATCCCGGTGATGAACCTGGGCCAGGACGGTTACTGGAGACTGACGGGCACCTGGCAGTGGGCGGCATCGGCCCTCGTCATCCTGGGCTGGATCCTGGCCACAGCGGTGGCGGCGGGCGCGACGAGACTTCTCAGCCGAGGCTGACAGGCGGCCGTCGACGCCTCGCGGGGCGCCCGGCCCGCCCCCCGGGGAGGCTCCCCGGATCCCGCCAGGCCCGGTGGCCACTAGGCTTGCCGGTCGTGACCACCGCCCGGCTCCCGCTCTTCCCGCTCAACTCGGTGCTGTTCCCGGGGCTCGTCCTGCCCCTGAACGTCTTCGAGGAGCGTTATCGCGCCATGATGCGCGACCTGCTCAAGACCCCGGAGGGCGAACCACGCCGGTTCGCCGTCGTCGCGATCCGCGACGGCCACGAGGTCGCGACCTCGGCGCCGGGGCTGCCCGACCAGACCGCCGTACCCGAGCGCGGCCCCACCGCCGGCTTCGGCGACGACCCGCTGGCGGCGTTCCACACCGTCGGCTGCGTCGCCGACGCCGCCACGCTGAGGGAGCGCGCCGACGGCGGCTTCGAGGTCCTGGCCACCGGCACGACCCGGGTGAAGATCCTGTCGGTCGACGCCTCGGGCCCCTATCTCACGGCCGAGTTCGAGGAGCTGCCCGAGGAGCCGGGGGACGAGGCGGGCGCGCTGGCCGAGGGTGTGCTGCGGGCGTTCCGCGCGTATCAGAAGCGGCTGGCGGGGGCCCGTGAGCGTTCCCTGTCGACCAGTGCGGACCTGCCCGACGAGCCGTCCGTGGTGTCGTACCTGGTCGCGGCAGCCGCCGTGCTCGACACACCCACGAAGCAGCGGCTGCTCCAGGCCCCGGACACGGCGTCGCGGCTCCGGGACGAGCTGACCCTGCTGCGCGCCGAGACCGCCGTGATCCGCAATCTGCCGTCCCTGCCCGCGATCGACCTGACCCGAGGCCCGACCAGCCTGAACTAGGCGTTCCGCTGCGGAACCGGTGCGGAGGCTTCGGGCCGGTGCGGAGACTGCGGGCCGTCGGTGGCTGGTCGTGCAGTTCCCCGCGCCCCTGGCGGGGCGCTCCCCGATCTCACGAAAGTCCCCTTACATGGCCAAGAAGTCCAAGAAGCAGCAGCAGTCCGGTGGTACGCCCGCCACGGTCGCCCTCACGGCCGCGGGTACGGCTTTCACGGTCCACGCGTACGAGCACGACCCGGCGCACCCCTCGTACGGCGAGGAGGCGGCCGAGGCGATGGGGGTCTCTCCGGAGCGGGTGTTCAAGACGCTCGTCGCGGACGTGGACGGCGAGCTGACGGTCGCCGTGGTGCCGGTCGCCGGTTCGCTGGACCTGAAGGCGCTGGCGGCGGCCGTCGGCGGCAAGCGCGCCACGATGGCCGACCCGGCGGCGGCCGAGCGGGTCACCGGCTATGTGCGGGGCGGTATCTCGCCGCTCGGGCAGCGCAAGAAGCTGCGGACGGTCCTGGACGAGTCGGCGGGCGCGCATCCGACGATCTGTGTGTCGGCGGGCCGCCGGGGTCTCGAAGTCGAGCTGGCCCCGGGCGACTTGGCGGCCCTCACGGACGCCGTGCTCGCACCCGTGGGACGCGGCTGACGGACGCCACCGCCGGCGCGCGACCCCTCGACGGACGGCCCGTCTTCGGTTAAGTACCGAGGACATGTCGAAGAGGACGCGGAAGCGCAAGTGGCGGATCAGGAAACGCCGGGCCAACCACGGACGCCGCCCGGCCTGAGTACGGCCCCCTCCCGGGCCCGTACCGCCGCTACGGCTGATCGCGGGGCGGTCCCTCGTGGTGCGGGGGCCTCGGCGGCTGCTTCCCGTAGGGCCCGACCGGCGGCTGAGTGGGCCGGCCGGCCTCGGGGCCGTAGGCGAACGAGTTCTGCCCCGCCGGGATGTACGGGCTCGGGTACGGGTACGGGTCGGGGTCGCGCGGGCCGAACAGAGCCGTCAGACCGAGGTGCACCAGGAGGACGCCGACCGGCCAGGCGAGCAGGGCGCCCTTCGCCTTGAGTTCCAGTGGCGCGTCGAAGGTGATGCCCCTGCCGACCTCCTTGGCGTGCGCCACGACGTCCTGCATGGGGCCCAGCCAGACGCCGAAGCGCCAGGCGACGACCGAGCCGAGCAGCCCGCCGAGCGCCAGCGCGGCGACCAGCGGGATCCCGCCGCGCCTGCGCACCAGGAACACCACCAGGGCGGTGACGGCACCGAACCCCAGGCCGAGCAGCGTGAACGTTCCGTCGATGGCGATGGACTGCTCGCCCTCGGTGTCCTTGAGGTACACCGCGTCGCCGGACGCGATCAGCGGCACCCGCGGCGTCAGCCAGAGCCAGAGGAAGCCGAGGAGGAGTCCGCCGACGGTGGTCGCGAGGGTGATCACGGCGGCCTGCCGCAGTTCGGTCTTCATTCCGGGACCGTCCTCCTCGTACGCCGCAGGGGGTACCCGCCCACCGGTGTACGCGGCCCCCCAGGGCTGGTGCGGCGGCTGGTGGTGCGGCGGCGGAGTCAGCGGTGCGGTCACCCTGACATCGTGCCAGGCCCACCGCGCCCGCGCGTCACCGGACGGCTGCCCGGCGGTACGCCCAGGTGGCCGCGGCCAGTGAGATGACGCCGACGGCGGCGCAGACGGCCAGGTCGACCCCCACGGCCGCCCAGTCCGGGTGCGGTCCGAAGGTACGGGCGAACGCCTCCACGCCGTACGTCGACGGCAGCAGGTCGCGGGCGTACTGCACGGCGACGGGCAGCCGGTCGGCCGGCAGCACGCCGAGGAGCAGGGCGGCGGACATGCCCAACTGGCCGAGCAGTGTTGCCAGTTCGGGCCGGGGGGCGAGCAGGCCGAGGGCGGCGCCGAGCCCGGCGAGCGCGGCGCCCGCGAGCGGGATGACGGCGGCGAGGATCCACAGATGGGTGAGCGGCAACTGGAAGAGGACACAGCCGACGACAGCGGTGGCGAGGGTACCGGGAACGGTGAAGGAGGCATACGCGGCGGCGGCGCCCAGGACGACGGCGGCCGGGGGGACCGGAAGGGTGGCGTAGTGGTCGAGGCCGCCGTCGGAGCGGAGCCTGCCGAAGTACTGGGCGAGCAGGTTCAGGGCGACGAACGCGACGACCAGGACGCTCGATCCGGCGACCACGGCACGGGCCTCCGCCCCACCGTCGACGACTCCCCGCATCAGGATCATGATCCCGACGGACTGGAAGGTGGCGACGAACAGCAGCGGGATCCTGGCGACGCGGGCGCGGGAGAGCTGGGCGCGGTAGACGGCGGCGAGGGCGGGACGCAGCCGGGTGCGGGGCGCGAGGGGCGCGGGGCCCTCCGGGGCCGCCGGGTGTCCGTCCTGCGTCCGGCGGGCACCGGGCAGCGCCTCAGCGGGTACGACACTCACCGTGCGCGGCTCCTGTCTCTCTGCGGCTGTCTCTGTGACTGTCTCTGTGGCGGCGGCTGCGGGTGGTCGGGGTCATGCCTTCACCAGGCCCTTGGCGGTGTGGTCGCTGCCGCCGAGTGCCAGGTAGACGTCCTCCAGGCTGGGGGTGGCCAGCGTGAAGTCGTCCAGGGCGGCGAAGGCGGCGCCGCCGGTGACGGCCGCGACGGCGGCGCGGGCCTCGTCGGGGGCGAGCCGCATGACCCAGCGGCGCCCCGACACGACGGCGGAGGACCGCAGCGCGGCCACCTCCGGGATGTCCAGCGGTGCGCGCTCGCGCCAGACCAGGTCGACCCGTACCTCGCCGGCGACCTGTTCCTTGAGTCCGGCCGGGGTGTCGCAGGCGATGACGCGGCCCCGGTCGAGTACGGCGACGCGGTCCAGTACGGTCTCGGCCTCGATGACGTTGTGCGTGACGAGCAGGACGGTGGTGCCGTGTTCGGCGCGGCGGCGGTCGACGGCGGCCCATACGGCGCGGCGGGCGACCGGGTCCATGGCGGTGGTGGGCTCGTCCAGGACGAGCAGGGACCGCTCGCCCACGAGCGTCGAGGCGACGCAGGCGAGGCGGCGCTGGCCGCCGGAGAGCTTGCTGAGGGGGCGCCCGGCGAGCGGGGTGAGGCCGAGTTCGTCCAGGACGGTGTCCCGTGCCCTGCGGGCGGCGCGGATGTCGAGGCCGCGCAGCCGTGCGGTGGTCTCGGCGGCGAGGGCGACGGTCAGCTCGTCGAGCGCGCTGGACTCCTGACCGAGGTACGCGAGGACGCGGGCGGCCCGGTCGGGGTGGCGGACGATGTCGTGGCCGAGGATCTCGACGGTGCCGGAGTCCGGCCGCATCAGGCCCGTCAACTGGCGTACGAGGGTGGACTTGCCGGCGCCGTTGGGGCCGAGGAGTCCGAAGATCTCACCCCGTCGGATATCGAGCCGGACACCGTCGTTGGCCCGCACCTCGGGCGTCGCGGGAGTCCCCCGCCGGCCCCGTGTCGCCGGGTAGGTCTTCACGAGATCGCGCACCGCGCACACCACATCGCCGTGTTGACCCGGATATGCGACACGCGTACTCACGATCAGAGAGCCTACGGGGTCCCGCCGCCACGCCACCCCTCCGGGGTCAACCCGGCCGCCCGGCGGTGTTCCGGGCCGCCTGGTGCGGACCGGTCAGCTTCCGGGTGTCGGTGTGGCCGGTTCCGTTGTGTTGATGTCTGTGTTGATGTCGAATTCTCGCCAGAATCCGGCCCTGATCGCATACCGGTCGTGCTCGTCGATCTGGTCGTCCTTGTGCGCGAGGAGCCCGAACCGGGCGGCGTACCGCAGCAGTTCACCGTCGATGCGGTGCGGAATCCGTGGGTACATGGTCGACAGTCTCTGGAGTACCGCCGACTCCGGCATCCGCGCCATCCAGCGCCGTGCGAACACCTGCCCCACCTCGAAGGGATCACCGCCGACCGTGGTGATGTCCTCCTCGCGGTCGGCCCACCGCTGCTCCGCCGTGGTGAGCTGCGCGAGCGTCGGCAGGGACGCGGCGTCGGCGGGCTCGGTCACCAGACCGGGCCGGTCCACCCACCCCTTGTCCGACGACCACCGCAGCGTGGCACTGGCGGGGTGTTGCGCCGGGTGCTGCGCGGGCTGCGCCCCGGGCCCGCGCAGTGCGGCGAGGTCCTTGGGCGTGGGCACCCCTTTGGCGGCGGCTCCGCGCTCCCCTGCGCCGTTCTCCGTACGCCCCGCCGACTCGTGCTGGACCCCGGCCTGCTCCTCGTCCCTGGCCCGCTCGGCGGCGGCCCGCTCAGCGGCTGCGGCGGCCATCGCGGAATCCGGCAGCGGCGCCGACAGGATCGCCGCGATCTCGGGCCGCGGCGCGGGCGGCGGGGCGCACACCCCGCCGAGGTCCTTGGCACGGACGGCCTTGGTGATCCAGGCCCGGTCGAGTACCCGCCGCTCGTCGGCCTCCGCGACCAGGTCCTCGGACTGGTTGTAGTCGCCGTCGGCGGCCTGGACGGCCCACAGGTGGACGGCGACGCCGTGTTCCTTGGCGGCCATCATCCCGGGCAGCAGATCGCCGTCCCCGGTCACCAGGACCACGTCCGAACACGCGCGGTTACGGGCGAGTTCCGTCAGCTCGGCGTGCATGGCGGCGTCGACGCCCTTCTGCGCCCACCGCCCGTCACTCCGGGTGAGCGCACCGAGGCGTACCGTCACGCGCGGCATGACGCGCAGCCTGCGGTGCTCCGGCTGCGGCACCCGGTCGGGGGCACCGTCGAACCAGTAGATCCGCAGCAGCGGGCGCTCCGTGTCGGACTCGGCGCGCTCGCGCAGCCCCTGGATCAGGGCGGCGTGGTCGACGGTGATGCGTGAGCGGGACGGCTCCCCGGCGAGGAGACTCGCGGCGGCCCCCAGCAGATACCCGGCGTCCACCAGGACGATGCAGCGGTCCACGCGATCCACCCTCTTTCCCTGATGAGGTGTCCTGAAGGTCCCCTCCAGGACATTCGGAGGCCCGCACGGGGCAACGCATGCGGGTTCGCTTCGGGTTTCCTTGGAGTCTGCCCGACCGTGCGGGGCTTAACGGCCCGAACTCGATCTTCGGCGTGGCGGATCCGGAGTTCGCTCTCCGACAGCCCTTATGACGCACGGTAATTCTCCGAAATGCGCTGCTTGTCATCGTATGTGAATCTGGTCGCGTCGCTGGCCGCCAGATCCCCCTCAGGAGGCATCACCATGGCCAAGAACAAGAACCGTAAGGGCAGTGACCACAAGGGCAGTGACCACAAGCGCGGCTCGCAGGCCGAGCACGCGGCGGAGCGGGCCCAGTCGTCCTCCACGGAGGCCCGTTCGGAATCGCAGTCGATAGGACAGGGCACTCCCACGGACGTTGCCCGTAAGCACCAGCGTCGCTTCGGCCACAACTGACGTCGCCGCCACAGCGCGCACACCCTCCACATACGCACCACGCATCACCTACGCACGACGAAGAGAAGGACGAAGAAAAGAGGGGCACCCGGATCACCGGGTGCCCCTCTCGGGTGTCTGCTCAGCCCGCGAGGCAGGACGGGCCGAGCAGCACCTTGAGGTCGCCGAAGAGCGCGGGATCGGGCTGCACCCGGTGCCGGTCGAGCCGCAGCACGGTGGTCTTACGGGCGCCCTGAAGCTTGATCCGTACCTCGCTGTTGCCCTTGTGGTGGCTGAGGATCTCGCCGAGGCGACTGACCATCGGCGGGGTGACCTTGACGGTCGGAATGGTGATCACCACGGGCGCGTTGGTCCCGGCGTTCGACAGGTCGGGGACCTGCATTTCCATGGCGACGAGCCGTGGCACGTCCTCGCGCTTGTCGAGCCGCCCCTTCACGAACACCACGGCGTCCTCGACGAGTTGCGTCGACACCAGCTGATACGTCGCCGGGAAGAACATGCACTCGATCGAACCCGCCAGATCCTCCACCGTCGCGATCGCCCACGCATTGCCCTGCTTGGTCATCTTCCGCTGAAGCCCCGAAATGATCCCCCCGATGGTCACCACCGAACCGTCCGAGTAATCACCCCCGGTCAACTGCCCGATCCCCGCGTCCGCCTTGTCCGACAGCACATGCTCCAGACCGAACAGCGGATGGTCCGACACATACAGACCGAGCATCTCCCGCTCCTGCGCGAGCAGATATGTCTTCTCCCACTCGTCGTCCGAGAACTCGACATCAAGCCCGAACCCCGGCTCACTGTCCGCCTCGTCACCCATCCCGCCGAACAGGTCGAACTGCCCCTCGGCCTCCTTGCGCTTGACCTGCACCACATTGTCGATCATCGGCTCGTACTGCGCGGTCAGACCCTTACGGGTGTGCCCCATCGTGCTGAACGCACCCGCCTTGATCAAGGACTCCGTCGTGCGCTTGTTGCACACGACCGCCTCCACCTTGTCGAGATAGTCCGGGAACGACGCGTACTTTCCCTTCGCCTTACGGGACTTGATGATCGACTCGACCACGTTCGTGCCGACATTCCGCACCGCCGACAGACCGAACAGGATCACGTCGTCACCCTGCGCCGCGAAGTTCGCCATCGACTCGTTCACATCCGGCGGCAACACCTTGATCCCCATACGCCGGCACTCGTTCAGATACACCGCCGACTTGTCCTTGTCGTCCTTCACGGAGGTCAGCAGCCCGGCCATGTACTCGGCGGGGTAGTTCGCCTTGAGGTAGGCGGTCCAGTACGAGACGAGTCCGTACGCGGCGGAGTGCGCCTTGTTGAACGCGTATCCGGCGAACGGGACCAGGACGTCCCACAGGGCCTGGATCGCCTCGTCGCTGTAGCCGTGCTTCTTGGCGCCGGCCTGGAAGATGGTGAAGTTCTTGGCGAGTTCGTCGGGCTTCTTCTTGCCCATCACGCGGCGCAGGATGTCGGCCTCACCGAGGGAGTACCCGGCGATGATCTGGGCGGCCTTCTGCACCTGCTCCTGATAGACGACCAGGCCGTAGGTGACGTCCAGGACCTCCTTGAGGGGCTCCTCCAGCTCCTTGTGGATGGGGGTGATCTCCTGCTGGCCGTTCTTGCGCAGGGCGTAGTTGGTGTGCGAGTCCATGCCCATCGGGCCGGGACGGTAGAGCGCCGAGACGGCGGAGATGTCTTCGAAGTTGTCGGGCTTCATCAGCCGCAGCAGCGAGCGCATGGGGCCGCCGTCGAACTGGAACACGCCAAGTGTGTCGCCGCGTTGGAGGAGTTCGAAGGTCGTCGGATCGTCGAGCGGGAGGCTCAGGAGGTCGATGTCGACGCCCTTGTTGGACTTCACCATCTTGACGGCGTCGTCCATGATCGTCAGGTTGCGCAGGCCGAGGAAGTCCATCTTCAGCAGGCCGAGCGACTCACACTGCGGGTAGTCCCACTGCGTGATGGTCACATTGTCCGTGTGCCGCACCCAGATCGGGGCGTGATCCACGATGGGCTCGCTGGACATGATGACGCCGGCCGCGTGCACACCCATCTGCCGGACCAGACCCTCGACACCCTTGGCGGTGTCGATGACCTTCTTCACGTCCGGCTCGTTCTCGTACATCGCGCGGATCTCGCCGGCCTCGCTGTAGCGCGGGTGCGAGGCGTTGGTGATGCCGTCGAGATCGATGCCCTTGCCGAGGACGTCGGCGGGCATGGCCTTGGTGAGCCGGTCCCCCATCGCGTACGGATAACCCAGTACGCGCGCGGAGTCCTTGATGGCGTTCTTCGCCTTGATCTTTCCGTAGGTGCCGATCATGGCGACCTTGTCGGCGCCGTACTTCTCGGTGACGTACCGGATCACTTCGACGCGCCTGCGCTCGTCGAAGTCGATGTCGACATCGGGCATCGAGACGCGCTCGGGGTTGAGGAACCGCTCGAAGATCAGGCCGTGCGGGATGGGGTCGAGGTCGGTGATGCCCATGGCGTACGCGACGATCGAGCCGGCCGCCGATCCGCGCCCGGGGCCGACCGCGATGCCCTGCTTCTTGGCCCACATGATGAAGTCGGCGACCACCAGGAAGTAGCCGGGGAACCCCATCTGGATGATGACATCCATCTCGTAGTCCGCCTGCTTCTGGCGGTCCTCGGGGACAGCGCCGGCGAAGCGGCGCTCCATCCCGCGCCGGACCTCCTCCTGGAACCAGGTGACTTCGCTGTAGCCGTCCGGGATGTCGAACTTCGGCATCAGGTTCCGCGACTCGAACATGCCCGACGTGTCGACCTGTTCGGCCACCAGAAGCGTGTTCGCACACCCCTCCTGCCAGGCGTCCGACGCGTCGATCGCGTACATCTCGTCCGTCGACTTCAGGTAATAGCCGGTGCCGTCGAACTTGAACCGGTCCGGATCGGAAAGGTTCTTACCCGTCTGGATGCACAGCAGCGCGTCATGCGCCGTCGCCTCATGCGCGTACGTGTAATGCGAGTCATTGGTGACCAGCGGCGGAATGCCGAGCTTCTTGCCGACGCGCAGCAGGTCGTCGCGTACCCTCCGCTCGATGTCGATGCCGTGGTCCATCAACTCCAGGAAGTACCGGTCCTTGCCGAAGATGTCCTGGTAGTCGGCGGCGGCCTTGACCGCCTCGTCGAACTGCCCCAGCCGCAACCGGGTCTGAAGCTCACCCGACGGACACCCGGTCGACGCGATCAGCCCCTCCGACCACTGCGCGATGGTCTCCTTGTCCATCCGCGGCCACTTCTGCAACCAGCCCTCGGCATACGCGTCCGAGGAGAGCCGGAACAGATTGTGCAGACCGGTACTGTTCGCCGCCCAGATCGTCTTGTGCGTGTAACCACCCGAACCGGACACGTCGTCCCGCTTCTGATGCGGCTGCCCCCACTGGATCTTCCGCTTGTTGCGCCGCGACTCCGGCGCCACATACGCCTCGATCCCGATGATCGGCGTCACCCCCGACTTCTTCGCCGTATGGAAGAAGTCGTACGCCCCGTGCAGGTTTCCGTGGTCGCTCATCGCGATATGGGACATGCCCATCTCATTGCACGCGTTGAACATGTCCTTCAGCCGCGCGGCACCGTCCAGCAGCGAGTACTGGGTGTGGACGTGCAGGTGCGTGAACGGCGGTTTCGACACGGTGCGGCCTCCAGCGGAAACAGTCGGCGACGGTCTGGGGGAACAGCGTGGAAGTCTACGTCTCCGCACTGACAGTGGACGGGCGCTCGGGGGTACGGTCGGCCCGCACCCGGGATTCGCCGTGGCGTTTCCGGGGAGAACTCGTATCCGGGAAGAACGCGGCGAGTACCGTCACCGGGCACTAGCCGAAGGGCTCGTCCGTTGAAGGGGGAGGGCGTCACGGCACCTTCCGCCATGTCCCGCACGTCACGCACCATGGTCCCGCACGATCCGCACCAGGAGGCACCCAGCGATGTCGGTCCCGCAGCCCAGCGCCGAGCAGCGTGGCGAAGAGATACTCGCCGTTTTCGACACCGCCTTCGGTGAGCTGCTGGCCGCCGATCCGGCCGCGTTCCGGGTGAAGTTCCGCAAGATGGCGTCCTCGGCGTTCGCCTTCTACCGCGGCACGGCGTGCCTCTTCTACCACGACCTGGACGCAGTCGGCCCGGACGGGTCCGGCGGGAACACGGCCGGCGGTGCCTATCTGGACGACCGCACCGCGCGCGTGTGGATCCACGGCGACCTGCACGCGGAGAACTTCGGCACGTACATGGACTCCCAGGGCCGCCTGATCTTCAATGTGAACGACTTCGACGAGGCGTATGTCGGCCCCTTCACCTGGGACCTGAAGCGCTTCGCCGCGTCGGTCGCGCTCGTGGGGTACGGCAAGGCGCTGAGCGACGAGCAGATCACCGAACTGGTGCGGATCTACGCGGGCGCGTACCGCGAGCGGATCCACGCGCTGGCGACCGGCGCGAAGAGCGACGAGGTGCCGCCCTTCACGCTGGACACCGCCGAGGGGCCGCTCCTGGACGCGCTGCGGGACGCCCGCTCGCTGACCCGTTTCGGGCTGCTCGACTCGATGACCGAGATCCGTGACTTCGAGCGCCGTTTCGCGCCGGGCGGCGGCTCCATCGAGCTGGACGCGGCCACCCGGTACAAGGTCCTCGCGGCCTTCGACGGCTATCTGGAGACGCTGCCGGATTCGTCCCTCGACCGTCCGGACTCGTATCGCGTGAAGGACGTCGTCGGGCGGCGCGGGATCGGCATCGGGTCGGCGGGACTGCCGTCGTACAACATCCTTCTGGAGGGCAACAGCGACGCCCTGGAGAACGATGTGGTGATCTACCTCAAGCAGGCCCAGACCCCCGCGGTCTCGCGGCATGTCACGGACCGCGCGATCCGGGAGTACTGGCAGCACGAGGGCCACCGCACGGTGATCTCGCAGCGCGCCCTCCAGGCGCACGCCGACCCGTGGCTCGGCTGGACCGAGCTGGACGGTTCGGGACAGCTCGTCGCGGAGGTGTCGCCGTACGCGGTGGATCTGGACTGGTCCGACATCGACGACCTGGAGGAGATCGCGGCGGTCGTCGCCGACCTGGGCCGGGCGACGGCGACGATGCACGCGGCGGCGGACGACGAGAGCGGCCACTCGGAGCTGGTCCCGTTCTCCACTGAGCGCGCCATCGACGCGGCGATCGCCGCCGACGAGGACGGCTTCGGCGACCTCCTGGTGGACTTCGCGCACAGCTACGGCGCCCGCGCGCGGGGTGACCACCAGACGTTCGTGGACCTCTTCCGCAACGGCCGGATACCGGGCCTGTAGGGCCACGGCACGGAGCCACCGGCACCCCCGTCCGGCACCGGTCCGGCACCCGCTCAGCACCAGTCAGCACCAGTCAGGCACCCACAGGAACCCTTTAGGGGTCTCTTATGGGCGGCCATGGGACACTCCTCGGCGATGGACATATCAGGGACCCAGCTCAGGGCCGTGCGCGCGGCCCTGTTCACGGCGGTTGTCGTGACGCTCTCCACCGCGTCGCACGTCCTGCTGTCCCGGGCCCCGCTGCCGCTGGCCACCGTCGGCGTGATCGCGGCAGCCGTCTTCGGCGTCGCGTATGTGCTCGCCGGCCGCCGTGAGCGCGGCTTCGGCCGGATCGCGGCACTGCTGATCCCGCTGGAACTGGCCGCCGACACGGTGTTCACGACCGGCCAGCACGTCTGTTACGGACCGGCGGGCGGCCCGGTCGCGGGCCCCCTGCGCTCGGTCGGCCTGGACGTGCTCTGCGGCGGTACGGGTGTGGGCATCCCGCTGGCCCGGATGACGGGCGGCGAGGACGGCCGCACGGCGGCCCTGCTGGCCCAGGCCGAGCCGGGCACCGCCTGGCTGCTGCTCGGCGCGCATGTCGGTGTCGGACTGCTCGCCGCGGCCTGGCTGCGGCGGGGCGAGCGGGCGCTGGCCCAGCTCATCGGCGCGGTGGCCGCGAGCACGTTCCGGCCGCTGCTGATCGCGGTCGCCGCGGTCACGGCGCGCCGGGAGCCGGTGCGCCGCGCGCCCCGCCCGGCACTGCGCGCCCGGATCGCGCGCCCCCGGCTGTGGGCGCACTCCGTGGGACGGCGGGGACCGCCCCGTACGCCGGTCTTCGACTGAGCAGGATTCGGCCGAGCAGGAGCAGTCCCCCACCCCGTACCCGCCCTGGGCGGGTACGTCATCACACGGAGAACCCCATCATGAGCAAGAGGAACAGCCAGGCCGCGAAGTCGGCGGCGCGCGAGCGGCTTCGGGAAGAGCGCGAGCGGCAGGCGAAGAAGACGAAGGCCAAGCGGCAGGTGGTCGTGGCCCTGTCGATCGTCGGTGTACTGGCCGCCGCGGGCGGTATCTCGTACGCGGTCGTGCAGACGACCAAGCCGTCGTACTGGGAGTCCGCGAAGAACGCCAAGCTGGTCGAGCCGGCGAACACCTCCGGCAAGAACGGCACGACGGTCATCCTCGGCGAGAGCAGCGCCAAGAAGACGCTGACGGTGTACGAGGACCCGCGCTGCCCGGTCTGTGCGCAGTTCGAGCAGACCGTCGGCTCCACGGTCGACAAGGACCTCAAGGACGGCAAGTACAAGATCCAGTTCGTGGGCGCCACATTCCTCGACCGCACCGGTGAGGGCTCGCGCAACGCGCTCAGCGCGCTGGGTGCCGCGCTGAACGTCAGCCCGGACGCCTTCCTCGCCTACAAGACGCAGCTCTACTCGGCGAAGTACCACCCCGAGGAGACGGACGACAAGTTCAAGAACGACGCGTATCTCATCGAGATCGCCGACCAGGTGCCCGCGCTGAAGGACAACGCGAAGTTCCAGTCGGCGGTCAACAACGGCACCTACGACCGCTGGGCGCTGGAGATGTCGAAGGTGTTCGACGACAACAAGGACGGTGTCCAGGGCACCCCGTCGTTCGTCATGGACGGCAAGAAGGTCACCGACTCCGGCGGGCAGAACGCGCCGATGACGGTCGAGGCGTACAACACCGCGATCGACGCGGCCCTCAAGGGCTGAGCCACCGCCGGGCGGCCGGTCACCGGGCGGGCCGCTCACGGCGGCATACGGTGAAAGAGCGGGCGAGCACATGCTGTTCGCCCGCTCTTCGGCTTCGGCCCTACAAGGTCTCCAGGAAGCCGAGGGCCGTGCGCCAGGTGGTCTCGGCGGCCTCCTCGTCGTAGTCCGGGAGGTCCGGGTCGGTGTAGAGGTGTCCCGCTCCCGCGTAGCGGTACACCTCCACGTCGGCGCCCGCCCGGCGGATCTGGAGATACCAGGAGCTGAGCCAGTCGTCGGTCTCGAAGGCGTCCGGCTCGGCCACATGCAACTGCACCGGCAGTTCGTCCACGTGGGCGCCCTCCGCGATGTCCGAGGTGCCGTGCAGCAGGAGCAGGCCCTTCGCGCGTTCGTCGCCGAGGGCCAGGGTCTGCGCGATGGAGGCACCGAACGAGAACCCGGCGTACACCAGGCCCCGGTCCGAGTAGGGCGCGGCGGCCAGGACGGCGCGCTTGAGCAACTCGTCCTTGCCGATCTCGTCCTTGAAGGCCATGCCGTCCTCGACGGTGTCGAAGGTGCGGCCCTCGAAGAGGTCCGGGGTCCACACCTCGTGTCCGGCCGCCCGCAGCCGGTCCGCAGCCGCGCGCACCGCCGGCCGCGGTCCATAGGTCGAGTGAAAAAGCATGATGTTCATGAGGCCCATGGTGCCAGCCACCACCGACAACGCCGGCCCTCGTCACCGACGACGCCGGCCCGCACGGTCGGTACCCGGCGCCATGTTCAGGACGGGCGGGGTCCGGTTACGGTCGGGGGCATGGAGAACGTACTGCGTCCGCTGATCGTCATCGGTGGCTCGGTCGTGCTCACGCTGCTCGTCACCTGGGCGGTGGACCGGCTGCTGCGCCGGGCCGACGCACGACACGGCGAGACCCCGCTGTGGGGCCTCCTGCGCCGCTGCCGGCTACCGCTCCAACTCGTGCTCTGCGCGGCCCTGCTGAGAGGGTCGTACCGGGAGACGGGTCTCGCGGACGGGCATGTGGCGGGCGTGGGCCGGACCTTGACGCTGGTGCTCATCGGCGCCGCCGCGTGGCTGGCGGTGCGGATCGCGAACGCCGTGGTCGACGCCACGTACACCCGTTACGCGAGCGCGCACCGTGATCCCGCGCGGGTGCGCCGGGTGCGGACGCAGGTGACGCTGATCCAGCGGGTGGTCTCGGCGGTCGTCGGGGTGGTGGCGGTCGCGTCGATGCTGCTGACCTTCCCGGCGATGCGGGCGGCCGGTGCGTCGCTCCTCGCGTCGGCGGGAGTCCTCGGGGTGGTCGCCGGTATCGCAGCGCAGTCCACGCTCAGCAATCTCTTCGCGGGGTTGCAGATCGCGTTCGGGGACATGGTGCGGCTCGGGGACACCGTGGTGGTGGACGGCGAGTGGGGCACGATCGACGAGATCACGCTGACCTTCCTGACCGTACGGACCTGGGACGAGCGGCGCATCACGATGCCCGTGTCGTACTTCACCAGCAAGCCGTTCGAGAACTGGTCGCGCGGCGGTGCCCAGATGACCGGGACCGTCTTCCTGCATCTCGACCACAGCGCCCCGGTCCACGAGATGCGCGAGAAGCTGCGGGACATCCTGCGCGCGTGCCCGGCGTGGGACGGCCGTGACTACGGGCTCGCGGTGACCGGCACGACGCCCACCACGATGGAGGTCCGCGCGCTGGTCACGGCGAAGGACGCCGACGACATCTGGACGGTACGGGTCACGGTCCGCGAGCAGTTGATCGGCTGGCTCGCGGAGCACCATCCGTACGCGCTGCCCCGGGTGACCACGGCCCCGGCGATCCCCGCGCCGGGCGGCGTCCCGCATCCGGAGCACGCGCCGGACGGCGAGATTCCGCGCCGCGGCCGAGGCTGACACCCACCAACACCCGCCGACACCGGGCGACAGCCGTCAACACCCGCGCCGGCGCAGGACCGCACCGGTCCCCCGATTCACCGCAGGCTGCGGACATCCAGATGCCGTAGGACCCGGTCCACGACCTCCGGATCCGCGCCGGGCTCGCTGCGCGCCGCGAGGACCTCGTGGCGCGCGGCGGACAGCATCTCGCCCTGGATACGTCGGACCTTCTTGATCCGCTGGATGCGCTGCGTATGCGCCTCGCGCCGCTCGTCGTCGCCCATGTCGGGGCTGATGCGTACGCCGATCTCGAAGGCGCGGCGCAGCAGTTGCTCGGAGATTTCCTCGGGGAGTTCCTCGACCTCCTCGATGTCCTTGAGACGCCGGCGGGCGGCCCTGGTGGCGCGGACGGCGAGTTCCTTCTCGAAGGCGGCCTCGGCGTCGGTGTCCGCCCGGACGTTCAGCTTCCGTACCAGCCAGGGCAGGCTGAGTCCCTGGACGACGAGGGTGGCCATGATCACCCCGAAGGCGATGAAGATGATCTCGTCGCGGTCCGGGAACGGCGATCCGTCGTCCACCTTGAGCGGAATGGCGAGCGCCAGGGCGACCGAGGCGACGCCGCGCATACCGGCCCACCACATGACGACGGTTTCGCGCAGGCTCGTCGGGATCTCCTCGTCGACGTCCCGGCGGGCGTGCAGCCGTTTCGTCAGCCAGGTCGCCGGGAGGAGCCACAGCAGGCGGACGATGACGACGACGGCGACGATCGCCCCGGCCCAGCCGAGCATCTCGCTCCAGTGGCCCTGGGCGGTCCTGATGGCGTTGTGCAGTTCGAGTCCGATGAGTCCGAAGGCGACTCCGGTGACGAGGGTGTCGACGATCTCCCAGAAGGTGTTGCCGGCCAGGCGGGCCGTGACGTCGTCGGCGCCGAGCGCGTACTCGGCGAGGAACAGCGCGGTGACGAGTACGGCGAGCACGCCGGAGCCCTTGAGTGCCTCGGCGATGACGTAGGACACATAGGGCACCAGGAGGGTGAGGCCGATCTGGAGCGTGGGGTCGCCGAGGAGGCCCATCAGTTTGTTCGCGGCCCAGCCGAGCCCGAGTCCGACGGCGAGGGCGACGACGGCCGAGAGGACCAGCTCGAAGGCGGCGTGCGGGAGCGAGAAGCTGCCGCTGACGACGGCGGCGATGGCGACGTGGTAGAGCACGATCGCGGTCACGTCGTTGAACAGCCCCTCGCCCTCCAGGATCGACACCAGCCGGCGGGGCAGTCCGAGTTGTCCGGCGACGGCGGTCGCGGCGACCGGGTCGGGCGGCGCCACGAGCGCGCCGAGTGCGAGGGCGGCGGCGAGCGGCAGTCCGGGCACGATCGCGTGGGCGACAAAGGCGACGGCGGCCATGGTGACGAAGACCAGCGCGACGGCGAGCAGCAGGATCGGCCGCAGATTCGCCGCGAACTGCCGCCAGGAGGTGCGCTGTACGGAGGCGTAGAGCAGCGGCGGCAGGACGACGGGCAGGATCAGCTCGGGCGGGATGTCGATATTCGGGACGAACGGGAGCAGCGCCAGGACGATTCCGGCGAGGGTCATCAGGACCGGCGCCGGCAGCCGCATCTTGTCGCCGAGCGGCACGCTCACCACGGCCCCGAGCAGCAGGACGAACAACAGGGCCAACTGATTCACGGGGTGCGCTCCGACGACGGTTCGGCGAGGGTGGGGCGAGGGCTGGACGGGGCTGGACGGGGGTTGGACGATCAACGGGTCCAGCCTGCCACGCGTTTGGGCGGTAATCGGAACAAGAGTGGTCGAATTCGCCGACCGGGTGGCGAACTGACGGCGACTTTCATCCGATGTCTGTGGCGCACAGGGGGTTCCGGTCCGAGGTCGGTACGGGCACTATGCGAAGTGGCATCGATCAGGAACCAGAACAGGCACCACATATGTGACCGTCGGCTACAACTGCCGTTCCGCCGCTGACTGGAGTGCGTATGCCCTTCGCAGGCCACCCCGCGACGCCCGACAGGGCCGAACCCCCCTCGCCCCTGACCCGCCGCACCTTCGTCGCCGCCGCCGCGACGACGGGCGCCGCCCTCTGGTCGGCCTCGTCCGGCACCGCGTGGGCCGCGCCGGGCCGACCTGTCGACAAAGGCGTCCATGAACAGGACGTCCACGAACGGCTCGTCCGTGCCGCGTCCCCGCTCTGGCGGCGGCTGCCGACCAGTTGGCAGGACGGCCCGTTCCTCGGCAACGGCCGACTCGGCGCCCAGCTCTACGCGGGTGAGCGGGCCGGCACCCTGAAGCTGATCCTCAGCCACACCGAGGTGCAGGACCAGCGCGGCCAGTGGCGCGGCGGCATCGGCTACTCACGCCTGCCCATCGGGTACTTCACCCTGACCCTCGCCGGCACGATCACCGAGGTCGACTGGACGCTCGACGTGTACGACGCCGAGCTGCGCGGCACGGTCACCACGACGCGCGGCAGTGTGGCGTTCACGGCACTGATCCACAACGACACCGGCGCCCTCCTGGTGGCGACCCGGCCCAGCGCGGGCGAGGAGTCCGCCGCGTGGACGTTCACCTGGCTGACCGCCGCGACCACCCGCACCTCGGGCAAGCCCCCCGAGTACACCCCGAACCCGGACCCCGAGGTCGGCGACGGCTACGTACAGCAGCCCCTGCTCGCGGGCGGCGGCTGGAGCACCGCGTGGCGCGAACGGCGCGAGGGCGGCGGCCGGTTGCTGGCCGCGCATCTCGTGTACCGCTTCCCCGGCGAGGCGACCGAGGCGACCCGCGCGGCCAGAAGCGCGGTGGACCGGACCCTGGGGCAGGACCTGGAGACCTCGGTGGCCCGGCACCGCCACTGGTGGCACGGCTTCCACCACCGCAGCCTGCTGTCCGTACCGGACAAGCGACTTCAGTCCTTCTACGTCATCCAGCTCTACAAACTCGCGTCGGCGACCCGGTCCGGCGGGCCGACGATCTCCGAGTGGGGGCCGTGGTTCCCGGAGGTCGGCAACAACTGGACGGCGGTGTGGTGGAACCTCAACGTCCAGATCGGTATGGCGCCGGTGCTCGGCTCGAACCATCCCGAACTCGACTCGGTCACCAGCACGTTCGCCCAATTCGAGAAGAACCTGCCGACCTCCGTCCCGGCCGCCCACCGCGACGGCGAGACCTATGCGCTCGGGCACCCGTCGGACTGGCAGTTGCGTGCCGGCGACCAGTACGACGTGGGGACACCGGGCGGCGACCGGATCTCCGACAACTTCGGCAATCTCACCTGGGCCCTGCACAACGTGTGGCAGGCGTACCGGCACTCGATGGACCGCGCGGTCCTGCGCGATGTCGTGCTGCCCGTCCTGGCCCGCGCGATCAACTTCTACGCGCACTTCCTGCACGAGGGCCCCGACGGAATACTGCACCTCCCGACGACCCGCTCCCCCGAGTACGCCAACGCCGCCGATTGCGCCTACGACCTCTCGCTGATCCGCTGGGGCGCCCGCACCCTCCTCGACGCGGCACGGCTGCTGCGGACCGACGACCCGCGCGCACCACGCTGGCGGGACATCGCCCGGCGCCTCACCCCGTACGCGGAGGACCCGACCGCCGGAGTCATGATCGGCAAGGACGTGCCGCTCGCCGATTCGCACCGCCACCACTCGCATCTGCTGTGGCTGTACCCGCTGCGCGAGCGCACCTGGGACCGGCCGGGCGACCGTGACGTGATGCGCCGCAGCATGGACCACTGGGTGTCGATGCGGGACCTGTGGCACGGCTACAGCTATGCGACGGCGTCCTCGATGTACTCGGTCATGGACCAACCCGAACCGGCCCTGGACTTCCTGACCTTCTTCACGGATCTGAAGGTGGTCGCGGACTGCGCGATGACCCGTAACACCATGTACCGGGAGGGCCGGAACTTCGCCCTGGAGAGCCCGCTGAGCGCGGCCCAGTCGCTCCTCGACATGGCGGTGCAGGGCCAAGACGGCGTCGTGAAGGTCTTCCCGTCGGTCTCGGCCCGCTGGCCGGACGCCTCGTTCACGTCCCTGCGCACCCCGGGCGCCTTCCTCGTCGACGCGGACCGCAGCGCCGGTACGACGCGCTGGGTCCGGGTGCACAGCGAGGCGGGGTCACCGCTGACCGTCCAGCACGGGATACCGGGCGCCGTGACGGTACGGGACGAGCGGGGCCGTCCGCTGCCGTGGCGCGAGACCGGGCCCGGCCGGGTACGCGTCAACCTGCCGAGGGAACGCACCGCCGTGATCACACCGAAGGGCGGGACGGCCGGCACCGGCCCGCGTGACGTGCCCTCGCTGGGGGCGTGGACGGGGTGGGGGCTGCCGGACTGACGAGACCCGCTCCACCGGCCTACGGTGAGGGAGGCTTACGGCGTCGAGCCGCTTACGGTCGCCGGAGCCGCTTACGGTCGGAGTGGCTTGCGCATCGCCCGGTGCGGGATCCCGGCGTCGGGGAACTCGGGCCCGTACGCCTCGTACCCCAGCCGCTCGTAGAAGCCGAGCGCGTGGGTCTGCGCGTGCAGGTCCACCGCGCTCAGCCCGGTCTCCCGGGCCGCGTCCTCGATGCCCCGCACCAGCGCGGCCCCGACCCCCAGGCCACGGGCGGCCCCGACGACCGCGAGCCGTCCGAGCGAGCCGACGGCGGGGTCGCCGCCGGTCCGGTCGAGCGCCGCGGGACCGTGCAGCAGCCGACCCGTGCCGAGCGGCACCCCGTCGGCGCTGATGGCCAGTAGATGCAGGGCTTCGGCGTCGAACGCGTCGTACTCGATGTCCTCGGGGACCCGCTGTTCCCCGACGAAGACCTCTTTGCGGACCGCGAAGCACGCCGCGCGGTCGCTGTCGTCCCCGGCCACGCGCACCACGAACGCGCCCGCCCCGGTGGGGGCGCCGGTAGGGGCGTTCACGCGCTCTCCGCGCGGACCCGGTCGAGCGCCTGCTGAAGATCGTCGGGATAGCTGCTCTCGAACTCCACCCAGCGGGCCTCGCCGGGGTGCTCGAAACCGAGCCGCATCGCGTGCAGCCACTGCCGGGTCAGACCGAGCCGCTTGGCGAGCGTGGGATCTGCGCCATAGGTCAGATCGCCGACGCACGGGTGCCGGTGGGCCGCCATGTGCACCCGGATCTGATGCGTACGGCCCGTCTCCAGCTTGATGTCGAGCAGCGAGGCCGCGCGGAACGCCTCGATCAGGTCGTAGTGCGTGACGGACGGCTTGCCCTCGGCGGTGACCGCCCACTTGTAGTCGTGGTTCGGGTGCCGTCCGATGGGAGCGTCGATGGTGCCGCTGGTCGGGTCGGGGTGGCCCTGCACCAGCGCGTGATAGCGCTTGTCGACCGTGCGCTCCCGGAACTGCTGCTTCAGCGAGCTGTACGCGTACTCCGACTTGGCCACCACCATCAGGCCCGAGGTCCCGACGTCGAGCCGGTGCACGATGCCCTGGCGCTCGGACGCGCCGGAGGTGGAGATGCGGTACCCGGCGGCGGCGAGGCCACCGATCACCGTGGTGCCGGTCCAGCCCGGGCTGGGGTGCGCGGCGACACCGACCGGCTTGTCGATGACGACCACATCGTCGTCGTCGTACACGATCTCCATGCCCTCGACCGGCTCGGCGACGATCTGCACGGGCGCGGGGGCCCCGGGCATCTCGACCTCCAGCCAGGCGCCGCCCCGCACCCGCTCGGACTTGCCGACCGCCGTGCCGTCGACCAGCACCTTGCCCGCCGCGGCCAGCTCGGCCGCCTTGGTACGGGAGAAGCCGAACATCCGGGAGATGGCGGCGTCGACGCGCTCGCCCTCCAGGCCGTCCGGCACGGGCAGGGTTCGGATCTCGGGAAGCGTACTCACCTGTCGAGTATGCCGGACGCCTCGGACACCCCGGACCGAACCCTTGTCGGGGCTCAGTCCTTGTGGACCGTGCCGTCCGGGTCGAGGCCGCGGAAGGAGAGCAGGACGATCAGGATGCCGCCGCAGACGATGGCCGAGTCGGCGAGGTTGAACACGGCGAAGTGCTTCGGCGCGATGAAGTCGACGACCGCGCCCTCGAACACACCGGGCGCGCGGAAGATCCGGTCGGTGAGATTGCCCAGCGCCCCGCCCAGGAGCAGGCCGAGCGCGATCGCCCAGGGCGTGCTGTACAGCTTGCGCGCGAGGCGGACGATCACGACGATCACGGACGCGGCGATCACCGTGAAGATGACGGTGAACGCCTCACCGAAGCCGAAGGCCGCGCCCGCGTTGCGGATCGCCTCGAAGCGGAGCCAGTCACCGATCACATCGATCGGCGCG
The DNA here is from genome assembly GCF_042886315.1 of Streptomyces sp. NPDC058001. NCBI lineage: Bacteria > Bacillati > Actinomycetota > Actinomycetes > Kitasatosporales > Streptomycetaceae > Streptomyces > Streptomyces sp. NPDC058001. The sequence goes on from NZ_JBHVQT010000009.1 coordinate 352,192, forward strand.
TGGTGCTCCAGCTTCGCGACGACGAGCATCTTGCTGCCGAGGTCGAGCGCGTACGCGAGGACGGCGACGGCGAAGAGCACGGCGATACGGCGCTTGCCGCGGGACTGCTCCTCGCTCGCGCCTTTGTTCTCGTCCCGCTCGTCGGCGCTCTTGTCCCGCTCGTCGGCCGGGTCCGGCTCGGCTCCCGCCGTCTCGGGGATGTCCGGAGTACCGATGATGCGCTCCGCCTCTGTCACGTGAGTCCCTCAAGTTAGGTACCTGACTGAGGACGAGGGTACGGCACAGGTCCGCGGCCCCCGGCGCCTCACCGCCCCTGTCCGGTACCGGTGGCCGGAACCCGCGTGTGCCCTGTATCCGAGCCGGTATCCGCGTCCCTGTTCGCTCAGTACCTGCGCTCCTGCTTCTGCTTGCACTCCACACAGAGGGTGGCCCGGGGGAACGCCTGCATACGGGCCTTGCCGATCGGGTTGCCGCAGTTCTCGCAGATGCCGTAGGTGCCGGCGTCGAGGCGTTCCAGGGCGCGTTCGCTCTGTTCGAGCATCTCGCGCGCGTTGGCCGCGAGGGCCATCTCGTGTTCGCGGGTGATGTTCTTGGTGCCGGTGTCGGCCTCGTCGTCGCCCGCGCCGTCGCCGGAGTCACGCATCAGGCCGACGATCGACGCCTCGGACGACGCGATCTCGTCGCGCAGCCGCTGGGCCTCCGTGAGGAGCCCCGCACGGGCCTCCTCGACCTCTTCCGGGGTCCAGGGGTCCTCGCCCGGACGGACCGCGAGTTCGCCCGGCTCCGCTGCGGCGATACGCGCTTTGGGCACGGGGGTGGGCTTCTTGGCCGCAGTGGCCGTGCCCCGGGTCTTCTTCGCAACCACCGTCGTGGCTCCCGTCGTTTTCGCAGCCGATTTCTTACCAGACGCCTTCACACCACCGGAGGCCCGGCCTCCGGCCGCCTTGCGGCCCTCGCCACCAGCGGGAACAGCCTCCGTGCCGTCGCCGACGACGGCAACGGATTTCTTCCCGCCGACCGTCTTCCTGCCACGTACGGTCTTCGTGGCGGCCTTCTTGGTGGCTCTCTTAGTGGCCTTCTTAGTGGCCTTTTTGACGGGCGCCGCACGATCGGCACCGCCCTCCACGCCCTCGGCACCGCCCTCGCCGGAAGCGTCCCGCGCAGGGGACGCGGCCTTCTTGGACGCCACTTTCTTGGGCGCGGCCTTCTTGGACGCCACCTTCTTGGCAGCACCCGCGCCGCCCGCAACCTTCCGGACAGCGGCTTTCTTCCCCGTCGTGACGTCCTCGCCCTCGACCCCGGCGGGGGCACCGGAGACAGCCGCCCCACCGCGCGTGACGGTCTTCTTCGCGGGCTTCCTCGCGGCGGTCCGGGCACCGACGTGAGCCTTGGCCGCGCTCTCCCCGCCGGCCGGCGCCGATGCCGGCCGGGTGGATCTGCTGGACGCCGAACGCTGTACGGCGGTCTTCTTCGCCACCATGGCCGCGGCCCCTTCACATATTGTGATCTTGCACGCGAATCGTGCTGGGACGATAAATCGACAACAGCCCGGCGGCAACGGGGCACGCCGCCCGATTCGCCCGCCCCACGGGTTGTGCCCCGCTCCCCGCCAGGTAATCCGCCCGGTAACCGACCGGGTCCCCGCCCGGACGGCCGCGCCCCCGGATCCCGTACCGCCCCCATGGCCATTCGGGTCACACCGGCCCCCCGAAAAACCGGTGAGCCACGCCCCTGCGGGCCCCGTACACTGGGCAGAGCGAAAAGCGTGGATGGGGACGAGTAGCGCCGTGAGCGGCCAGGAGCGACCCGGGGACGGTGAGAGCCCGGGGGCGAGCGCGATGTGAAGATCACCCCGGAGCCGCCGGAAGAAAGCCAGGGGCCCTGGCGAGTAGACCCGGTGTCGCGACCCCAATGAGGGGGCTCCCCGGCGGGCACGCCGGAGGGCCAAGGAGGGTGGTACCGCGGGAGCACCGCCGCACGGCGACCGGCTCTCGTCCCTCCGACGGAAGAAAGCAGTCCGTTGGAGGAGCCGTCGATGACGCCGCCGCAGTACCGCCAGGTGCCCGCCCAGGTAGATCTGCCCGCCCTTGAGCACGCCGTGCTCGACTTCTGGCGCGAGAGCAAGATCTTCGCCAAGAGCCTGGAGCAGACCGAGGGCCGCCCCGAGTGGGTGGTCTACGAGGGCCCGCCCACGGCCAACGGCATGCCGGGCGCCCACCACATCGAGGCCCGCGTCTTCAAGGACGTCTTCCCGCGCTTCCGCACCATGCGCGGCCATCACGTGGCCCGCAAGGCCGGCTGGGACTGCCACGGCCTGCCGGTCGAGCTGGCCGTCGAGAAGGAGCTGGGCTTCAACGGCAAGAAGGACATCGAGGCGTACGGCATCGCCGAGTTCAACGCCAAGTGCCGCGAGTCCGTGACCCGGCACACCGACGCCTTCGAAGCGCTCACCACCCGTATGGGGTTCTGGACCGACCTCGACGACGCCTACCGCACGATGGACCCGGAGTACATCGACTCCGTGTGGTGGTCGCTGAAGGAGATCTTCGGCAAGGGCCTGCTGGTCCAGGACCACCGTGTCGCCCCCTGGTGTCCGCGCTGCGGCACGGGCCTGTCCGACCACGAACTGGCGCAGGGCTACGAGACGGTGATCGACCCGTCCGTCTTCGTCCGTTTCCCTCTCACCTCCGGTCCGCTCGCGGGCGAGGCCGCCCTCCTGGTCTGGACGACCACGCCCTGGACGCTGGTGTCCAACACGGCGGTCGCCGCGCACCCCGATGTCACCTATGTCGTCGCGACCGACGGCACCGAGAAGCTGGTCGTCGCCCAGCCGCTGGTCGAGAAGGCGCTCGGCGAGGGCTGGGGAACCACGGGCGAGACCTTCACCGGCGCCGACATGGAGCGCTGGACCTATCAACGTCCGTTCGAGCTGGTCGAGTTCCCGGCCCCGGCGCACTATGTCGTCAACGCCGAGTACGTGACGACGGAGGACGGCACCGGACTGGTCCACCAGTCCCCCGCGTTCGGTGAGGACGACCTCAAGGTCTGCCGGGCGTACGGCCTGCCGGTCGTCAACCCGGTCCGCCCCGACGGCACCTTCGAGGAGGACGTCCCGCTGGTCGGCGGGGTCTTCTTCAAGAAGGCCGACGAGGCGCTGACCCAGGACCTGCACGACCGGGGTCTGCTCTTCCGGCACGTCCCGTACGAGCACAGCTATCCGCACTGCTGGCGCTGCCACACGGCGCTGCTCTACTACGCGCAGCCGTCGTGGTACATCCGCACGACCGCCGTCAAGGACCGCCTCCTCGAAGAGAACGAGAAGACGAACTGGTTCCCCGACTCCGTCAAGCACGGCCGGTACGGGGACTGGCTGAACAACAACATCGACTGGGCCCTGTCCCGCAACCGCTACTGGGGCACCCCGCTGCCCATCTGGCGCTGCGAGGAGGACCACCTCACGGTGGTGGGCTCCCGCGCGGAGCTGACCGAGCTGACCGGCACCGACCAGTCGGCCCTCGACCCGCACCGCCCGTACATCGACGACGTCACGTTCCCCTGCCAGCGGTGCGCGGGCACGGCGACCCGTGTCCCGGAGGTCATCGACGCCTGGTACGACTCGGGTTCGATGCCGTTCGCGCAGTGGGGCTACCCGTACAAGAACAAGGAGCTGTTCGAGAGCCGCTATCCGGCGCAGTTCATCTCGGAGGCCATCGACCAGACCCGTGGCTGGTTCTACACGCTGATGGCGGTCGGCACCCTGGTCTTCGACAAGTCCTCGTACGAGAACGTGGTGTGCCTCGGCCACATCCTCGCCGAGGACGGCCGCAAGATGTCCAAGCACCTGGGCAACATCCTTCAGCCGATCCCGCTGATGGACCAGCACGGCGCGGACGCGGTGCGCTGGTTCATGGCGGCCGGCGGCTCCCCGTGGGCGGCCCGCCGGGTCGGCCACGGCACGATCCAGGAAGTCGTCCGCAAGACCCTCCTCACGTACTGGAACACGGTCGCCTTCCAGGCGCTCTACGCCCGTACGTCGGGCTGGGCACCCTCGGCCGCCGACCCGGCGCCCGCCGAGCGCCCACTCATCGACCGCTGGCTCCTGTCCGAGTTGCACGCCCTCACCGACCAGGTGACACAGGCCCTGGAGGGGTACGACACCCAGCGCGCCGGCAAGCTCCTGTCGGGCTTCGTCGACGATCTGTCGAACTGGTACGTACGCCGGTCCCGGCGCCGGTTCTGGCAGGGCGACAAGGCGGCCCTGCGCACCCTGCACGAGGTCGTCGAGACGGTGACCCGGCTGATGGCGCCGCTGACCCCGTTCATCACCGAGCGGGTCTGGCAGGACCTGGTGGTGCCGGTGACCCCGGACGCCCCCGAGTCGGTGCACCTGTCGTCGTGGCCGGAGGCGGACCTGACGGCGATCGACCCCGAGTTGTCCCGGCACATGGTCCTGGTCCGGCGTCTGGTCGAGCTGGGCCGGGCGACCCGCGCCGAGTCGGGCGTGAAGACCCGCCAGCCGCTGTCCCGCGCGCTGGTCTCGGCGGCGGGCTTCGAGTCCCTGTCACCGGAGCTGCACGCCCAGATCGCCGAGGAGCTGAACGTGTCCTCGCTGGCCTCCCTGGCCGAGGTGGGCGGCTCGCTGGTCGACACGACCGCGAAGGCGAACTTCCGTGCGCTCGGGAAGCGTTTCGGCAAGGGCGTCCAGGCGGTCGCGAAGGCCGTCGCCGACGCCGACGCCGCCGCCCTGTCGCTCGCGCTGCGCGAGGGCACCGCGTCCGTCGAGGTCGACGGCGAGACGGTGACGCTGGCCCCGGACGAGGTCATCATCACGGAGACGCCGCGCGAGGGCTGGTCGGTGGCTTCGGACGCGGGCGCCACGGTCGCCCTCGACCTGGAGATCACGGAGGAGCTGCGCCGCGCGGGGCTCGCCCGTGACGCGATCCGGCTGATCCAGGAGGCCCGCAAGAACAGCGGCCTGGACGTCGCCGACCGCATCACCCTCCGCTGGACCTCCACGGACCCGGCAGTCATCACCGCCCTCGCGGACCACACCACCCTGATCGCGGACGAGGTCCTGGCCACAGACTTCACCCAGGCCGACCCAGACGAAACCTACGGCCCCGCCTTCACAGACGAACCCTTGTCCCTGACCTTCCACCTACGCAAGGCCGAGTAGCCCGGCACCGTAAGCAACGCAAAGGGGCGGGGCCCCGGAGAGATCCGGGGCCCCGCCCTTTTAGGCTGCCGACGCCTACGCAGTACTCGCGCTGCTCAGTTGTCGTCCTCGTCGATAAGGAAACCCCGCATCGGCGAAGGAGCCTGCTGCATGGGCTGCGGAGCCTGAGGCCGCACCGGCGCCATGGGCTGCGTCATCGCGGGCGACATCTGCTGCTGCCCACCATAGGAAGGCGCACCGGGCGGGTTACCGCCCATGCCCCCACCCATACCGCCGCCCATGGACGGGTTACCGCCGTAGGACGGCGCACTCGCACCGGCCGGCGCCATCGAGGGCGCGGGCGACGGCGGCAGAGAGGCCGCGGCGGACGTCCGCGGCGGAGCCAGCGAGTCGTCGGCCTGGGTCTCCAGCTGACGCAGCTGCGACTCCAGGTAGGACTTCAGCCGGGTCCGGTACTCACGCTCGAAGCCCCGCAGGTCCTCGACCTTGCGCTCCAGGGTCGCGCGGGCGGACTCCAGGGAGCCCATCGCGACGCGGTGCTTCTCCTGGGCGTCCCGCTCCAGGGCATCGGCCTTGGAACGGGCGTCCCGCTCCAAGCCCTCGGCGCGGCTGCGGGCCTCGCCGACGATCTTGTTGGCCTCGGAACGGGCCTCCGCGATCGCCTGGTCGGCGGTCTGCTGCGCGAGGGAGAGCACCCGTGCGGCACTGTCGCCACCGGGGCCGCCCTGAGGGGGACCGGGCTGCTGCTGCTGCATCGGATGACCCATGGGACCGCCCATGGGGCCGCCCATCTGCTGGCCCATCGGACCGCCCTGACCCATGGGGCCCTGGCCCATCGGGCCGCCCATCTGCTGGCCCATCGGACCACCTTGACCCATGGGACCCTGGCCCATCGGACCCGGGCCGTGGCCCTGCGGTCCGTGGCCGCCGGGACCGGCGGGCAGCTGCGGGGCGCCACTCGGCAGCTGGGGCGGGCCGCCCATCTGGTGCTGCTGCGGCGGGCCCCCCATCTGATGCTGCTGGGGCGGTACCGGCTGCGGTCCGGATATGGCGGCGGGCACGGGGGCGCCGGGTCGATCCTGCTGTTCTGGCGGCTTGCGCATGCCGGCCTGTTGCTGGTTCTGGGCGGCGGCGCGCGTCGCGGCGGCCAGTTTCGCCCGCAGGTCCTCGTTCTCCCGGAGCAGGCGGGTCAGCTCCGCCTCCACCTCGTCGAGGAAGGCATCGACCTCGTCCTCGTCATAGCCTTCTCGGAGGCGGACGGTCGTGAACTGCTTGTTCCGCACGTCCTCGGGGGTCAATGGCATCTCTTCACCTCAACGTAGTCGTCGGCAATCGGCAAGACCGTATCGGGATACCCCTGGGCATGAGGGGCCCCATCATCGCTCACAGCCGGATCACCACGGAGATCAGGATGTAGACGATGATCATCAATACGAAGAAGGACAGGTCGAGCGCCACGCCCCCGAGACGCAGCGGCGGGATGAACCGCCGCAGAAGCTTGAGCGGTGGATCAGTGACAGTGTAGGTGGCCTCCAGAATGACCACCATCGCCTTGCCGGGTTGCCATGAGCGGGCGAACTGGAACACATAGTCCATGACCAACCGGAAGATCAGCACGATGAGGAAACACATCAGCGCGATGTAGACCACATCCAAGAACACGCGCATCTCGTGCTTCCCTCTCCCCTGTTTCGCCTCTGTTGACCGGTACTGCGTCTCAGCTCTGGTTGAAGAACCCGCCCTCTGCGATGCGAGCCTTGTCCTCCGCCGTGACATCGACGTTAGCAGGCGACAACAGGAACACCTTCTGCGTCACCCGCTCGATGCTCCCATGGAGACCGAACACAAGGCCGGCGGCAAAGTCGACAAGTCGCTTCGCATCCGTATCGTCCATCTCCGTCAAGTTCATGATCACCGGGGTGCCTTCGCGGAAGTGTTCCCCGATGGTACGGGCCTCGTTGTAGGTCCGGGGGTGAAGTGTGGTGATCCGGTAGGGCTCCCGCTCGGACACGACCTTGGGCATGATCACCGGTGCGTTCTTCTCCAGGTTCTGGCGTTCAGGTGTGATGGATGCCACGGGGGCGATTCGCGCCGGACGCCCTGACTCCGAGGGCAGCGCGGTCGCATGGGGGACCGGATCGCGCGGGGCGGGCGGCTGCACCACTCGTACCGAATCGTCCCGTTGGGACAGGTGAGACTGGTGGGACTGATGGGACGGCTCATGCCGTCGACGGTCCCGTTCGGGCTCCGGATCCAGCTCGGGTTCGAAGTCGTCGTCGGGGTCGAAACCCCGGCCGTCGTACCCATCGTCCTCCACGAGGCCGAGGTAGACCGCCATCTTGCGCATCGCGCCGGCCATGCTCTGAGTCCTCCGCTCTGTGGTGGATCGGCGTGGTGGATCGGCTTGACGCCAACCAAGTCTCCGCGATCCACGAGGCCCGCCCCGCCGATCGGCGGGAATGACCATATTTTCTGCTGTGGTCCGACTTCTTGGCGACGTTACCCGAGCCCGGGTCGGACTCCGAGTACCGCAGTGCCGACGCGCACATGTGTCGCTCCCGCCGCCACGGCCTGTTCGAGGTCCGCACTCATCCCTGCTGACACCATGTTCGCAGCAGGATGGTCCGCGCGCAGGGCAGTCGACAAATCCATCAACCGCTCGAACGCGACCTGTTGCCGTCCGGCGTAGGGACCCGTCAGCGGCGCGACCGTCATCAGCCCGCCGAGCCGCAGCCCCTCGGCCCCGGCCAGCAGGTCGGCCAACTCCCCGATCCCGTCCGGTCCGACACCGCCGCGCTCACCGCGTCCGCTCTCCCCGGCGTCGAGCGCCACCTGGATGAGACAGGCGATCTCCCGCTCAGCGCGAACCGCTTCCCGGGAGAGCGCGGTGACGAGTCGGGCCCGGTCGACGGACTGCACGAACTGGGCATAACCCGCCACAGAACGTACCTTGTTGGTCTGCAACTGACCGACGAAATGCCACATGAGGGGCAGATCGGAGCAGGCGGCGGCCTTGGGCGCCGCGTCCTGGTCACGGTTCTCGGCGACATGACGTACACCGAGTTCCGACAGAATCCGCACATCGCTCGCGGCGTAGGTCTTGGTGACCACGATGAGGGTCACTTCCGCACGCTCACGACCCGCCGCCCCGCAGGCCGCGGTGATCCGGTCCTCTACTCTCGCCAGATTCGCGGCGATTTGTGCCTTACGGTCCGTCATGCCCCATCAGTCCAGCCAGACATAGCCCGCGAGGCGACCGGTGGTCCGGTCGCGGCGGTACGAGAAGTGGTCGTGCGACTCCCGCGTGCAGACCGGCGAACGCGCCCGGTCGCGCACCCCCAGCCGTTCCAATTGCGCGTGCACCCCGGCGGCGACATCCACGGCGGGGGTGCCCCAACTCGTCTCGGCGTACGCCGCGGGTTCCACGGCGGCGACTTCGGCGCGCATGGTGTCCGGTACCTCGTAGCACCGGCCGCAGACGGCGGGTCCGGTGCGGGCGACGATCCGCGCGGGGTCGGCGCCCAGGGACTTCATGGCGTCGACGGCGGCGGGCACGATCCCGGCGACCATTCCGGGCCGTCCCGCGTGGGCGGCGGCGACCACTTTGGCGACCGGATCGGCGAGCAGGACCGGGACGCAGTCGGCGGTGAGCACGGCGAGGGCGAGTCCGCGGCGGGCGGTCACCAGACCGTCGACCTCCGGGGTGAGCCGGGTGGTCCACGGTCCCTCGACCTCGGCGACCTCGGTGCCGTGCACCTGGTTCATCCAGACCACGAGCCCCGGTTCGAGTCCGAGGGCCCGTGCGGCGCGCTCCCGGTTGGCGCGTACGGCGTCGGGGTCGTCGCCGACCGCTCCGCCGAGGTTCAGCTCCTCGTACGGAACGGCGCTCACCCCGCCCCACCGGTCGGTGAAGGCGAAGTGCGCGCCGTTCTCGGAGGTCACCGCGTCAGGCCGGGCTATCACTTGAGGAAGTCCGGCACGTCCAGCTCTTCGGCGGCGCTGTCCTGGTAGCGCGCGGGCGGAACCTGCGGCGAGGAGTGCGGCCCCGAGGACAGTTCGCTCGCCGAAGTGGTCTCGGCGGGCGCGGACTTCACGGGCTCGTCGCGCGAGGTGACGCTGCCGAGTCCGCCGAAGGACGGGCGGGCCTCGGTGCCCCGGCCCGGGGTCGGCTCGTCGCGCTTGGCGGACGTGGACCCGAGGACGGTGTCCCGCTTGGCCGGCGGCTGGCCGCCGTCGAATCCCGCGGCGATGACGGTGACCCGGACCTCGTCGCCGAGCGCGTCGTCGATGACCGCGCCGAAGATGATGTTGGCCTCGGGGTGCGCGGCCTCGCTGACCAGTTGGGCGGCTTCGTTGATCTCGAAGAGACCGAGGTCCGAACCGCCGGAGATGGACAGGAGCACACCGCGGGCGCCGTCGATCGACGCTTCGAGCAGCGGCGAGGAGATCGCCATCTCGGCGGCGGCCACCGCGCGGTCGTCGCCGCGTGCCGAGCCGATGCCCATGAGCGCCGAACCCGCCTCGGACATCACGGACTTGACGTCGGCGAAGTCGAGGTTGATCAGGCCGGGCGTGGTGATGAGGTCGGTGATGCCCTGCACACCGGAGAGCAGTACCTGGTCCGCGGACTTGAACGCGTCGAGCACGCTGACCTGGCGGTCCGAGATGGACAGCAACCGGTCGTTGGGGATGACGATGAGGGTGTCGACCTCTTCGCGGAGTTCCGCGATACCGTCCTCCGCCTGGTTGGCGCGGCGGCGGCCCTCGAAGGTGAAGGGCCGGGTGACCACGCCGATGGTGAGGGCGCCGAGCGAGCGGGCGATGTTGGCCACGACGGGCGCGCCGCCGGTGCCGGTGCCGCCGCCCTCTCCGGCGGTCACGAAGACCATGTCGGCCCCCTTGAGGACCTCCTCGATCTCCTCGCGGTGGTCCTCGGCCGCCTTGCGGCCGACGGCCGGGTTGGCGCCGGCGCCGAGGCCGCGGGTGAGTTCACGGCCCACGTCGAGCTTGACGTCGGCGTCGCTCATCAACAGGGCTTGCGCGTCGGTGTTGATGGCGATGAACTCGACGCCCTTGAGACCGACCTCGATCATCCTGTTGATGGCATTGACACCACCGCCGCCGACACCGATGACCTTGATGACTGCGAGGTAGTTCTGCGGTGCTGCCACGTCGAGAGCCTCTCGCCTCGATTACGTGTCGTCGCTTGCTTTGTCGCGGTGCGACGACTTGATGCCGAATGGGACGGTCCGAACGCCGACCCGAACCCTAACGCTGAAGTTTAGGGTTACCAGTGTGTCCGTTGCTGCGTTTCTTCTCACGCTTCCGAACAGGACACTAAGTCGACAAGTGGCGCGCGTTCAACGAACACGCCGAACCTCCCGTTTTTCTTTTCACCCTATGTGATCAGCCGTTGCGGTGCCCAGCCAGGGGGTTGGCCTGCGCAGTTGTGCGTCAACTCCCTGATGACGCAGGGGCGGTGGGAACACTCACGTCGAAGTGCCGGTCCTTGGGAGCCGCTTTCATGAGTGCGGTGAGCGTGACGCTCTTCGCGTCACCCTTCTCACTGCTTCCCCAGTCGACGGTGCGTCCCGCGCTCAACTCCAGGGTGAGGGAGTCGTATGAACGGACTTTGATGTTCCGGGTGTCGCGGGCGACCTGGGCCGGGAGGTCACCGGCGACGCGCACCGCGGCGCGCACCAGACGGTCGGTCCCGAATCGCCGCAGGCTCGGTGATCCACCGGCGGCCAATTCCAGTGTCGGTACGCCCTTGGGTGGATCGGATACGGTCGCGAACCGTACCCCTCCGGCGTCCACTTCGATGAACTTTCCGCCCTTTTCGACAATCAGTACCGGCACTCGCTCGGTCACTTTCAGTCCGATTCCCTGGGGCCAGGAACGGACGACATCAACCGAGTCAATTCGGGGCAATTTCTGGCGAAGTCGTTCTTCAATACGACCGGTGTCGACGGAAATCAATGGCGAGCCGACCGGTACGGCCGCCGCCGTACGCACCTCGTCGGCCGTCAGGACCCGCGCGCCGGACACGGTCACCCGGTCCACCCGCAGCCACTGCGAGCCGTAGAGCACCCACGCGGCGCCCCCGAGGAGGAGCGCCGTGCCGGCGATCAGTACGAGCAGCACGCGCCCGCGCGGCAGCCGGGGCCTTGGGAGCCGCAGCCGTCGCAGCAACGGGCCCCGGGGCGGCCCGGGTGGGCCGGACATCGACTGCTGCCGTGTGCCGCGCTCGGCGGTCGTCGGTCCGGCCACGCTCCCTGCCTTCTGTCACACACCGTGGTGTGACGCGCCCTGGGTCACGCCCTGGCGCGTGACGCGATCGCTTCGTAGACCATGCCGACCAAAAGCTCGTCGGCGTCCCGACGGCCGAACTCCGACGCGGCGCGGGACATCTCGTACAGCCGGTGCGGATCGGCGAGTACCGGCAGGACGTTGCCCTGCAGCCACTGCGGCGTCAGCTCGGCGTCGTCGACGAGCAGTCCGCCGCCCGCCTTCACCACCGGCTGGGCGTTCAGCCGCTGTTCGCCGTTGCCGATGGGCAGCGGGACATAGGCGGCCGGGAGCCCGACGGCGGAGAGTTCGGCGACGGTCATCGCGCCCGCACGGCAGAGCATCATGTCCGCCGCGGCGTACGCGAGGTCCATCCGGTCCACGTACGGTACCGGGACATAGGGCGGCATCCCGGGCATGTTGTCGATGTGCGGCAGTTCGTTCTTCGGGCCGACCGCGTGCAGGATCTGGATTCCGGCCTGCTGGAGGTAGGGCGCGGCCTGCTGGACGACCTCGTTGAGGCGCCGGGCGCCCTGCGAGCCGCCGGAGACCAGCAGCGTCGGCAGGTTCGGATCGAGCCCGAAGGCGGCGCGCGCCTCGGGGCGTACGGCGGCCCGGTCGAGGGTGGCGATGGAGCGGCGCAGCGGGATGCCGATGTAGCGGGCGCCGCGCAGCTTGTTGTCCGGCGTCGAGACGGCGACCTGGGCCGCGTACCGGGAGCCGATCTTGTTGGCGAGGCCGGGGCGCGCGTTCGCCTCGTGGACCACGATCGGTACGCCGAGCCGCTTGGCCGCGAGATAGCCGGGCAGCGCGACATAGCCGCCGAAGCCGACGATCGCGTCGGCCTTGGTGCGCTCCAGGATCTGCTCGGCCGCCTTGATCGTGCCGCGCAGCCGCCCCGGGACGGTGATCAGCTCGGGGGTCGGCCTACGGGGCAGGGGGACGGCGGGGATCAGCGCGAGTTCGTAGCCCCGTTCGGGAACGAGCCGGGTTTCGAGGCCGCGTTCCGTGCCGAGGGCCGTGATACCCACGGTGGGGTCCTGCCTGCGCAGGGCGTCCGCGAGGGCGAGCGCGGGCTCGATGTGGCCGGCGGTCCCCCCACCGGCGAGTACGACATGCACCGAAATTCACCGCTCTCCGGACGAACGCGCACTGACGCGCCGTCGCATCGTGTTCCATCTGCGAGGTCCCCGCTCCGTCCGGGACCCTCTCACCGCGGCCCGCTTTCTGGCAAAGGCGGACTGCCGCATCGCGAGCGCCGCCCGCGCAGCGGGTTCGTCGCGCGCGAAGGCGATCAGCAACCCGATGGCGAACATGGTCGGCAGCAGGGCGGATCCCCCGTACGAGAACAGCGGGAGCGGGACTCCGGCGATCGGCAGCAGGCCGAGCACCGCACCGATGTTGATCACGGCCTGCGCCGTGATCCAGGTGGTCACGCCACCCGCGGCATACCTCACGAAGGGGTCCTCCGTGCGTCCGGCCACGCGGATACCCGCATAGCCTAGAGCCGCGAAGAGGGCGAGTACCGACAGCGTCCCCGCGAGACCCAGTTCCTCCCCGGTGATGGCGAAGATGAAGTCCGTGTGTGCTTCCGGCAGTTGACCCCATTTTTCCACACTCGCACCGAGCCCGGAACCAAAGAATCCGCCGGAGGCCAGGGCGTAGATCCCGTGGACGGCCTGCCAGCACGAGTCACCGGGTCCCGGTTCGGTCTCGCCGAGGCAGGCGAGCCGGGACATCCGGTTCTGGCTGGTCTTGATGAGGATCACGCCGATCAGCACGGCGACCGAGAGGACCCCCGCGAACAGCCGGGTCGGCGCGCCCGCGAGCCAGAGCAGCCCGAACAGGATCGCCGTGAGGATGATCGCCGTGCCCATGTCGCCGCCGAGCATGATCAGCCCGAGCAGCAGGAACGCCATCGGGACGAGCGGCACCAGCATGTGCTTCCACTGCGCCAGCAGACGCTTGTCCTGCTTACGGGCGAGGAGATCCGCGCCCCATACGACGAGGGCCAGCTTGCCGAACTCGCTCGGCTGGAGTTGGAAGGGCCCGCCGAGCGCGATCCAGTTCTGGTTCCCGCCCACGGCCATCCCTATCCCGGGGATCTGCACCAGGACCATCAGGAACACGGACCCGGCGAGCATCGGGTACGCCAGCGCGCGGTGCAGCTTCACGGGCATCCGGGAGGCGACCACCAGCAGGACGGCGCCGAGCGCGGCGGCCAGGAACTGCTTGCGGAAGAAGTAGGAGGCGGGCAGCGAGAGCTGGAGCGCCTTGATCATCGAGGCCGAGTAGACCATCACCAGACCGAGCACGGTGATCAGCAGACTGCTGCCGAGGATCAGGTAGTACGCGGTCAGCGGCCGGTCCCAGGCCCGCTTGACCTGCCCCCGCAGCCGTCGCAGCGGATTCTCCCGACGCTGCCGTGGCACGCGTACGGCGGGCCGCTTGACGGTCCGCGCGGAGGCCCGCCCGCTAGTGCCGACCACGGCCACCTCTCAGGTACGGCGCCCTGCCACCGGCGGAAGGCCGCCCACGAAACCCTGGCCACATCGCGGTCACCGCGTCCCTCCCGGAGGGCTCAGGCGTCGGCGGCGCCCAGCGCACGAACCGCGTCCGCGAAAGCGTCACCGCGCCGGTTGTAGTTGGTGAACATGTCCATCGAGGCGCACGCCGGAGCCATCAGCACCGTATCGCCCGGCCGCGCAAGCCGCCGCGCGGCCCGGACCGCCTCGGACATCGCCCCAGTGTCGGTCCGGTCGAGGTCGACCACCGGGACCTCGGGCGCGTGTCGCGCGAGCGCTTCACGGATGAGGGCACGGTCGGCGCCGATCAGCACCGCGCCGCGCAGCCGCGTCGCCGACCTGGCGACCAACTCGTCGAAGGTCGCGCCCTTGGCGAGCCCGCCGGCGATCCACACGATCGAATCGTAGGCCGCGAGGGACGCCTCGGCGGCATGGGTGTTGGTGGCCTTGGAGTCGTCGATGTACGCGACCGAGTCGACATCGGCGACGTGTTCGATCCGGTGCGCGTCGGGGCGGAAGGCCCTCAGCCCGTCCCGTACGGCGCCGGCGGGCACCCCGAAGGCGCGGGCGAGCGCGGCGGCGGCGAGTGCGTTGGCGATGTTGTGCGGCGCGGGCGGCCGGACGTCCGCGACCTCCGCGAGTTCCTGCGCCTGCCGCTGCCGGTCCTCGACGAACGCGCGGTCGACCAGGATGCCGTCCACGACGCCGAGTTGGGACGGCCCCGGCGCCGCGAGCGTGAAGCCGATCGCCCGGCAGCCCTCCTCGACATCGGCCGCGCGCACCAGGTCCTCGGTGGCCTTGTCGGCGACGTTGTACACGCAGGCGACCTGGTTGCCGTGGTAGATCCGGCCCTTGTCGGCGGCGTACGCCTCCATGGAGCCGTGCCAGTCGAGGTGGTCGGGGGCGAGGTTGAGGACCGCGGCGGAGTGCGCGCGCGGCGACGGCGCCCAGTGCAGCTGGTAGCTGGAGAGTTCGACGGCGAGCACGTCGTACGTCTCGTCGCCCGTGACGACGTCGATGATCGGCGTCCCGATGTTGCCGACGGCGGCGGTGCGCAGTCCGGCGGCGCTCAGGATCGAGGCGAGCATCTGCGTGGTCGTGGTCTTGCCGTTGGTGCCGGTGATCGCGAGCCAGGGCGCCGCGTCCGGGCCGCGCAGCCGCCAGGCGATCTCCACGTCCCCGACGACGTCCACGCCCGCGTCGGCCGCCGCGGCGAACAGCGGTGAATCGGGCTTCCAGCCGGGTGAGGTGACGACCAGTTCGGTGCCCTCGGGCAGCGTCGCCGCGTCCCCGAGACGTACCGCGACGCCGTCCGCCGCGAGGGCGTCCGCCCGTTCCCGGTGCGCCGGTGACGAGCCGCCGTCCACCACGGTCACCGACGCGCCGAGGCCGGCCAGGGCGCGGGCGGCGCTGATGCCGCTCACTCCCAGACCGGCGACGGTGATGTGCCGCCCCGCGAACTCCGCCGTGCCCCCCGGGGACGAGTGCGTCACTTGTCGGCCGCCCACCCTGCGTAGAAGAGGCCGAGTCCGACGATCACGCACATGCCCTGGATGATCCAGAAGCGGACCACGACCAGGACTTCGGACCAGCCCTTGAGTTCGAAGTGATGTTGGAGTGGGGCCATCCGGAAGACCCGCTTCCCGGTGAGCCGGAAGGAGCCGACCTGGATGACGACCGACATCGTGATGAGGACGAACAGGCCGCCGAGGAGCGCGAGCAGCAGTTCGGTGCGGGAGCAGATCGCCAGACCGGCGAGCGCGCCGCCCAGTGCCAGCGAACCGGTGTCGCCCATGAAGATCTTCGCCGGCGATGTGTTCCACCACAGGAAGCCGAAACAGGCACCCATCAGGGCGGAGGCGACGACGGCGAGGTCGAGTGGATCGCGTACCTCGAAGCAGGCGGCCGGGTTGGTCAGGGTCGCCGCGTTGGCGCAGGACTCCTGGAACTGCCAGACGCCGATGAAGGTGTAGGCGCCGAACACCATCACGGACGCGCCGGTCGCGAGACCGTCCAGACCGTCCGTCAGATTCACGCCGTTGGACATCGCGAGAATCATGAACAGCGCCCAGACCACGAAGAGTACGGGTCCGATGGTCCAGCCGAAGTCCGTGATGAAGGACAGCTTGGTGGACGCCGGGGTGTTGCCGCGGTTGTCCGCGAACTGGAGCGCGAGGACCGCGAAGGAGATGCCGACGATGAGCTGTCCGGCCATCTTCGCCTTGGCCCGCAGACCGAGCGACCGGCGCTTGACGATCTTGATGTAGTCGTCGAGGAAGCCGACCAGACCCATGCCGGCCATCAGCCCGAGGACCAGCAGGCCCGAGAAGGTGGGGGGCGCGCCCGTGATCACCTTGCTCATGAAGTAGGCGATGATCGTCGCCAGGATGAAGGCGATACCACCCATCGTCGGCGTACCGCGCTTGGCGTGGTGCTCACGCGGGCCGTCGTCGCGGATGTACTGGCCGTACCCCTTGCGGGCAAGGAGTTTGATCAACAGCGGTGTGCCCACGAGAGTCAGGAAGAGGCCGATGACTCCCGCGAACAGGATCTGCTTCATCATCGGGCGGCAACCTCACCCTCGCCGGTCGCGTCCGCGTCGAGCAGCGCCATGGCAACCCGCTCCAGGCCGATCGACCTGGATGCCTTCACGAGGACGACGTCCCCCGGGCGCAGCTCGCTGCGCAACAGGTCGATCGCCGCCTGTGCGTCGGACACGTGCACCGACTCCTCACCCCACGAACCCTCGTTATAGGCGCCCATGCGCAACCAGGCCGCTTCCCTGCCCCCGACTGCCACGAGCTTGCTCACGTTGAGCCGGACGGCGAGCCGTCCGACCGCGTCGTGTTCGGTGAGCGCCTCGTCGCCCAGCTCGGCCATCGGGCCGAGCACCGCCCACGTACGTCCCCCTCGTTCCCGCGCGGTGGCGCCCATCGCGACCAGCGCGCGCAGAGCGGCCCTCATGGACTCGGGGTTCGCGTTGTAGGCGTCATTGACCACTGTGACGCCGTCCCGGCGCTCGGTGACTTCCATCCGCCAGCGGGAGAGGGTGCCCGCCTCGGAGAGCGCGAGGGCGATCTCGTTCACGGACATGCCCAGCTCATGGGCGACGGCGGCTGCTGCGAGCGCGTTCGACACGTGGTGCTCACCGTACAGGCGCAAGGTCACGTCGGCGTACCCGGAGGGTGTGTGAAGCCTGAAGGCGGGCTGTCCGTTGTCCGTGAGCCGGACGTTCTTGGCACCTACGTCCGCTTCGTCGGATTCCCCGAACAGGACGACGCGTGCCTTGGTCCGGGTGGCCATCGCGCGGACGAGCGGATCGTCCGCGTTGAGGATCGCGATTCCGCCGTTCTCGCCCTCCGGGGGAAGGGATTCGACGAGTTCGCCCTTGGCCTCGGCGATCTGCTCCCGGCTGCCGAACTCGCCGATGTGCGCGGTCCCGACGTTCAGGACGACGCCGATACGGGGCGGGGTCAGGCCGGTGAGATAGCGGATGTGGCCGGTGCCGCGCGCGCCCATCTCCAGGACGAGGTAACGGGTTTCGTCGGTGGCGCTCAGCGCGGTCAGCGGCAGCCCGATCTCGTTGTTGAACGAGCCGGGCGTGAAAACCGTGGGCGCCTTGCTCCGCAGCACCTGCGCGATCAGGTCCTTGGTGCTGGTCTTGCCCGCGGAGCCGGTGAGCGCGACGAGGGTCGCGCCGAGGCGTTCCACGACGGCCCTCGCGAGGGCGCCGAGCGCGGTCTGGACATCGTCGACGACGACGGCGGGGACGCCGACGGGCCGCGCGGCGAGGACCGCGACGGCGCCCGCCGCGACCACGTCGGCGGCGAAGTCGTGGCCGTCCACGCGCTCGCCCGCAAGGGCGACGAACAGGCTGCCGGGTACCACTTCACGGGAGTCCCGGACGACCGGCCCGGTGACGCGCACCGATGGATCCGGTATGTCGTGGGTCTGCCCGCCGACGACTCTGGCGATCTCGGCGAGAGAGAGGGCGATCACAAGTTCATCCCTGGGTCTTCTGGATTGCTGCGCGCAGCACCTGGCGGTCGTCGAAGGGACGGACCACCCCGGCGATGTCCTGGCCCTGTTCATGGCCCTTGCCGGCGACAAGTACGGTGTCGCCCGGCTCGGCGCGTGCGACGGCGGCGGTGATGGCGGCGGCCCGGTCCTCGAACACCTGGACCTCGCCGCGTTCGTGGGCGGGTACCCCGGCGGCGCCCGCGAGCATCGCGGCGAGGATCGCGAGGGGGTCTTCGGAGCGGGGGTTGTCGGAGGTCAGTACGGCGGTGTCGGCGAGCCGGGCCGCGGCGGCGCCCATCGGCCCGCGTTTGGTGATGTCCCGGTCGCCGCCGCAGCCGAGGACGATGTGCAGCTTGCCCTCGGTCACCTTGCGCAGCGCCCGCAGGACCGATTCGACGGCGTCCGTCTTGTGCGCGTAGTCGACGACGGCGAGGTAGGGCTGGCCCGCGTCGACGCGCTCCAGGCGGCCGGGGACGCCGGGGACGGCGGCGACACCGTCGGCGACGGTCCGCGGGTCGAGTCCGGCGACGGCGAGCGTGACGATCGCGGCGAGGGTGTTGGCGACGTTGAAGGGGCCGGGCAGGGGCGCCCTGGCGGTGATCCGTTCGCCCCCCGGGCCGAGGACGGTGAAGGTGGAGCCGAGCGGTCCTACCTCGACGTCGTCGGCGCGCCAGTCGGCGTCCGGGTGGCCTTCGGCGGAGAAGGTGACGACCGGGACGGACGCCTCCTTGACCAGCCTGCGGCCGTATTCGTCGTCGTAGTTGATGACGCCCTGTTTGCTGCGTTTCGGTGTGAAGAGCTGCGCCTTGGCCCGGAAGTAGTCCTCCATGTCGGAGTGGAACTCCATGTGTTCCGGGCTGAGGTTGGTGAAGACGGCGAGGTCGAAGACGCAGCCGTCGACCCGGCCGAGTACCAGCGCGTGGCTGGAGACCTCCATGGCGACGGACCGGACGTCACGCTCGCGCATGACGGCGAACAGCGCCTGGAGGTCGGTGGCTTCGGGCGTGGTCCGCTCGGACTTGACGCTCTCGTCGCCGATCCGGGTCTCGACGGTGCCGATGAGTCCGGAGACACCGCCCGCCGCCTCGTCCAGGCCGCCCTGGACGAGGTACGCGGTCGTGGTCTTGCCGGAGGTGCCGGTGATGCCGATCTGGAGGAGACCGTCGCCGGGGTGGCCGTACACCGTCGCGGCCAGTTCGCCCATCCGGCCGCGCGGGTCGGGCACGACGAGCACCGGCAGTCCGGTGGCGCCCGCGCGGCCGGCGCCCGCCGGGTCGGTGAGGACGGCGGTGGCGCCGAGGTCGGCGGCCTGCGCGGCGAAGTCGGCGCCGTGCGCGCGGGCGCCGGGCAGGGCCGCGTAGAGATCGCCGGGGCGTACCGCCCGTGAGTCATGGGTGATGCCGGTGACCTCGCCCGATCCGGGGGCGGCGATGCCCAGCTGATCGGCGAGTTCCACGAGCGGTGTCGCGGTGACGTGAACCGGTCGTGGCGGTCCCGGATAGGTCACGGAAGCGCCCTTCTGGGTGGTTTGGGAGTGATCAGCGTGTGGCACGGCGGTGAGCGTACCGGGCGCGGCGGCCCGGGAGCGAAGTGAGGGGCGTGGCGTGGGGTGGCTGCCGGGCTGGTTCCCCGAGCCGGGAGTGATCATGGTCACGGGCGGTTCCTGAGCGGTTCCTGGTGGGTCCTCGGTGGTCCCTCGCGGGTCCTCGGTGGTCACGGCCGGTTCCCGGGGTCACGGCGTGTAGGTGACGGGGAGCCGGGCGGGCGGTGTGCCGGTGGGCGGTACCTGGAGGGTCTTCAGGGCGAACTCCATGACCTGCTTGTAGATGGGTCCGCAGATCTGGCCGCCGAAGTAGCTGCCCTTGGTGGCGTTCTGGATCGCGCAGTAGACGGTGATACGGGGGTTGTCGGCGGGGGCGAATCCGGCGAACGACGACGTGTAGCCGCGGTACTTGCCGGTGGCCGGATCGACGCGGTTGGCGGTGCCGGTCTTGCCCGCGACCCGGTAGCCGGGGATGCGGGCCTTGACGCCGGTGCCCTCCTCGTCGTCGACCACCGACTCCAGCATCTGTGCCAGGGTCTTTGCGGTCTTCTCGCTGACGACCCGGCTCTTGCCGGGCTCCGGCGCGGGCGTGAAGCGTCCGTCGGGTCCCTTGGTGCCGCGGACGAGGGTGGGTTCGACGCGGACGCCGCCGTTGGCGATGGTGGAGTAGACGGACGCCGCCTGCATCGCGTTGATCGACACACCCTGGCCGAAAGGGATCGTGTACTGCTGCGAGGTCGACCACTTGTCGGGGGCCGCGAGGATGCCGGGGGTCTCGCCGGGGAACCTGAGCCCGGTGGGGCTGCCGATGCCGAACTTGCGCAGATACGAGTAGAGGGTGCGGTTGGCCTCGGGCTGGGTCTTGCCGAGCTGTCCGGTGGCGAGGATCGTGCCGATGTTGCTGGACTTGGCGAGGACGCCGTTGAGCGTGAGGTACCAGGTCGGGTGGTCGATGTCGTCCTGGAAGAGCCGGTCGCCGCGGTGCAGCCGGTTGGGCACCGTGACCCGGGTCGCGGGGGTCGCCGCGTTCTCCTCAAGGACGGCGGCCATCGACATGACCTTGGCGGTGGAGCCGGGTTCGAAGGCGTCCTGGAGCGCGGCGTTGCCGAGCGATCCGGATCCGGCGCGGGAGAGGTCGTTGGGGTCGAAGCCGGGCGCGTTCGCCATCGCCAGGATCTCGCCGGTGCGGGTGTCCTGCACTATGACGTAGCCGCGGTCCGCCTTGGACTGCTTGACCTGCTCCGTGATGGCGTTCTGCGCGGCCCACTGGATGTCGCGGTCGATGGTCAGCTCGACCTCGGAGCCGGGCACCGCGGGGGTCTCGGTGCTGCCCGCGGTCGGCACCTGACGTCCGCCGGACTGCGCGTAGGTGATCTCGCCTGCCTTGCCCGCGAGGTCCTTCTCCCACTGCTGTTCGACTCCGCCGCCGCCCTTGCCGTCGGCGTTGACCCAGCCCAGTATCCCGGCGGCGAGGTCGCCGTTGGGGTAGACGCGTTTGCTGCTGGGGTCCTGGAAGACACCGGCGAGGACGTTCGGCGCGGTCTTGTCGGTACGGGCCCGGTCGGCGAGCGTGCTCTTGATGTCCTTGATCTGCTTCCAGACCTGCGGGGTCTGGCGACGGGCGAGCATCACGTACCGGGTCTTGGGCGTCCTGAGCTTCTTGGCCACCTCGCCGGCGTCCTGGCCGAGGATCGGCGCGAGGAGCGCCGCGGCCTGCTCGGGCGCGTCGTCGGTCTTGGTCTCCTCGCGCGTGAACATCGTCGGGTCGGCGGTGATGTCGTACGCGTCGACGCTGGTGGCGAGGGCGACACCGTTGCGGTCGGTGATGCCGCCGCGCTCGGCGGCCAGGACGTGGGTGAGGTAGCGGTTCTTCTCGGCCTTGCCCGCGTAGGCGTTCGCGTCGACGGCCTGCACCTGGAGCAGCCGTACGACGAAGACCATCAGGACCAGGGTGAGGCCGAGGCTGATCATGCGGAGGCGGGGCCGGGGGCTGCCGAGCCGGATGGCGCGGGCCTTGTTGGGTGCGGCCGGGCGGGGGCGGCGCGGGGGCCGGGCCCCGGGTCCCGGGCGGCGCCCGGCGGGGCGTCCCGCGCGGTCGCCGCGCCCGGCGCGCTCGGAGCGGTCGGGCCTGGCGGGTCCTGGCACCCGGCGACGTGGCGGTTCCCTGTCGGTCACGGCGTCACCTGCCGGAGGTCGTGGGAGCGGGCGTGGCGGCGGCCGACGGTGCGAGGGCCGGCGGGCCGGGATCCGACGGGGGTGCCGGGGGCGCGGCGGACGGCGGGCCCGAGGGGGCGCCGCTCGGTCCGGGCGGCGCCGGGGGTTCCGGCGACGGGGCCGGTACGGGCGGCTGCCCGAGCGGTGCGGCGGGCTCGCTCAGCGCGGAGGGCGCCGGTGCCGGCACGCCGCGTACCTTCCCGTCCGGGCCGAGGAAGACGGGGTCGCCGCCGGGGACCATGCCCAGCTCGCGGGCGCGGCGCTCCAGCGCGTCGGGCGCGGCATAGGCGTCCACGTCGCGCTGGAGTGCCTGTTCCTCGTCGGTGAGTTCGGTGGTCTCCTTCTTGAGCGCGCTCAGCTGGAACGACCCTTCGTTCAGCGAGGAGTTGAGCATCAGCAGCGTGATCAGCCCGCCGCCGAGCAGCAGCACCACGAGCAGCACGAAGGGGGTGCGGGCGGCCTGGCTGGGCCCGGCGGGCAGCAGCCGCGCCAGCCGCGCGGCCCGCCCCCGTAGCCGCGGCTTCCCGCTCATCCCGTCTCCTCCTCGCGGATCCGCTCGGCGCCCCGCAGCCGCGCGGGGGCGGCCCTGCGGTTCGCGGCGACCTCTTCCTCGGTGGGCAGTTCGGCGCCCCGGGTCAGGAGTCTGAGGCGGGGCTGGTAGCGCTCGGGCACGACGGGCAGCCCGGGCGGCGCGGTGTTCGCGGCGCCCGCCGCGAACACCTGCTTGACGAGACGGTCCTCCAGCGAGTGGTACGAGAGCACGGCGATCCGGCCACCGACGGCGAGCGCCTTCACGGCGGCGGGCACGGCCCGTTCCAGGACCGAGAGTTCGCCGTTGACCTCGATCCGCAGGGCCTGGAAGGTGCGCTTGGCCGGGTTGCCGCCGGTGCGCTTGGCGGCCTGCGGCAGCGCGTCCCTGATCAGCTCGACGAGCCGCCCGCTGGTGCTGAACGGCTCCTTCTCACGGTCCCGCACGATCGCGCTCACGATCCGCTTGGCCTGCTTCTCCTCGCCGTACGCGCGCAGGATCCGCACCAGCTCACCGGGCGGGTAGGTGTTGAGGACCTCGGCGGCGCTGATTCCGGTGCTCTGGTCCATGCGCATGTCGAGGGGGGCGTCCTGGGCGTACGCGAAGCCGCGCTCGGCCTCGTCGAGCTGCATGGACGACACACCGAGGTCGAACAGGATGCCCTGGACATGGGGGGTGCCGAGCCGGTCGAGTACGTCGGGCAGCTCGTCGTAGACCGCGTGCACGAGGGTGGCCCGGTCACCGAAGGGGGCGAGGCGTTCACCGGAGAGGCGCAGGGCCTCCTTGTCGCGGTCGAGGGCGACAAGGCGGGCCTCGGGGAAGGCGGTGAGCAGGGCCTCGCTGTGGCCGCCGAGTCCGAGGGTGCAGTCCACGACGACCGGTGGCGGACCGTCGCCGCGGCGGTCGAGTGCGGGGGCCAACAGGTCCAGGCACCGTCGCAGCATCACCGGGACATGTCGGGTCTGGCTCAAGGCGCCCTCTCAGGTCCGGCGCCGCGCACGCACCGCCGGGTCCCCGCCCGCTCGTGAAGGGGATGGCCCACCGGCGCCGGGAATGGCGTCAGCCGACCGTGAGCGGGAGGAGGCCGAGCCGTACGTACGCGACCGCGCGCGTGGGGAGATCGCCAGATCTCCGGGAACAACAGTCCAGCGGGGAGCGTGTCCGGCCTCCCACTTCGCGTCACTTTAGTCCACGGTGTCGCGCGGTCAATCAACCGGCGTGCGCGGCGCGGCTCCGCGTCGTCCGAAGCCGCAAACCGGGCGGAGCCACCCGTACGGGTGAGCCGATGCCCTCCTTGTGGGTTACCTCACAACAAGGCTCATTGACCTTCTTTGTCCACTCCCATCACCTGCCCGGACCGCCTCTGACCACTACCGTCGTAGGTATGACGACTTCTGCATCCCTCCCCGCAGGCACCGAAGGCGCCATACGAACCGGTGGCACGGTCACGGACCGTCTCGTCGATGCGAATCAGCGCTATGCCTCCGCCTTCTCCGATCCCGGTATGGACGCCCGTCCCGTCCTCCACGTCGCCGTGGTGGCCTGCATGGACGCCCGGCTCGACCTGCACGACGCCCTCGGCCTTGAGCTGGGCGACTGTCACACCATCCGCAACGCGGGCGGTGTCGTCACCGACGACGTGATCCGCTCCCTCACCATCAGCCAGCGCGCCCTGGGCACCCGCAGCGTGGTGCTGATCCACCACACGGGCTGCGGTCTGGAGAGCCTGACCGAGGAGTTCCGGCACGAACTGGAGATGGAGGTCGGCCAGCGGCCCGCGTGGGCCGTCGAGGCGTTCCGTGACGTCGACCAGGACGTACGGCAGTCGATGCAGCGGGTGCGGACCTCACCGTTCCTGGTGCACACCGACGACGTCCGGGGCTTTGTCTTCGATGTGAAGACGGGACTGCTCCGCGAGATCGACCCGACGTGACGTCCGGCGCGAACGAGCGGCGACTCCCGTGACGAGCGGCGCGGCGAACCTTTGAGAATCCTCTGAGAACCGTCTGAACGAGCCTTCCTGCGTGCGGACCGCCTACCCTGAGATCAACAAAGCGATCAACGGAGCACCGAGAAGCTGGACATATCACCGCCAGTTGTCCACAGCGAGTGACACGAACCGGTAACGGCAACAAGAATGCGGATGTGACAGCACGCTGAATCATTCGTGTGTGGTGTCCGTTGTTTCGGGGTGGGCCGGTCCGCATCGCAGAGCGTCGGCCCGGAAGTTGGGGTATCCCCCGCTCCTGACCGAGCGCGGGGTAGGGCCGAGGAGGGCCGGGTGACGACCTATGACGATCGAGCGAGCCTCACTGATCTGACCACCACAGCGGAGCGTGTCCGCAGGTCGGTGGAGAGTGTGATCGAGGGCAAGCCGGAGGTCGTACGGCTTTCGCTGACCGTGCTCCTCGCCGAGGGGCATCTGCTCATCGAAGATGTACCGGGCGTGGGAAAGACCATGCTCGCCAAGGCGCTCGCGCGGTCGATCGACTGCTCGGTGCGCCGTATCCAGTTCACGCCCGACCTGCTGCCGTCGGACATCACCGGTGTGTCCATCTGGGACCAGCAGCAGCGGGACTTCGAGTTCAAACCGGGCGCGATCTTCGCGCAGATCGTGATCGGCGACGAGATCAACCGCGCGTCGCCCAAGACACAGTCCGCGCTCCTGGAGTCCATGGAGGAGCGCCAGGTCACCATCGACGGGCAGACCTACGAACTGCCCAGCCCCTTCATGGTGGTGGCGACGCAGAACCCGGTCGAGATGGAGGGCACCTATCCCCTGCCGGAGGCGCAGCGCGACCGTTTCATGGCGCGGGTGTCCATCGGCTATCCCAGCGCGGAGGCCGAACTCCAGATGCTGGACGTGCACGGCGGCGTCTCGCCCCTGGACGACCTCCAGCCGGTGGCGCACGCGCACGACATGGTGAAACTGATCGACGCGGTCCGTACGGTGCATGTCGCGGACACGGTCCGGCGCTATGCCGTCGACCTCGTCTCGGCGACGCGCAGCCACCCGGACCTGAGACTCGGCGCGTCACCGCGCGCGACGCTGCATCTGCTGCGCGCGGCAAAGGCGGCGGCGGCCCTCGCCGGGCGCGAGTACGCCCTGCCGGACGACATCCAGGCCCTCGCCGTCGCGGTCCTGGCACACCGCCTGCTGCCGACCGCCCAGGCCCAGCTCAACCGCCGGTCGGCCGAGCAGGTCGTACAGGAGATCCTTCAGCGCACCCCGGTGCCCGCCGCGCCCCAGACGAACTCCCACGGCGGCTACACCGGCCGTACGCCGAATTCGTCGGTCATGGGATTCGGTGAGCGTCCGCCGGGCACCCGGAGGCTGTGATGACGGCACCCGGCGGCCCCGCGGCGACGCGGGCCGACGAGGACCACGGGATCGGCGGGGACGGCGGCGACGCGGGTGACAAGAGCGGTCTGCGGACGGCACTCGCGGGGCTCACCACCCGAGGTCGCTCCTTCCTGGCCGCGGGCGTCGCGGCGGCCGTGTGCGCCTATGTGCTCGGGCAGAGCGATCTGCTGCAGGTAGGACTGCTGCTCGCCGTGCTGCCGCTGGTCTGCGCGGCCGTCCTGTACCGCACCCGCTACCGCGTTGCGGGCAGCCGCCGGCTGGCGCCCGCGCGGGTGCCCGCCGGCTCCGAGGCCCGCGTCCATCTGCGTATGGACAACGTCTCGCGGCTGCCCACGGGCCTGCTGATGCTCCAGGACCGGGTGCCGTACGTACTGGGACCGCGCCCCCGGTTCGTCCTGGACCGGGTGGAGGCCGGCGGGCGCCGCGAGGTGTCGTACCGTGTGCGCTCCGATCTGCGCGGCCGATACCCCCTGGGCCCGCTGCAACTGCGGCTGAACGACCCGTTCGGCATGTGCGAACTGACCCGCTCCTTCTCGACGTACGACACGCTGACGGTCATCCCGCGCGTGGAACCGCTGCCGTCGGTACGACTGACCGGCGAGGCGAAGGGGTACGGCGACGGCCGTCAGCGCTCCCTCGCGCTCGCCGGCGAGGACGACGTCATCCCGCGCGGGTACCGCTACGGCGACGATCTGCGCCGCGTCCACTGGCGCTCGACCGCGCGCTACGGCGAGTTGATGGTGCGCCGCGAGGAACAGCCGCAACGCGCGCGGTGCACGGTGCTCCTGGACACCCGGTACCTCGCGTTCCACGGCGCGGGTCCCGACTCGGCTTTCGAATGGGCGGTATCGGGTACGGCGTCCGTCCTGGTGCACATGATCGAACGAGGCTTTTCGGTACGGCTGTTGACGGACACCGGCACCTCCGTGCCGGGTGAGGGTTCCGACGGATTCGCCGGGACGAGCCAGGGGTCGGCGGACTCGGCCGGAATCATGATGGACACGCTCGCCGTCGTCGACCACTCCGACGGCGCGGGCCTCTCGCGCGCGTACGACGTGCTGCGCGGCGGACACGAAGGGCTGTTGGTCGCCTTCCTGGGCGACCTGGACGAGGAACAGGCCACCATGGTCGCCAAGATGCGCCAACGCAGCGGCGCCGCCATCGCGTTCGTGCTCGACAGCGCGGCCTGGGCACGCGGTGCGGACGGCGGCGCGCCGATCCAGCGGTGCGAGGAGCGGCTGCGGATGCTGCGTGAGGCGGGCTGGACCGCGGTCGCCGCGCCACCGGGCAGGTCGGTCGCCGCGCTGTGGGAGCAGGCGGACCGGGAACGCATCACCGCGGGCCCGACGCCGTCGGCGGGGACGACAGGGGGTTGGTCATGAGTGGGCGCGCACGGCTCGCGCTGTGCTCGGCGGCGGCGACGCTGCTCGCGGCTACCGCGCTGCTGCCGCTGGTCGATCCGGCGACCTGGTTCCTCCAGGCGGCGATCCTGCTGGCGATCCAGACCGCGGTGGGCGCAGCCGCGCGGCGGGTGCCGGTGGCCCGGCCGCTGACGGTGGCCGTGCAGGCCCTGGTGACGCTGCTGCTGCTGACGCTGGTCTTCGCGCGCGAGCAGGCCGTCGCCGGATTGATCCCGGGCCCCGACGCGGTGCGGCGGATGGGCGAGTTGCTCCAGGCCGGCGGGGACGACGTGGGCCGGTACGCGATACCGGCGCCGCTGTCCCCCGGGATCCGGCTGATGCTGGTGGGCGGCGTCGTGGTGATCGGTCTCGCGGTCGACGCGCTCGCGGTGACGTTCCGCAGCGCGGCCCCTGCGGGACTTCCGCTGCTCGCGCTGTACTCGGTGGCCGCGGGACTCGGCGAGGGCGGCTGGGGCTGGCTCTGGTTCCTGTTCGCGGCGGCCGGGTATCTGCTGCTGCTCCTCGCGGAGGGCCGGGACCGGCTCGCGCAGTGGGGGCGGGTCTTCGGCGGCACACCACGCCGTCCCGGCAGCGTCGCGGGCGGCCTGGACACCTCGGGCGGCGGGGCGGTCGCTCCGGTGCGTACGGGCCGCCGGATCGGCGCGCTCGCGCTGGGCATCGCGGTCGTGGTGCCGATGGCGCTGCCCGCGCTGGACGGCGGACTCCTGGGCGGGACGGGCGGCGGCGCGGGCACCGGCCCCGGGGGCGGCGGCACCATCTCAGCGGTGAACCCGCTGGTGTCGCTCCAGAACAGCCTGAACCAGCCCGAGGACCGCGAGGTCATGTCGTACGACACGGACTCCGAGGAGAAGCAGGACCTGTATCTGCGGATCGTCTCGCTCGACGAGTTCGACGGCACCGCCTGGAAGCCGTCCGTGCGGCGCATCAGCGATGTGCCCTCGTCCCTGCCGGCGCCCCCCGGGCTCGGCGGCGACGTACGCCGTACCGAGGTCACGACCCGGATCTCGGCGGCCGACTGGTACGCCCAGGACTGGCTGCCGATGCCCTATCCGGCGAGCCAGGTCCGCATCGACGGCCGCTGGCGGTACGAGCCGGTCGGCCGCACCCTCGTCGGTGACCACGGCCAGACGACGCGGGGCGCGAACTACCAGGTGACCAGCCTGATCGTGCAGCCGACCGCCGACCAACTGGCGAACGCGCCCGCGCCGTCACGGGACTTCGCGCGCGAGTTCACGAAGGTGCCGGCGTCGCTGCCGCCGGTCGTCTCGGAGACGGCCCTCAAGGTGACGGCGGGCTCCGCGAACGACTACGAGCGCGCGGTGAAGCTCCAGGACTACTTCGCCATGAACGGCGGCTTCACGTACAACACGGAGGTCTCGGCGGGCAGTGGCTCGGCGGCGATCGCCCGGTTCCTGGAGCAGAAGGAGGGCTTCTGCGTCCACTTCTCGTTCTCGATGGCGGCGATGGCGCGGACGCTGGGGATACCCGCGCGCGTAGCGGTCGGTTTCACGCCGGGCACCCCGCAGGCCGACGGCACAATGTCGGTGGGCCTCAAGGACGCGCACGCGTGGCCGGAACTGTACTTCGAGGGTGTGGGCTGGACCCGTTTCGAGCCGACGCCGAACCGGGGCACGGTGCCCGACTACACCCGGGCGGACACCCCGGCCGGTACGCCCAGCGATCCGGCGGCGCCCTCGCAGTCGGCGAGCACCGCACCGTCCGCCGCGCCCTCGCAGTCCGAGAGCTGCACGGCGCAGCAGAAGAAGCTGGACGGCTGTGCCAGTACGGCCCCCTCCGCCGAGGACAGCTCCGGGAGCGGCGGCCCTCCGCTGAAGACGATCTTCCTGATCGCGCTCGGTGTGGTCCTGGCCGTTGGGCTGCCGCTGCTGCCGATGCTGTCGCGGATGCGCACGCGGTCCGTACGGCTCGGCTCATCGGGTCGTACGCAGGCGGACGCGACGGCGAGAACACTGGCGGCCTGGCTCGAACTCACCGACACCGCCTGGGACTTCGGCATCGTTCCCGACGACTCACTGACACCGCGCGGGACAGCCGCCCGGATCATCCGCCTCGGCCCGCTCGACCCGGCGGCGGCGGAGTCCGTGCAGCGCCTCGCAGCGGCGGTGGAGCAAGCCCTGTACGCACCGGCGCCGCAACCGGTGCCGGGGTCGGCGGAGGACGTACGTCGGGTACGGGCGGCCCTGAGCGCGTCGGTGAGCCGCGGCACGCGCCTACGCGCCCTGTTCGTCCCCCGCTCGACGGTCCGCGTCCTGTGGGCCGCATCGGACCGCCTGACATCCCTCCGTATCCGAACCGCCCGGTCCTGGCCCCACCGCCCCGGAAAGGAAAACCCCAGCCACACGGGGTAACGGTCCGACACCGGCAGGGCACGTACGGTGCCCAAGCGCGGGGTGCTCCTGGTGGGTACCCCGCAGGGGTGTTCTCGGTGCCGGGCCGGAGCCGGGGGTACCGCGCAGGGGTATGGTCTCCGCCGCGCCTGGGCCCCGCGCAGCGGATCTTGTCGTCCGGAGGGCATGAGAGAGGGGCGACCGTTCTCGGTCGCCCCTCACACAGCTTCGGTTTTGGATGGCCCCACGCGAGTAGGGCTACGGGGGCTACTGATGGCCACCCTGGTCGTCACGCCGTCGCTGCCAGCGCTGTTCGATCCGGTCCATCATCCCCTTGCGCTGCCGGCTCTGACGCCGGGGTGACGGCGGAGCACCCGGCGCCGCACCGGCACTGGGCTGCTCACCTGGTTTCGGGGCCTTACGCCAACCGGTGACGGCAAGTACCGCGCAGCCCAGCATGACGAGGAATCCCACCACGCTGACCCAGATCTGCTGGGCGACCATTCCGGCCATGAGGAGCGCGATACCCACCAGGAAGCCTGCGACCGCCTGGTATACCCGTCGCCGGGTGTACGTACGCAGCCCGCTTCCCTCAAGCGCTGTCGCGAACTTGGGATCTTCGGCGTACAGCGCTCGCTCCATTTGCTCGAGCATTCGCTGCTCGTGCTCCGAGAGCGGCACGGAGTCCTCCTCATCGTGCAGTCGCCGGGGCGACCGGGGGGTTCCCTTCAGGATAGGCAGGGAATCGCCCCCGTGAAACCCGCCCCTCTACGCCAATTCGCCAGTCAGAACCCGCCATGGCGCTCCAGCTCGCTGAGGCGTCCATTCCCCGGCGGGCCGTCCGTCATGCCGAACCTTCCCCCTCGATCATACGGCGAGTGGCGCCCGATCGGGACGCCTGTGGCGTACTCCATGTGCCGCTGCGCCCCTGATCAGCGGCTGACTCCCGGGACGCCCCGGGTGTCGACTCACGCCTCGGCCGTTCCACGCTTCTCGCCGAGCACGTGGAGTTGCGTCGCCACGGAGTGGAAGGCGGGCTGTTCCGCCGCCGCTGCTTCCAGTTTCAGCAGGGCTTCGAGCGCGCCCGGTTCGGTGTCCACGAGGACTCCGGGGACCAGATCGGCGAAGACCCGTACGCCGTGCACGGCGTCGACGCGGACACCGGCGGCCTCGACAAGACCGGTCAACTGCTCGGTGGTGAAGCGCCGGGGTACCGGGTCGCCGTCGCCCCAGCGCCCGTCGGGGTCGGTCAGCGCCCGCTGGGCCTCCTTGAAGTGGCCGGCGAGGGCCCGCGCGAGGACGGCGCCGCCCAGGCCCGCGGCGAGCAGGCTGAGGACGCCGGACGGGCGGAGCGCGCCGATGGCGTTGCGGACGCCTTCGGCCGGGTCGTCCACGTACTCCAGGACGCCGTGGCAGAGCACCGCGTCGTACCCCTCGCGCTCGACCACGTCGAACAGGCCGAGCGCGTCGCCCTGGACGCCGGTGACCCGGTCGGCGACGCCGGCCTCGGCGGTCCGGCGCTCCAGTGCGAACAGCGCGTTCGGGCTGGGGTCGACCACCGTGACGCGGTGGCCGAGCCGGGCGACGGGCACGGCGAAGTTGCCGCTGCCGCCGCCCGTGTCGAGGACGTCGAGCGCGTCGCGTCCCGTGGTCTTGACCCGGCGGTCGAGGGCGTCCTTGAGAACGTCCCAGACCACGGCGGTTCGGAGAGAAGCGCGGGGGCGCATCGGGTCCGACACGGCAGTTGACTCCTCGGCGCGGCACCGCCTGTCGTGGGGCGGAGCGATGGGCGTCCTCCGTCGTCCGGCGGATGATCCGGGGCGGACGGGGAGGTTCAGGCTTTCCCACCCTATGGCCTCGGACCGGCTGCCCCGCGCTCCGTCCCTCTGGTGTCCGGCCCTCAGGCCGCCCCCGGACCTCCCTCCGCCGTCGGCGTCCCCGGTGGCCCGTCATCGGCGCGTGGCTGGGGCAGCACCGGCTGGAGGACGAGCATCCGCTCGACCAGGCGCACGAACATCGCGACATCGCGCAGCAGATCGTCGGCGTCGCGCGTGGTCGCCGCGCCCCGGATGCCCGCCTCGGCGCGGGCGCGGCGGCTCGCTCCGGAGGCGAACAGGGCGCTCCACTCGGTGAGTTCGGGGGCTATCTCGGGGAGCACTTCCCAGGCGCTCCGGATTCTGGCGCGCCGTCGCTCGGTGGGTGCCGGGCGGCCCCGGGCCGCGAGCACGGCCGCGGCGGTGCGCAGGGCGGCGAGGTGGGCGGTCGCATAGCGCTCGTTCGACGTTTCGAGCAGGCTCGCCTCCTCCAGGCCCGCGCGGGCCTGGGCGAGCAGATCGAGGGCGGCGGGCGGTGCCGTGGCCCGGCGGAGCACGGGGTGCACATCGCTCGGCGGGCCGGTCAGTGAGGGGGCAGGGCCGCCGGCGCGGCGCCGGTGGGCGGCGGCTGCGGAAGAGCTGGCCATGACGAACCTCCTGTCGTCTGTGTCACGGCGTGGTGGCCGTATGTGTCCATCGTGAACGACGCCACTGACAACGCGGCCTGACCTGCGGTTTTGTTTCGATCGCACATTCGAGACAGCCAAGCCTGGGAGAATCGGGGCCATGGACAGCAGCAGCACCCGCCGTCGGGCGACCCGGCAGAAGCTGTACGACGCGGCCGTCACGCTCATCGCCGAGCAGGGCTTCTCGGCCACGACGGTGGACGAGATCGCCGAACGGGCCGGGGTCGCGAAAGGCACGGTCTACTACAACTTCGCCAGCAAGTCCGTCCTCTTCGAGGACCTGCTGCGGCACGGCGTCGGCCTGCTCACGGCCTCGCTGCGCGACGCCGCCGAGCGCACCGCGCGCGAGGGCGGCGGCACGGCCGACGCGCTGGACGCGATGATCCGCGCGGGACTCGCCTTCATCGACCGCTCTCCGGCCTTCACGCAGTTGTACGTCGCCGAGTTGTGGCGCACCAACAGGGCCTGGCAGTCCACCCTCATGGTGGTGCGCCAAGAGGTCCTCGCGGTCGTGGAGGGCGTACTGCGCGAAGGTGTCGCGAACGGTGAGGTGAGCGAGGAGGTCGACATCCCGCTGACGGCCGCCGCGCTGGTCGGCATGGTGCTGGTCGCCGCCCTGGACCGGCAGGCGTTCCAGCCGGAGCGCTCCCTCGACGACGTCCACGCCACGCTGTCACGGCTGTTGCAGGGGCGCGTGACCGGAAAGGGCTGACAGCGGGCAGGGGCGGTGCGGGCCGGACGGCGCCGGTCCGGCGCGGTCTCATCCCTCTGAGACCGCACCGGACCGGCGTATCCCCCGTTTCGTTCCCCCGTCGGGCCCGTACGGTCCTTACTTCGGGCCCATCGGTCCTCGCTCCCGTGGTCACCGGGACGAGTCGGCCAAGGGCGCCCGCGCCGTTCCGCAGCCCCGTGTCCGCGGTACCGGCGGGACGCCCCTTCCGTGACACCACTCTTCCTTCCGCGCAGGTCGGACCCCATCCGCGTCCGTACTCATCTCCCGTACTAGGTACGGATACTCAGACCTGCGCACGCAACCTCAGGACGCGACGTCGCCTACTGGTTACGATCGCGTCCGTGTCCGTACTCCCCCTGGTCTTCACCAGCGGCTGGGCGAGCGGGATCAACGCGTACGCGGTGGTCCTGCTGCTCGGCATATTCGGCGCGACCGGTGTCACCGACGAGGTGCCCGCTTCGCTCCAGAGCACTCCGGTACTGATCGCCGCCGGGGTGCTCTTCCTGTGCGAGGCCGTCGCGGACAAGATCCCTTATGTGGACTCGGTCTGGGACACCGTCCACACGGTGATCCGTCCGGTGTCGGGGGCCGTCGTGGCGGCGCTCCTGGCGGGGCAGAGCGGTTCGCTCCCGGACATCGCGGCGGGCGCCATCGGGGGGTCGACGGCGCTGGCCAGTCACGCCGTCAAGTCCGGTACGCGGATGGCGATCAACTCCTCGCCCGAGCCGTTCAGCAACTTCATCGTGAGCACCGCGGAGGACCTGGGTGTCGGCGGACTCGTGACGTTCGCGATGTTCTATCCGCGGACCGCGGCGGTCATCGCGGGCGTGCTGCTGCTCCTGGGCCTGGTCCTCACGGTGTTCCTGATCTCGCGGATCAGACGGTTCCTGCGGCGGCGCGCACAGCGCCGCGAGGAGCGCCGCCGAGGGCCACTCGGAGCACCGCCCGGGGCTGGTGCGCCACCCGGCGAACCGGGCCCCGTGCGCCGCTGGTAGGCCGCGGGGCCGGCTCGGAACGGGCTCCCGGCGGGGTTGTCAGTGGTGGCCGATAGAGTCCTGACATGGCACGGATCGTGGTGATCGGCGCGGGGATGGGCGCCCTGGCGACCGCCGCCCGGCTGGCCGTCGCGGGCCACCGGGTGGTGGTGTTCGAGCGCGCGGAGACGTACGGCGGGGCGGTGGCCGCCGTCGAGCGGGACGGTTTCGCGTTCGACACGGGACCGGGGCTGCTGCTCCTGCCCGCCGTCTACCGGGACCTGTTCCTCAAGACCGGCAAGGAGCCTCTGGAGAGCCGCGTCGAGCTGTCCCAGGTGGAGCCCGCGGTGCGCCATGTCTTCGCGAACGGCACCGAGGTCTCCTTGCCGAACGCGTCGCGCGCGGGCGTCGGCGAGGCCCTGGACGCGGCGCTCGGCGCGGGCAGGGGCGCGCTGTGGGCCGGTTTCATGAACCGCGCGCGGGAGGCGTGGGACCGCTCACGCCGGCCGCTCCTCGAAGAGCCCCTGTGGCCGAACTGGCAGGTGCTGGCCGACCGTGAGCCCTATCCGGCGGTGCCGTACCGCAGACTGCTGCGCAAGGACCGGGTGGCGGCCACGCTGAGTGAGGTCGCCGAGCTGGAGTTGGAAGCCGACCCCGGCCTGCGGGCGCTCCTGGAGCAGTACGCGCTGGTGTGGGGCCTCGACCCGCGCACGGCACCGCCGAGCGCGGCGGTGCTGCCGTATCTGGAGCAGACGTTCGGCGTGTGGGCGGTGCGCGGCGGGACGCGCTCCCTCGCGCGTGCCGTGTACGAGCGGTGCCTCGCGCGCGGGGTCGAGTTCCGCTTCGGCGCGGAGGTGACGCGGATCGTCGAGAAGGACGGGCGCGCGGCGGGCGTGGAGTGCGCCGAAGGCACCGTCGAGGAGGCCGACTTCGTGGTGGCGGGCGTCGCGCCCGGTCCCCTCGCCGCGATGCTGCCGGGTACGGACCCGCGCGCGGGGGACGGCATGGCGCCCCGGTCGGGGATGCCGAGCCGGCTGATCGTCCTGCTGGCGCTGCGCGGCGCCCGCCCTGACGGCACCCCGCACCGCACGGTGGTCCACGCGGCGGACCGCGACGCCGAGTTGGACGCCGTCTTCGGGACCGCCCCGGGCCCCCCGGAGCGTCCCACGGTCACGGTGCTGCGTCCCGGCGACCCCGCGGGCGTCCCGGACGCGGAGCACGAGGCGGTCACCCTGACGACGACGGTCCCGTCCCACCGCGCCGACGGTCCGCCCGCCGACCACGACCGGCAGGCCGACCGCATGATCGAGGCCGCCGAGCGGGCGATACCGGGGCTGCGTGAGCGGCTGCTCTGGCGCGAGGTACGGACCCCGGCGGACATCGAGGCGGCCACGGGCGCGCCGGGAGGGGCGGTTCCCGCGCCCGCCCTGGCGGCGGCCGGGGGCCGGCTGCTGCACCCGTCGAACAGCACGTCCCTGCCGGGCCTGTTCACGGTCGGCGGCTGGTCGCACCCGGGCGGCGGGCTGCCGCACGCGGGCATGTCGGGCACGCTGGTGGCCGGACTCGTCGTGGAGGGACCGGAGTTCCGCGGCTCACGCTGAGCGCGGGGAGACGGGAGTCAGTACCGGTACTGCTGCTGCCCGTCGTACCCGGCGCCCGGGTCGGCGGCCGGATAGCCGTCGTTCTGGTACGGATACGGCTGCTCGGGCGGGAGTTCGCCGCCGTACGGGTCGGACTGGCCCTCGACGCCTCGCTGTTGCGGGACCCAGACGCCACCGGGCGGGGTCTCGCCGTAGCCACCGGGCGCGTAGGCGTCCTGGGGGTACGCCTGTTGGGCGTACGGGTCGTATGCCTGCCCGTCGTAGCCCTGCGTGCCGATGTACGGGTCGGAGTAGGCCGCGTACTGATGTGCGTCCTGGTCGTAGCCCTGCTGCTGGTCGTATCCGGCGTAGGAGTCGTAGCCGTAGTCCGGGGTGCCCTGGTTCTGGGTGGGGTCCGGGGTGCCGCCCTGGCCCTGGGCGGCGGCTGCCGCGTAGGCCGTGTCGCTGTACACGCCGTACTGGCCGGTGTCGTCGGGCAGTGGCTCCGGCTCGTAGACCGTGGAGGCCGGTCCGGCGCCGAACTGGTCGTACCCGTAGGCCGCCGCTCCGGCGTGGGTGGCGGCTTCGGCGGCGTAGCTGGGGTCGCGGTCGTTGCGGAACACGTCGTCGTCGGCGTAGGCGGTGTCACCGGGGTAAGCGGTGGTGTCGCGCGCGTAGGCGCCGTCGTCGGCGTGGGTGCCGTCTGCGTGCTGCTCGCCCGGGGCGTAGTAGCCGTCGGCGGGTTCCAGGTCCGACACCTCAAGGGTGGGCTCCTGGCGCCCGCGCGAGCCGGTCCTGCGGCGCTTGCTGCCGCCCGGCCGGCCGCCGATGGCCCAGCCGGTGGAGAAGCCGCGGCGGAACGACAGCGTGACGTACGTCTGCCCCACGGCGAAGGCTATGGCGCCCAGCGCGATCACCACGATCGAGGGGATCAGGACCCCGAGGACGACCCCGAGGAAGCCGCAGAAGGCGAGCGCGCGCCAGCGCAGCCGTGCCTTGTACTGGAGCAGCACCTCACCGAGCAGCCACAAGGCGACGATGCCGAACGCGATGTACAGGACCATCCAGCCCATGTACGCCCCTCTCCTGCGGTCGGTGCCCCACCGCGTACGGCCGGTCTAGACCTGCGGGTGATGCAGCCCCAGATTCTCGTAGATCTCCAGTGTCGCCGTCGAGTTGTTGAGCGTGATGAAGTGCAACCCGGGGACACCTTCGTCCAGCAGCCTCGCGCAGAACTCGGTCGCGAACTCGATGCCAATGGAGCGTACAGCGGCCGGATCGTCCCGCGCCGTGAGGATCCGCTCTTTCAGCCCGGCGGGGAAGGTGGCGTTGCTGAGTTGGGCCAGCCGTTCCAACTGCTTCACGCTGGTCACGGGCATGACCTCGGGGATGATCGGGGTCGCGCAGCCCGCCCCGGTGACATGGTCGCGGAGCCGGAGATACGACTCGGGGTGGAAGAACATCTGCGTGATCGCGTAGTCGGCGCCCGCGCGGCACTTGTCCACGAAGTGCCGTACGTCGGACTCCGTGTCCGCCGAGCGCGGATGGGTCTCGGGGAAGGCCGCGACGCCCACGCAGAAGTCGCCGGACTCCTTGATGAGCCGGACCAGTTCGGCCGCGTACGTCAGGCCCTCGGGGTGCGGGATCCAGTCGCCCATCGGGTCGCCGGGCGGGTCGCCGCGGACGGCGAGCATGTTACGGATGCCCGCGTCGGCGTACTGGCCGATGATGTTGCGCAGTTCGGCGAGGGAGTGGTTCACGGCGGTGAGGTGGGCGACCGGGGTCAGCGTCGAGTCCTCGACGATCCGCTCGGTGGCTTTCACGGTCCCCGCGCGCGTGGAGCCGCCCGCGCCGTACGTCACGGAGACGAAGCTCGGGGCGACGGCCTCGACCCTGCGCAGCGCGTTCCACAGGTTGCGCTCGCCCTTCGGGGTCTTGGGCGCCCAGAACTCGAAGGAGTACGTGGTTTTGCCCGACGCGAGCATGTCGCGCACCGTGGGGGCTCGATCCGTCCTGGTGGAAGCTGTGCCAAGGGCCATACCGGCAGGTTAGCCAGGTGGCGTGAGTCCCCCAACCGGGCGCATGCCTTTTGTCGCGAATGCCGGACTGTTGTCCACGCCTCGGACACCCGCTGGACAGCGGGCGTGAGTGCGGGCCGGGGGTCAGACGGCCGCGCGCAGGCGCTTGGCGAACTCCGCCGCCGCGGCTCCCGGGTCGTCCGCCTCGGTGATCGCCCGTACGACGACGACCCGGCGGGCGCCCGCGTCGAGCACCTGGTCGAGGTTGCCGAGGTCGATGCCGCCGATGGCGAACCAGGGGCGGTCGGTGCCCAGGGACGCCGTGTGGCGTACGAGGTCGAGGCCCGGGGCGTGCCGGCCCGGCTTGGTGGGGGTGGGCCAGCAGGGGCCCGTACAGAAGTAGTCCACGCCGTCCTGGGCCGCGGCGGCGTCCGCCTCGGCGGGGGCGTGGGTGGAGCGGCCGACGAGGATGCCGTCGCCGAGGATCGCGCGGGCCGCCGGGACGGGGAGGTCGCCCTGGCCGAGGTGCAGGACGTCGGCGCCTATGGCGTGGGCGATGTCCGCGCGGTCGTTGACGGCGAGGAGGGTGCCGTGGCGCCGGCAGGCGTCGGCGACGACCTGGAGGTGCTCCAGTTCCTCGGCCGCCTCCATGCCTTTGTCGCGCAGTTGCACCACGTCGACGCCCTGGGCCAGGACCGCGTCCAGGAACTCCGGGAGGTCGCCGCGCGTGGTGCGGGCGTCCGTGCAGAGGTAGAGCCGGGCGTCGTCGAGACGGTTGGGCATGGCGAAGGCCCCCCTGGGCGTGTGGTCGGTGGCGTACGGACCCGGGCCGCTGCCGCCAGGGCCGTGGTCCGAGGTCCGTACGCGTGCGGTTGTGCTGTTCAGCGGTCCGGGCTACCTGTGCCCGGACCACCGGGACTGCTCTGAGTGCTCAGACGGCGAGCGCCTGGGCGCGGCGCTTCACCTCCGTGCCGCGATTCTCACTGAGCGCCTGCGCGGGGGTGCCGGGCAGGCTCGGGTCCGGGGTGAAAAGCCACTCCAGCATTTCTTCGTCGCTGAAGCCGTCGTCCCGCAGGAGCGTCAGGGTGCCGCTGAGGCCCTTGACGACCTTGTCGCCGTCAATGAAGGCGGCGGGCACATGCAGCGCCCTGTTCTCGCCACGGCGCACCGCGATCAGCTGGCCCTCCTTGACCAGCTGCCGGACGCGCGTCACCTCGACGCCGATCTGTTCGGCGATGTCGGGGACGGTGAGCCAGGCGGGGACGAGAGCATCGATCTTTGCGTCAATCTCGGTCACGGGTCCAAGGTTGCCATCTTGGTCTGACAGCGGAAAGCCGGGTGCCGTCCCGGCGGGTGACCGGGGCTTGTGCCGGCGGTTCCCCCTGCGGGTGCATTGGCCTTGCCGGCCGGGCTGCGCGGTCCCTTTTCCCGCCGCCCCGACGGAGAAATCCCGGCCGCTGCCGAGGCCACACCGAAACCACCCGGGCGGGCGTGGCACCACCGGAATGCGCCGTCCCACGTCCCGCCGTCGCGGCGGAGAAAGGCCCAGCCGCCGCCGGGACCACCACCGAACCAACCCCGGGGCGGCTTGGCACCACCGAGAAACACCCGGCTGACGCCGAGGCCACACCGAAACCACCCGAGTGGGCTCGGCACCGCCGGAATACGCCGTCCCACGTCCCGCCGTCGCGGCGGAGAAAGGCCCAGCCGCCGCCGGGACCACACCAACCAACCCCGGGACGGCTTGGCACCGCCGGAATGCGCCGTCCCACGCCCCACCGTCGCGGCGGAGAAAGGCCCCGCTGCCGCCGGGGCCACACCGAAACCGACCCGGGGCGGCTCTGCACCGCCGAAAAACACCCGGCTGACGCCGAGGCCACACCGAAACCACCCGAGTGGGCTCGGCACCGCCGGAATACGCCGTCCCACGTCCCGCCGTCGCGGCGGAG